>JAKSNW010000001.1 GCA_024405895.1 Paludibacteraceae bacterium
AAACGCATCGTTCGCACCTTTCAACAAAATGTTGAACATAGGAAACGCATCGTTCGCACCTTTCAACAAAATGTTGAACACAGGAAACGCATCGTTCGCACCTTTCAACAAAATGTTGGAGTCATGAAACGCATCGTTCACACGTTTCAACAAAATGTTGGAGTCAGGAAACGCATCGTTCACACAGTTCAACAAAATGTTGGACACAGGAAACGCATCGTTCACACAGTTCAACAAAATGTTGAAACCATTGAACGCATCGTAAAAGTTAAAAAACATTTTGCGGAAAGTAGGAAACGAATCGTTCAAACACTTCAACAAAATGCGGAAACCATGCGCAAGATTCGGCAAAGACTTCCCCAAAAGGGAATTTCAATGCTTCATTATTAACTGTTCATCGTTCAAAAATGAAGACAAAAAAAGCCGACCCCGTAAGGAATCGGCTATATTGTTACGCAATGTCGCAGTGTTAGCTGTTTTTGGCTTTGAAAGCGAGCGCATAGAGGCGCATCTGCTTCATCATGGCGGCAAGTCCGTTGGAACGTGTTGGCGAGAGGTGCTCTTTCAGTCCGATTGCATCGATGAAGTGGAGGTCGGAGTTGAGAATCTCGTCAGGTGTTGAACCAGAGAGCACTTTGATGAGCAACGAGACGATACCTTTCACGATGATGGCATCGCTGTCGCCTTGATAAGTGATGATACCGTTGTTATAGTGTGCAGAGAGCCACACCTTGCTTTGACAGCCTTCAATGAGGTTCTGGTCTGTCTTCTCCTTGGAAGGCATCTCTGGGAGCGCATTACCCAATTCTACGAGGTATTGGTAGCGATCCATCCAGTCATCATAGAGTGAGAACTCGTCGATGACTTCGTTTTGACGTTCTTCTATATTCATTTGTCTGATTGTTTTACGTTGTTGTTTGTGTGGTTGCCCATGCGACGCTCACTGACGATGAGTAAAGCCTCGTCTTTCAGTTCCTGTGGCAATGTGATGTTACGCAGTTGCAAACTACGCAACCAGCCTGCCACGTCTGATTCTCGCAGCGAGAACAGCACCTCCTCCACTGCGTCGTATTCCTCCTCAGTGAATGTGTAAGGGTCCTTGCCAGCCAAGGCATCAAGTTCCTCGTCGTCGAAATAGACAATCTCGTCTGTTGACGACAGCAGACGGTCGCGTTCGCACACGTCGTGAGCGCCGCAGCAGTCTTCTGGCACCTCTTTCTGGGGTTTGAGGTCCTCTTTCTTGGAAAACACCAGCACCAAACCTACGATAACGAGGAGTGCCGACATGGCAATAAGGATGAAAGTCATAGTATAAACCTTGCTTTGTCTTAGGGCGTTTGAAACCATTGCATGCGTATGCTGGGGCAGAGGTTCTGCCTTTCTCAAACGCCGTGCAAAGTTACACAAAATTCATAACATATAGAAAAGGCGAACGGAGCTCTATATCTCATAGAACTCCGCTCTGATAATAATATAATAAGTTGTTACAATTTTTCTGTTTTGAGAAGCACACGTAAAGCGCGTGCTACTGCAAACAACGCAATGCCAATCAGCAGGCAAAGACCTGAACCGAGAGGAATCTGGTTGGTTGGGTCACCACCAGGGAACACCACGTCACCAGTTCCTGCTTCGTCAAAGTGACGTCCGCCATTGTCGAATGGACGAACGATTTGACCGGTCAAACCACCGTTAACGTTGAGTCCCATGTCAAGGTGTGAGAGAGCACCACCGAATTGCTCTGATGGAGTCTCTGTGCCGAAGAGGGCGTAATCCTCTTCGTACATCATGCCATCGTCGTATGTATAGATTTGTGCTTTGAGCACTGCTGGCATCAGCAGCGCCAGGCACACGATCATCAAAAATATCTTTCTCATTGTTTGTTTTCTCCTAATTAATAGTCCTACGATTCTCATTTATTATTTAATAACAACTTTCTGTGAGTAGCTCTCGTGCTCGGTCAAAGCTTGAACGGCATAGACGCCGGCAGGCAATGAGAGACCTACGAACTGGTCGTTAGCAGTCTGGTGAAGGATGCGTTGACCGGCTGCGTTGTACACGTTCACCTCTTTGAGCATATCGTTGCTTGCTACGGTGATTGAGCCGTCAGGTTGAACGAAGATGTTGATACCACCGTTTTCGGTTACGTCGATACCAGTTGTCTCGTCTACCACTTTCTGGATGAAGTAGCGGATTGCTTCGCCTTCCTTGGTGGTGTAGATGGTGAGAGGTTCGTCGTTCTCGATGAGGGTTGAGGTGTTAGAGAGCATATCGTGGAGGTAGAGTCTGCAGCCTTCGAAGCTGTCGGCACCTTCGAATGAGAGGGTGGCGGTGGTAGCGCTTTCGGCGTAAACTGCTACTGGTACGTTGTTGATGTTGCGGAGAGTGTTTACTGCAAGAGCTCTGCTGTCGGCTACTGAGTAGAGAGATGATGGGGTAAGACCGTTGTCGCCAAGCATTGTCTTAGCATCTTCTTCCTCGTTGTAGTTGTCGTTGGCATCGAACTGTTCGCTGATTGAAGCGTAGCTTGTGTGACCACTGGCAACAGACTTCATGTAGAGAGTGCTTGCAGGAGCTGCTACTGTTTTAGCTACAGGTTTTGTAGTTACTGCGCTTGTTGGAACGGTAACAGTGATTGATGTGTTGACTGAATTTGAAGCCTTAACCATGATAGCACGTTGTGGTGCGATGTAGCCAGGAACAAGGTCGCCATAGTCGGTTGTGTTCAAGTTGGTGTTGGTGCCTGCGTAATCTGTCCAAGCTTGTGAGTTACCCTTTTCAGCGTGGAAGTAGTGATACTCTGGAGCGAGATTGCGGTTAGCTTTGAGGAACTCTTCAATATCGATGTAAGCCATGGTTGGGTTACCGAAGATGAAGTAGTCGCCATTACCAACTGTCAAGGTGTATGTGCCTGTGTAGTTGTCTTTGTCGTAAGCCAATTTCACGCTGTTGTCAGTACGAGGAGTATTCTCGAACTTACCGGTTGGGTTGCCGTAGCTGTAGTAGTAGAGTTTATCCTCAGTCTTAGGCAAGCGAACGATTACCTCGTCGTTAATGCCTTTGGCTGCATCGTAAGGCCAAACGGCTGTACCTGCACCAGCGTTGTATTGTTGAGCTACGCCGTTGAAGTTGGTTGTCCAGTTGCCCTGATCTTGAAGGATAGTGCTTTGGGTTGTACCGCTCCAACTTACGTTGTGGTTGGCTGCTGTTACAGTGTTGTACATCTTCTGCCAGAAGCGAACGTTGTAGTTACCGTCGTAAGTAGCAGAACCGAAGAGTTCAGAGTTGTCATTGTTACCAGGTACGTAGAAGTCGCCTGAGTACATGCCCTGCATTGGCATACCAACGAGGTTCCAGCGAGTTGCTGGGAGAGCCATATCGATGTAAGCGTTGGTGTATTTGAGCACCTGTTGGTTGCCCATCATTGCTTTGGTATCGAAGTAGATGTCGTGAGCAGTTGCATTTGCAAAGTAGTAGTCATAATCTACATATTTCTGATAACCGAGTTCTTTACCGTCAATTGCATCAGGAAGAATTGGGTAAACGTTGTTGTCTTCGTTGGCAACGATTACATTGGTGCTTACACCTGGAATGAAGCCGCTGTGGCGGATAATATTGCCTTGTGAGTCGGCTGTGCTCCAGTTGGCATCATTGTTCCATGCGGTGTTGCCACCCATTGGAGTCCAGAGAGCGTATGAAGGAGTTACTTTTACAAGGAAGTAGTTGGTACCAGTCTGACAGTTTTGGTCTGCACCACTGACGATACCGAAAGTTGCTTGAATTGCGTATTCGTAACCTTCTTTGAAGATTGGGTCACCATTGGCGTCAAACAAACCTGCAGCGCTCAATTGTGCTGGGGTAAGAGTCAAACCATTGGTTGTATTGAAACCGCTGAAGTCATAAGTATTGCCAAGAATGCTTACTTCAGAAGTGATGGCAGGGTCAGTAGTAAAGTCTGGAACAAGTTCAATGCTTTGGATCTGCACATTGGTCTTGTTGCGGATACCCATGAAGATACCTTTGCTTCTGATCTCACTGACATAAAGACGGGTTGCAGCCACACGTTTGTCGGCTTCTGCATCAGCACCATCATAACTAATGCCAGGACCAGATGGTTTACCGAATTTCAAAGTACCGGTTGCTGTTGGTTTTGCTGAAATGGTGGTAGTCATCTGACCGAGGCAGACGTTTGCACCTGGAAGTGGGTTGCCATATTTGTCAACCAATGGAGAAACACCGTCTTTTGCTGTTACAGTACCATTGATTGGGAAGATGGTCAAGTTAACGCTTTCGCCTGCGCTGAGGTATTCGTTGTGAGCATTCTCATAGAGTACGAGATAACCATCAGCTACCAAGCTTTGAACTACCTGAAGTTCTGCCAATGAGAGTTTGCCTTGAGCCTTAACGGTCTTGACATCGGTTGCATTAGGGAACTCATCGCGGAAGTTATAGATAGCTGTAACGATTGTTGTTGAGTCGTAAGCAGAAGGATTCTTAGCGCCTGTACCGAGGTGGAACTTCAACCAGTCGGCACGAACGAGTGCTTCCACTTCGTTTACTTCTTGAGCATCATCGTCAACAACGTTGATTTTGAGGATAGGTTTGAGTTCGTGGATTTGCTGAGCGCAAAGGTCACCATTTACATTTTCATAGGTTACCTCACCGTCAATACGGAGTGCTTGAGGCACGTTTACTGTAATAGCACTTTGGAAGCCGCAAGCACCTTGAGCCAGACGACCGAACATAGGGTCTTTGTTACCATCAACTGCAACCAATTCAACGGTGTAGTCAATACCTTTCTTCATTTGGTCGGTTACGTGAACGATATAGAGTACGTAAGCACTGGTGTTGTTGACAGTCTCTGTTACATAGCCATAGTACATATCTGAGGAACCAGTATTGGCCACAGCTGCGGTGATAAGGTCGCTCAATTTTTGGAAATAGCCACCGTTTTGATTCAACATAGTTGATTCAAAAGTTGCGTCAGGATAGGTTCTAAACAAATTGCTGCCAATCTTACCATATTTAGTACCAAGATCTGTTTTGCCTGTAGTAGCAGGATTAACCAAATAGTTCAATTGCAAAGGCTGAGCCGGAGTAGTACCATGGGCTGTTGATTCGTCGCGCCACTGATAGTAGAAGTCGGTGTTGGCGGCTACGGTATTGGTGTAGTTTACGCGAACCACAGAGGTGATTTTGTCTGAGGTCTGGTCGCACTTTACTTCACCTTGATAAGGGAGCACAGGTGCTTTACCTTTCCAGATTTGGATATCGTCGATTGCAAAGTCGTTACCAGAGGTGTTTGTACCGTTGTTCACGATTTTGAGACGGAATTCATCGTAGGTTGTATTATCGTTTCGTACCAACTCAAATACATATTGATACCATGAGCCACCCTTTGTTACGTCGCCAGTGGTGAAGGTTGTGATAATGGTTTCGGCTTGTTCGTTTGCACCTGGGTTGTATTTGATACCAGTTACCACGAAGTTAAGGTTAGGACGGGTGACGTTAGAATTATTGTTCAAGTCGGCAATACGTGCGGTGAACAACATCTTGGCGCCGTCGCAGAGTTGACCGTCGATTTTCAAGTTAGCAACAGTACCAGGGGCTGATGCTGCGTCGATATAAAGGAACTGACCGTTTGGTGTGCCCAATGTAGGGTTACCGAAACCAGAGGCTGAGCTCAAGATAGCATATTCGCCCCAGTAAGCATAAGTACCAGTTGCACCATTTTCTGTGCCTTGAGTACCGCCGCCAGAGTTACGGGCAACGCCGGAGTAGGTTGAGAAACCGTATGAGCATTCATCCCATTCAAGTGGTGAACCAGTGAATGAGTCGAAATCTTGAGTAGCAGGGAGAATGTTGTTTTCTGGGTCGTATTGGTAAATACGCTGAAGAGATGCTTGGTCGTAACCAGTTACTACACCATTGGCAGCACTGATGGTCTTGCTGGCGTCTACAACAGTGATTTCGTATTTTGCAACGTAATAGGTTGTATTGTTACCGGTATAAGTTACATAGTAAACTTTAGTGCCAGTTGTAGAACCAGAGTTAAAGCGGAAGACACGGTTATTTTGTTTGGTAGCAGTAACATTGTCAGTGCCATCTGTGAGATGCCAGTTGTTAGCATTAGACATGCTGCCAGTAGCATAGTCACCGAAATAGTAGTTATCGAAGGTGTTATCAAGCGCGAGGTTAATGGTTTTGCCAGAAGGCACTACTAATTTATGTGTCTCGTAAACATTTGAAGTGCTGGTACAAGATTCCATTTTTGCAACCACTTCAGAAGCAGAGCGAATATCGAAGATGGCACGATAGCTCAAAGTTGGCTCAGTGAAGTTGCCAGAAGCAACGGTGCCACTATAGTCGTAATAGTTGGAAACATCACAGGCAATTTGCACTGCAGTACCTTGATAACGGTAAGCAGCGTTAGTTGCATTTGAGTTTGTGTTTGCATTACCTGTTCTGATATAACCTGCGGTGGTATAAGGGAAATTGGTTGCATTGAGACCAGACAGTTTAATGTTACCGTCTGTGCTATAGTTGTACCAACGGCAGTAGCCGCGGAAGTCATTCTCTGGGAGAGGCAATGTTTTCTGCTCGCCCTGTCCCATATAGATGGTAGCGTTGTAGGTATGAACACCTTGTCTACCGTTTTCCAATGCGCGGTTTGATGCGCCTGCCTTGTGATGGAAGGTGATGGTAGTTGGGGTATCAGAAGGATCAGGTGTATTAGCGTCTTGTTGAATTGATGCTGTTGCTGTATACGTATTATTATTATTATTAATATTGTATGTAGCAGTAAGTGTATTGGTACGTGCAGTTGTTGCAGTGTTTTGAGTAAACACTACTGATGCATTATCACCTGTAGCGGTAACCGTTGCCCAAGTGTTGTCAGCAATAGAAAAGATTGGTGTGGCACTAACCTCTTCACGAATTACTACAGGATTAGTAATCGTAGCGTAACCTGTAGCAGTATAGGTGGTAGTTGTGGTTTTGTCTCTTCTCAGTTTTGCTTCGAAAGAATGATTGCCACCATTTTTAGAAACTACCTGGCTGTTAGGAGTAATTTCTGCCTGGTAGTTACCGTAAGTTGTATTTACGCTTGAGGTATATTTGACAATTGTTGGGCGTCTGTTATTTTGTGTCTGTAAGTTACCCCAACCGCTATTGTAACCAATGTAGTAATCATACAAACCTTCATAATAAAACTGGTTACTGCTATTTACAGACCAGTATCGCGCAGTCTGGTTAAGAGCAAGTTGTCGAGATGTAATACCTACATTTGGAACTGCATACTGATTGTTTGCAAGGTTTTTAATGGAAAAAGTATTTCTACTTGCATTTTTTGTAACAACCCACAACGAAGCTGTAGTAGGCGTTGTCAAGTCGGTAATGGCATTGCCATTAGTCGACAAGTAGTGCGTTGTATTACCATTTTTGTAGGTAATAGCAATGATGTCATTTGTCTGTAGATTTTGTCCCCACAGCGCCAATGGCAACATCATCATCAAGAAGCATAGTGTTAGGAAAATGCGTCTCATTGTTTTGTTAGAAGAGTTTTGAGTTAGAAAATTGTGTTTATTATATTACTATTGTATTATTGTAACAAAATTTCGCGGCACATCACCCCGTACCAGGAGGTGATGGCGCGAATTATAGTCTTTACAATATTTAATAGTCTAAAAGCAAAGTGGAGCGTAGGAGACTATAAAAAATCATGTGTTTGTTGTAAGTCTTTACAGGCGGTAATCTCCCCGTTTTTCCAGTGGCAAAATTACATGTTTTCTATACGCGCGAGAAGGGGGTGTTTTTTGCGTTTTTTGGGCTGTGACCGATTTGTACAAATGGCAAATGGTAAAAACCCCGATTTTTTAGGGCGTTTAGGTGTTTAACAGTAAATTTGAGACAGGGTAAAAAAGTCCGTTTTGTCCAATATTTTTTCCGTTTTGTCCTATTTTTTGCCGAGAATTTGGGCCGAAAAACGGGGTCTTGAGTGGTTCAAATGGGAAAAATTTCGTCACTTTTTTGCGTTTGGTTTTCAAAAATGATTTTTGCACAAAACGGAACGGAAAGAGGGGTTCAGAAAATGAAAATTCTTCGATGAAAAGAGGATTTTTTGCGTTTCAAGCGGTTTTTCGTGGCCGCCGATCGGATGGAAGGATTTGCATCTCCTGAATGGTTGCCGACAATTTGGATTCCTGAAATTTCATTTTGCGAATGGAAGCAACGAAATGGTTTCGGCTCATGCACATTTTGTGAAGGTAGGTTGGTCTTTACTTTTGCCCCTTCAGGGCGACTTTCTATTCAGATGGATATTTCCCCAGGGTGTTACCCTGGGCTTGGGACTACAACCCCTTCAGGGTTGTGGATGATGTATCGAAATCAATCCGCGTGATTATGGCGATAAAACACCCGGGGCAACGACTCCTAAGCCCTTCAGGGTTGCGGATTATGTATCGCAATTTATTCGCATGATTATGGCAACAAAGCGCCCCAACGGGGCAGCAAGTTCTAAGCCTAGGGCAACGCCCTAGGAATAGTATCTACACACTACATACGCCCTGAAAGGGCAACAGTAAGCCACCTAACGCAACTTATAACACATCTACTTTTGCCCCTTCAGGGCGACTTCCTATTCGGATGGATATTTCCCCAGGGTGCTACCCTGGGCTTGGAACTACAACCCCTTCAGGGTTGTGGATGATGTACCGAAATCAATCCGCATGATTATGGCGATAAAACACCCGGGGCAACGACTCCTAAGCCCTTCAGGGTTGCGGATTATGTATCGCAATTTATTCGCATGATTATGGCAACAAAGCGCCCCAACGGGGCAACAAGTTCTAAGCTCTTCAGGGTTGTGATTATGTATTGAAATCAATCCGCGTGATTATGGCAACAAAGCGCCCCAACGGGGCAGCAAGTTCTAAGCCTAGGGCAACGCCCTAGGGATATATATTCACACACAGCACATACGCCCTGAAAGGGCAACAGTAAAACTAATCACTTAACACATAATCTTCGTTATAATCCACATGATATAATTGAAGAAATGCTAAATACTCCTCACGAAAAGTTCTTTTGCGATGATGTTCTTGTTGATTCTTGATATATTCCAAAGTCGGTTCAACACCATTCTGACCTACCGAGAAAATCGCATAACCCGATTGCCAAGCAAACGTATTATAATGAGTATGGAGAGTTTTAATCCAACGGCTACTGTTTCTCTTTACTTCTTGTATTAAATGTGAGATTGTAACTTCTCTCGACATTTCACATAAGATATGCACATGATCTTCCGTACCATTTGTCCACATATTCAAACAACCAGTTGCATTAACCAACTGTCCAATATATGAGTGTAATCGTTCGAGATCTTCAGGACGAATGTACGAACTTCTCGATTTTATGTGGAAAATAATATGCAGATATATTTTACTAAGTGACTGCGCCATATTGTGTGGATGTTGTTTCGATGCAAAAGTACATATTTTTTCTTAATGTAGGTTGGTCTTTACTTTTGCCCCTTCAGGGCGACTTTCTATTCAGATGGATATTTCCCCAGGGTGTTACCCTGGGCTTGGGACTACAACCCCTTCAGGGTTGTGGATAACGTGTCACAATTTATTCGCATGATTATGGCAACAAAGCGCCCCAACGGGGCAATGAGTTCTAAGCCTAGGGCAACGCCCTAGGAATAGTATCTACACACAACATGCGCCCTGAAAGGGCAACAGTAAGCCACCTAACGCAACTAAAAAACATCTACTTTTGCCCCTTCAGGGCGACTTTCTATTCGGATGGATATTCCCCAGGGTGTTACCCTGGGCTTGGGACTACAACCCCTTCAGGGTTGAACCAATCAACGCTAACGAAAACGAGAGTGTTAACACAGAAATGCACAAAGTGTAAAAAGTAAGTTTGTTTTACACGTTTCCGAGAAAAACGGTGTTAATGTTAATTTTCCGGCAGAGCGATGTAGGGTTTATTGTTTTTCGATAACCGAAAGGGTTGGGACAAGGAAGTGTATTTTTATTATTCTGCGAGCATAAATGGGCTGAAACATTGCTATTTTTATGTTTTCTCTGATTTCCCGACTGGACTTTTTGCTACTATGCCATTGTGAGAATTTGTAAGAAAAGAGAGGCCAAAAATGTTACAGAGTGCAAGTAAGGGCGGTCTATAGAGAGGAAAAAGTGAAGATTTGTAAGCAAAAACGCCTTTTTCGAGAAAAATATCATTGTTTTGACAAAAACTACCCTCTAAACGGAGCAAGAAGGTACAATGAGGAGGAAAGTAAAAATAAAAATACTGAAAAATAGCGCGATAGAAAGAAAATGAGCCCAAGCGACGAAAAAAAGGGTAATGATGTGTATATGTGAGAGAAAAAAGTGTAAATTTGGAGTTGGTAGATTGCTACAAAGACCCCGTTGCATTCTATGCGCGTATATATATTAGTGTAAACACTGATTTTCGGGCGTAAAAGGCGATGGAGGAAGTGTGGCATGCGCCTCAAAGAAGAAGTTTTTAACTAATTCAAATTAATAATTAATCAATCAAACAAACAACATGAGAAAGAAAGTACTTTTCTTCGGTGTTTTGGCAATGTTATTTTGCCTTTGCACTAAAGCGACTGCTCAGTTGTCGGTCTTGACCGAGAACTTTGAGTCGGGTATGCCCTCAGGTTGGACTGTCGACCCAGCGTCGGTAGCCACCCCGTGGACAGTTTCTGCCTCTGGTTTGACTGGTGTGACGGCTTACGGCGGTACGAACTACGTATCACTGTATACCACCGACCAGCAAGCGAGCACCAAACTGGTGTTGCCTATGCAAGACCTGAGCTCGCTCACCAATCCTGAGGTAACGTTCTATCTCGTACAGAAAGCCAGAGGCCAGAACACGGGCTATGCTCGCGACACTCTGAGACTTTATGTACGTACGTCTGCTACTGCAGCCTGGACCTTGGTTCAGACATTCGCAACCGAGCTGACAACATGGACCAAGCAAACCGTAGACCTCTCAGGTCTTGGTGCTTCAAACATGCAGTTCGCTTTCGAATACACCTATGGCGCAGGTCTCGGTCTCGGTATCGACAATCTCCGCATTGGCGATGCCTCTGTCTGCATCACTCCTCACAACCTTCAGGCTTTGACTGTAACAAGCAGCACAGCCGACTTGATGTGGGAAGCTTATGAGACAGCCTTCCAGTTCGGTTTGAAAGTGAGCACAACTCCTCTCACTTCACCAGCTACTCAAACAGCCAACGCATTCGACCAGACTGTGTACTATCAGCCATTCCAAGTGACTGGTCTTACACCTCAAACCACTTACTATTTCTACGTAAGTGCAGACTGCGGCAACGGCGACGAGAGCCAATGGAGTGCAGCCGGTCAGTTCAAGACCTTGTGCGCACCTGTTTCATTGCCTTACAACCAAGGCTTCGAGACAACAGGCGACTTTGCAACTTGCTGGAGCAAATACTTCGAGGCTCAAGGCGACTGGACAACCACAGCATCAGCCAGCACCTATGCCCCACAAACCAGCACCACAAAGAAGACAGGTACTTACTCAGGCCGTCTCTATGCTTACTATTACTACTATGCAGGTAGCTCAGCTGTACAAAGACGTTGGATTAAATCGTGGATGGCATCTCCAGAGATTAACACCACCGACATCACCAACAAACAGGTGACCTTCTGGATGTACGGTTCAACAGCAACATCAACCCTCCACGTTGGTTTGATGAGTGACCCAGGCGACGCTTCAACTTTCGAAGAGTTGGCTTCCATCACTCCAGCAGCAGCCTCAACATGGGAAGAGTTCATCATCCCATTCTCAAACGTTGTAAACACAGCAGCCCGTTTCGTAGCATTCTATGCCGACGGTATGGACGCTCAGGCAAGCTCATACATCTACATTGATGATGTAGTGATTGACGAAATACCCCTCTGTCCAAAAGCTTCTGTTGTTCAAGCCAGCAATGTTACTGACAACTCAGCACGCATCACCTGGCTCGGCTCTGCTCCATCATGGAACTTGAAAGTGAGCACCACTCCTCTCACTGACCCAGCAACAGGCACAGCCGACTTCCTGACCACCACAACAACCGGCAGCCCATTCAACCTCACTGGTTTGAGTTCAAAGGTTACCTATTATGTTTATGTTCAGGCAGACTGTCAGTCAGCAGGCAACGGTACCAGCCCTTGGACAAGCGCTTGCACCTTCACAACAACAGCTGTTCCAGCCGTAACTCCTTACTTCTGCGACTTTGAGAACCCAACAGACAATGCTCAATGGGAACTCCTCAACGGCACACAGACCAACAAGTGGTATATCAGCAATGCTGTAAGCAACGGTGGCTCAAACAGCCTTTATATCTCTAACACCAACGGCACAAGCCACGCTTATAGCACTGGCGACGCTTCATACGTTTATGCTACTCGCGTAATCCAATTCTATCCAGGCGTATATGAAATCTCATTCGACTGGTTGTGCTATGGTGAGAGCAGTTGGGACTTGCTCCGTGCTTACCTCATCCCAACAAATATCACTGTGGAAGCTGGCAATGCTTACGGCATGACTAGCTCAACCAACACTGACCCTGCCGGTTGGATTGACATGACAAATGGCAAACTCAACCTCCAAAACACATGGCAAAATGCTTCTTACATGTTCACCGCTACAGACACTTGTACCTACCAATTGGTATTCTTCTGGAAAGACGATACCAGCGGCGGTACAAACCCACCTGCTGCTGTGGATAACGTAAGCATAAGCCCTTACACCTGTGCTGCTCCAACCAACCTCGTTGCCAACAACATCCTGTCTAACGCCTTCGGCTTGACATGGACACCATCTGCTTTGGGCGAGACACAATGGGAAGTTGAGGTTAGTCAAGGTGCAAACGTTGTTATCGATACCGTGGTGTCAACCACATCAATTACCTTGAACGGCTTGAGCGCAAGCACATCATACTTGGCACGCGTTCGCAGTGTCTGCAGTGCAACCGAGACCAGCCGCTGGGCTCCTCTGACCGTCATGACCGCTTGCGGCGACGTAACCACATTGCCTTATGTAGAAGACTTTGAAAACACAGCATATGGCACTGGCTCTGGCAACAGACCAACCTGCTGGACCATTGCTCAGTCATACAGCTCAACCTATCCTTACATCAGCACATCTTACAACCACACAGTTGGCACAACCGGCAATAACGCTTCGTTGTATTTCTATGCATCATCAACACAGCCTACAACAGCCGTATTGCCTCACTTCGCAGTTCCTGGCCACACACTCAGCGACATGCAAGTGACCTTCTGGATGTACTACTCATCTACTACCTATGACATGACAGTCGGTGTAATGACCGACCCAACTGATCCAACAACATTCACTCCAATCCAAGTTTGCACACTTCCAACTGCAAGCCAATGGAAGAAGTGGACTGTAAGCCTTGCCAGCTACACAGGCACAGGCGAGTATATAGCATTCTTCGATGGTAATCGTACCGGTTCATACAACTACATGTACATCGATGATGTAGTCGTAGAACTCCTCCCAACTTGTCAGATTCCAACCAACGCAACAGCATCTCCAGACGCTGACCACATCAGAGTAACATGGGATTCTATTGCAGGTGCTCAAAGTTACGAAGTGGCTTTGGCTGCAAATGGTGAAAACGCATCTACCGCAGTATTGCGTCAAACCGTTACCGGCAACCAAGCAGTGTTCAACAACCTCCCATCAGAAACAGCTTACACTGTTTACGTTCGTAGCATCTGCTCTGCTACAGATACCTCATCTTGGACAGACCCAGTAGTTACCGCTACCACCAAGGTAGCTGAGATGCCTCCTATCTTCACCGACTTCAACAACGCAGCCGACAATGCTAAGTGGCAACTCATCAACGGCACACAGACCAACAAGTGGTACATCGGCAATGCTACAGGCATGGGCGACAGCAAATCACTCTACATCTCTAACGACAATGGTACCTCAAACGCTTACACCAACACTGTTGCATCCTATGTTTATGCAGTTCGTTTGATTAAGTTCGTTCCTGGTATCTATAACATCAGCTTCGACTGGAAATGTAACGGTGAGAGCTCATACGACTTGCTCCGTGCATTCCTCGTTCCTGCAACAGTGACTTTGGCTGGCGGCAATGCTTACGGCATGACCTCAACAACCAACACTGACCCTGCAGGTTGGATTTCACTCTCTGGTGCAAACAACAAGTTGAACCTCCAGACCACATGGCAACACCTCAGCTACGACTTCACCGTAACTGACACCACCATTTACCAATTGGTATTCTTCTGGAAAGACGATACCAGCTCTGGTACAACACCTCCTGCTGCTGTGGATAACGTAAGCGTAAGCGCTTTGACTTGCGGCGTCAACGTAACCGGCGACATTCACGACACCTATGCTGTCTTGAACTGCTCTTCCAACGGTACCCCAGTGGGCTATGAGATTGCTTGCCACAACGCAGCATTCGTAACCAGCAACATCCCTGCAGGTGCTCACCACGTAACCGTAGACGCTAACGGCGTTGACTCAATCACAGGTTTGACAGCCAACACCCCATACTACGCATACGTTCGCGCTATCTGCGCAGGTGGCGATACAGGCCAATGGGCTGCTTACAACTTCCGCACTGAGTGTGCTACTGCTTCTCATCTCCCACTCTTCTGGGACTTCAACAACGAGTCAACCTCAGGCAACGCATGCCCAAGCTGCTGGACACGTAGAGCAGGTTCTACATATCCTTATGTAAGCTCAAGCTACAACACCAGCCTCTATTGGTATCAGAGCTCAACCACCGGTTCTCCAGACAACTACATTGCTACTCCACGTATCAATGTTCAGGATATCTCTGAGACCCGCGTTGAATTCAAACTCCGCTACTCAACCGCCGGCTTCGCTTTGATGGTTGGTATCATGAGCGACCCTAACGATATCAACACATTCGTACCAATTGACACAGTACACGTAACCAACACCTCTGATTACGACAACTTTGCGGTTCGCTTCCATAACTACACAGGCAATGGCAAGTACATCGCATTCCGTTCTCAGACCGGTCTCGGTTCATACTACTATTGTTATATGGACGACGTAGCTGTTTACGAGGACCGCGACTGTCAGACACCTGACGGCGTAACCGCAACACAAATCACCGGTAACGGCGCTCGTATCAACTGGAACATGGGCAACGGTCTCTCTACTGACTTCTTGATGACAACACAACCTGTTACAGACCCAGACTCAGTAGACGGCACAGAACCTTATGTATTCATGTTCGAAGAAGACCTCCAGGACAACTACCTTGACCTCGCAGGTTACCTCGACCTGAACCAGACTTATTACGTATACCTCCGCAACGACTGTCAATCAGCCAACGGCAAACCTTCATTCTGGAGCCAGGAATACAGCTTCACAACAATGTGTAACGCACAGGCTGTTCCTTACGTTCAGAACTTCAACACTCCTACCGTAGGTGCAGGCGTAACTCCAGCTTGCTGGCAGTTCTCTACCGACCAAACCGGTACAGTGCCACAAACAGAGAACCTTGACCCATACATCGCCAACCAACCAGGTGCTGGCGCTGACGGCAAAGCACTCAGAATCTACGGCTACTATTCAGCCAACGGTTCTTCTAAGGCTTGCGCAGTATTGCCAGAGCTTACCACCAGCATCGATACCTTGATGTTGACATTCTCACACCTCAGCGGTTCAGGCAGCAAGAGACTCCTTGTTGGTTTGATGAGCGATCCTTCTGATCTCTCAACATTCACCCCAGTGGACACCGCATTCCTTGCTGGTAACTGGAACCGTCAGATTGTGAAAGTGGCTGGCTACAACTTCGGCAACTACATCGCATTCATGATGGACGGCGACTTGAACCAAGCTTCTGCAGCAGCCTACATCGACTCTGTTGTTGTAGACACCATCCAAGCTTGCGTTGCTCCTCTCCACCTCACCGTGGCTAATGTAACAGGTTCAACCGCAGAAGTCAACGTTCAATCAGTTGGCAACGCTAACCAAAACGTTCACATCCAGATTGCACAAGGCTTCACCGGCAGCAACCCAGACGCAATCACTCCTCAACAGGCTCTGATTGACACAGTGGTTGCAAGCAACACATTGCCTCTCACCGTTACAGGCCTCAACCCATTGACTACCTATCAGGCATTTGCTCGCTTCGACTGCGGCGGCGGCAACTACACAGCCCGCTATCCAAAAGTTGTAAACTTCTCAACTGTCTGCGGTGTATTCAATGTTCCATTCATCGAGGACTTCAACAACATCACAACTGCTGTGCCTCAATGCTGGACCAAGTTCAACTCTTCAGCCACCTCACCAGCACTCACAACAACTGCTGTTTCAGGTAAGGCGTTGCAGTTTGTAGCTTCTGCTCCAACCATCATGGCATTGCCTGCATTGAACATCGACACTCTCCAAAACTACGAGTTGTCATTCATGTACAATGCTCCTGCAGGTTCTAAGTTCTATGCTGGCGTAATGACCAACATCAGCGACTCAACCTCATTCGTTGCTGTTGACTCAGTAACCTCTACAAGCACAGGTTGGTCAACCTTCGCTGCAAGCTATGCTAACTACACTGGCGCTATGGGCAACCTCGCATTCCGCGTAGTAAGCAACGGCAATGCAAACATTGACGAACTCTATGTAAACCGTGCTTCTTCTTGCGCTCGTCCAACCAACCTCACAGTTACAAACATCGACACTACCTTCGCTACCCTCACATGGACAGCTGGTGGTTCAGAAACTGCATGGGAAGTTGCTTACGGCCCAACCGGCATGGATATCAACAACGCTACTCCTATCGCTGTTACCACAACAACCTATCAAGCTACTGGCTTGACCCCATCAACTGGCTACGACTTCTACGTTCGCGCCGTATGCGGTGGTGCTGATGGTGCAAGCGCATGGACTAAAGCTACTGGCCGCACATTGATTGCTCCAGAACATCTCCCACTCGTAACCGACTTCGAAGACCCTGCTGACAACTCACGCTGGAACTTCCGTCAGACTGGTACTGAGGAATGGGTAATTGGTTCTGCTGTCAACAACGGTGGTTCACGTTCACTCTACGTTTCTGACGATAGCGGTGCAAACAACAACTACAATGCAACTGGCCTTGCCAAATCTATGGCTTACCGTTTGTTCCACTTCGATGCTAACACCTACACCTTGAACTTCGACTGGAAGGCTAATGGTGAGAGCTCATTCGACTACATGTATGTATTCCTTGCAACAGAGGCTACAGGTGTTACTGCAATTGAAAACTGGTCACCTTCTTCAACACCAACCAGCCTCCCAGCTGGCGTTGTTGCTCTTGGTGGTACCAAGTACAACCAATCAACCACATGGGTACACGAAAACATTGAGTTTGATGTATTGAATGGTGGTAGCTACTGGCTCGTATTCTACTGGCGTGAAGACTCATCAGTAGGTAACAACCCAGCTGCTGCTGTTGATAACATTGACCTCCGTGGCAACGAGTGCTTCGTTGGTGGCGTAACAGCACGAAGCCTTGCTTCTGACTCTATCACCATCGTGAGCGCTGTTACCGACGGTGTTGGTTCTTACAGCATCTACGTATCTCCAAGCATGCACACCGATGCACAGATTGATGCCATGACCCCAACCGTTGTTGCTGACTCACTCCCAGTAACAGTTGGCGGCCTCACTGGTAATACCAATTATTATGTATATGTACGTAACGTCTGCGCTGATGGCAATGTAACCACCACTGGTTCTACTACAGTCAAGACTCTCTGCTCAGGTGTCTATGTAACCGACTCTACCAGCTTCACCGAGAACTTCGATAACGATGGTACAGGTACATCTGCTCACCCAAGCTGCTGGACAACAGGTACCAACAATTCAAATACCTATTATCCATACATCAGCACAACACACAACAGCGGTGTTGGTTCACTCTACATGTACAATGCTGGCACAGCATATTACACTTATGCTGCTACACCACAACTCTTGGGTACTCCAGTCAACGAGATGCAGGTTAACTTCAACATGTATGCAGGTAGCACCAGCTACATCCTTGAAGTTGGTGTAATGACCGACCCAACCGACATCAGCACATTCGTGAAAGTGGACGAGACTAAGGTAACAGCTACCTCAACATGGCAAGCTAAATCTGTTCGTCTCAACAGCTACACAGGCACAGGCAAGTTCGTTGCATTCCGCACATCTGGCGCTTCAATGTCACCTTATTTTGATGACGTTGTAATCAGCGCTATCCCAGCTTGCGCAGAACCTGCTGTTTCTGTCAGCGCTACCTCTTACGACAACGTTGTTCTCAACATCCACCCAGCTCACGCTGTTGACACTGCTTGGGAATATGTTGTAACTCCTGTTGCTACAGCTACTGCTCCTGTTATGGCTAACTCAGTTGCCAACGCTACTGTAAACACAACAACAGTAACTTTGAGCACCTTGGCTCCTAACACCCAGTACTCTGTTTACGCTCGCACCGTATGCGGCACCAGCACAACAAACTGGGGCAAAGTTGACTTCCGCACACCATGTACCGCAGTCACCGTTAATGACTCTATCTCATACACCGAGGACTTCGATACTCATGGCACCGGCACAACTGCTCACCCAAGCTGCTGGACCACTGGTACCAACTACACCACCACAGCTTATCCTTACATCAGCACAACCCACGACTCTGGCGTAGGTAGCTTGTATTTCTATGGTTCAACATCTTACTATAGCTATGCTGCTACTCCACAAATCGTAGGCACTCCAGCCAACGGTTTGCGCGTCACCTTCAAAGGCCGTGCTTCAACCCTCGGTTATAAGATTGAGGTTGGTGTAATGACTGACCCTGCCGACTATAGCACATTCGTGAAAGTTGGCGAGGAGACCATCAACGCAACAAACACATGGGAAAATAAGATTGTTGACCTCAATGCTTATACCGGCAACGGTCAATATGTAGCCTTCCGCACTCCAATGGGTGCAGTTAACTACTATTATATTGAAGACGTAGTCATCACTCCAATCCCTGCATGTGCAGAGCCAACCCCATCAGTACGTTCTGTAGTAGGCACCAACGATATGTTGTTGACAATCGCTCCTGCTCACGCTACCGATACACAATGGGAATACGTGGTAACTCCACAAGCTTCTGCTGCTAATCCAGACATGACAAGCGCAATCGTTACACGCACCATCAGCACCACAACCGATACAATCACCGGTTTGAGTGCTAACACTGCTTACAGCGTTTACGCTCGCACCGTTTGCGACGCAACCACATCTTCTAACTGGAGAAAAATTGACTTCCGCACACCTTGTGGTTTCGTAACAGTTACAACAAATGCTCCATTCGTTGAGAACTTCGATGCTTCTACAAGCATGCCTAACTGCTGGATGTCAGAAGGCGTATCAAGCAGCACTTCTTACGCAGTATCTTCACCTAACACCATTCGTTTCAACGGTGATACCGGTAATGACTACATCGCAACCCCAGCATTCACCAACGATCTCCGCACACTCCGTGTATCATTTGATGCTCAACTTGAGAGCTATGATGACTCAGGTGACCTCCAACTCGGTGTTCTTACCGATCCTACCGATTTCAACACATTCAGCCTTGTTCAAACTCTCAGCTTCAACGCTGAAGACATGATGCAACACTTCACCATTGACCTCAACACCACATCATTTGTTGGTCCAGGCAATGCAATCTGTGTTCGTCAGCTCGGCACCAACAACTACTGGTATTGGCTTGACAACTTCACCGTTGAAATCATCCCATCATGTCTCCAGCCTGTAGTTGCTGCAACTCGCAACGGTAGCAACATCGACGTAACCCTCACCTCTGGTAACCCATTGGCAACAAGCCACACCTATCAGGTAGTAGCTTCAACAAGCAATGTCATCGATGCAACAGCTCACACTGATACCATCATCACTGGCAACACTTGCACAATTGCTAATATCGATACCACTGCTATCGCTTACAACATCTTCGCTCGCGAAATCTGTGCTGCAGGCGATACCTCAGCTTGGGCTGCTACTGGCGTAGCTATCCACACTCAGGGTGCCGTTGGTACTATCCCATTCGTTTGCACCTTCGAGGATGCTAACGAAAACGGCTACTGGAACTTCGACAACTCTAACAATGGTTGGTACATTGGTACTGCAACAGGCGCTAACAATGGTGGCTCTAAAGGCCTCTACGTTTCCGACAACAACGGCACTACCAACTCTTACTCAGGTTCTGCTTGTCAGACTATCGCATACCGTACCGTTCACTTCCAAGCTGGCAAGTTCGGTATCTCATACGATTACAAGTGTCAAGGTGAGAGCAACTACGACTACATGCACGTATTCCTTGCTCCTACTACACTCAACTTGAGTACAATCACTGCTTGGTCAAGCACAACAGGCACACCTGCTGGCGTTATCCCAGTTACAACAGCTCCTGTTAATGGTGTTACCTCTTGGACAACCAACACAGTTAACAACATTGTAGTTCCAAACAGTGGCGACTACTATGTAATCTTCTACTGGCACAATGACGGCTCTGTTTACAACGGTGCTCCAGCAGTTGATAACATCAACATTATCTCAACTGGTGTATTCGAATATGTAAACTTCACCGACCAGACTTGCGACGGTTACAACTATGTTGGCAATGGCTTCAACATCAACAGCACTGAGATGGACGTAACCACTTCTCCTAACGTATTCACTTACATGAATGCTACTCAGGATACGATCTATCAACTCACTCTGAACATCATGCCATCTGCAGAAACTATCTTCAACGATACAATCTGCCAAGGTATGACTTACACTCAGAACGGCTTCAACACCGGCAACGCTGGTACCTACCACCGTTACCTCACCTCAGCTGCAGGCTGTGACTCTATCATCACACTCAACCTCGTGGTTAACCAGGGTTACACCCACTCTGAGACAGTAACCGTATGCGCAAGTCAATTGCCATACGTATGGCACGGTAACAACTACACCGCTACAGGCACCTACACTCACCGTGAGTCTGGCGCTACTGGCTGCGACTCAGTCTTCACCCTCAACTTGATTGTGACACAAGCTATCACAACCACTTTGAACGAAGGCATCTGTCAAGGTCAAAGCTACAACTTCAACGGTCAGTCTTACAGCACCACCGGCACATACACATGGACCGGTACTGCCGCTAACGGTTGCGACTCAATCGTAACTCTCAACCTCACCGTCAACCCAGTTCACTACGAGACCATCACCCTCACCATCCAAGAGAGTGAGACTCCATACTCATGGAACGGCTTCCAGATTGACACTACCGGTTCTTACACCTGGTACGGTCAAACAGCTGCTGGTTGCGACTCTGTAGTAACTCTCGACATCTTCGTACAAGGTGTAGGTCTTGACTACGCTAAGGACGGCATGTTCGCTATCTCACCAAACCCAGCTGAGCGCGGTCAGAACGTTCGCGTTGACGTAGCTCTCAGCGAGGCAGAACGCGAAGGCGTAGTCGTTGAACTCTTCACCTCAAACGGCAAACTCGTTAGCCGCATCGAGCCAAAAGAACAACCAATCTTCGTCAAGATGCCTGAGGTAGGCGGCCTCTACATGGTACGCCTCACCACCGGCACCGGTCGCGTGATGTACGGTAAGGTCATCGTGAAATAGTTCGCTACTATTCCTAACGTTTCCACGTTAGGTTAAAAATACCCCAGCCCCGCTTAACCACAGCGGGGCTTTTTTTATCCCAAACATGGGAAACCAAAAATATCCTGAGATTTTGCATTCGCAAATAGCGTCAACGGTTTCACATTATCGTTGCTGCTGCAACAAAAACTCGTTGCTTACAAATTTTTACTTTTCATACTATATTATATTGTAAAACCAAACATCAGTTCTCTTTGCCGCCAGCAACAAATTCACAGACAAACCGAAGCCCCACATTTATCGTTTCTCAATATCTTATGACAAAAAAATGCCTATTTTTCATTCCTTCTCAAACTGATAACGCAAAGATTTGGAGCTTTCGGATTGATTAAGACACCCTAAAATGGCTAAAAAATGAAATAACATAGCTCATAAATGCCTACATATCAACATATCGAAAAACGATAAACATTTCAGAACGTGATTTTTAATTTATTGTTTATCAATATAGCGAGAAATCAGTTTTTTTCTATACCTTTGCTCGGTTTAAGTTAGTAAATTGGCATCGGAAGTCGTTGACACCAAAAGTTAAGAATTCGATGCAAAATTGCTCACACTTAAGCACCAAGAAAAACGACGACAAAACAAAAAAACAATCAGTAATAAATCTTAATTAAAACACAATGAAAAGGTCCATTTTGTTGAGTGCACTGCTCTGCCTGTTGAGCATCAGCATTCCAATGAACGCACAAACATCGGCAAAAGCCGGTGCAGCGCAAGGGCAAATCATGGGAAAGGTTGCGATGGCCGACTTCGATACCTGCGCCACACCAGCCAACCTCCACGCCATGACCGTCAGCTCCACCACCGCTGACCTCATGTGGGACGCCTATGAGATGGCTCTTTCTCACCACCTGAAGGTGAGCACCACTGCGTTGGCAAACCCTGCCACCGACAGCGGCGACGTGTTCGACCAACCTGTGTTCTACAAACCGTACCAGGTTACAGGTCTGACTCCGTCTACCAATTATTTCTTCTACGTCAGCACCGACTGCGGTAACGGCGAGAGCAGCAACTGGAGTGCCGCCGGCACCTTCAGAACAGCCTGCGCTTCCGTAACCGTTCCAATGACAGAGACATTCGAAACCTCAAGCAGTTTGCTTAACTGCTGGACAAAAGGCTTCCTCACCAACGGCGACTGGAGCGGCGCCACCGCATCAGCTTCCAACTATGAGCCAGCCACAAACAACACAGCACATGCCGGCACTGCAAGTATGAGTCTCAGAGGCTATGCCACAACCACTGCCAATGGTCCTCGCACCACAATGGCCTGGATTGCCTCACCAGAGTTGAATGTCGCAGACATCAGAACCCTCCAGGTTACCTTCTGGGCTCGCACCGACAATGCAAACGGTCACCTCCACGTAGGTGTACTCGCCGATCCTAACGACGGCGGCACATTCGACCGCATTGCCGACCTCACCTTCTCTGCAACCAACTCATGGCAACAGTTCACCATTCCGTTGAACACCGCTTCACTCAATGGTGCAAAATACGTTGCCTTCATGGCCGATGGTTCAGACTACAGCGCCAACGTCTACTACTTCGTTGACGACGTAACCATCGACGTAGCTCCTGACTGTCCTACAGCATTGCAAGTCAATGCCACCCGCGTAACCGACCAGACAGCACAAATCAACTGGCTCGGCGCTGCCAACAGCTGGAACATCAAAGTGAGCACCACAGCACTCACCAACCCAGCCACAGAGACAGCCGACGTGCTTAACACCAATGTCACCAGTTCACCTTACACCTTGACAGGTCTTACAGCTCGCACCACCTACTATGTCTATCTCCAGGCAGTCTGCAACGCAGCAGGCGACAGCCTCGGCGCTTGGAGCACAAGCATCAACTTCACCACCACACAGGTTCCTGTCGTACCTACCTACATGTGTAGCTTCGACGACCCTGCACAAAACAACCAGTGGGAGATGTTCAACGGCACCAACGGCTGGTACATCGGTACAGCCAACGACGCCAACAACGGCGCTAACCTCGGTGCACTCTACATCTCAAGCAACAATGGTGCAAACAACACCTTCAATGCCAGCGCAACCTCTTACTCTTGGGCTATCCGTACCGTACACTTCGATGTAGGTATCTATGACCTCTCATTCGACTGGATCTGTTACGGCGACGGCAACTGGGACAACCTCCGTGCCTTCCTCGTTCCTACCGACGTCACCTTCAACGGTGGCAGCACAACAGCCGATGCCCAAGGCATGAACGGCAGCACCAATACCACCCCAAATCGTTGGATTGACATTCCTGGCAAAGTTCTCAACAACGCCACCACATGGCAACACGTGGAACAAACCTACACCTTCACCACTCCTGTTGACTACAACCTCGTCTTCTTCTGGAAGAACGACAACTCTGGCGGTAGCGTTCCAGCAGCTGTCGACAATGTAAACATCATTCGTCAGACATGTGCTACACCATCTGATATCCACGCAGTGCCAGGCTACACCCAACTCACTTCAATCCGTATGGCATGGACCCCATCCATCCTCGGTGAGACCGCATGGGACGTACAGGTTCTCCTTGACACCATCATGGTCATCGACACCACCATCAACAGCCTCCCATTCAACGCTACAGGCTTGCAGCCAACACAAAACTACACCGTTCGCGTACGTTCCAACTGTGGCAACGGCGACGTCAGCGCATGGGCAGAGGAAATCCTTCCTACCGCTTGCGGCGACATCACCACCTTGCCATACAACGAGACCTTCCGTGCAGTAAGTGCCGTTAACCGCCACTTCCCAACCTGCTGGACCAACCTCACCACTTACAACGCTTACGCCGACACCCCATCATCTGATGGCGACGGTCACTCACTCTATTTCGCCGGTGCTGTCTGCACACCTTCATTCAATGTACCAGGCAAACGTGTCAGCGACTTCAGTGTGAAATTCTCACTCACTCCTTCATTCACTTCTGCTGTTGGCGGTTACATGGTTATCGGCGTTGCTACTTCTGCCGACGCCACCACCGTTCAATATGTCGACACCGTTACATACCCAGACTATGGCACATGGGCCGACTACAAAGTGAACCTTACCAACTATCAGGACTTCGGCACTTATATCGTCTTCGTTCCTACTGGTTATGTATGGTTGGACAACGTAAGCATCGACCAACGCGACATGTGTCCTCCTGTTACCAATGTTACCGTTAGCAATATCGGCACAAGCACAGCTCACATCGCTTGGGATGCCGAGACCGATATCACCAACTCTTGGGATGTTACCTATGGTCCTCACGGCTTCGACGTAGCCACCGCTACCAATATCCAGACCGTAAGCACCACCGAATGCAACCTCAGCGGCCTTGCTCACAGCACAGACTACGACGTCTACGTTCGCACACACTGCGGTAGCGCTTGGACAAAAGCAGAGTTCACCACTCTCCTCTTGCCTAACCCAATTCCATTCACCAGCAACTTCGAGGCTTCTGAAACCGTTACCAACTATTGGAAACACACCAACAACGCTGGCGCTAACTACTGGACAGTAGGCACAGACGCTAACAATGGCGGTACACAAGGTTTCTATATCACCAATGACGGCACCACCAACGGTTATGCCAACACCAGCCTCTCACGTGCTTATGGCTACGTTTCATTGGCATTCACTGCTGGCGAACACACCATCAGCTACGACTGGAAAGGTGCCAACTACGGCAATGCCGGCTACGTTCGTGCTGCCTTGGCTCCAAAAACCACCGACTTCTCAACCGTTTCTACCGTCAGCGCATTTGGTGTTCCTGCCGGTTGGATTGCTGTTGACAACGGCAACACCGTAACCAACGGCGACTGGAATACCACCACATCAACCGTGACCTTCTATGCTCCTGACACCATGTTGCTCGTTTACTACTGGTACAACGACGCCAACGGCGGTTCTGCTGTTGCTGGCGTAGTTGACAACGTATCAGTTATCCGCTCATCTGGCTGTATCGATGCTGGCAACCTCAACGCCAACACCGACATCAACGGCAACACCACCATTACATGGGCAGCTTCTGACCCAGGTGCTTCTTACCATGTTGTCATCAGCACAGCAAGCAGCAGTAACCCAGGTTCAATTACCAACGCCGTTGTTGACACCACAGTGACCAACAACAACATCACCGTTCAGCTCGGTTCAAGCACACAATATTATATATATGTGCAAACCACATGCTCTGGTTCATCTACAGATTGGAACTCATTGAGCTATCTCACACCATGTTCTGCTGTTCAAAGTTTCGTAGAAGACTTCCAGTCATGCAGCTACACAGTTACACTCCCTAACTGCTGGTACTCATACGCAGCTTCAAGCTATGCTAAGCCAAAAGCCACCTACAACGACAACGCAAACTCACACAACAGTACTTGCGCACTTCGTTTCTATGGTGCTGAGTCATATGCTGCTTCTGGCGCTATCTCACGTCCATTGAGCGAGACCAAGGTTGGTTTCTGGTTGATTCAGGAAGACAACACCTACGGTTCACCAGGTAAAATCGTTGTTGGTTATCTCACCGACCAGGAAGACTTCTCTACATTCGTTCCTGTTGACACTGTTGAGTGCACCACACCTAACACCTATCAATACTTCGAAGTTAACTTCGGTCGCTTCGCTAATCTTACAGTGCCATTCTACCTCGGATTCCGCAACTTCGATGCTTCATCAGGTTACTCACACATCGACGACATCGAGGTATCAGAATACCGTCAATGTAACACCCCATCAGACATCAGCGTAAGCAACCTCACCACCACAGGTGCCAACATCAGCTGGTCAACCAACAATGGTCTCAGCTTCGATATCCTCATCACCACAGCACTTGTTGATCCTAACACCGCTACAGAAAACGATGCCGACGTATATCTCTACGAGACCTCATACATTGGCAATTCACTCGACCTCACTGGCTCACTCGATCCTGCAACTGTATACTATGTATACTTGAAAGCCGACTGTCAGTCAGCCGATAGCAAACCATCATTCTGGAGCGAACCATTCCGTTTCGCAACACAATGTAATGCCAAGACAGTGCCTTACACCGAGACATTTGCTTCGCCTGTTGCAGGTGCCGACATTCAACCACTCTGCTGGAATGTATTCAACGAAGTGAACGGTACCGTAAGCGCTACATTGCCTTACATCAGTGACGCCCGTGCTTCTGACAGCGACGGCAAGTCACTCTACATGAACGCCATCTATCAAAGTTCATCTGCTAACGTGAAGTCTGTTGCAGCATTGCCAAGCTTCACCAACAGCATCAGCTCATTGATGATGACCTTCTCAGTGCGTGGCGAAGCTAACAACCGTCGCCTCCTCGTTGGTGTGTTGACCGACCCAACCGATGCTTCAACATTCGTTTGCGTTGACACCATCGCTCTCACCACTTCATGGCGTCGCAAAATCGTTGACTTCACTGGAGTAACTGCTACTGGCAATATCGCCTTCATCGCCGATGGCACTCTTGACAACAACACCGTAGCTGTCAACATCGATAGCATCAACCTTGACTTCGTTCACGGCTGTCTCATTCCTAAGAGCATTACCACAGCCAACATTACCAGCGAGTCAGTTGACATTACCGTCGAAACCAACACAACCCTCGACAACATGGTTCGTATCATGGTTTCAACAGTCAACTCAACCACTCCTGCCACATTGACCAACCTCGTTGCAGATACCACAGTCAACGTAGCCAATCTCCCTGTCACCATCAACGGTCTCTCACCTGTTTCAACCTACTATGTATATGCAGCAGTTGATTGCGGCAATGGTGTATACTCTGACTACTACGACCAAACCGTATCGTTCACCACAGCTTGCGGCAGATACAACCTCCCATTCAGTGAGAACTTCAACGGTTGCACCTCTGGTCAATTGCCTCCTTGCTGGGCACGTCTCAACCACGCTACCTATCCACGTGCTTACACCACCAAACGTGTTGGCGGCACTGGCTTCAGTCTCCAGATGAACAACACCGGTATCGGTATCCTTCCTGAGATGAACATCCAGGACATGAGCCGTGTACAGATGCAAATCAAATGTGTCAACGGTACCCGTAACGCCAACTACAATGTATATGTTGGTGTGATGACCGACCCAACCGACGCATCTACATTCGTTCCTGTTGACACCGTGGTTGCTCCTTACAACTCAGGCAACACCTTCACCACACGTGACATCGACTTCTCTCACTACAACGGTCCTGTTGGTCAGATTGCTTTCAAAGCAAGCAACACACTCTACATCGACGACATTTCAATCTCTGAGATTCTCCCATGTGCTGCTCCAACCAACTTCTCTACCAACAACGTTACCGAGCAGTCTGTCGATCTCACATGGACAGCCAATGCCAACGTTCCTACCGCAACCTATCAGATTGTCTATGCAGCTGCAGGCAACGATGCTATGCAGAACACCCCAGTAGACCTCGCCGCTGGCACCACTACTTATGCAGTATCTGGTCTCACCGACAACACAGTCTACAACTTCTACATCCGTTCAATCTGCTCTGCAGGCGACACTTCTGCATGGCAAACCGTTTCTGCCACCACACTTGCTGGTGTACAACGTATCCCATTCACCATCGACTTTGAGGATGCTACCAACAATACAAACTGGCAGTTCTTCGCAAGTACTTCCAACGAAGGCACAGCCAACAATTTCGTTATTGGCAATGCTACCAACAACGGTGGTTCAAGCGCACTCTACGTAACCAACGATGGTGGCAACACCAATGCTTACAACAACGGCGACGAGACAGCAATCTTCGCTGCTTATCCTTTCCACATCGACGCAGCCAACACACTCCTCATTAGCTTCGACTACAAAGTCGTTGGTGAGGCTGGTTACGACTACGGTCGTGTATTCGTTGCTCCTCAGACAACCAACTTCACCGCCTACGACTTCTACGATCTCGACCCATCATCAACACAGGCTGGTTGGGTAAATGCCGACAATGGCACCAACCTCCAACAACAGTCATCATGGACAACCTTCAATGGTTCTGCTGCTTTGACTGCTGGTGATTACTTCCTCGTAATGGCATGGCGCAACGACGGTTCTGTCGGCAACAACCCACCAATTGCTTACGATAATATCGTTGTTCGCGAGAAAACCTGCTATGCTGAGAATGTAACAGCTGCTGCTGGTGCAACCTCTGCTACCATCCAGGTATCAACCGACTGCCCAACCGTACACCTCAAGGTTCTCGACGGCACAACCGCAACCATCGACACCGTGACCTCCGTACCATTCATTGCCAACAATCTCACTCCTAACACCAACTACACCGTTCAGGTGGTTGGCTTCTGCACAAGTGGTGATTCAACAGCAATGGCTACCGGTTCATTCAAGACCCTCTGCGCCGACATCTTCGTTGATGCTCAGAACCACTACTTCGATGACTTCCAGTCATACACCTCTGGTGCAACCGGCGATATGGGTTGCTGGCTCCGTGGTAAGAGCTCAAGTGGTACACTCCCTTATGTTTCTACCAGCTACAACACCCAGTCAGCTTACATGTACAGCTACTCTTCAAGTGTTTACGGCTACATTGCTACACCTAACGTAACAGGCACAGCCATCAACAACCTCCGTGTGAACTTCAAGGGTTACTTCAACTATACTACCTATGGCGTTGCCGTTGGTATCATGACCGACCCTGAAGACATCAACACCTTCGTTGTTATTGACACCGTTCGTCCTACAACTACTGGCTGGAGCAACTTCCACGTTGACTTCGACCAATATGCTGGCACAGGTCGCAGCATTGCCTTCCGCACTATCGGCAACACCGCCTACATCGACGAAGTTGAAATCTTGCCTATCCCTTCATGCCTTGAGGCTGACTTCACCCTCACTCCATCAGTAGGCACTATCAACATCGAGATTGAGCCTGCAAACGCTACCGATACTCAGTGGGATGTTGTTGTAACCACCGACGTCAACAACGCCGATGCATCAGCAGAGGTCTACAACCAGACCGTTACCAACACCAACATCACCGTATCTGGCCTCCAGAACGTAACCACCTACTACGTCTTCGTACGTACACGTTGCTCTGCTGCTGAACAATCAGGCTGGACTATTAAGTCTGCTACCACACCTTGCGGCATCGAGACCTTGCCATACGCCGAGAACTTCTCTGTCAACGGCACAGCTACTCTCAATACATGCTGGAACCGCTACAGCGGCCTAATCGGTGGTACACTCTCCAACACCACATCTGGTTGGTCAACCAACGCAGGCAACAATGGTATCGTTGGCCCTCACATGAAGTACAACATCTACTCAACCAACAAGTACTGGCTCGTTACCCCAACCATCGCTATCGACAGCACAGCAGCTCTCAGCTTCGACCTCGCTCGCACCGGTTGGAACAACGGTAACGCATACACCACAGCTTCTACTGACGACCGCTTCCTCGTAATCGTCAGCACCGACGGTGGCAACACTTGGAGTGAGTCTAACACCATTGCCGAATGGAACTCAACAAGCACCACTCGCGACATCAACAGCTTGCCTAACACAGCCGAACGTGAGACCATTTCATTGAATGCTTATGTTGGTCAAAACATCCGCATCGCATTCTATGGCGAGTCAACAACATCTGGCACCGACTACGACCTCCACATCGGTAACATCAACATCGACTATGTTGGCGCTCCAACCACAGTCACTGTTGACCTCACCGAGCAGGTTTGTGCTGGTGTAGCCTACACCAACTATGGCTTCAACGTAACCGAAGCAACAGCTGGCACCTACACCTACACACGTACCACAACAGCTGGTGACACCACCTACAACCTCACACTCACCGTACTCCCAGCAGCAACAGGTTCTGAGACTGCTTCAGTCTGCGCTTCTGCTCTCCCATACCTCTGGAATGGTCAGACACTCACCGCAGCAGGCACCTACACTCACACCACCACCGCTGCCAACGGCTGTGACTCCGTTGTAACACTCACCCTCACCGTCAACGAGGCTATGGAAGGCTACGACATACAGACAGTATGTGAGAACGATCTCCCATACGTTTGGAACGGTCAGTCTTACAATGCTCCTGGTACTTACACCTTCAACACCACTGCTGCCAACGGTTGCGACTCTATCGCTACCCTCTACCTCATGGTTGCCGTAAGCGACACCACCTACGAGACCATGTCTATTTGTCAAGGTAGCAGCTATGCTTGGAACGGTCAGACCCTCACCACAGCAGGTGAATACACCGCTGTGACAGGCACCTCAACCTATGGTTGCCCAATCGTCAGCGTCTTGACCCTTACCGTAACACCAGGCTTCACCACCAACGACACCATCACAGTCTGCGACACCGACCTCCCATACGCTTGGAATGGTCAAGACCTCACCGCTGCCGGCACCTACACCTTCAACGGTTCAAGTCAAGCAGGTTGCGACTCTGTTGTAACGCTCACCTTCGTAGTCAGCAACTCTTACGCTGGCACCGAGACCCTCGAACTCCTCGATACCCAACTCCCATACACATGGAACGGCATCGACATCGAGGCCGCTGGCGAGTACACCTACAACGGCACAACAGCCGATGGTTGCGACTCAGTCATCACTCTCACCGTCAACGTAACCGTAGGCCTTGAATACGCAGAGAACGGCATGTTCAACATCACACCTAACCCAGTAGAACGTGGCGGCAATGTCCGCATCGACGCTAGCGTCAACGAGAACTCTGTTGTAGAGGTATTCACCTCAAACGGCAAACTCATCTCACGTGCTGAATATGGTGTAGAGAACATCTACGTTACCATGCCACAAGTGGCTGGTCTCTATATGGTACGCCTCACCACCGCAAGTGGCCGCATCATGTATGGCAAAGTCATCGTGAAGTAAGTAACACGAAAACCTTAACGAAAACGAAAACTGTTTCTGGTTCCCGTTATCGTTATCGTTGAAAATACCTCAGCCCTCGCTTAACCACAGCGGGGGCTTTTTTGTTTTTAAGTGAAAAGTTAAGAGTGTAGGATTCAGCCAGACCCACCCCTTTATCCCCTCCCGTAAAAAGGGAGGGGAAGATAGCCTCAGGGTTTAGACTCTTGTCGGAGAAGCATTCTCCTCCCCTCTCCCTTTTTACGGGAGAGGGGCAGGGGGGTGAGGGTCTTTACTTTTCTTTGTTTCACAAAGAGTCTGCTCACGCTCGGCATAACTCAAGCAAGCTTGGTTCTGCCCTCGCTTAATCGCAGACTTCACTTTTCACTTCCTTTAGGGGGGGAGGGTTCTCCCTTTATTATCTCGCTGAAAGGTTCATCTTCTTTCGTCAAAATCATTTTTTTTAAAAAAAAATTAGCAAATTAGATATGTGGTATTAAAAAAAACACTACATTTGCAGTTGCTTAAGCTGTCAGTAATAATGGATACGTTTTGACTTTATCAATCAATATTAATCAATAATGCTTATGAAAAAAACATTACTAGCACTGGTTCTGCTGCTCACGGCATGCTTTGCCTCGGCGCAGACATCAGCAACGCTGCCGCTAACCATCGATTTCGAGGATGCAGCTCAGAATGCCCTCTGGGACTTCCGCAGCTCTACAGCTTCCGTATCTGCTCCTAACGACTTCGTGATTGGTTCTGCCGTAGCCAAAGCAGGCAGCAACTCACTCTACATCTCCAACGACAACGGTGTAACCAATGCCTACACCAACAACGAAGATGCATGCCGTATGGCTCTCTTCCCATTCACCGTACCTACCGATAATAGTGTTGACATTAACTTCAGCTACATGTGTGAAGGTGAGTCAAACTACGACTTCGGTCGCGTCTTCATCATCCCACAAGACAACCAGTACCTCAACTCATTCTACACCAGCATTATTCCTACTTCTGGTGTGCCTAACGGCTACGGTTGGATTGCTGCCGATGGTGGCTCAAAGCTCAATCAACACAACACTTGGACCGATGTCTCAACCTCTGCGTCACTCAGTGCTGGCAACTACTACCTCGCTTGCGTATGGCGTAACGACTACTCCGACGGCAACAACCCACCTATTGCCTTCGACAACATCACCATCTCCGAGCGTACTTGCTATCTCGAAAACGTTCAAGTATCTGGCATCACCGCTGGCGGCGCTGCCAACTTGACCTTTGTCACCGACTGCCCACAAGTCATCTGCCACGTTGAAGAAACAGCTACTGGCGTAACACCTGTTGCTGATGCCACCTTGCCAAGAGCAAGCGTTCGCTATATCCGTGGTCTCCAAGCAAACACCGAATACACCATCTCACTTCGTGGTATCTGTGCCAACGGTGACACCACCGTTGCAGCCACATGCACCTTCCGCACCCTCTGTGCCGACATCACCGTTGACGCTGCCAACCACTACACCGAAAACTGGGAGTCATACACCACTGGCTCTGGCAACACCGACTTCGGCTGCTGGACAAGAGGCAAAAACGCCAGCAACACCAACAACGCATACGTTACTGCTAACGGTGGTTCAAATACTATGTATATGTATGCATATGGAACCAACTATCTCTATGTAGCTACACCTGCCATCACCGGCACACCTGCCAACCAACTCCGTGTCAACTTCCGCGCTAATTTCAACTCTACTAACTATGGCGTTGCCGTTGGCTTCATGAGCGATCCTACCGATGCCACCACCTTCGTAGCCGTTGACACTGTTCGTTGCACTGTTTCAGGTTGGGGTAACTTTACCGTCGACTGCAACAACTACACCGGCACAGGCACCTGCCTCGCCTTCTTCACCGTCGGCAATGGTGTCTACCTCGACGACATCGAAGTACTCCCAATGCCATCTTGCGTAGAGCCTAATGTCACTCTGGCAACTGCTGCCGGTTCTATCACCGTCAACATCGCCCCTGTTGGCTCACCAACTCAATATGAGGTTGTTGTAACCACCGACGCTACCAACTCTGATGCTTCTGCCGTTGTCTACAACCAGACCACCACCAGCACCACCGTCACTGTTGGCAACCTCCAAGACCTCACCAACTACTACGTCTTCGTACGTGCTATCTGCTCTGCAACCGACCAATCAGCTTGGGTTTCACGTTCTATCCAAACTCCTTGCGGTCTCTACGCTATGCCATTCACAGAAGACTTCAGCGATGCTAATTTCCCACCAGCATGCTGGTCACGTTCTAACACCCTCTTTGCCGATGCCCTCAATGGCACAGCAATCAACAGTTATAACGGTGGTTGGTCACGCAACACCTCCGGCTACGGTATTACCGACCCACACACTAAGGTCAATATCTACGGTTCAAGCTGTAAATACTGGCTCATCACTCCAGCCATCACCATCAATGCTGCTGCCGAACTCAGCTTCGACCTCGCATACACTGCATACGGCAATGGCAACGCTGCTGGCACCACTGGCACCGACGACAAATTCATCGTTGCTGTCAGCACCGACGGTGGCAACACCTGGACCGCTGCCAACGTTCTTCGCGAATGGAACAACAGCGGCTCTGCCTATGTTCTCAACGATATCTCCAACGTAGCACAACGCGTATCCTTCGACCTCAGTGCCTACGTTGGTCAGAACATCAACATCGCCTTCTATGGTGAGTCAACCGTCAGCAACGCCGACAACGACCTCCGCATCGGTAACATCCGCGTGGCTCCAGCCAACGCTTGCGCCGATCCTGACTTTACTTACACCGTAGGCGTAGGTGCTGTCGACATCAACATCGTTCCTGCTGACGCCACACAATCACAATTCGAGGTAGTCGTAACCACCGACCCTGACAATGCCGACGCTTCTGCCGTTGCCTACAGCCAAGTAGTAACAGGCACCACAGTCAACGTTACCGGTCTCAACCACCTCACCACCTACTACGTCTTCGTACGTGCCATCTGCTCAGCTACCGATCAATCCTACTGGGTTAAGAAATCGTTCACCACACCTTGTGGCAACTACTCAGTTCCTTACGCTGAGAACTTCGCTGGCTTCGCAACCTCATTCCCATCATGCTGGGGCCGTCTCTATGGCACCATCACCGCTGGTCCTAACACCTCATCAAGCGGCTGGAGCTACACCTCCGGCAATGGTATCGCTGGCCCTCACATGAGATACAACCTCTATTCAACCAACTCCTATTGGCTCGTAACCCCATCTATCGCTATCGATACCACAGCCGAACTCAGTTTCGACCTCGCTAAGACCGTATGGAACGGCGGCGGCGAATACACCACAGCGTCTTCTGACGACCGCTTCCTCGTAGTTGTCAGCACCGACGACGGCGCTACCTGGAGCGAAGCCAATGCCATCGCTGAATGGAACAGTACAAGCACCACTCGCGACATCAACGCTATTTCTAACGTTGCTCAACGTCAAACCGTATCGTTGAACAACTACGTTGGTCAGAGCATCCGCATCGGCTTCTATGCTGAGTCAACTGCTTCTGGCACCGACTACGACCTCCACATCGGCAACATCAACATCGATGCTGTTGCTGCTCCTGCAGGCCCTGACACCATCACCCTCACTGATCAGACTTGTGCTGGCACTGCCTATACAAACTACGGCTTCAACATTACCGAAGCTACTGCAGGCACCTACGTCCACTCACGTGTCTCAGCAGATGGCGACTCTGTATTTATCCTCACTCTCACCGTCAACCCAGTCGTTACTACCGGCCGAGCATATTACCTCTGCTCAAATCAGTTGCCTATGACCTGGCACGGACAAGACATCAACGCTGCCGGCGACTACGTATGGACTGGCACTGCTGCCAACGGCTGCGACTCTGTCGTAACCCTCCATGTCTTTGTAACACAGGCTGCTGCAACCAGCGAGACCATCGCTCTCTGCCCATCACAATTGCCTTACTCTTGGAATGGTCAGACCATCACCGCTGCTGGTGAATACACTTACACCACCACCGCTGCCAACAACTGCGACTCTGTCGTAACACTCACCGTTACCCTCAACCAAGCCGCTACTGGTTCTGAGAACGTAACCATCTGCGCTTCTGCCCTCCCATACACATGGAATGGTCAGACACTCACCGCAGCAGGCACCTACACTCACACCACCACCGCTGCCAACGGCTGTGACTCCGTTGTAACACTCACCCTCACCGTCAACGAGGCTATGGAAGGCTACGACATACAGACAGTATGTGAGAACGATCTCCCATACGTTTGGAACGGTCAGTCTTACAATGCTCCTGGTACTTACACCTTCAACACCACTGCTGCCAACGGTTGCGACTCTATCGCTACCCTCTACCTCATGGTTGCCGTAAGCGACACCACCTACGAGACCATGTCTATTTGTCAAGGTAGCAGCTATGCTTGGAACGGTCAGACCCTCACCACAGCAGGTGAATACACCGCTGTGACAGGCACCTCAACCTATGGTTGCCCAATCGTCAGCGTCTTGACCCTTACCGTAACACCAGGCTTCACCACCAACGACACCATCACAGTCTGCGACTCCGACCTTCCATACACCTGGAACGGTCAGACCCTCACCGCTGCCGGTACCTACACCTTCAACGGTTCAAGTCAAGCAGGTTGCGACTCTGTTGTAACACTCACCTTCGTAGTCAACAACTCATTTGTTGGCACCGAGACCCTCGACCTCCTCGACACCGAACTCCCATACACATGGAACGGCATCGACATCGAGGCTGCAGGCGAGTACACCTACAACGGCACCACCGCTGAAGGCTGCGACTCAGTCATCACCCTCACCGTCAACGTAACCGTAGGCCTTGAATACGCTGAGAACGGCATGTTCAACATCACACCTAACCCAGTAGAACGTGGCGGTGTAGTTCGCATCGACGCTACCATTGCTGAGGCATCTGTTGTTGAACTCTTCAGCGCTAACGGCAAACTCATCTCACGTTCAGAGCACAATGCCGAACCAATCTTCGTCAACATGCCACAAGAAGCAGGCCTCTACATGGTTCGCCTCACCACAGCAACTGGCAAGATGATGTACGGCAAAGTCATCGTGAAGTAAGTAACACGAAAACCTTAACGAAAACGAAAACTGTTTCTGGTTCCCGTTATCGTTATCGTTGAAAATACCTCAGCCCTCGCTTAACCACAGCGGGGGCTTTTTGTTTACCATAGGTTAGAGGTTAAAGGTTAAAGTGGTTCAAATGTATAATGCGGCTCAACCCTGAAGGGGTAGGACTTTGGCTCAAGTAGTTCAAGTAGTTCAAACTCTCTACCAAAACGAAAACCAGTTAGCGTTAAGGTTAACGTTAACGTTGAAAACCCCTTGAACCTTAACGGCTGCTCAACCCTGAAGGGGTTGTAGTCCTAAGCCCAGGGTAAGCGTAGCGACACCTTGGGGGAGAGAGCGCCACCACCACAACTTCCCCCTCGCCCATTTGGGAGAGGGGGCTGGGGGTGAGGGCTACCCTTGCCGGCTGTTGTCTTACTTTTGCCCCTTCAGGGCGATTTGATTCTCTCTCCTTGGCATTCCCCAGGGCGTTTTGATAAAAATCAAGAAGATAGGCTGCGGTTCGGCATAGGTTAAGCAAGCTTACCTCTGCTCAAACCTTGCACTATCATTGCCCTGGGCTTGGAACTTCTGCCCTTTCAGGGCGTCCCCGCCTCCGTCCACCTTTTTCTCCCTCAAAATGACATACGTAAGAGAAAAAGCACTATCTTTGCACCCATAAAAACAAATTAACACCTTCACACAATGAAACAAATTCACGCCATTTTCATGGCCATCCTCGTAGCCATCTTCGTATTGGCTGCCTGTGGCAAAAACCCAGAGCCTAACAACCCAGACACACCAAGCAACGATCCAGAACAACTCATCGTAGGCACTTGGGAGACAGACTCTTTGGTTGATATCTATCCTAATGGTGATAAAAATGTCGACGACCATTTCGAAGGCGAATCAGCACTCATCCTCTCCTTCGACGACGATGGCAACTTCCACGACAATACCAACCTCACCGGCACCTATACCATCAAAGACGGCATCCTCAACCTCTACTATGGTGGTATCTATCAAGGCAACGTAGAGACCTTCTTTGTCGACGAAATCACAGCCACCTCACTCGTCATCTCCTACGATGTCGAAGGCGATGTCACCTTCAAAGAGCTCTATTACCTCCATCGTGTAGTAGAATAAAGCATCTGAAATGAAAAAGTTCTATACCGTTTTCATGGTTGCCTTGGTAGCCTTCTTCGCCTTGGCAGCTTGTGGCAATCCTAACGAACCAGGTCAGGATCAACCCGACCTTCCTGGCAACGACACCATCGTAACCCCTCCTACCGTGGACCAACTCATCCAGGGCACCTGGTTGCTCGACTCCATCATTGTCGACACCGGCACCGATATCTACCGTCCAGATATCAACACCAACAGATACACCCGCTACAGCAACGGAACCTTCACAACTGGCGGTCCTACCCCTGACCTCCCGAACGTCATCTCCAAGGGCTACTACACCATTGAGAATGGCATCCTCATCATGCAATACCTCAACGAGAACAACGAGATAGTTCAAACAAACAACTACTCCATCCGTCACCTCACCGACACCTATCTCATGCTCCGAGTATCCACACTCTCTGAGATGGATGACTACTTCTTCACCCGCATCGAATAACTACGCATAAACACTTCACACAATGAAAAAACTCTATGCCTACTTCATGGCTGCCCTCGTAGCAGTCTTTGTTTTGGTAGCTTGTGGCAACAACAACGAGCCTAACAACCCAAACAACCCTGACACCCCTGGCAACGACTCCACAGAGACCCCAGGTGGCAACGACTCACTCATCAACTCCAACGACTATGCCCAACTCATCCTTGGCATGTGGGCACAAGACTCCGCTGTCATCGACAACAACGGCGAAAAATCCTATGATGAAAGCTTCCCAGGCGGCTTCACCTCCTTCAGTGCCGATAACCAGTTTGAGATGTTCTTCGATGCCACCAGCACAACTCCAGACCAGACAGGCACCTATACCCTTGTTGGCCCAACCCTCATGATGGACTACTACCAAGATGGCGAACTCGTCCACAGCGCCCTCTACTCCATCATGCATCTCAACCAGACCAGCCTCATCATCCGTGCTGTCTACGACACCGATGTAGTCACCTACCACTTCACCCGAGTTAACAAATAACACTTCATACACTATGAAAAAATTCTATGCTTACTTCATGACTGCCCTCGTAGCAGTCTTCGTTTTGGCTGCCTGCGGCACCGAACCAAACGAACCAGTCAACCCTAACACCCCTGGCAACGACACCACCGAGATCCCTGGTGGCAACGACACCATCCCTGGCGGTAATGACACCATCGTCAACCCTGGCGACGAAAACCTCCTCCTCGGCAACTGGATTGTCGACTCCTCATTCATCCAAGTCATGGGCATGACCCAAGACCTCGAGATGACAGGCACCATCTTCACCATCAACGAAGACGGCACCCTCACCATGTCACAAGACGGCGAGTCTGACTCATTCACCTATACCGTTTAAGACAACTACCTCTACATCACCATCGTAGAAGACGGCGAAAGCACCACACAGCAGTTCACCATCCTCACCCTCACCGAGACCTCCCTCGTGCTCACAGCACAAGAGACCGAGCAAGGCATGACAGCCGAACTCTTCATCTACCTCTCCCGAACAAACGGATAAAACAACCTCATAAACTTATCACAAAATGAAAAAAATCAGCTCAATCCTTATGATTGCCCTCGTGGCACTCTTCTCCCTCGCTTCATGCGGTGGCAACGAACCTAAACCAGGTAAAGCCTCTATCGTAGGCACATGGGAAGTAACAGCGGCCTCTATGGTTGTTGCTGGCCAAACCATGGATATGTCAGAACTCGTTGGTCAAAAACTCATCATCAACGAAGACGGCACCGTAGACGTTGACGGCGAAAAAGCTACCTACACCTACGAAGGCAACACCTTCACCATCTTCTACGCAGACGAAGGTGGCACCTACGAGCAAGCCATGAACGTTGACAAACTCACCCAAGACGAGCTCGTCATCTCTCAGACAGAGACCATGGAAGGCCAGACCGCAACCATGACCCTCACCTGCAAACGTTTGGCTTAACAAGAACGTTAACCTTAACGATAACAACAGGCAACCCCCTAAAAAGGGTTGCTTTTTTTGTCCCCCAGCTCCATCTCAATTAGCAAAGCCAAAACTCCGTTCCCGTTGAAAAACTTCCCATTTTTCGTTCCCGTTATCACTGGAAACATGTAACTTTGCACCCCAATGTCATACAACGATATACATCTTGCCATCATGGCCATTGAATCTGGTGCAGCACGACTGAACATCAGCAATACCGAAATGTACCAACGTCTAAAGAAACAGGGGCTTATCCACAACTACCTCCTGCGTTACTACGAAGAGCTACATTCGCAAAGCCAAGATTGGCTCGCCAACACCATCGTCGAAACACTACAAAACTGGGAGGCAGAGCAATGACAACACTCTATCATGGCTCATATATTGCCGTCAACCACCAGATTTGCATACGCAACCAAGAAATCATCAATCAATATCTACACTATCAAGCACAGTAACAAAAACATGAGAGATACTGTTTTATGGCGCAAGCAGAGCCGTATCGTGATGCTCTTGGCCGAAGCACTGAGTGTTGACCCTGAAGAGGCACTCGACATCTACTACTCAACAAAGATCTGTCAACAGCTGGCCGACCCCAACAGCGGCCTTCAACTCATGTCAGACCAATATATCCTTCAGGACCTCCTCACAGAATTACAGAAATAATCATCTCACAAAATATCAGTAATATGAAGAAATTCTATTCTATACTCATCGCTGCCCTCACCGCAGTCTTCGTGTTCACAGCCTGTGGCAACGAACCAACACCAGAACCTGGACCTGCCACCATCGTAGGCTCATGGCTCACCGACTCCGTAGTCAAAGTCTTAGAGAATGGCGAACGCGAAGTCACCGACTACGAAGGCATCTCCCTCGTCCTCAACTTCGATGCCGACGGCAACTTCAACGACAACGGAGGCCTCGCTGCCAACTATGTCGTCAACGACAACCAACTCACCTTCAACTACACCGGCTCCCTCGAAGGCCTCTCAGAGACCTACGACATCGACGAACTCACACAGTCCACACTCGTCTATGCCGCCAACGTAGAAGACACCGTCAACTACCGAATCTCCTTTCATCACCATCGCATCAAATAACAAAAGACTTCATACACTATGAAAAAAATCTACACCCTCCTCATGACTGCCCTCACCGCAGTCCTCATGTTCACAGCCTGTGGCAACGAACCTGCTGAGCCACAAGACACCAGAGTCACCCTCATCAGAAACTGGGAATGCACCTCTGCCACCATCCTCACCGACGGCGAAGAGACCCCATCCAACTACCTCATCGGCACCCTCTTCGTCATCAACGGCGACGGCACAGCCCTCATGAATGACGAGCAATGCAACTACGACTACAACGAGAGCGACAGCACCATCGTCCTCCACTGGGACCTCAACGGAGAGCAATGGGACGAACCAATCAAAGTCCTCAGCCTCACCAGCACAGAGCTCAAGACCTACGAGAAGATCGTCCTCGACGACGCCACCGGTCACAACAACGAGCTCTTCATGACCTACACCCGTAAACAGTAATCAACGATGAAACATCTCTCTTCATTCCTCATCGTAGCCCTCGTAGCCATCCTCGGCCTCGCTGCCTGTGGCCACAGCAACGAACCCGTTGAGCCACCCACCTTCCAAGACCTCATCATCGGCTCATGGGTCTGCGACTCCTGCACCATCACCATGGGCGACAAAGTGCAAGATGGTCCTATGGTAGGTGCCGAGTTCACCTTCGATGCCGACGGCAACCTCGACCTCAGCGGTGACGCTCAGACCTACACCTTGCAAGACAGCACCATCATCTTCCAGTCCTCCCAAGGCATGAGCACCGAATACACCATCAGCGAGCTCACCGAGACCCGCCTCACCTTCTTCAAAGAGAGTGGTCCAGCCCGTCTCACCGTCTCCTGCGGCCGTAAGAACTGATCCCTACCGCCACAAACAAAAAAGCAACCCCAACAAGGTTGCTTTTTTTGTGCCGGGTCCTCCCGGCCGAGGGCAGTAACAGAGAGCGCGAAAATTGATTCTTCAAACCATTCAAAAAAACATCTCATCGCCTCATCGCCTAATACTCCGTTTTTGTTGGATAAATAGTTAACGTTATCGTTATCGTTCCCGTTGCCTCCCCATCGCCTCATCGCCTAATCGCCTAATACTCCGTTTTTGTTTGATGTTGTCGTTAGCATTGAAGCGAATCTATTGTAACGTGGAGGAATTGATGACGAAGTATGACAAAATCCAGATGCTGCAGAAGCTATTTTTTGCTGTTTTCTTCCTAATAATTAACCATTTGAAATCTATTTGATAACTATATAGTAACCATTTTGTCACACTTTTACACACCTGCAATCGCACGAAATGCCGCCATAACGCGCTGTGTAATAGCGCAATAGAAAAATCTCAACCAAAAACAGTCAAAAATTTGCACATAACATCCTCGTATATAGACAAAAAGCGGGAGAAAAAGTGCGTAGGAATGCTTGGCACATCAAAAAAAAACAGTATCTTTGTACACGAGCAAAGAGAAAAACCATCCATTTGGTGCTACTCTTGTTGCTTCTGATGGTGTTTCTTTTTTACCAGAAGAAACACATCAGAAAACATTCTTTTTGAAAATTAATGCTACCGGAGACTTACTTCTGGTTTTTTAGATGGCATATTATGAAAGTAAAATGTGCACTAACTTACTAACAATAATAAAAACCATCAAAAAGCCAAAGTATGAGCGGGTAGTTAATAATAACCAGAAGCCCTGGTCGCTTTTCTCTTTATCAGGGTGAATATCCATAAAACAATGGATCATACATTCAATTTTCCTATCGGCTTTGTCAATCGTATGCCGATGCCGTATGCTCCTACCTTCTACATGAAAGTCGTAGACTTGGTACAAGGTATTGAAGCAGACGAATTAATGGATACTGTGTCAGTTTTCTGCGACTCAGTATCCGAGTTTACAACCTCCTTAGAGAGCGACGCACAAGTCGATCACGAGGAAATTGTCGAAGCGTTCCAGCGTTTGCGCAAGCTCTGGACAGGTACACACCGTATCTTCCAGGGTTACACTCAAAGCGTAAACCCAGCAGAAGCGCTGATGGCAAAGAAAGCGTTGAGCATCTTGAAGTATTATCGTCAGAAAACCTTCAAGCGCACCAATGCAGCCGAGAATCTCATCATGCTGACCAACACCATCACAAGTGCATGGACCAGCGCTGAGCTTCAAGGCACATTCATCGAAGAGTGGAGAAAATCCCTCGTCACCGCAGCCACCGACTATGCCGACCGTTATCAACGTCGCATTGATCGCACCAACAACCATCGTTGTGCTACGGATTTCATGCCTCAGCTCTTCGCAAACTTCCACTTTCTCTTCTACTCCTTGTACATCTACTGTGGCAACACAGGTGATGTCGCTGTGAGCGAGATCTACGAGAACATCAAAGAACTCGTACGTATCTACTCCAGTATTGTCAAGGCGCATAAGACACGCGTTGCCAATCGCAACCGTCCTACTGATACGCCAGACAACACCGAGGAAGAGATTCAGAAGCTGCTCCGTCAAGCCGAATCTCTTGGTTCGAAACCAGAGAGTGGCGATGTCGCTTAGCTCCGAGGAGAAGTAACGCTACCATAGTGTAGCAACTAAAAAGCCCGAAGGACGTGTCCTTCGGGCAATTTTTTTGTCACTGCCACCCACCAAACTCGACAGGTTGCACTGACAATCATATCTCTTTATCTATTGCCTTAAATAATCGTGAAGATTCGAGATATAGGGCATGGGGCTTAGGATCTGCGAATTAAAAGTTCTCTGCATCAGCTTTCTCTTTGAGATAGAGTCGGTACAGTTCCACTCCTATTTCATCCTTCTTAAAGGTCTTCTCATGATTTATTGGGGCCATAGTCAGTCGAATTTTGGCTACACCATGCCTAAGCATTTGAAATTGCTCAGGAGTCACTGCAAACTGAGCGATTGAAACGAGGTGGGTGATATGTGCGACATTACCTCCTATAGTAATATTAGACGTTTTTGAGCTGTTATTTACAAGAGAGCCATTCAATGTCAACACCTCATCCTCGAAAGTGCGAATCATCATAATTGGATTCTCCACGAGTACCAATCTTTCAGACGACACACTCGTAACAACATAATATTCTGAACCTTGATTTACAACACTGAAACTTACTTCGCATCCTTCAACAGACAAAATCTTATGCGAATAACTAACAAACTTTTGAGCCTCAGCAAACACTGCAGTAAGCAGAAACACAAGAAATAAAATTGTCTTTTTCATATTTGGGGTTATTTGTTAACAATGAACATCTTAAGATATCTATCATTTCGTTACTTAATTCGATTAAGCACGTTTACAGCTCCTATTGGTTGGTGTTTCTTCAAGATCTCTGTTTTTAACAACTTGGCCAGTATTTGTTCCAAATCATAAAGATAACCTTGACAAGTATCTCCATTACAATCGAAAGAAGAATTGCGATTAGCCCTTTGGGCAATAATCTCAGTTTTGTATGACACCAAAGAAAATGGCTCAGCAAGTTGTTGGTATCTCACCTTTACATAATATCCGACAGTACCCCATCCATGCCCATAAAGTGCTGCTGGTTGTGGATAACTAATACAATCAGAAAGAGCCTCTCCAATGGCCTGAAGAGCACCATTGGCATAATGGAAAATGATATCACCTTTCTTTACTTCCTTCATTCTTTCATGGTGATGGATTCCGCTTTGAGGAGCCCACAGATAACCACCATCATATTCATGGAAGAAAGTTTTACCTTGATGAACTTTAAATATGCTGAACTTTTCGTTATCAGAGAAATCCTCATCAGGATTTATCTTTTGCAAATCTTCATTTGCTTGCATGATAGCGTTATCACTCAGAACTTTCAGTTTTTTCTCTTCCTCTGTCAGTTGCTCTGTCTTGATTTTCTTTACCGGTTCTTCACATCGAGGTTTTGATATTTCTTCTGCAATAGATAGTACTTCAGGGTCCTCGCTACTAAGAGCCTTGCCTATTGCAATTGGAAAGCCGTAACGTTTTGGGGTGTCTATATTAGGGAAACTTACAGAAATCACACGCAGTTTTTCATTGACTCCTATAATAGTACCGTCTCCTAAATTTCTGTCTTTAACCTTTTTACCAATTAGTCTATTCATAGGTTAGTTCTTAAATCTTAGCAATCTCGTTTATTTTTCTCTTCAACCTCCTCAATCATACTCTTCTTCAGTGAGAAGAAGAGAAGGGTTTATATTCATAGTTTTGTAAGCCCCAAGGATTTGAGGTATTCGTAGGTTGAGTCGTACACCTCTTTCTTACGGGACTCGTCCTTTGAATCGCCTTCCGGAACAAAGATAATCATACCTTTACGAGCACGAGTGAGCAAGACACGATAGGCATTCTTCATGTAAAATTGCTGAAGCTCATAGTTTGACTTTGTCTTATCTACCTGACTCCAAACTCTACCGTTAAACTTGAAGTAGTCCCAATTGTTTGTCTTTGGATTATAGCGGAAATCGCCATCCCACATTAAGACATCTAAGTCAAGTTCAAGTCCCTGAACGCAAAATTCATCAAGGGCTATTTCAAGGAAGTTGGAAGAATATACATATTCGTCTGTGTCAAGGAACCAACTTGCGACCTTACTATAACTCTTACTTGCACCACTTGAGGCATATCCATAAGGGCGTAAACGCTCAGCATTTGAGGACATAAGCATACCCATGCGAGTCTCGTTCTTATCTCCGTTCATTGGAGTTAATTGCTCATGTCGCCTACGAAGTTTCTCTTTGGCAGCTTCTATATCACGAGTCAGATATATCCTGTATTTTTTCTTCAATTCGGAGTATAGGGCAGTGGCACGTTCCTTGTTGCATTCCAACAATTCCTGAATAAACTCAGAAACCTTCTCGCTACGAGGGGTTCGCTGACAAGCAGTTAGATGTAGAGATTTATCGACTGTGAGGCGACCTAATTCGCTAAACACTTTTCGATAATCTTCTATCGTTAGGTTTTCTTCATCTTCTCGATTATACTCAGCACCCTTCAACTCGTCTGCAAGATAAATGTGCCAGCCTTTCAGTTCTTCTGTATTCTTTAATGCTCGCAACCATTCACAGATTCCAGCCTCTCCATCATGAATCTCTTGTCCGCCTCCTACAAGGCAAACAAAGACACCCCAATCACGGAGGTTCATATCCCATAGAAGAAGTCCCGGTTCTGAGAATGGGAATTGCTCTTCTTGCCAATACTTCTTACCGGCCTGACCTGGTTTGATCATTTTACGTTGTGTCCAAGCACGCTGAGCCTCATCGAATATGATAACATGCTGACTGCCTTTATCGGCATTTTCTTTTAGTTCTACAACGCCATTACCTTTATAATCAAGTCGTTTCTCAAAGATTTCCTTCTTATACCCGTATGCATCACGGATAATAGCATCAACAGAAACAACATCTTTCAATGTTGCTTTCTCGCGCTTATATTTTTGACAGTCTCTCTTTAATGCTGTCGACATCACTGCAACAAGAGGACCATTGCCTGAAAGCATGCTTGCTCCATGTTCCTGCAAAGCAACAGATAGATTAAGGCCTACTAATGTCTTACCAGCTCCAGGCACACCTGTTACAAAACAAATAGAGTGGCGTTGCCCTTCAGGTCGAGACTTGGTTTCCTCAATGACCTTTTTTATAAAATCTTCAGCTGAGAGGCGTGTTGACTCATCCGATTCTCCTTTCTTAAAGCCTTCTACATTATTCTCTCTCCACACATTCTTGGCGGCTTCAATAATTGTAGGACTTGCTTTATAAATGCCATTCTCCCACGTATCTTCCCAATCATCCGTTCCGTCATAGGGAAGGTCTCTGCATATATCGTTTATAATGTCTGAGGAATTGGCCACGAGGGTTTTGTAGACCATATCCTCCTCTACTTCGGAATAGGCGTTTTCTTGTACTCCTTCACCCGTAGCTATGAGGATTGGTATTATCCAATTATCATTACTTGTGCTATGGCAATACTTAAGCAGGAGAGCATATTGCTCCACCTGTTGGATAGCGGACTTTGTTTCCTGGCTTTCACCGGTCTTATATTCAAGAACAAAGATTTTTCCTTCAAGTAGAACAACAACATCGATTGTTTTGGAAAGGCTTGAGATGTTATATTCAAAAATCACACGACCTTTCTTACCTTTAAGGCTCACTACTAAATCATCGTATTCTTGCTCCCAAGCGTTTTTCTGAGTTCCAGCAAGTTCGCTATGGTCGTTGTCCAAGAATTTTGCAGTGAGATTGCCGATAAACTGATCTTTGCCTATCCCAAGAAATTCGTCAATACTATATGAATTATATACAGCTCTCATATTTTCTCAGCGATAACAAGCAGTTCACTAACCTTTTTCTCCAACACTTTGGAGATTCTCTCTAAAATATCAATGGAAACGTTTCTTTTGCCGTTCTCTATGTCGCTCATATAGCGACGGTCACTGTCGGCTTGGAGGGCCAGTTGCTCCTGCGACAAGTTCTTTTGTTTGCGCAGTTGAACAATGGCTTGGCCTATTCTCTCTTGCAGATTCATAGTACAAATTATTAGGCCGTAAAGTTATTCCCTTGTTGACAATCATACAACGGACTATAGTGCACATTTCGGAACTTCGATTCTCAGATTTTAGTTTCCCAATACCCCCAAAAAACAGAAAAGCAACCCATAATAGGCTGCTTTTCTGTCTTTAAGATTCGTATAAGGGCGAGATTTATTATTTGAAGGCGGCTATATTTTCAATATTACTATATATGAATCTCTGAGCCGTTTCGTTGTAATAGACTCTTTTATATTCAAAACCGTCTGCATTCTGCGTGATTTCCAGAGTAATTCCAAGGACATTCCCCTTTGCTGTTGGGTAATTTGACTTATGTTTCTCATCCAACACAACTTCCTGCATATATTCCTCACTACGCAACCATTTAAGAACCTGGGCAATAGTCAGGGTTCTCATATCTTCAGGAAGGCGATCGTTGATTGCTTTTACTACCATAGAGATGCCAAGTGGGCCATTAACAGGAATTTGTTCTGCTTCGGCGGCAGTCATTGAAAAGGCCCTCCTTCTTGAATTACGGAGGCCATTTTCTTGAATAGAGCCCATCATCTCTGCCACATAGAACAAACAGCGAGAGATGTGCACGTTGTTTACTACGTCATCATCTTTTACCGGCCCATTTGTCAGGGGATTGATGCCATTGGCCAACTTCTCGACCCATTCTTTGGCAACCTTTAGTTTTTCGGGATCAATCATAGTGCTAATAGGTTTTATTATTAAACTTCAGAGTGTACAGTTTTGATTCTATTCTTTTAATGTTGATTTTTTTGTTAGTATTTTTCTACTTGTTGGAAGAGTTCGGAGAGGGGGAGGTTGAAGTAGGTGGCGATGCGCTCGAGGAGGTCGAGGGAGAGGTTGCGCTTGCCGTTCTCGATGTCGCTCATGTACTTACGGCCTATCTGGGCTTCGTTGGCCATGGTCTCCTGGGAGACACCTTTGGCCTTGCGGAGCTCTACGATGACTCGTCCAAGTTTCTCTGCTGTTGTCATTGTCCGGTGCATTTTTTCTGCGTGGCAAACTTACTGTTTTACGTTCAATCGTACAACGTCCAATTTCGTACCATCAACGTTTTTTTATCACCTCTTTTTTAGAGTGCCTATTGCGTTTGAGAGCGATTTTATTAACAGATTTTTTAGGTTGGAGTTTTCGACGTTTTTTCGGGATGATGGTGATCTTGGAGTGGTGGTGGCAGCGAGGTGGTTACGACTGTTTTGTTTATCCTGTTTTTATTCAGCGTGTTATGACAGCTCGGTGGGTTTTGTTACTACTTTTTCCAAAAGTGAAAAACATGTGACGAGTGCGGTTACGGCTTTTTCAAAAAGTGAAAAACACGTGACAAGTGCGGTTACTGCTTTTGCAAAAAGTGAAATGTGAATGAATTTAACGGGAATTTAGGCGATGGGGATTTTTAGGCGATAAGGCGATAAGGCGATTAGGCGATGGGGTGGGGTTGGGCGATGTTGGGCGAGGAGGCGATGGGGCGATGAGGAGGTTCCCGTTATCGTTCCCGTTGAATCGAGCCTTCGGCTTGGGGCGATGAGGAGGGGTAGGCGAAGTTTCGATAATTCGATTATTCGAAGCCTCATCGCCTTATCGCCTTATCGCCTTATCGCCTTTCGCCTCATCGCCCTTACAAGAAAAGGCCGTCTCTTTTTAGGGAGGCGACCTTTGGATGAGTATTGTTTCTGTTATGATTAGTCTTTGACGCGAAGGAATCGCAGGGCTTTGGTGACGAAGCGTGGAAGCGGTTTCTTTGGGTCTTTGCCTTTAAGGTGGAGATAGATGCCCAGTTTCTTGAGCACTGGTATCTTGAAGGTCTCAACGAACTCGATGAGGGTGCCGTCTGGGTCTTCTACGTAGGTGAAATGGCCGTCGGCTTCGCCCATCTGGAAGTCGGCGCCTGAGTCGCAGACGAATGGGTGACCGATGGCTTCGGCATCGTGGCGAACAGCCTCCATGTTGCGGACATCGAAGCAGAGGTGGATGAAGCCAGGATCGCCCCACCAACGTTCGGCATAGATTTTCTTCATTGGCTCGAATGCCTGGATGAGCTCGATGTAGGAGGTGCCCATGATCTCACACAATGGGCCTTGCATTGGCTTGGAGGTGGTGAGACGGACACGACGGAGGCGACGTTGGCCACCAGGTACGGCAGCGAGGTCGGCGAAGGTGTCGGTGAGGTCGTAGATGACTTTATCGTAGCCCAGGAGGGTGCCATAGAAGGCGATGGATTTGTCCATGTCGCTGACACCAATGACAGCACCGCCTGCACCGCCCGTAGGAGCGCCTGTTTCGACGAAGACGTAGGAATCCTCCTCGATGTCGAAGATGTTGCCGTATGGGTCTTTTATGAAGCAATGGCGGATGCCGGCAGGGTTGCTGACGATGTCGCCAAGGATTTCAATTTTAGGTTGCTGGCGGAGGTGAGCAATGGCACGGGTGATGTCGGCACATTTGATTTTGCCTATCTCGATGCCGTAGTCGCCAAGTTGCACTGGCTCTTTGATCCAGCGAAGCTCACGGTGCATAGGTTGCCAGATTTCGAAGCCACCACCACCTTTGAGGTTGATGGCAAGGATAGCCCAACGGTCTTGTGGTTTGCCACCGGTGTATGGGAGCATGCGTTCGGCTGTGCCTTCAGCGTCAAGGATTTTGACATCGCAGCCAAAGGCGTGACGATACCAGGCAAAGGCTTCGTTGACGTTAGGAATGCCGATTCCTATCTGTTGCATTCCGCAGATGATTTTCTCCATAATATGATAGTTGTGAGTTTGTTTCTATGTGGCTGATACTTTGCGTGCAAGGCGGAAGAAGAGCCATGGGCAGTATTTCTTGATGTAGACCATGAGCAGTTCGATGCCGCCGATGAGTTTGCGGTGTTTATGTTTTGCCATGGCACGAACGGCCTGACGGGCACATTTGTCGACAGGTATGCCATTGGCTTGTCCGGCATCCATTTTGTTGTATGTGGAGCCGTCGGAGAGGATGGCACTCTTGCTGATTGGGGTGTTCACACGTCCCGGTATGAGGAAGGTGACGGAGAGGTGAGGGTTCTCGAGTTCCAGCGATTCAAAGAAGCCGAAGAGGGCGTGCTTGGAGGCGCAATAGGCGGAACGGAGCGGGAAACCGAAGAGGCCGGAGATGGATGAGGTGATGCCGAAGTGGGTGCGATGGGTTCGGAGGCTCTCGAGGTGTTTGACCAGGAGAACCTGACCGAGGTAGTTGGTCTGAAGGATTTGCTCGTCGACGGTGTAGTCGGTGTCGAGGGTGAGGGCACGCTGTGATACACCGGCATTGAGGACGATGTAGTCGAAGGGTTGTGGGAGTTGGTTGCAATGGTCGGCAAACTGCAGGATAGAGTCTTTCTGGGCCATATCGAGGGGATAGACCTCGGCAGAGGGGGCACCCAGTGAGAGGCATTGGGAGGCTACTTGCTGGAGTTTGTCGATGTTGCGGGCTGCCAGGAGGAGATGGGCACCTTGGCGTGCCAACTCAAGGGCTATGGCTTCACCGATGCCGGAACTGGCACCTGTGATCATGACATATTTGTGGTTGAAGCTGTCCATTGTGTCTATTCTTTGAGTGTGAGGTGCTCTACCTGTATGTTACGTTGGAGGAAGAGCGAAGCCGACTGACGGAATTTCTCAGCGTTCTCGGTGGTATAGAAGGTGGTGGTTCCCCCTTTGGAGCAGAGGGTTTCGAGTTCGGGATGTCGCTGGAGATAGTCGGCGAGGCTTTCTGCCACGATGCCACCCTGCTCTATGATATGGACGCCAGAAGGGGTGTATTGGCGCACTTTGTCGATGAGGAGCGGGTAGTGGGTGCAGCCGAGTATGAGGGTGTCAATGCGGCTGTTTTGTGCAAAGAGCTGGTTGAGGTATTTCTGTACGAAGTAGTCGGCTCCAGGGTCAAGGTGTTCGTGGTTCTCGATGATAGGGACCCACATGGGGCAAGCCTGCTCTACGAGGAGGACATCGGGGCACATCTTGGCGAGTTCGAGTTTGTAGGAGTGCGACTGTATGGTGGCTTCGGTTGCCACCAATCCCACGGTGTTGGTCTGGGTGAGTGCTTCTACGGCTTCGACGGTAGGACGGATGACTCCAAGGACACGACGGTTGGGGGCAAGGGTCGGGAGGTCGTACTGCTGTATGCTACGCAAGGCCTTGGCAGAGGCGGTGTTGCAAGCGAGGATAACGAGTTGGCAGTCGAGTTCGAAGAGGGTCTTTACACATTGTAGGGTGTAGCTGTAGACCACCTCGAAGGAGCGGGTTCCATAGGGCATTCGGGCATTGTCGCCGAGGTAGACATAGTCGTACTGTGGGAGATGTTGCTGTATGCGGTTCCAGATGGTGAGGCCACCATAGCCCGAGTCGAAGATGCCGATTTTCATTGTTGGAGAGGGTTAGTCGTTATCGCCGATGGAGAGTATCTGTTTGACAAGGGGGTTGAGGTCGACAACTCGTGAAGAGAGGAAGACCACCGATTCGGGATTGAGCACCACATCGATGCCGTTGTTGTTGGCAGCCAGTCGGATGGCAGCATCGACACGAACATAAAGGGGTGCAAAGGCACGTTCGCGACGGAGACGAAGTTCTTCCATGTAACGATCGTGAAAAAGAACCATGCGTTTCTCCAATTCGGTAATCTCAGTCTGACGGGCTAAGCGAAGAGGGTCGCTCATGGTTTTGTTGTTTTCCACGTAGTAGCGCACTTTCTCGTTGTAGTCGTTCTCCATACGATGGTATTCGGTTTCGTACTCAAGGCGACTTTTCTCAATGGCCTGCTCTGCTCTCTGTGCCTCTGGAAGGAGGCGGACTATGGCTTCACGGTTGATGACTCCGATGTTGGAGTGTGAAGGCAAGGTGGTGGTGTCGTTCTCTTGAGCACTGAGTACCAGGGTGAACGGCAAGAACAGGAGGAGGAGAATGTGACGGAGTTTCATGAGGCTGAGCGTAGAAAGCAAAAAAGACTACCCCCTAACGGTAAGGAGTAGTCTTCAAGGCTATATTATTTATTATAGTATGCCAAGTTCTTTTTTAACCAAGGTGGAGACGTCGGTAGCTTGGTCTGATTTGTAGAGGATAGATTCAGCACCGAGGTCGAAGATGAAGATGAAGCCGTTTTTCTTGCCCACTTTCTCTATGGCATCACGGATGCGTTGGTTGACTGGCTCAAGGAGTTCCATCTGTTTCTTCTGCATGTCGTTGCGAAGGCTCTCTACAGCTGTCTGGTAGCGTTGAGCAAGGGCGTTGATTTCTTCTTCTGTTACCTTACGGATGGCCTCAGAGAGTTTCTCACGCTCGCTTTCGTATTTGTTGTACTTTTCCTGGATTTCATCTTCCATGGCTTTGAGGTACTCCAAGTTGGTGGAGTTGTATTCTGCCATTACTTTCTCGATGCTGTCGAGTTCTGGCATCAACTGGAAGATTTCCTGGGCGTTGACGTAGCCAAACTTGAGTGATTGGGCATTGCAGATGAAAGGAAGTACTGCGAATGCGAAAAGGATGATTATTTTCTTCATTTGTATAATATATTGTTTACTAAGTTATTGTTCGTTTTTTAGGGCGTTTTTATTTGGCATAGCCGAGTTTGACGAGTACGTCGTCGCTGACATCGATTTTAGGTGCTACGAAGATGAGACCTACGGTTGATGCCTTGTCAAGGATAATCTGGTAGCCTTTCTCGTTGCAGTATTCCTGGATGGCATTGTAGATTTCGTCCTGGATAGGCTGCATGAGTGACTGGCGTTTTTTGAAGAGGTCGCCGTCGGCACCAAAGTATTTACGTTTCAGTTCGTTGGCTTGACGTTCTTTGGCAAGGATGGCTTCTTCGCGTTGGGTTTTCATCTCGGCTGAGAGGAAGACCTGCTCGGTCTGATAGGCTTTGTACATGTTCTGCACTTCGGTGAGGAGGGCTTCCACTTCGCCCTGCCATTTCTTGGAGAGTTGGCTGAGCTGTTCGTTGGCTGTCTCGTAGGCAGGAACGGCACGAAGGATATACTCCATGTCAACAACGGCAACTTTCTGTGCGTTGAGGTGCATGGCTCCGGCAAGGAGCAGGATGCACAAAGCTGTAAGTATTTTTTTCATTGTTCTGTTGGTTTTACGTTTGTGATGGTTTGACTACGCAATCGGGCAAAGGTTTAGAATTCCTGTCCGAGGACGAAGGTGAACTGACTCTTTGAGTTGTCGCGAGAACCACGGATGGCATCGAAGCCATAGCCCCAGTCGACACCCAGAAGACCGAACATTGGCAAGTAGACACGAACACCAAGACCGGCAGAGCGTTTGAGGTCGAATGGGTTGAACTCTTTGAATGATGACCAGCAGTTACCAGCCTCAAGGAAGGCAAGTGCCCAGATGCAGGTGGAGCCTTGCATCATGATTGGGTAGCGGAGTTCGACAGTGGCACGGGTGTAGAGGTTACCGTTGTAGTTGCCCTTGGCATTGAATGGGGTCAAGGATGAGGCTGCATAACCACGCAGACCAACGAGGTCGGAGCCTACTGACTGATAACCTGACATACCGTCGCCACCAACGTAGAATTTCTCGAAAGGAGATTGTTTGTTCTTGTTGTATGAACCGAGGAAGCCGTACTCAAGGCGAGCCATAAGCACGAGTTTCTCGTCGTGTGTGAGCGGAGTGAAGATTTTACCACCGATTTTCCATTTGTGGTACTCAATCCATTTGATTTTCTGTTCCTCAGTGGCAGTGCTGTAGTCGATGCCGTCCCAGAGTGAGTAAGGAGGTGTGGCACTGACAGAGAAGGAGAAGGCAGAACCACGACGGGTGTAGATTGGGTTATCGATGGAGTTACGTCCCAAGGTGAGGCTGAGAGAGAGGTTGTTTGCCACACCATCGGAGAATCCGTAGTAAGACCTGATCCAGTTCTTCAGGTTGAAGTGCTGATAAGAGAGTTCGCCGTAGAAGGTGAAGTAGTCGTCAGGCCAGTTGAGACGTGTGCCGAAACCGACGTTGGCACCAAACACACGGATATGTTTGTTGGAGTCATATTCCGGTGTGATGTAGTTGTTGCCGTAGCCGTAGTTTCCGCCATACATATTATTATAATAGTTGTAGCTATTGTAATAGTTCTGGTCGAGCTGACGATAGTAGCGCTCGGAATAACCTGTCTGTACGGTATAGTAAAATCCGAGTGAGAGAGAGTTAGGTCGTTTACCTCCGAGCCAAGGCTCATAGAATGAGAGGCTGTAGTTCTGATAGTATTTACCGTTGGTCTGCACTTTCAGGGCAAAGGTCTGACCCTCACCTTGTGGTACTACATGGTACATCTTAGGTTTGAAGAGGTTCTGGATGGCGAAGTTGGTGAATTTCACACCCACAGAGACAACAGGACCAGACTGACCCCAACCAGCAGAGAATTCGAACTGGTCGCTTGATTTGCTCTCAAGGTTGTAGGTGAGGTCAACGGTGCCGTCTTCTACGTTAGGCTGGATGTCGATGCCGTTGTAGAGTTTCTCTTCGTTGAAGTATTGCAACTGGGCGATATCACGAAGTGAACGAACTACATCGCTTTGGCTGTAAAGCTGTCCCGGACGGGTACGGAGCTCACGACGGATGACATGTTCGTAGACACGGTCGTTGCCTTTGATTTCTACCTTATTGATGGTAGCAGGCTGACCTTCGTACATTCGCATCTCATAGTTGATGGTATCGCCATTGAAGCCCACTTCCACAGGATCGACATTGAAGAAGAGGTAGCCACGGTCGCGATAGAGTGCGCCTACGGCATCGTCGTCTTGGTCGAGACGTTTCTGGAGATGTTTGAGGTTGTAGGTGTCGCCTTTCTTGATGTTGAGGTAGCGGTTGAGCAGTTCGCTTGAGTAGAGGGTGTTGCCACTCCAGGTAACGTCGCCGAAGTAGTATTTCTTGCCCTCGTTGAGCCAGAGGTAGATGTTGACATGTTCGTCATCCACTTTAGCCACACTGTCTTTGAGCAGAACGGCATCGCGGTAGCCTATCTCGTTGTATTTGGCGATTACGGATTTCTTGTCTTCATTGTAAGCCGACTGCACGAATTTCTTCGAACGGAAGAGGTTGAGCAATACGGCACGGTTGGTTTTCTTCATCACACGGTCAATCTTTGGCAATGAGAGTGCTTCGTTGCCGATGACGAAGATTTGGCTGACACGAACTTTGGTTTTCTTGTCGACGGAGATGTCCAGAATGACATTGCCAGGGTTGGCTGGGTCTTTCTTCTGATAGATGAGAACCTGTGTGTTGAGGTAGCCTTTCTCGGCGAAGTGTTTCTTGATGAGGATTTTCGAGCGGTCGAGGAGGTCAGGGGTAATCTGAGCGCCTACGCTGAGTCCGGCCTGTGGTTCCACATCTTCACGTTCGCCTTGACGCATTCCATAGTAGTTAATCTTTGAGATACGTGGACGTTGCTGGAGAGCAATGGTGAGCCAGATGCTGTCGCGAACGATACTGTCGGCATAGATTTTCACATCGGAGAAGTAGCCCTGTTTCCAGAACTTGTTGACTGCCGAGGTGATTTCGTTGCCAGGCACTTTGATGGTTTTGCCCACGGAGAGGCCAGAGAAGCCGATGAGCACGTAGTCCTCGTAGGTTTCTGAACCGGTGACTTTGATGTCGGCAATGGTAAGCATGCGAGGTGCTCCCGCATAATCAATCTCCACACCCTTACGGCCCTGAGCCAAGGCAGAGACTGCCACAAGTAACAGGGCGAAGACCATTGCTATGTGTTTTATTCTTTGCGTCATTATATCTCGTAAATTACGAACAGGTCCGAAGGCGTTAATCAGAAGAGGAAACGGCTGCGGTGGCCTGTCATAATGGTTTGTCGTTTATTTTAATGCGATCTGCTCGCTCGTTTTACCGAAGCGACGCTCACGCGACTGATATTCTTTGATGGCAAGGCAGAGTTCCTCTTTGCGGAAGTCGGGCCAGAAAACCGGAGTGAAATAGAACTCGGTGTAGGCAGACTGCCAAAGGAGGAAGTTGCTGATGCGTTGTTCACCTCCAGTGCGTATGAGGAGGTCGGGGTCTGGAATGGCTGCGGTATAGAGCATACGGTCCACTAAGGAAGCGTCGATGTTCTCCGGAGCCAAGGTACCGTCTTTCACTTGCTGAGCCATTTGGCGCATGGTATGAACCAATTCCTCACGACCGCTGTAACTGAGTGCCAGTACGAGGGTGAGTCCGGTGTTACCGGCTGTTTCGTTCATGCAGTTGTCCAGACGGTTCTGAGCCTCAGCAGGCAAGCTTTCGAGGTTACCGATGGCAAGCAGACGGATATTATTCTTCATGAAGGTTGGCAATTCGGCAACAAGATTCTCTGTGAGGAGATTCATCAAGGTGTCAACCTCTGCTTTTGGACGGTTCCAGTTCTCCGTAGAGAAGGTGTAGAGGGTGACGAAACGAAGGCCAAGTTCGCATGCGGCTTCTGTGATAGCACGCACCGATTCCACGCCTACAGCATGACCATAGACGCGTTCTTTGCCACGCTGTTTAGCCCAGCGACCATTACCATCCATGATGATGGCGATGTGCTGTGGAAGTCTTGTCATGTCTATTTGTTGCATTGCCGTGTTCATTCGTGATTTTCTGATTGTGTATAGTGGTTTAGTAGCGTTGCTGGCTGAAGCCGTGTTGAGTGCTGTAACGGTTGTAGTTTTGACACTTGGCACAGATGCGCCAGAAATCGAAGGAGAGATAAACAGCTACGGTGGAGTTCCAGTCGCGGTTCATCAGGAATCCCTTGTTGAGGTGGTATGGGTCGTCCACGCCGTCGAATTTATCCGACGTGAGTTTCTGCATGCTCCAGTAGGCACCGAGGTTCCAGCGTTTGCCAAAACGGTATTTTACACCGATGCCAAAAGGCATGGATGCTGAGACACCGCCCTTGAATGCCATGAAACCAAGACCCCAGAAGAGGTATGGCGTAACATTGGAGGAATAGGCTTCGTAAGGTGTACCGCCGTAGTTGTAGAAGTTATATTCTGCCATCACGGCACCTTGGCCAAATGGGGTGGCACGATAGACTCCGTTGACCTCACCGACACCCGATTTCCATCCGGTGCCTTCGAATTTTATCTCCCAGTGACCGTTAAATTTATATTTCAAGAATGCTCCCAACGTCGGTTCCAGGTGTGTAAAGGGCTTATGGTTCACATCTCCAAGCGAGAATGAACCACCTCCAAGCACACCTACTTCCATGTAGTACTTGTGATATTGCTGCGCTGTTAACGTGCTGGTCATCATCAAGATAACAGCACATAGCGCTATTTTTACAAAGGTTTTTACACGTTGTTTCATTGTCCTTAGTTTATAAACGAGGGCACTCCACAAAAATTGCCACAAAGATACGTCATTTTTCGAGAATTACAAATACAATTTGCGTTTTGTTATTTCTTAACCTAAAGGTTAGGGTTTGAGATTTTTTTCAACGTTTTTTCCAGAATGATATACGATGAAAGAAGAAAAGTTGTACTTTTGCCACGCAATCGGCTCGCTACGTTTCCGAAACAGTTTTTTGGCATTTAGTTTTCAGCCGTTTAGAAAGCCATCGGAAATTTCTGCGAGCAAAAATACGAACGATATTATGAAAAAGATTTTTTCTGTTTTAGCAGTTGCTGTGGCATTATGCTGCAGTTTGGTTTCTTGTGAATATAACAATGCGGTAACCCAGCGTTTGCTTGTTGAGGCAGACACGATGTATGTGGGCAACCCTGAGGGCGAATTCATGCCACTGTATTTCCAACTCTCCGACACATTGGTTCGTTTTGACGTTCGCATGCAAGAGGGCGAGGTGCTTGATACCATCCTCACCGATGAGTGGTGGAATGGCGAGAAGATGATGTTTTTCCCATTTGATGCCGATGGTGTTCACCATGTTACAATCGGCTGTTACGGTATCCACATGAAAGACAATGCCTATCTCAAGGTTTTCAACAATAAGGGACGCGATGAAAACAGCGAGGGTTTCTATACTTACGCCATCACCAACTACCTGAAAGGCAAGACTATCTACTACGAAACCGGCATGGCCTACTGGACCACTTTCTTCAAGGACAACGAGCCTAAGTAGTCGGGACAGAACACCCCATCCAATCATAACAAAAGGCACGCCATTACGGTGTGCCTTTTGTTGTTTTGTATATTCAAGTTTACTCTTTACGGTCGGTGAGCACGACTTCTATTTCGTCACCAAACGATTTGTTTATTTTCACTCGGACAGCTTTCGGAATGCCTATTATCCAGCAAGGCAATCCCATCTTGACAACCTGACCGTTGTAGGGTTCGCCATCAAAGGTGGCACTTACAAGCCAACGCCCTTTTCCCGTGAGTGCCTTGATGTCGTAAGGCACTTCGATATAGGCAGCATCCATTGGCGGATTCTGCTGAATGAGAGCACGAAAGGTAAGTGTCATCCGAAAGTATTACTCTACGGTAACCGATTTGGCGAGGTTACGAGGTTGGTCTACGTCCTTGCCCTTGTTGACAGCCACATGATAGCCCAACAACTGGAGTGGAATGGTGGCAATCAGAGGGTCGAGACATTCGATGGTTGAAGGCAATTCGATGACATGATCGGCCAGTTTGGAAACCACAGTATCACCTTTGGTAACCAAAGCAATAATCTTACCCTTACGGGCTTTCACCTCCTGGATATTGGAGACAATCTTTTCGTAAAGGGCATTATGTGTAGCAATGACAACAACTGGCATCTCGGTATCAATCAAAGCGATAGGGCCGTGTTTCATCTCGGCAGCAGGATAGCCTTCTGCGTGGATATAACTGATTTCCTTCAGTTTCAATGCACCTTCAAGGGCTACTGGATAGCAATAGCCACGACCCAAATAGATGAAGTTGTGGGCATAGGTGAAGATTTTCGAGAGATCGGCAATAAGGTCGTTCTGTTTCAACACTTCTTCCATCTTTCCCGGGATGTTGTTGAGTTCGCGGATGATAGCGCGATAAGCCTCCGGACTAATAGAATTCTTTTCTTTGGCAATAGCCAATGCCAAGAGTGTGAGCACGGTAACCTGACCAGTGAATGCCTTGGTGGAGGCTACACCAATCTCTGGACCTACGTGGATATAAGCACCAGTATTGGTTTCACGAGGAATAGACGAACCTACGGCATTGCAGATGCCATAGACAAATGCACCTTTCTTTTTCGCCAGTTTCAAAGCAGCCAAAGTATCGGCTGTTTCACCAGATTGAGAGATGGCAATTACCACGTCCTTTGGGGTGATAACTGGGTCGCGATAACGGAACTCTGAAGCATATTCCACCTCTACTGGTACATGGCACATAGACTCAATGAGATATTTGCCAATCAAGCCGGCATGCCATGATGTACCGCAAGCAAGGATGATGAAACGGTTGGCTCCGAGCAGTTCCTCTCTGAAGTCGATGACTGAGGAGAGTTTCACTTCTTCAAGGTCTTGACTGATACGACCTTTCATACAGTTGGCAATGCAGGTTGGCTGTTCGAAAATCTCCTTCAGCATGAAGTGAGGGAAGCCACCTTTTTCCAACTGACCAATGGAGAGGTCCACGTTTTTGACTTCAGGGTTATGCTCTACGTTATTGAGGTCGAGGATTCGGAGTTCCTTGCCATTGGAAACGACGGCAATGGTCTCATCCTCAAGATAGATGACACGTTTGGTATATTCAACAATAGGGAGCGCATCGGAAGCGAGGAAGTACTCATTGTCGCCAATGCCTACAACCAACGGACTACTCTTGCGGGCTGCAATAATCTGCTCAGGCTGTTCGCGGTCGAGAACGGCAATGGCATAAGCACCGATCACCTGTTTCAAAGCCAACTGAACGGCAGAAACAAGAGACACCTCCTGAGTTTCCTGAACATATTGAATCAGCTGCACCAACACCTCGGTATCCGTTTCGCTTTGGAAGGTATAGCCGTGTTCGATGAGGCGCTTCTTGATTTCCATGTAGTTCTCAATGATGCCATTATGGATGATAGCCAGACGGCCATTCGATGAGTAGTGAGGGTGAGCATTTGCCTGACAAGGTTCACCATGGGTAGCCCAACGGGTATGGGCAATGCCGATGTTGCCGGTTACGTCTTTATCGGACACAAATGCCTCCAAATCGGACACTTTGCCTTTTGCCTTATAGACACCAAGCGTTCCGTTGCCATTGATGAGAGCTACGCCTGCGCTATCATAACCTCTGTACTCCAAACGACGCAATCCCTTCATAAGAACAGGAAATGCATCACGTTTTCCGATGTATCCAACTATTCCACACATAATGCGATGAAAATGTTTTTTATTGCTTTATTGTTAAATATACTATTTTTCTGTCTTTCAGCACTCTAAACCAAGAAAACGGCATCAGCCTCAACGCCATAGACCTTGGTATAGAGTTTCGATTTCACTTCGTAGAACTGAGCCTCAAGCCATGTTGTACGGTTAGTCATCAAACAGAGCTCCACAGGCGGCAAATCGGCCTTGTAAGGTGGTTGAACATAAGGTTTGCCACAGAGATCCAAGCCATGCTTGCGATAGAAGGCAACACGCAGTTGTGTGATCTCATCCACAGGTGGTTCCACTTCCAGGACAACCGGTTTTTCTTCCATCAGTTGTTGCAGGATCTCACCACCATAGCCTTTTTGGCGCAAATCAGTGGCAACAGCCAAATGCTCCACGTAGACAAACGACTCAAACTGCCAGAGACATGCCAGTCCCACCGGCACCTCTTTTTCCTTCTCACAACTTAAAGCCACACAGACATGCATCTGTGGCTGTTGCTCATGCAAGGCAAACCACTCCAACGGATTACGTCGCTCCTCAGGAGGGAAAGCATCCATATAGAGTTGGGCAGCAAAGGCATAGTTCGGGTCGGCAGCCGACGGTATTTCAGCCAATCGTATGCTCACGGGTCAATAGTCTACGATTCGCATGCCATATTCCCTATACAATATATACCCCACCGCCACAAGCCAAAGCACAGCAATGGTCCAAGTGATGAGCCAATAGGTGCGTTTACGGTTTTTATGGTGAATGGCATACATCAGCAACATCATGCAAGGCCAGCCGCCAAACAGTTCCAAGAGATGGAGTGTCGACTCTGGCACACGCCTACGTTTGGCTTGAGCCAATGCCTTGTCGATGGCAAACAGTACGGCACCAAGCACATTGACTGCCAAGAGGAAGTATAGAAAATACCGCATTTACTTTTCGCTAAAATATATAGGTAACAGAAGCGGATATCCATGTTTTGCGAAACCCACTTCTACGCCTAAATTATCAGTCGCCAAAATTAACGATTTTTTTTTAGATAAAAAAGTATTGTCGCATCATTTACTTTGCCACAAATTAGCTACCTTTGTATTCCTCATATCAAACAACGCAAAAGGCTGATTCTAAACATGCTGCCAGAAAGGCAGAAGGCAATAGATTCGGCCAGGAATAAAATTCAGACAAATAAAACCTCAAGCTCCTATGCCTTGTACTTTGGAATATATTGAATATGTATGCTCCCAACTGGAGCCCGTCGGAGTGGTACGCTACCGCAAGATGATGGGCGACTACGTCATCTATGTCGACGAGAAATGTGTCATTACCGCCAGCGAAGGTCTCTGCTATGTGAAGATGTTGCCCGAGATAGTCCACCTGATGAAAGATGCGGAGACGGGCTATGCCTACGAAGGGGCAAAAGAGGCGTATATCCTTGACGTTGACCACCAAAAGCATGCCTGCGAGGTTGTCTCCATCCTTCGCGATGTGCTCCCCTACCCGAAAAGCAGAAGCAAAAAGGCAAAGGGGGAGGAGAAGAAATAGTTTTCGGGAAAACGGATTGCCTCAATCAGTTGGCACGGATTGCTGCTGCAAAAACACCAGGTCCTATTTCTCCCATCAACATACGAAAATCCAAATCATCGGCTTGGAATCTTGTGGCGGAGAATCCTTCTGCAAAATAGAATCAGGGCAACAGAACCCGCTTTTTTCCATACCAAAACGGATTGCAAAAATTCCATTCCGGAAACAGCGGTTACCAACTTGCAGAAGCAATTTTTCAGACAAAAACCCTTGCTGCACAAAAACGGACTCCAGTTCGCATTCTCAAATCCTTCCGACCAAACAGCAACAAGCAAGTCCAGTCAAGCCTTGAAGACGTTCTGCATCAACCCGATACCGAAGCCAAACCAGGCGTTTGAAGATTTGAAATGATATAGTAACGCGATTGTTGCCGAAGAATGGGGAATTTTCCGTACCTTTGCAGTCAAAATAACAAAACAAACAAGTAGAAAGACATGTCGAAAGTATTGATTATCGGAGCTGGCGGTGTGGGCACCGTTGTGGCTCACAAAGTGGCACAAAACCACGACGTCTTCACCGACATCATGTTGGCAAGCCGTACCAAAAGCAAATGCGACGCTATTGCCGCTGATGTTGAACGCCGTACAGGTGTGAAGATTCAAACCGCACAGGTAGATGCCGACAATGTGCCTGAATTGGTTGCATTGATGCGCAGTTTCCAACCTTTAATCGTTATCAACGTAGCACTCCCTTACCAGGACCTCCACATCATGGACGCCTGTCTCGAGGCTGGCGTGAACTATCTCGACACTGCCAACTACGAGCCATTGGACGAGGCTCACTTTGAGTATTCATGGCAATGGGCCTACCAGGACCGCTTCAAGAAAGCCGGCCTCTGCGCTATCCTCGGTTGCGGCTTCGACCCGGGCTGCACAGCCATCTACACCGCCTACGCTGCTAAACATCACTTCGACGAGATGCACTATCTCGATATCGTAGACTGCAACGCCGGCGACCACCACAAAGCATTCGCCACCAACTTCAACCCAGAAATCAATATCCGCGAAATCACTCAACGCGGCAAATACTGGCAGGACGGCAAATGGGTGGACATCGACCCTCTGAGCATCCACAAGACCTTGAACTACCCAGAAATCGGTCCAAAAGAGTCTTACCTCCTCTACCACGAAGAGCTGGAGAGCCTGGTGAAAAACTTCACAAGCATCAAACGTGCCCGTTTCTGGATGACCTTCGGTCAGGAATATCTCACACACCTCCGTGTGATCCAAAACATCGGCATGGCACGCATCGACCCTATCGACTACAACGGTCAGCAAATCGTGCCTATCCAATTCCTCAAAGCCGTACTCCCTGCTCCTGAGACCCTCGGCAGCAACTACTCCGGCTACACCTCCATCGGTTGCCGTATCCGCGGCATCAAGGACGGTCAGGAGAAGACCTACTATATCTACAACAACTGCAGCCACCAGGCAGCCTACGAAGAAACCGGCACCCAGGGTGTAAGTTACACCACCGGCGTTCCTGCCATGACTGGTGCCTATATGTTCTGCACCGGCAAATGGGGCGGTCACGGCGTCTTCAACGTAGAAGAATTCGACCCAGATCCATTCCTCAAGAAGGTAGCAGAGAGCGGTCTGCCTTGGCACGAAATCCACGGCGGCGATCTCGAACTCTAATCGCACTTTAGACACAATTATTATATACAGGGATGTCCATGTGGCATCCCTGTTGTTGTCTTTGTGAGCGAGAAAAACGAAGAAAGTGCACGATATAAATAAAAAGTTGTATTTTTGCAGTTCCAACCAAAACTAAAAAACTTGGATATGAATAAGACTAATTCAATACTGTTGGTAGTGGCTGCCGCTGCCGTCGTTGTAATGGGTATCTTACTCTACAACAGCAAGAAAAAACAAAAAGAGGCAGAAGAAAACATCGCCGCTATGGAAGAGGTGATGAACTATGAGAAAGAAAAACTCGCTGACGAATATACCAATGTTGCTGACGAGTTGAAGGATTTTCACCTGCAAACAAACAACGATTCAATTCTCCGTTTGCTCGATAAAGAGCAGAAACGTGTACAACTGCTGATGGACGAATTGAAGAACACCAAAGCAACCAATGCCAAGCGTATTGCCGAACTGAGAAAGGAACTTTCTTCTGTTCGAAGTGCCCTAAGTTACTATGTTGCCCAAGTGGATTCACTCAACCGTGTGAACGGCAAACTCCTCGCCGAAAACAAGGAAGTACGTGAGCTCTATGAGTCTGCCTCTGCCACTGTGCAAACACTCTCAGAAGAGAAAGACCAACTCACCGAGAAAGTGAATATCGCCTCACAACTCAAAGCCCGCAATATCTCCGTTACGACCCTCAACGAGAGCGGCAAGGCTATCAACCGTCTGAGAAAAATTGCCATCATCAAGGTGACATACGATGTTGTAGAGAACATTACCGCAAAAAGCGGTGAGAAAACCACTTACATGCGTATTACAGCCCCAGACCACACCGTTTGCGGCAATAACAACAACACCTTCATGTTCGAAGGTCGCGAGATTCCTTACACCTCAAAGAAAAACTTCGAGTTCAGCGGACAAGAGACTTCACAGAGCATCGTTTGGAATGTTTCGCAATCACTTACCGAAGGCACTTACCGTGTAGAGTTGTTCATTGACGGCCACCTCGTTGGCGGCAAGAGCTTCGAATTGAAATAATAGCAAACCCCAACATTAACTGTAGAACAATCATTATACAGAAAAATGGCTGAAGAACAACTGACAGGACAACGGAAACACCACCATCACCACCACTCCGTAACAACAGGACAATGGGCATCCATTTTCTTTCTTACTCTCATACCGGTGGTAGGATTGATGACATTGGCTAATCTGGCAATAAGCAAACACGAAGGTTCAAAGAAGAACTTCGGAAAAGCAGCATTTTGCTTCCGTATTGCTTTCGACCTCATTGCTATTCCGTTCCTTTACGTTTATTACAACAAAATTATTGAGGTGTTCAGCATGTAATGCAAACCCAATAACAGATAAACGGAGATGTACGAAACAATACATCTCCGTTTTTTGTGTCTTAAAGGTCAATCAAGAATGCTTTCCTTGCAGAAAAAACCTACTTCCTTCAAACAAAACCAACGATAAAATCAGCCATTTCAAACCTTAAATACACACAAACAGCAAGCCACGAAAAAATCACATGCTCTTTTTTGTTACTGCACAAAACTTTCAGTATCTTTGCAGACTAAATACAAATTAAACACGTTGCCGGAAACGACCAAGTTAAAACGGCGGCAACTTACTCAATAAGATGGATATATTAGCAGAAATAGCTGAGGCATTACACTCGGAGTTGAAAGCGTTCAACACATTGTTCGAGCGTGCATTTGAATCAGATGTTCCATTGCTGAAGGCAGCATGTGAACACGTTCACCAGCGCGTTGGCAAACAGATGCGTCCCGTAGTGGTGATGCTTGCAGCAAGAATGTGCGGTAACATTAACAACAACACTCTGGCAGCCGCGGCTGCGTATGAGACATTGCACACCGGCAGTCTGGTACACGACGACGTGGTGGACGACACCATGCAACGACGCGGACAGAAATCTCTGAATGCCGTATTCAACAATCAGGCAGCCGTACTTGTGGGCGATTTTCTGCTGACTAAAGCCATGGGATTCGTGGCAATGACACGTGATCTCCGTCTGCTTGACCTCCTCGTAGAATTGAGCGAAGAGATTGCCAGTGGCGAACTGTTGCAGATGCAACACGCCTACTCGATGCCAACAGAGGAGGAATATTTCACCATCATCCGACACAAGACAGCTTCACTCTTTGCCATCTGCGCCAAGAGTGGTGCACTCACTGCCACCGACAATACAGAATGGCACGAGAAGATGCGCCGATTTGGCGAACTGCTCGGCCTTTGTTTCCAAATCAAAGACGACATTTTCGATTATACACCCACTGCCGACATTGGCAAACCGGTTCTCAATGATATTCGCGAGGGCAAAGTCACACTGCCTCTGCTGCATGCCTTACAACAGGTGTCAGAAGCAGAACGTGAACATTGGCTTGATGTAATCAAAAACAATGAACTTGATGCTGATACCGTGGCTCAAATCGTTGCTCTGGTAGAACAGCACGACGGCATCGGCTATGCAGAACAACAGATGGAACGTCTGGCTGCTGAAGCACGCGAAACCATTGCCCCATTTGCCAACGAGGAAACGAAAAGAATGATGAACGAACTTTTAGAATATGTAAAAAACCGCAAACGATGAAACGCTATGCAATTATCCTGGCGGGCGGCTCTGGTACACGTATGGGAACCGACACGCCAAAGCAATTCCTTTTACTCAACAAGAAGCCTATTTTGCTTCGCACGCTTGAAACATTTCATAAATTTGACCCAACCATAAAACTCATTGTCGTTCTGCCGTATGAGCAGCGCGAGCAATGGAACGATTTGCTGCAACGTCACCGCTGCAACGTCACCCATGAGGTAGTAGTAGGTGGAAACGAGCGTTTCTACTCTGCCCAGGCAGGTGTGATTCGTGCCAAACGTACAGCTATGCCGGAAGACATCATTGCCATTCACGATGGCGTGCGTCCTTTGGTTTCTGCAGAAACACTCCAACGTTGCTACGAAGGAGCATTGGCAGAAGGCTCTGCCATTGCCTGCATGCCTATGGTAGAGTCATTGCGACAAGTGGACGAGAACGGCAGTTACGCTGTCGACCGTTCGCAATTCGTATCCATCCAGACACCTCAGGCCTTCCGTGCCGACACTATCATCGCATCCTACAAAATGCCGTTTCGCGACACATTTACCGACGATGCATCTGTTGTTGAGGCAGCCGGTTTCCCTATCCACCTCGTCGAAGGCAACGTGGAAAACATAAAAATCACAAAGCCTATCGACCTCCTCACCGCAGAAGCCCTTCTGGCTCAACGCCGTCCATTAGGCAAGAACAACAATCACGCGAAGAAGTAACTTCTGCATGCTTCTCTCCACCGACATTAAATATGTGGCGGGAGTAGGTCCTGCCAAGTCTAAACTGTTTGCCGACGAGTTGGGCATAACCACCATCGGCGACTTGCTTGGCTATTACCCTTACAAATACATCGACCGCACCAAGTTCTATACCATCTCTGAACTTAGCGACCAAATGCCTTACGTGCAGCTCAAGGTAAAGGTCTTGGGTATGGAGATGCGTGGTGTTGCCCGCAAGGAACGCCTTGTGGCCATTGTAGCTGATGCTACCGGCACAATGGAACTGGTATGGTTCAAAGGGGTTAAGTATGTGAAGAATCAGGTACAGATTGGTCAGTCGTATGTAGTGTTTGGCAAACCGACCATGTTTGGGCAAAAGATGAACATCGCCCATCCGGAGATGGAGGTGCTCAATGCGCAGACTTTGGAGAAACTGACAGGATGGCAAGCCTTCTACAACACGTCGGAGAAGATGAAGTCTCACTATCTTGATTCGCGTGCCATCAGCCGTATCGTTGCCAAAGTACTGCAAGACGAGATGCTCAACTTCGACGAGACGCTTCCTCCTGAGGTGATGGAACGCTATCACTTCATGTCGCGCTGCCAAGCCTTGCACACCATCCACCAGCCAGCCACTCCACAGGAGCTCAAACTGGCTCAGACCCGTCTGAAATACGAAGAACTGTTTTTCATACAGTTAGATATACTCAAGAAATCGAAACGTCAGCGCCAACGTTTCCGCGGTCAGCCGTTTACCAAATCGGGTGAACTATTCAACCGCTTTTACACTGAATGCCTACCATTTCCATTGACCGGAGCCCAAAAACGTGTCATCCGCGCTATCTTCGACGACTGCCGAAGTGGCCGTCAGATGAACCGCTTGCTGCAAGGCGACGTAGGCAGTGGTAAAACCATTGTGGCACTCAGTTGCGCTCTCATTGCCATCGGCAACGGTTTTCAAGCTGCCATCATGGCACCTACGGAAATTCTTGCCACACAGCACTATCAGTCTATAAGCCAAATGGTTGAGTCGCTCGGCATCAACGTTAAGCTCCTAACCGGTTCCACAGCGAAAAAACAACGAACCATCATCGACCAGGAACTGCAAGACGGCTCGTTACAGCTATTGATAGGTACACATGCCTTGCTGGAAGATAAGGTGCAGTTCAGCAACCTGGGATTCGTGGTCATCGACGAGCAACACCGTTTCGGCGTGGCTCAACGAGCCAAACTCTGGACGAAAAATACCATTCCTCCACATGTGTTGGTCATGACGGCAACGCCAATTCCACGCACATTGGCAATGACCATCTACGGCGATTTGGACGTATCTATTATCGACGAGTTACCACCAGGCCGTAAGCCTATTGCTACCTATCACTACTTCGACAACAAGCGCCAGGAACTCTATGGCTTTCTGCGTCGAGAGATTGAAAAAGGCAGACAAGTATATATTGTCTATCCGCTTATCCATGAGTCGGAGAAAATGGACTACCGCAACCTCATGGACGGATACGACTCTATCACAAAGATATTTCCAGAATATCAGGTCAGCATCGTTCATGGCGAATTAAAGGCAGCGGTGAAGGAAGAGGAGATGCGCAAATTTGCAGAAGGCGAAACCAAAATCATGGTAGCAACCACCGTAATCGAAGTTGGTGTAAACGTCCCCAACGCCTCGGTGATGGTTATCGAAAATGCGGATCGGTTCGGACTGTCGCAACTGCACCAATTGCGAGGTCGTGTTGGACGAGGTGCAGAGCAAAGTTACTGTATCCTTATGACAAAATATGAGATAGGCAATGAAACACGCCAACGCATGAACATCATGGTGGACAGTAACGACGGTTTCGTGATAGCCGAGGCTGACCTAAAACTGCGTGGACCAGGCGATATCGACGGTACCATGCAGAGTGGTTTGCCATTCGACCTCCGTATAGCAAACCTCGCTACAGACGGTGAGATTCTCACCCATGCACGTCACGACGTGGAACAGCTGCTTGAGACAGATGAAGATTTACAGACACCCGAACATGAGCTCTGCCGAATACGTCTTGAGCAACTCAACCGCAAGAAACAAAACTGGGGAACTATCAGCTAACGATTTTTTCTCCGTTCAGATACAACAAAAACAACATTTTATCGTTTGATAAAGTAGAATGAGTTTCAAACAGGCACATAGACCCCGCACCTTGGCACTTTGGATGGCAATAATCCTTGCCACCATAATGCTTGCGTCATGCTCTACCCAGAAAAACACGTGGAGCACCCGCAACTACCATGCCATGACGGTACGTTACAACGTCTATTTCAACGGTAAGAACTCATACAACGACGGCATCAAGCAACTAAACAATAGCCACAAAGACGACTTCTCAAAGGTTTTGCCACTCTATACGGTAAGTAACCACGATGGAGCCAAGGCTATTGAGGGACAGATGGATATAACGGTAGAGAAATGCCGTAAAGCAATCAAGAACCACAGCATCAAGAAAAAGCCAGAAAAGAAAAAGAAGAAAATGCGCGATGCCGAATACAAGGCATGGCTGCAACAAGAGGAATTCAACCCGATGATCAATCGCGCCTGGATGCTACTGGGCAAGGCTGAGTTCCACAAGGGCGACTTCATGGGTGCTGTTGGCACAATGACATATATTCAAAAGCATTTTGCCCTTGAGCCACTGCCATTGGCAGAAGCCACCATCTGGAAGGCTCGTGCCTATGGCGAACTCGACTGGATGTTTGAGGCAGAGTCAACACTCTCCAAAATCAATCCGAAGAGCCTTCATTTCTCGCTCAACTCACTCTACCATGCCACTGCTGCCGACCTGAAAATCAAACAGAAGCAGTATGCCGATGCCATTCCTCATCTTGAACTTGCCATTCCTGGCGAAAAGGATAAGTTTCAACGTACCCGTTTCGAATATATTCTTGGTCAACTCTACGCCAACACTGGCGAACGAGCCAAAGCCGTGGAACATTTCAACATCGCCGCCAAGAAAGCACAGAACTACGAGATGGAATTCAACGCTACATTGGAGGCGCTGAAAACCGAGCCAAAGGCACAGACCGCCATCAAGGGATTGGAGCGTATGGCAAAATCGGCGAACAATAAAGACTATCTCGACCAGATTTATCTTGCAGAGGGTCAGCAGTATCTCTACTTGAAAAAAGAAGACAAGGCCATTGAGATGATGAAGAAAGCCATCGATGCCAGCACACGCAACGGTATTGAGAAAGCGGTGGCTGCGCAAACACTTGCCGATCTCTATTTCAAGAAGCATCAATACATTGAAGCAGAACCTTATTACCGCCTGGCAGAGAGTCTGCTCAACAATACTAACGACGACTATATCACCATTCGCGATCGCAAAGAGATTCTGGGCGAGTTGGTTGGTTACTACGAAACAAAGCAATTGCAAGACAGTCTCTTGATTCTGTCGCGAAAATCACCGGCAGAACAACGTAAGATAGTGGACAAAATCATTGAGGAACGCAAGAAAGCCGATGCCGCAGCTGCCAAAGCGGCAGCCGATTCTGCAGCACTTGCTACAGCCAAAATGAATTCCCCTCAAGGACAGCCTTCCATTCAACCACGTGGTGGCGCAAATGCCGAGTGGTACTTCTATAACACCCAATTGATAAACGCCGGTGCCAATGAGTTCCGTCGTGTCTGGGGCAACCGTAAACTTGAAGATAACTGGCGTATTGCCAAGATTTCAGGTGGCAGTAGCGACAAATATTCCGACACACCAGACAACGGAGCCAAAGGCAAAAGCGACCCTAACGATACCACCGGCAACGACCTCTATAATCCAGAATTCTATCTTGCCCAGATTCCTAAGAATGAGGAAGAAAGGGCAAACGCCAGCGAACAGGTGGCAGAGGCGATGTTGAGCATGGGTATGATTTACGAAGACAAGCTCAAGGATGACTCCATAGCCGCAGTCACATTCCGTGAGATGCGTCGCCGCTTCAACAAACATCCTCGCCTACTCGATATCTACTACTCCTCATACTGTATCTACGGCCGACTCGACAGCCTGACAGCCCAAGAGGAGATGCGTCAACGCATTATCAACGAGTATCCTGACAGCAAGTATGCTGCCATGCTCTCGCAGCCAGACTATGCAGAGCGAGCCACCAAGATGTATAACATGCAAGATTCTCTGTATCAAGCAACCTATCGTGCTTATATGAATGGTGCATACGATACTGTCAAGATGAACTACGCATGGATAGAACGTGAGTATCCGACATCGCAGATGTTACCTCAGTTTACACTGCTGAATGCGCTGTCGCTTGGTCGTGAAGGTCAGGACGAAGCCTTCCGTGCTGCTATTGGCGAGATGGTGAAGAAGTTCCCACAAGACAACGTTTCCGACCTTGGTCGCGACCTTCTGGCTCATATTGGACAAGGCAAGACCTCGGCAACAGACGGCACACCACAGAGTCCAACCATGGGCTCAGACCCTCTCACAGGCAACATCACTGCCAATACGACTTCCTCCGGCAGCAACGGTGGCAAGAAAACAGTTACATTCTCCTCGGAGACACGCGTGCCATACACTGTGGCACTTGTGATTAAGCAGCCAAACATCATCACAGCCAACCAGTTACTTTACGATGTGGCAGCCTTCAACTTCACTCGCTTCATGGTGAAAGACTTCGACCTCCGCATCACGAAACTGGAAAACTACGATGCTGTTGTTGTGTCGGGACTTATGCACAGAGACGAAGCCCTGTGGTATGAAAAGATGGTTCAGGATGAGCCTCAACTCGCCCAACATATCAACCAAGGCGTGCTTAAACTGGTGGTTATCTCCGTAGACAACCTCGCCAAGATTGGCTATCCGCTCACTATTGAGCAGTACGAGGAGTTCGCCCGATAAATAGTAGGTGCGAACCCAAACAACCGAAAATTCACTCCCTTACAATAATACAAAAAGTGGATAATACACAAGGACATATTCTCTGGGTGGACGATGAAATAGATCTCTTGAAAGCCCACTTCCTCTATCTTGAACGCAAGAATTACCAACTCACCGCTGCCACCAATGGTATCGATGCCATCGACATGGTACGCAACCAGCATTTCGACATCGTCTTCCTCGATGAGAACATGCCGGGCAAGAGCGGTCTCGAGGTGCTTGGCGAACTGAAAGCCATCGCGCCATCACTACCGGTAGTCATGATTACCAAGAACGAAGAGGAAGATTTCATGGATATGGCCATAGGCAATCTCGCAGCCGACTATCTCATCAAGCCCGTCAAGCCCGAGCAGATTCTCCTTACGCTGAAGAAAAATATCCACAAGAAAGAAATTCTCAACCAGCAGACCACCACAGGTTACCGCGAAGAGTTTGGCGAAATCGGCATGCAGATGTCAGAATCGCTTACCCCTTCACAATGGGGCGATCTCTACCGCCGACTTGTCAACTGGGACCTCCGCCTCACCGAAGCGGACAACAGCATGGCTGAGATGTTGCGAATGCAATGGAGCGAAGCCAACCGTCTGTTCGGCCGTTATGTGAAAAGCCATTATCTCGAATGGCTTGAAGCCGATGCCGACCACCGTCCGCTACTCAGCCCAGACATCATGCCTAAGCGCGTGTTCCCGCTGATAGACAAGGGTGAGAAGGTGTTTGTAGTGGTTATCGACAATTTCCGCTTCGACCAATGGAAAGCCATTCAGCCCCTGCTTGCAGACAGTTTCAATTTCAGCAGCGAGGAACTCTATTTCTCCATTCTTCCAACTGCCACACAATATGCCCGCAATGCCATCTTCTCCGGCTTGATGCCAGTTCAGATAGCCAAGATGTATCCGGAACTGTGGGTAGAAGAAGATGAAGACGAGGGCAAGAACCTCAACGAGGAGCCACTCATCCGTACGCTTTTGCAACGTTACCGCCGCCAGGACACTAAGTTTGCATACCATAAAATCAACGACACCACTGCCGGCGAACGTTTCATTGAGCAGTTGCCAACAATGAAAAACCACAGCCTCAACGTCTGCGTGCTCAATTTCATTGACATGCTCTCACATGCCCGAACCGAATCAAAGGCGATCCGTGAACTGGCTTCCACCGAAGCAGCCTACCGTGACCTTGCAGAAGGATGGTTCCGCCACTCCTCCACACTGGCTATCTTCCGCGAGATGGCTCGCTTAGGTTTCACCGTAGTGCTCACTACCGACCATGGTGCCATTCGCGTACATAAACCACAAAAGGTGGTAGGCGACAAAACAACATCACTCAACCTACGTTATAAAGTCGGCCGTCAGATGAGTTATCCGTCGAAAGCGGTATTTGAAATCACGCAACCTCAACGCTACGGACTCCCGTCGCCCAATGTATCCAGTGCCTACATCTTCACACTGGAGAACGATTTCTTCGCCTATCCAAACAACTACAACTACTACGTTTCCTACTATCGCGACACATTCCAACATGGCGGTATCTCGTTGGAGGAAATGATGATTCCACTTGTAGTTATGCGTCCAAAAGGGGAGAAATAGCTACTTTACACATATAACAATATATAAATGTTTGCGTATTTCAAACTTTTATATAATTTTGCACGCCGAATCAGAGCCTGCTCCGATTCCAACAATCCATTGATTATAAATACAATAAAATAAACTTCATGAAACTTACTACAATAATTCTCGAAACTCTTTCATATATTGCTCAGGTATTCGCTATCGTATTCCTGTTCTTGAGTTTCGATTCTGCCAACGTATTAGTAGGCATTCTAACATTCGTAGCCCTCTGGGTTGTCGGATTCGCTTTGTATAGAACAGAACGTCTCTTGGAAAAGAAAAGAGAAATGCCCGTTGTCCACTACGATTATATCATTCTGATAGTAATCGGTTGGTTAATGATTGCTGTGGCACTTGTAGAATTGTTTACACCAAAAATTGCCGAAACCCAAACCACCTTCGCTTTCGCACAGATTGTTTGGAGTCTCTACCTTATCGGTTCCGGCATCTTCCGTCGTTCTTTGTACAAAAAAGAAGACGAGCAATTCGAAAATTCTTCAGAAGAATAATTCCTATTACACATACAAAAAAAGAGAGTCAACCCGAACGGTTGGCTCTCTTTGTTTATTTTACCGACTCCCGATTAAGACTCGGTAGCCGCATTGATGCGTTTGAGGAGGGCAAACATGATGGCGGCAGCGATAAAGCAGAGTGCCATGAGAATGGTCCAGTTGGCCCACAATGGCACGTTCTCCCAAAGCATGGATGGGATAGATGAGAGGTAGTTGCCCACAGCAGTAGCAGCAAACCAGAGACCCATCATCAAGCCTTTATACTTAGGAGGTGCAACCTTCGACACGAAGCTGATGCCCATAGGGCTGAGGAGCAACTCGGCAAAGGTCAACACGAGGTAGGTACCGATGAGGTAGGTAGGAACAACAGGATCGGCAGAAACGCCACCGTGGAGTTCTGATGGAGCCACCTGACCGGCAGAAGCAAGGAGCATCACGAGATAGCCGAGACCTGCCACCATCATACCCAAGCCAATCTTGGTAGGAGCAGAAGGTTCTTTGCCTTTAGCAGCCATGGCACCGAAGATAGCCATTGAGACTGGTGTGAGGGCAACCACGAAGAATGGGTTGAACTGTTGGAACTGTTGTGGAAGGATATTGATAGAGGCATCCATGCCACTGTAGAGGGCATAAGCACCACCCCAGAGGGCGAGAGTTACGATGCCGCAGATTCCTTTAGAAGAAGCCTTTTCGCTCTGGAAGGTAGCAAACAAAGTGTAGATAGAGACAGCGATGAGGAACAAAGGCCAGATGTTGAAGCCGATGCGGAGCAAACCGCTGACAGAGGTCTGCGTATAGTCGCGGGCGAAATAGGTGAGTGAAGAACCATTCTGGTGGAAAGCCATCCAGAAGAAGATAACGACAGCGAATACGAAGCAGAGAGCCACGATGCGGTCTTTGGTCTGTTTTGGAGTGAGTTCTACAACAGACTCGTTGCCGCTCTCCTTGGCTTGTTTTACGTTGACGTCGGCATGGCGGAACCAAGGACGGCAAGCGAGATAGATGGCGATGGAGAGGATGAGTGAAACGCAAGCCACAGCGAAGCCGAGGTTGTAGGAGGTTGAGAGTTGGTCGATATAGAAGCGGCTGAACTCCTCAACGGTGGTGTAGTCGCCAGGCATAGCAGCCATGTATTCGGTCATCTTGTCGACATTGGTCATATCGCCACCGAGAATCTGATGTGCGAAGGCTGGGATGTCGGCTTTGTAGACGAGACCGCTCTTGCCCAACCAGAGGTTGACGAGATAGGTAGCGGCTGTTGGGGCGAACATAGAGCCGAGGTTGATGGCCATGTAGAAGAGGCTGAAGGCGGAGTCACGTCGTGCCGAGTACTTCGGATCGTCGTAGAGATTACCAACCATAACCTGGAGGTTGCCCTTGAAGAGACCCGTACCGAGGGCAATGAGCACGAGGGCAAGCACCATGAGGGCGAGGGCGAGGCCACGGCTCTCGAAGGAACTGACAGGAACGGTGAGACAGGCATAGCCGAGGAACATCACGGCAACACCAGTGATTACACATTTGCCATAGCCAATCTTGTCGGCAAGGATACCGCCGATGACAGGCATGAAATAGACGGCTGCCAGGAAGATAGCATAGAACTGTCCGGCGGCAGCGGCAGAGAAGCCAAACTTAGCCTGCAGATAGAGCAGGAAGATGGCCAGCATGGTGTAGTAGCCAAAGCGTTCGCCGGTGTTGGAGAGCGCCAGAGCATACAGACCTTTGGGTTGTCCTTTGAACATAAGTTTTTCTATTTATTGATTGATTATTTTGCGGCTGCAAAGATACAACTTTTCGGTCGGACTATTGAACTGTCAAAACTATCGTACGCAGGCGTGCAGACCTTTTTTTATCTCTTTCGTAATAATGCAGCCCATCGTGCAAGTAGTGAAAACCATAAATTGCAAAATGCAATTCTTCGTGTGAGGTGGTGATACGACCTATTGCAAAATGCAATTCCTCGTGTGAGGTGGTGATACGACCTATTGCAAAATGCGATTCATCGTGTAAGGATGTGATACGTTCAATTGCAAAATGCAATTCTTCGTGTGAGGTGGTGATACGTTCAATTGCAAAATGCAATTCTTCGTGTGAGGATGTGATACGTTCAATTGCAAAATGCAATTCTTCGTGTGAGGTGGTGATACGTTCAATTGCAAAATGCAATTCTTCGTGTGAGGATGTGATACGTTCAATTGCAAAATGCAATTCCTCGTGTGAGGTGGTGATACGTCCTATTGCAAAATGCAATTCTTCGTGTGAGGTGGTGACACGACCTATTGCAAAATGCAATTCATAATATACGTTGTGATGAGGTCAAGATATTTTCTGAAAACACAATGAAAACGGGAAGTTAATTTAGGTGCAAAAAGGCGAACCGAGGTGACCCAAGCTAACATCGATGCCAGATGGCGATAGTGACGGGGGAATGAAAAACGCCATCCCTCACAGTTGAAGGATGGCGTTGAAAGTATTTGTGGTTTTGCGTATTACTCAGAGAGGACTATTGTTTTTGATAAAAAGGTTGTAATATGGACATTGCAGCTATAGAAAATTCTTCAAACAAGTAATTAATCAACTTCTTTGATTGATTATCTGTTTGTTTCGAGATTATTGGTTGTATTTGTTTATAAAGATTATATTTTGCTGTGGCATATTGTGTATTTGGTAGAAACGCCTTATCTCCATTAATTAAGATGCTAGCAATCCGTTTGTTGTTTTTTATACAATGCATTAAGCCATATACCTCACAATCATCTTCATCTAAATGTAATATCTGAATCTCTAAAAGTAAATCATTGTCCATTAGATTGACTTTTGAATCATAGGGGATAACATTATCTATAGAAGACTTTTCACGAAATAATACTTCTAAAACTCCACTAAAAATATCCTCTACTATTGGTTCAAAATCCATTTCAAAAACTTTTTTGTAAATAGGAGGACATAAAGGTTTTATATCATATATCTTAAGGTAAACCTTTGAACATTCAAAGATAGATTCCAAAGAGCCTTTATACCTAAAATTTTGGTTTGTCAAATAATTTAATAAATCCAATTCTTCTTTGCTATTATTTAAGATGGGATAGGACTTGTCATTTCTATTAATATCAGAATTTCTATTAATATCAGAATTTCTATTAATATCGGAATTTCTATCAATATCGGAATTTCTATCAATATCAGATTGAGAACTTTGAATTGCATCTCCTTTCTGAGATTTAGGGATACGATAAGCAATAGCTCTTATGTTTTCTGGTTTTCCAGCACTTCGTGTGTTTTTTCTTGCAGACTCAACAATCAAAACCAACCCACATCCCTCATCAGCAGCCTCTTGTTGCAATTCTTTAAGAGTTTTTAAATATTGACGATTACCTAAACCTAAACTGTATGAAGACTCAGATAAATCCTTGACTTTCTCATAGCCATATGTATCTTCAACATTACGAGTGACAACGACATCTTCCCATTGACGTTTGTTTGTAATGATTTTTACATTCAACATATCAGAAAAAACTTCTTCCCTTCCTGTTGAATATACAATTTTTGAAACTACATTCTTGTATAATTCAGTAGGTACACTTTCCCCAGCATACACTACTTCAATTGTTTTACTGGAGACTCGGTTGATTTTAGCTCTTATTACCTTTCCTCCTCGGAAATATATTTGGTCAAATTTTTGGGATGTCTTTGTAGTAAAATTTTGTACTCTACCACTAATAAAAATTATCTTTTCTATTGTAGATGTTTCTGAAACGGTTTGAAAAGAATCTCCCGGGAACATGTATTCCACTGTTGATGGATTAACTTTGACGACTTTTACTGCTACTCTTTCTCCGTTTGTAAAATAAATAGTATCTCTTTTTTGAGCATTTACATTTACCAACAAGCAGAACAAAGATAATAATATTATTATAAGTTTTTTCATATAAAAAGAAATTCTCTCGCACCCAAAGAGAATAGTTTGTATATTGCATTAATATACGTTATACAAAAAAGCGTGGATGCCCATTTCGTTTGTTTGTCAATGAGGTTTTCCACGACCTTAAGCAACTAACAAACGACAAGACACCCACGCAAACGGATATATGTACGCCGTGAAATGTGCCATTGACATACATCTATGGCACACCCACGGAACAGACATAAGCACGTCCGTGAGCATCATAACATCGTCTTGCCTTGGTTGCTTAGTAGAAAGTGGAAATTTCATTGACCAAGAACAAGCGTTGAATGACGCTTTTGTATTTCGGGGACAAAAATACTACATTTTGGCAATAATAAAAGCAAAATTTTACATTTTTTCTCCTTTAGTCTTCGCGACCAAAGTCTTCACAGAGAATTTTACTGTCGCAACGATTTTACATGAAGTCCATGCAAGATTGTTTTGCTGTTTACGCTACCTTGCACAAAGTCCATGCACGACAGTTTTACGTTTATGTCAACTTGCACAAAGTTCGGGAAGTTTGAAATGCAGTTGCTGAAGATTTCAAGATGCTGCTATGACAACGAAGAAAAGCAAAAAAAACTATTGATGTATTTCTCCATTGATTACTACGATTTTAGAAGATTTGACAATGGTGTTGTTCTTGACGTATTTTCCGATGTACAGACCGTTGGACAGATTTGTTTGAGAATTAATGGCTGTAACGGGAATGCTTGTTACGAGCAAACCACTTGGTGAATAGACTTCCAATAAGACATCTTCCTGGTCAGAGATATCATTGTTATCAAATTCTTCACCTGAGTAAGCCGGCGAATGTAATGGGAGTAATACGTTGTAATTTGGTGCTTTCGGTTTGCCAGGATAACAAGAGAAGTAGTGACAAGAACTTTGGCAGGTTATTTATGAACCAATCGAAAAACACTTGTGTAATAATATAACATGTCACTATCTAATTTGATATCAACGTTGCCGTATTCTGCAATTACTTCGTTATTTTTCCATATTGTAAATGGGTGAAATTTTACAGATATATCTATGGCAGAGAAGTAAAAATCTCCGTTGATGACATGCAAATCTTTAGGGCTGTATGTGGCATTATTTTCATAAACTAATTGACCGTCTTTGTATATATAGGCATTTTTATAATAGTGTAGCCTATTTCCGGCGTTATCTTCTTCTATAACTTCGTCTGTCGCCAAAACATACAGACTACCATTGTTTTCTACTATATCTTGAATCCGCTCTGTTGGATTGTGTAAGAAGGTTCTGGTTTGTCCACACCAATAATAAGCATAACCTCCAAATACCACTTTATTTTTGAATATCTGACAACTTGCATGATAGTTTGAGAAAGACATATATTTTTCTGGAATATCAGAATAGTTATTTGGCATAACATGTTCAACTCCGTTTTTCCAATACACATCAAAAAATCTAGGACTTCCGGAACAGATATCACTATGGGACATCGTTGCACTACCTAAAAAATAATAATCTTTATTTCGGGGATCCAAATACATTAGACTGACAGTGTGGTTGTTTAAAAGTGTTTGAGGAGTGTTTAAAACACAAAACTCGGAATCGTCTTTCCCGAATTGACGAATAATTATGGGTTCTGGAGAGTTGTATGAGTAATCGTTGGGATGATATCCGTTGTTTGCGTTCCTGCTTTGCGAACAATATATATAATGTTCATTGCTAAAACCAATTATTCTTGGGGTAAATCGTGAGTCATATAAAAAATTCAAGTCAGAAAACGATTGAAAATCCTTAAGCATCTCACGATTATATTTTTGTGTGGTCTCATCATATGTAACTTTTATGCAATAGACATGTCCGTTTTCAAATTTAAAATTTGAATATGAAATTGAAGCATCGTCTTCGCCTTCAAAAATCAAAGATTTGTTTTTATATACTCTTGCAATAGTATGTTTTGTTATATCATCATTTTCATATATAGCGATATACATATCGTAGTCGTCAATGGTCGGTTCAATGCTGCAAGCAGCAAGAGATGCTGCTATGACGGCAAGCAATACGAAAATATAAACTTTGCTGTAGGTCATGATATTCCGTTACTTTTTCTACGGTGTTATTTTTCGCTACAAAGTTAACAACCTTTTCTCGATCTACCAAACGTTTCTCCGACAAAGGTCGCTGATACAATGAAATTTGCTTGTTTGCTTACAGTCTTTAAGCAAACCATCGCCGCCCTCAGACTTTCCGCACTGCAAGGCTTGCAGAATGAAACCAGCTGCTCCGAAATGATGGTTGATGAAAAACAAAGGGCCGACGGAGTTGCCGTCAGCCCTTGTCTTATTATCGGGGAGATGGATTACTTAGTAATCTTTTCCAACCATTTGAGCATACCGAGCATCACACTCATTGAGGCGAGGCAGATGAAGGCAAATACTGCCCAGCATTGCCACTGGTGAGGGAATGCGTTCAACATGGTCACGCCGAGGGCGATGAACAAGTTGCCGATAGCGGTAGCGCAGAGCCACAAGCCCTGGCAGATACCTTGGAGGTGTTTTGGAGCAATCTTTGAAACGAAAGAGAGTCCAAGAGGTGAGATAAAGAGTTCAGCCAAGGTGAGGAAGAAATAGGTTACGAGCAATACCCATGGACCTTGTTTCATTGAAGCCTTGATAGCCTCGTCCAAGCCGCGGAACTCTTCGCCAGAAGGATAGTTGCTTACCATAGCCAATACCATGAGGAAGACATAGGCGCAAGCGGTGATGAACATACCCATGGCGATTTTCTTAGGAGTAGAGATCTCTTTGCCTTTTCTTGACAAAGCACCGAACACGAGCATGATCAGTGGGGTCAGCACGATTACGAAGAATGGGTTGACACATTGCCAGATTTCAGGAGCAATAGAGTCGGTAACAACGAAGTCGCGGGTGAAGACAGAGAGTGATTGACCGTTCTGGTGGAATGAGAACCAGAAGAAGACAGCCACGCCGAGTACTGCGAAGAGGGCGTACATACGTTGTTTGATTTCCTTAGCGTCGTCAGCCACTTCCTCAACGGTGGTCTCAGCAGCCTTCACTTTCTTCACTGGGTTAGGAAGGTTCTTCTTGATGATGGTGAAGATGAAGAATGAGAGCAACATAGCCACTACAGAAGCGATGAATGAGTAGTGTACGCCGGTGTTGAATGTCTCGAGGTAGTTGGTGCAGAAGGCAGCCATGTCGGTGATAGCCTCGCCGCTGGTTGAGACAGCAGTTGAGAGTGCGTTGAGGTTGTCCATGTCTGCACCCTGGAGACCGCCATTCTTGATGTACTCGTGGCAGAGACGTGGGAGGTCGGAGTTGTAGATCAAGCCGTTGCTTTTCAAGTGGAAACTACGGAGCAATGGAGCGATGAAAGGAGCGATAACGCCACCGATGTTGATGAACACGTAGAAGATCTGGAAGCCAGAGTCGCGGCGTGATTTAGCCTCAGCCAAAGCCTCAGGACCTTTTTGTGCGGCTTCGTTCTCGAAGTTGTCGTACATCTGACCAACGATAGCCTGGAGGTTACCTTTGAACAAGCCGTTGCCGACAGCGATGAGCAAGAGGGCTACGCAGGTGAGCACGAGTACCCACATTGGCACGTTGCCTGGGTCGCCGCCGAAGACTGGCACAGCGAGGATGACATAGCCGATGGCCATTACCAAGAGGCCGGCCATGATGGTGCCTTTGAAGTTCTGCAATTTATCTGCTACGATACCGCCTGGGAGGCTAAGCACGTAGATAGAGAAATAGAACACTGAGTAGATCCAACCTGCAGCAGAGTCGGAGATACCGAACTTGGAGCAGAGGAACAACAAGAGTACAGCGTTCATGATGTAGTAACCGAAACGCTCACCCATGTTACTGAGTGCGGCAGCAATCAAACCTTTTGGGTGATGCTTCTTGGCTTCGATGATGTAGTACACCAGGAATGGTGTTACAAAGACAAGAATCGCGAGGAGCATAGCCACCATGCGATTGTTTTGCCATAATTCTAACATAATGTTGTTGTTTTTAGATTAATATTGTTTTTTTATTTTGTTGCGTTGAGGTAGTTGACCAATGTGTTGGAGTAGATGGCGAGGAGGTTGTCGCGGAGCTCGCTGCGGAACTCGGGTTCGAGGTTGCTCAATGCCATGCGGCTCTCGAGGTATTGGAGGGCGGCAGCTTTCTCCTCGTTGGTGTAACGACCGGCGAACTCGTTGGTGTTGAAGCGGAGGTCGTAGGCAACGTAGTTGATAGGGAAGAAGTGGTAGCCGAGGAAGATCTCGCGGTCGATGAGCTGCTTGACGGCCTCGACTTGCTCGTTGCGGCGGGTGATGCGTTGCTCTATCTCAGCGAGTTTGGCGTTGATGGGCTCGGCGTAATTGACGTGAACGCGACCTTTCTTGCCCATGATGCCGGTGCGCATGCTGAAGACGTCCTCGCCCGGTGCTTTCTTGTAGTCGACTTGGTGGCGACGGCGCACCAACTCGGTGGCTTTCAGGTAGTCGCAAGGGTCGTATTCGTAGCTGATGGTCGTCGGGATGAGGTTGAGACGCTGCAGCTTCTGGACGAAGGAGCCCTCGCCAGAGAAGGTGAACATCTTGAGGATGCTCTCTTGGGTCTGGTCGTTAGAGTCTTTGGCGCGTCCCTCACGTTGGGCAATCCAAACGGAGCGGTGCTCCTCGGTGATGATATGGCTGATATAGGACGAGAGTTGGGCATAAGCCGAAGCTGTTTTCTCCTGACGTTTCACCACAAAGGCACCACACACACGCACTAACGTACGCACCCAAGGCAGAGCCAGCAGGTTGTCGCCAATGGCAATGGCCGTGGTCTCGTGGTCATTGAGCATCATGGCGTAGTTGATGAGCGAAGGGTCCATCACAATATCGCGGTGGTTGGAGATTACCAGACCCGGTTCTTGGAGATATTCCTGACCGCTGAAGGTAATTTCGGCTTCGCTGCCTTTGAGAAGTTGAAGGAAACAAGGGAGTACAACACGCTTACGGAAGTCGAAAGCAGTGCGTACAGAACGCAGCAGACCAACAATCTCATCTTTTCCGAGTGGGGAGAAGAGTTTGCAAACAACCTTCATAAAATCCTCACTCGCAATGAGTTGTTCTATTGCAGCTGGTATTTCGCCGTCGTAGCAGTAAGCTATATCGGCAAAATCGGGGTGTTGATGAGCAGTATTCATATTATCTTGCAAAGATAGCGAAAGTTTGGCGTAGATGCCAAACAAACAGCCATTTATTTTCTCATACAACGAAAATCAGTCCATCAAAGAGCGGAAGATGAACCGATAAGCCAAAAGAAAGCCAGCCTCGGGCGCATCCAAGACTGGCAATTCTTACAAAGACAAATTTGGAATATTTTCGTACTGTTTAGTGACAAAACATAAAGCCGAAATAGAACCTCGGACCAGTGGGTTTCAGCACTTTGTCATCATGGATAGCCACCATCCAATCGAGTCGGAAGGTGAGGTGTACTTTCTGACTCATGCACCAATCGAGGCCTGCATACGGTCCTACATAGAAAAACGACTGTTTATGAAAGGTGGCGTTCTGTTCCGGCAGCCAGTCGGTCTGACTGCCCTCGATGATATAGAGCGATCGCATGGCTCCTCCGCCCAAGGCAGTGCCCACAAACGGCCATATTTTCGTGTTTCGCCAACAGGCATCCACGTTCAGACCACCCCATCCGGTTCGCACATAGCTGCCTGGAGCAAGTATCTGTCGGCAGTCGGTGGTGGAGGCATTCATGGTGGAGACAAATCCCTCACAGCCCACTCGCATCAGTTTGCCGAGGTTGACATGTGCGCCTCCCCCGATACCGAAGGTAGCCCCAGAAGGGCTGCACAGCAGTTCGTTGTCCACCACAGGAGCCTGAGGGTCTTTGCCAAAGAGGTAGCCTGCATGAAGCATCATGCCACCAGAAAAGCCTTGATAGACCTTTGTTCCGGCTTGCACTGCAAGGGCAAAAAACAGTAGTGTTATGAAAAGTGCTCTTTTAATCATTATCAGCAAGTTGGCGATGTGACAGGAACATCAGGAAACGGAGCGCAAAAGACGCACTTTTTCCGCTGACAATGTTTAAGATTTTCTTAAGATTTTAAGATTACGCGATAGGAATTCTCAATTCGTTGACCATACCGTTCACATCGAGCGAGAGTGAGAAATGGTCGAGTGTGAGATGCGAAGTGATACATATTGTGCCAGGTTGGGCTATGGAGAGGAGTGCCACAAGGATACCATCGAGCATCTGATGGAGCACATCGGGACGGATGGCAATCTCGCGAACGAAGGGGTCGAGTTTCACCTGCGGTTCCAGCTGATGATTCTGAAACTCCAGTGCATGCGATTGCATCCATTGGGGAATGAATTCGCCTATATCAATACGGTAATAAGGTATAGCCTCTTGGTTGGAATGGAACAGGAACCCCTCGCCACGGACGGTCTCAATAGGATAGGCAGTGGTAAAGCCGAGTTTGCGTCGGATAGCATTGAGGTGCACATCCACAGTGCCTGTATCGTAGTGGAAAGCAGTTCCCCAGACATTGTCCACCACCTCCGAGCGTGTACAGAGGCTGTTGGGGTGAACGTAGAGATAGTGCAGCAAGGCATACTCCAGACGGGTCAGTCGGGCACTATGGTCGCCATAGGTGGCTTCTCGCAGTTTACTGTTGAGTAAGAGTCGGGGCTGTTCCTGCATAAGAGATGGGAATTGAACAGCGCAAAGGTAGCACTTATTTTCCTGTCTACAAACACCCACGTCCATATTCAGCAGCTTTTTCGCTTTTAAGGCGACAAAAATGGTTTTTCGTTTGTCAGGTTCAGCAACTTTTGGTAATTTTGCATACCTCGACGGGCTGAGGCTCCGTCATTCCTTTTGAAACTCAAAAAACACAAAGATATGGGCTTAGTAGAAAAAATCATTGCGCGTGCTAAGAGCAATAAGCAGCGCATCGTGCTTCCAGAAGCAGAAGAAATTCGTACACTGACCGCTGCCGACAAGGTGTTGGCAGACGACATCGCAGACCTCATCCTCATCGGCAACCCTGACAAGGTGCATGCCCTTGCAGCAGAGAACGGTCTGACACACATCGACAAGGCCATTCTTATTGACCCCGAGAACAACCCAGAGAGCGAGCGCTATGCCGAACTGCTCTTCGAGATTCGCAAGAGCAAAGGCATGACCATCGAGAAGGCACGTGAGTTGGTGAAGAACCCTCTTTACCTCGGCTGCCTCATCATCAAGTCAAACGGTGCCGACGGCCAGATCTCCGGCGCTTTGTCAACCACAGGCGACACTCTCCGTCCAGCACTCCAAATCATCAAATGTGCCCCTGGCATCTCTTGCGTGAGCGGTGCCATGCTCCTCGTGACCGACAAGAAGGAGTACGGCGAAGAGGGTGTCCTCGTCGTTGGCGACGTAGCCGTTACCCCTATGCCAGATGCCGCACAACTCTCACAGATTGCTGTATGTACCGCTCAGACTGCCAAGAGCGTAGCCGGCTTTGCAGAGCCTCGTGTGGCTATGCTGAGTTTCTCAACAAAAGGCAGCGCTTCCCACGAGGTAGTAGACAAGGTGGTTGAGGCTACCCGTCTTGCCAAGGAGTTGGATCCAGCATTGAAGATTGACGGCGAGCTGCAAGCCGATGCAGCCCTCGTGCCATCCGTAGGTGCCAAGAAGGCTCCAGGCAGCGAGATTGCCGGCAAGGCAAACGTACTCGTCTTCCCATGCCTCGAGGTGGGCAACATCAGTTATAAACTGGTTCAGCGTATTGCCGGAGCCGAAGCCCTCGGCCCAATCCTCCAAGGCATCGCCCGTCCGGTCAACGACCTCAGCCGCGGCTGCTCCGTCGACGACATCTACAAACTGGTGGCCATCACCGCCTGCCAGGCAATGGACGCGAAATCTTAATCCCCCGAAACCTCGATGGTTCGCTAACTCGAGGACTCGGGAAAAAAGCCTGACTCCTTGAGAAAAAACTCAACTTTATAATTAACTTTTCCTCCCAACCACCTCGGGAGCCTAATCATCTTCGCAATGAAGAGTGAGGTGGGTCTTATGAAAATTTTAGTTTTAAACTGTGGTTCTTCTTCCATCAAGTTCGCCCTCTATAACATGGACGACAAGAGTGTGATGATCTCCGGCGGCGCAGAACGCGTAGGCCTCGACGGCGCTTTCGTCAAGGTCAAACTGGCCAACGGCGAGAAGAAGAAACTGATGCACGATATCCCAGAACATACAGAGGGTGTGAAGTTCATCTTCTCACTCCTCACCGACGCCGAGATCGGTGTCATCAAGAGTCTCGACGAGATCGGTGCCGTAGGTCACCGCATGGTGCACGGCGGCGAGAAGTTCAACAAGAGCGTACGCCTCACCGACGAGGTGCTGAGGGTCTTCGAAGAGTGCTCCGACCTCGCTCCACTCCACAACCCTGCCAACCTCAAGGGTGTGAGAGCCGTTTCCGAGCTGATGCCTAACCTTCCTCAGGTGGGCGTCTTCGACACAGCCTTCCACCAGACCATGCCTGACTATGCCTACATGTATGCCATCCCTTACGAGCTCTACGAGCAGTACGGCATCCGTCGCTATGGCTTCCACGGCACGAGTCACCGCTACGTCTCAGCCCGTGCCTGTGAGTTCCTCGGACTGAAGGCTGAGGAGACCAAAGTCATCACCTGCCACATCGGCAACGGTGGCTCATGTGCTGCCGTACTCAACGGCAAATGCGTGGACACCTCTATGGGTCTGACCCCTCTGGAAGGCCTCGTGATGGGCACACGCTCTGGCGACATCGACGGCGGCGCCATCGCCTTCATCCAGAAGAAACTCGGTCTGGACGCCGACGGCATCTCCAACCTCCTGAACAAAAAATCGGGCGTACAGGGCATCACAGGCATCTCCAGTGATATGCGCGAGATTGAGGACGCTGCCGCTGCCGGCAACGAGAAGGCTATCCTCGCCCTCAAGATGTACGACTACCACATCAAGAAATATGTGGGCGCCTACGCTGCCGCTATGGGTGGCGTCGATGTTATCGTCTTCACAGCCGGTGTAGGCGAGAACATGGATATCATGCGCGCCGGCGTCTGCCGTGGACTTGAGTTCATGGGCGTGAAGATTGACGAGACCGTCAACCACAACACCCGTGGCAAGGAGCAGATCATCTCCACTCCCGACTCTAAAGTCAAGGTTGTGGTCATCCCAACCGACGAGGAACTGATGATTGCCACCGACACCATGGCACTCCTCTAATCGGATTCGCAGTCACCAAACCAAAGCCGCCCCGCTCCACAGTGGGGCGGTTTGTTTTTATCAATCCCTAAGGCACCTCAGCAAGGCTCCAACAAAAGCGGTTGGCAGGGCGTTCCTTACCTCACAAAAGGGTATGGCGCCCTTTGGAATTCACAAAAAATGGCAGAAGAAGGCCACGGAGATAATATATAGTGAGTTCCATTTGTCAGAATCAATAGTTTTTGGTAATTTTGCAGACTTGAATTTCTTAGATTGAGACCACTATGCCCCTATCAATTCTAAGAATTCAAGACACCAAAAAACAAATCGTAAACAACACTAACACTCAAACAACAACACACACATGCAAACAACAAGACAAGAAAAGATATCTCGCTTGATTCAGAAGGAATTGAGCGATATTTTCCTCAGTTACTCACGCCAGAACACCGGCGCTCTCGTCTCTGTCACCCAAGTACGCGTGACCAGCGACCTCAGCATCGCTCGCGTCTACCTCAGCCTCTTCCCACAAGACAAGGCAGAGGAACTGTTCAACGCCATCAAGGAGGACACAAAGAACGTTCGCTTCGAACTCGGCAACCGCACACGCCACCAGTTGCGCGTGATTCCAGAGCTGCAGTTCTACGTAGACGATTCTCTCGACTACCTCGAGAACATCGACCGACTGCTGAAACTCTAACCCACACCGCACCAACATGGGCAAGCACAACACCGTTTTCTTTGTGGCATGGCGCTATCTCATGGCTCGCAAACGCCATAGCGCTGTGAACCTCATCACCGCCGTGGCTGCCGCTGGCGTCATGGTAGCCACAATGGCACTGGTGTGTGTGCTCTCTGTGCTCAACGGATTCGAAGAGACAGTAGTACAGGCATTCGGACTATTCGACCCAGAACTGAAAATCGAACCTTCCGAAGGGGAGATGCTCAACACAGACACCATCGTGCTGCAGAAAGCCCTCGAGAATGACAACATCGAGGCTGTAACCATGACCCTGGTACAACAGGGACTTGCCATGTACGATGGCGTTCAAATGCCTGTTACAGTGATGGGTGTGGACGATAGCTTCGGCAAGGTGGTAGTCATCGACTCGCTCATGATGGGTGGAGCCTGGCGCATTGAAAGCGAAGGCAGCTATGCCACCGTGTCAGTAGGCGTGACCTCGAAACTGAGTATCCTGTCAGACTATGTCAACCCGATAGAACTCTATGTGCCTCGTCGGGGTGTAAGAGTCAATGTAGCCCGTCCGGACAATGCCTTCCGCAAAGGCTATATCTACGCCACAGGCAATTTTGCCGTTCAGCAGGAGAACCACGATGCCGCAACCATCATGATGCCTCTCGATATGATGCAGATGCTCTATGGACGCGAGCCTAACGAGGTGTCTGCCATCTGGCTGAAACTAAAGAACGCCAACAACATACGCAAGACCGAGAGAGCGCTGCAGCAACAGTTGGGAACCCACTTTGAGGTACTCAACCAAAAGGAACAGCAACACGACTACTACCGTATCATGAAGATAGAGAAATGGATTACCTTCCTTATCCTCGTGTTCATCCTCCTTATTGCCGTATGCAACATCATCGGCTCACTCTCCATGCTGCTCATCGACAAGAAAGACGACATAGCCACACTCCATGCCCTTGGTGCCGATAGCCAGATGGTGTTCCGCATCTTCGCCGTTGAAGGTTGGCTGATTTCGGTGGTAGGTGCCGTTACGGGCGTCATTGCCGGCATAGCACTCTGTCTGCTGCAGCAACGCTACGGACTGATACGCATGAGCACAGAGGTGTTTGCCCCAAGCTATCCGGTGGCTATCCGCTGGACCGATGTGCTGACCGTCTTCGCCACAGTTCTCGTGCTCGGAGCCCTGGCTGCCCAGTATCCTGCCCGTATGCTTAAACGCAACGATTTGACCGCTAAGGAGTAATAAACAATGAAAACTCTCAAACAACACAGCCTCATATTGCTCTGCCTGATAGCCTGGTGCTTTGGCTTGGTGGGTTCGTCGTGTGAATCGCCCAATGCGGTGACTTCCGTAGAGTTGAGTGCCGACTCCCTTTCGCTTCAGGTGGGCGAGACAGCGCAGCTGGAGGTCATCGTGCTGCCACTCTCTGCCAACATAGCCAACACCGTTTATTGGAAAAGTTCGGACACCCACGTAGCCACCGTGGATGCCCGTGGCAACGTGACTGCTGTCTATTCTGGCACGTGCATAATCACTGCCACTTGCGACCACGTAACAGTCCGCTGTAAGGTGACGGTGGGTATGCTCAACTTCAACCTCGACTTCGACAATGCCTCCGCCTATTTCTACGGCGATGCCTATAAGAATAATACATACAACACCACCTTACGCCTCTTCGACGACGGATTGACCCTCGACGCCAACGACAACATCCAAGGTGCAGGCTATTTCCTCAACCTCGACCTCATAGGCTTCCCTATCGACACATTGCCCACAGGCAAGTTCACTGCTGCCGTCGACACTGCTCTACCGCCTACGTTCCTCCCTGGAGCCTTGGTGGAGCGCAATGGCATCTATTATGCCGCAGGTTCGTTTCTCGGGCAGTACACGACCGATGGATTGGGTGTAGTGTTTATTCAGCAAGGCGAATGCCAAGTGGAGGCAATGGGCTCTGGTGTCTATCAGGTCACAGCCGACCTCATAGGCGACAACGGCGAGGAAATCCATGCAGTCTATCGTGGCGAGATTGACATCAAAGACCGCACAGAGAATGCCCCTCAACCTGAAACCATCACCGTCAACCTCTCACAAGCCACTCCCGTCTCTCTGGGCGAGGCTTACGGCAATGGTCTGCAGGTCTACCGACTGACTGCCACCCAAGGCAACTACACGCTTCAGATGGAGTGTTATGTGCCTCTGAGTGCCACTTCGCTGCCCGATGGTCTCTACAAACTCTCGCAACAGCACAAGAGTTTCAGCCTCGTGCCATCCGACACCACCAACAACTCAGGCACCTTGTTGCTGAGCAATGGTCAGGGCATAGCCATCGTGTCGGGCTCACTCAAGGTAAGCTCAACAGACAAGGGCAGAACCCTGGAGTGCAGGTTTCAGACCGCCGATTTCAAGATTCTGGAAGGAAAATAAACGACCGGAAGGAACAGTCCTACGAGTGATTTCACTCAAGAGAGAATCTCTTTCACCACCTTAGAAAACACCTCGTACTCAAAGCCTTTGGAGGCTACGTGACGATAGAGTTTCGGCAGCAGCTGAGGATCGTCGGCAGATAGTGTAGAGAGTTTTGCCAGTATGACATTCTTGAGAGCCTCAGCATACGTTTCCTCTTCAATGGCTTCGTTCATGGCAAGGTCGATGGCAGACGAATCAAGTCCCTTTGCCTGCAGCATCATGCGTATCTTCATACGTCCCCAATGGTTGAAACGGAACTTATCGCGAGTAAACGACTCGCAAAAACGCTGGTCGGAGATATAGTTCTCCTTGCGCAATCGTTCCACAATGGCATCGATATCGGCATCTTCTTCACCTTTCCATGCCATAAGTTTATCCACTACCTCGCTGGCGCAATGCTCCGATTTGGCGCAATAGGCAGCAGCCTTTGAAAAGAGTTTCTCGTTGACTTTCATAATGTTGTTAGTTACAAAAAGGAGTCTGCCCCTATGAAGCAAACTCCTTCCGTGCCCGAGACCGGACTCGAACCGGTACAGCCGCAATGGCCAAAGGATTTTAAGTCCTTCGTGTCTACCATTTCACCACTCGGGCAAAGCGGTGCAAAGGTACAATGTTTTTTTCATTCTTCAAGCACCCCGTCTCAAGTTTTTCTTCATCTTATCTGCACGACTTGATTTATTATGCCTTAATTATGGGAAAATGGTTGTATCTTTGCAGTAATTTATAGATAGAAGTGCCCTATGCCTGGCAGAATGAAGAATCATACGACTAACAACTTGACAACACGTGGGATAAGAGCCTTCGTGACGCTATGTCTTATCTCTATGTTCCAGATGGTTACGGCTCAATCGTTCTATACGCATGCCATCAGCGAGAGCATAGAATCGCTCACGGTCTACCCTATCAACAACCCACTGAAAGCCCCTGTGGTGGAGCTGAATGGTGAGGGAGTGGTGATAAAGTTCGACAATTTGCTCTACGGCAACAGCAACTATAGCTACAAGATTGTCCATTGCAATGCCAACTGGACCCCTTCGGACCTTGCTTCGGGTGAGTATGTCACCGGTTTTGAGTCGAGCAATGTGGACTACGGTCGCGAATCCATCACTACCCTAACCCCTTACACCCACTACGAGTTGACCATTCCTAACAGCGATGTGGAGCTGAAGCTCTCTGGCAATTATGCGGTGCTGATAGCCGAGGATTACGACTTCGACCATCCTGTTGCTATTGCGTGCTTCTCGGTTGTGGAACCGCTTCTGCAAATTGTGGGCAATGTGACAGCCAATACGCCACTCAGTATCTCAGATCGTTATCAGATGCTTGACTTCGACATCGACAATCGCAATGTCACAGTCAATAATCCACAACGTGAATTCAATGTGGTGATCATGCAGAACCGCCGTACCGACAACATGGTCATCAACCCCATGCCTACATTCTCAAGCATCAGCAAGCTAAGCTATAAGAACAACCGTGCCTTGGTGTTCGAAGGGGGCAATGAGTACCGAACTGTCGATTTCTCCAGCGAGTACACCTATGGCAGTGGCATTCAAAGCATAACAGCCGAAAAAGATGCCATGCATGTGCAGATGGAGCCGGCTTTGCCTCGCAATATGTATGCCACCCCAACTTCGGGCGGAGATGCCAACGGACGCATGAAAATCAATCGCCAACGTAGCAACGACCCTGACACAGAGGCTGACTATATGTGGGTGCATTTCTTCCTGCAGTCGAACTATATTCCCAACGGTTCCGTCCATCTCCTTGGCGATCTCACAGGCAACCGACTCGATGCACTCTCGTATGCCAAATATGTCACTCTCGACAATAACATAAGCGGTTACGCCTGTTCCATGCTGTTGAAACAGGGCGGCTACAGCTATCAGTTTGCTTTCCTTCCGAAAGGTAAGACACAAGCCACCCTGCTCCCAACCGAGGGTTCATATTGGGCTACGGAGAATGAGTATATCATTCTGGTCTATCATCGCCCATTCGGAAGCAGATATGACAAACTTATTGGTTACCAAGTAATTTATTCAAAATAATATATGATTCTACATCTCACATTTCTTGATGTCATTGACTATATCGGAACCTATGCGTTCGCCGTATCAGGTATCCGACTGGCCGCCGCCAAGCGCTTCGACTGGTTCGGCGCCTATGTATGCGGTCTCGCCACTGCCGTCGGCGGCGGCACACTCCGCGACACGATGCTCGGCCTCACTCCGTTTTGGATGAGTCAGCCTTCCTACCTCATCATCACCGGTCTGGCATTGCTCACTGTGGTGATTTTCGGCAAGAAGGTGATCTATATGCGCAATACGATGTTCGTCTTCGATGCCATCGGTCTGGCATTGTTCAACATCGTCGGTATCGAGAAGACCCTCGAGGCAGGCTTCCCGTTTTGGGTGGCTATCATCATGGGCACCTTCACCGGTGCGGCAGGCGGCGTCATCCGCGACGTGCTGCTCAACCGTGTGCCGCTCATCTTCTGTAGCGAACTCTACGCCATCGCCTGTATCATCGGTGGCTTGATATATTACGGCTGTGTCCGCCTGGGTGTTGACATCACGGTCACACAGATCATCGCCGCCGTCACCGTCATCGTGGTCCGTATGCTCGCCACCGAGTATCATCTCGCACTGCCGATGTTGCGTGGCAGCGACATCGAGATAGAGGCAGAGCCGACCAATCCCGACGACATCAAACAAAAACCTGTCTGACGATGAAGACGACGGTGGTCATAGCTGCCAACAGCGAGGCGTTGCGCCCATGGATGCGCTCCATCCCCGAGGTGTTTGAACACGAGGGAGAGGTGATCTACGACAAGCGCAACCGCATCAAGGTGATTCGCCACGAGGGGGTCTGCTACAACGTGAAGCGCTACCGCCGTCCCAACCTACTCAATCAGTGGGTCTATGGCCATCTGCGCGCCACGAAGGCAGAGCGCGCCTTCCGCTATGGCGAGCAACTGACCGCCCTCGGCATCCAGACCCCACAGCCCGTCGGCTATATCCTCCAGCAAGAGGGAGGCCGACTGCAATACAGCTATCTCATCACCCGTCAGGTGGACCTCTCACGCAATTTCTACGAGTTCGGACATGGTCCGCTCGCAGGGCGTGAGTCTATCGTGGAGGCGATGGTCGACTTCGCTGCCGAGATGCACGAGAAGGGGGTGCTCCACCTCGACTTCTCACCGGGTAATATTCTTTTCGATTTTTGCGATGAAAAGGTTGATTTCTGTATCGTCGACATCAACCGCATGCGCTTCGGCAAGGTCTCCGTTGAGGAGGGGTGCAAGTCGTTTGCAAGGCTTTGGGGCAAGGAGGATTTCTTCCGCCTCGTGGCCCACCGCTATGCCGAGCGGCGTCATGCCGATGAGGACGAATGTCTGAAAATGATTTTGAAAGCCCGTTCCCGTTTTTGGAAAGGTCGTCATATCTCCTATGAATATGAATAACGCACAGCAACGTACCGTCGTAGCGGTCGTCCCCGTCCACACCGCTCAGCTCTCCGACGCCGAATGGCAGACGGTGGCACACAACCGCGAGGTGCTCAGCGACGTCAAGATGGTGCTCCTCGTTCCCGAGCGGGTCGATGTGAGCGACTTCCCACCATGCGTCGCCAACTGCGCCGTTCAGCGTGTCCCCGACCGTTGGATGACCGTAGGCTCGCTCCGCGGCTACAACGAGATGATGCTCTCTGAGGCGTTCTATGCCCTGTTTTCGCAGTACGACTATATGCTGGTCTGCCAGCCCGATGCGTGGGTTTTCCGCAACGAGGTCATGGCGTGGTGCCGTCGCGGCTACGACTACGTGGGGGCTCCTTGGTGGCGCAAGGGCATATGGTCGCTGCCGCTGCTCCGTTGCTTCTTCCCCAAGCGCCGCAAACTCTACGGCAAGGTAGGCAACGGCGGACTCTCCCTCCGTCGCGTGGAGGCGTTCCAACGTGTCTGCCGCGAGCAGAAGAGCCGCATCAACTACTACCTCTCGCAGACCCACCACACCTTCGGCGAGGACGTCTTCTGGGCTGTAGAGCCTAAGCATTTCCGCTACCCCACGATGGACGAGGCGCTGATGTTCTCGTTCGACACACGTCCCGAGCGCTGCTATGAGGCAACAGGCCACACGCTGCCGATGGGATGCCACGGCTGGCTCAAACCACAACGAATAGATTTCTGGAAACCGTTTATCATAAAGTCATGAATCGTCAACACTATCTGTTATACGTCACCCTTCCCTACGCATTCACCATCATGCGTCCGCTTCAGGAGGCCATCCGTCAGCGTGGTGCCACGGCTGCCTGGTTCATAGAGCCTGGCTGCGACAACGGCCTCAATGCCGACGAACAGCAACTCCATACGTTTGCCGAGGTGGAGGCGTTCGACCCCGTCGCCGTCTTTGCCCCAGGCAACTACATCCCCGATTTCTTCCCGGGCGTGAAGGTGGCGCTCTTCCACGGCTATGCCATTCAGAAGCGCTACGAAGCCGTTGACGACCACTTCACCATCCGCGGATGGTTTGACATCTACTGCACACAGGGCCCATCGTCCACCCCTTATTTCAAGGAACTGGAGGCGAAGCATCGCTTCTTCCGCGTCTATGAGACGGGCTGGACCAAGGCCGACACCTATTTCTCCGATGAGATGCAGACGTTGCCGCAGAACCCTCGTCCACGCATCCTCTACGCCCCGACGTTCACGAAGAATGTCTGCTCTGCCCCTCATATCGTTGAGGCAATCAGGCAGATGGTGGAGACGAAACCATGGGACTGGATCATCACCTTCCACCCAAAACTCAACGATCCCGATGTCCTCGCCGCCTACAAAGGTCTGGCAGCAACCCACGACAACGTCACGTTCTTTGAGGGTCCCGACAAACTCGGACTGCTCCACGATGCCGACGTGATGCTGTGCGACAGTTCGTCCATCATCCTTGAGTTCATGTTCTTAGGCAAGCCTGTCGTCACGTTCCGCAACTCGCACCCCGGCAATCACCTCATTGACGTGCAGCAGCCCGACGACGTTGCCCCAGCCATCGATCAGGCGCTCACCCGTCCGCAGTCGCTGATGGACGACATCATGGCCTATACGCTCCATCACGAGGCACACCGCGAGGGGCACAATGGCGAGAACGTGCTCAAGGCTGTCGACGACTTCATGGCCAACCACTACGGCCGTCTCCCACACAAGCCGTTGAACCTCGTGCGCAAAATCAAACTAAGAAAGCAGATGGGATATCCCGTTTGGAAGAAGCTGTTCTAAGCAAGTACTTTAAGTTGGTAGTGAACGAGTTTCATTTAATGAAATTCGACGGTTCATTGCCAATAATCAAATAATTCATTGTATCTTTGCATTCAAATATCACTAATTTGCTAACTCTATTGGCAACTAAAAGATATAAAATATTCTAACGACAACAAAACAAACTAAATACAGCAAGCCGGGGGCGTCCCTTGGCATAAATTTGCAAGTATAATATTTAACATACAGCATTGACTATTATTTGCGTTCTCCTGAATAGCCTCGGAAACTATCATCGGAATAAGAACACAAAGAATAGTGGTTAGGCAGCTTCCTCGGAAGAAGTATGCCTTTTCCGCCGTTATAAGAAGTCAGTGTCCATGCTTTGGGCATGGACAGTTCTTATCGGTGGAAAAGGTTCCGTTCCGAGGCAGCCTTGGAGAACGCATAAGAAGGTTCATGCCCTGAGTATTCTTATATTCTATATAGTTCTGATAATCAGTATAGAAAGAAGTCTTACCAGTTTGAATGTTCCCAAATGTTTCCAGGGGATTTGTAAGTGGGGAACATAATAAGTTTTGAGGTTGGGAACGATTGAAAATTACGGGTGTTTTGAGAAAATAGTGCTAAAGGCTTGTTAACACAGAATTAACATTTGTTTAACGCGGCTTGTTGAGCAGCACAAGACTGCAAAATGGTTAGCAGAACAGATGGATAAGGATCCTGCCACCATCAGTAAGTGGTGTACCAATAAAGCACAGCCATCATTAGAGACAATCAAGAAGATTGCTGAAATTCTACAGGTCAAAATGAGCGACCTTGTAAGCAATGAACAACCTTAAAGCAGAGATCAAATGGCAGATAATCAAAAAAAAGTAAAACCAGTGCCTTATTTTGGCACACCTTGCGATTACCTTTGCACCATAATTTCAAAAAATGGTATGGCACAGAATCAGATGAACAAATATGTATGGTTAGTTGATACTATCCATCGTGCTGGCAAAATTTCTCTGGAGGACATTAACCGTAAATGGCTGGATAATGACCTCAGTGAGGGTATTGAAATTCCCAAGAGAACATTTCACAAGTGGCGTATTGCCATAGAAGAAATGTTCGGTCTCATTATCGAGAATGAGAATCGCGGCGAATATCGCTATTTCATTCTCAATGACGATGAGATTGAAAAGAAGGGTATAAAGTCGTGGATGATAGACACCATCAGCACAAGTAACCTGCTTATTAACAATGTAAGCCTAAAGGATAGAATCATCCTTGAAAATATGCCATCAGGAAGAGAGTATCTTCAGCCTATTCTTGGTGCAATGAAGCAGAACCGCCTAATTCACATAACATATTATAATTATTGGCGTGGTGACGAAAGACAATATTATTTAATGCCTTTGTGTGTTAAATTGTTCCGTCAACGATGGTATATGGTGGGACAAGTATGGGCAAGTGGCGAACGCCTCACCTTCTGCCTTGACCGTATCAAGGACTTCCGTTTCAGCAGTCATACGTTTGACTATCCTGATGACTTTTCGCCCGAGGAATACTTTGATGGATGCATAGGAGTGATAACCGAAAATGTGGCCATAGAAGAGGTTGAATTGAAAGTAAGTTCAAACCAAGCCAATTATCTCCGTGATCTCCCAATGCACGAATCGCAGCGAGAGATGGAAAGGAACAACGAGTATAGCATTTTCACGCTGAGAGTGCGCCCAACCTTCGATTTCCAGCAGGAATTGCTCTGGAATCGTGATGAACTGGAGGTCATGAAACCGCTCTGGTTGAGAAAAGAGATGGCAGAAATCGTTAAAAGAATGTGGAATAAATATAATACAATCTAAAATGAATAAAAACGTTGATTTACAGAAACAGTTATTTGAATGGGCAGAAACGACGATGTCGAATTATGTTTGCATAGCTTCTGATCCTAATAATAAGGCAGACCTTGCATTTTATACCCAATCAGATTTGACCAAGTTGACAGGTTGTCCCAAACTATGTATTATCGGAATAAATCCAGGCTCTTGTGGCTCTTTTTCCGACCAATGCCAAAACCGGAACTGGAGCTACTTGTTCGAGGATATTCATTCTCCAAATCACATTTTGAAAGGAAACTATTGTCATGCAGAAGACAAGCCTTCTTCGTGGGATCTACATACGAGGTGGAAATATTGGCATGGATTAAGGCGTTACTTCGCAAACTCTTCACTTCTTAAAGTGCTTGACGAAGACACTAACATATTGGTTACAAATGCGTCATTCTTTAATACTCCTAAAGCAAATAAAATTAGCAACGAACTGCTATGTAAAACATTGCCAGATACGTTACGATTAATTGAGATAACTTCGCCAGAAACTATTGTTTTCCTCAGTGGTAAAGCATGCTTCGGAAGGTTGTCAAGATTATCAAAAATGGGAATATGTGATTTCGAATTCAAAAATGTTGTTGGGAATGTTTTTATAGGCAAACTCAATGGAAGAACCTGCATTGGCGTTCCACATCCAACCTATAGAAGCAATTCAGAGATTAATACTATTGCTTCTGTACTCCCTGTTTTAATATCATCTACTTACGATGATTTCCAGAATAATACATTAAGGTTATGAGGGACTTCGCAGCAATAGACTTCGAAACCGCAAACAACGAACACAGTTCTGTTTGTTCTGTTGGTGTTGTGGTAGTTCGAGATGGTGAGATTGCGGATAAGTTCTATTCGCTAATCAAGCCCGAACCAGAGTACTCCAACTACTGGTGCGGCCAGGTGCATGGCTTGACCGCAGAGGATACAGAGAACGCCCCTGTCTTCCCCAAAGTATGAGCGCAAATCGAGCCTTTGATTGAAGGTTTGCATTGGTAGCTCATAATAAAGCTTTTGATGAGAGTTGTTTAAAAGCAGTCTTTAGAGTATACCAGATGGATTACCCTGACTATGAATTTCATTGTACCTGCATTGCATCACGAAAGGTATGGCCAGAAGGACACCATAATCTTGATATAATAGCCGCTCGATGTGGTTATGATTTGGAAAATCATCACCATGCACTTGCAGATGCTGAAGCCTGTGCAGCAATAGCCTTACAAATATTATAAGAAATATGAAAGTACAAAAATTACAGCAAGAAACAGTTCAATATGGAGCATCACTTTCGATATTGAATGCTTCGAATATCGATACAGGATTCTTAACCATGCAGCGTACAACTCCATTGGAAAACGAGCAGTTAATAGCATTATCATCAGAAACAGAACAGATACTTGTACAGTTTACTGATGCATTCTCCAATGTGTCTCTTAATGGATATGACAGTGCAACAATAGTCTTTGGAGCCAAACATTCTGGGGATTCTCTCCTAGTCAACAAGACAATGAACTTAAATTCATGATAGAAGACAGTGAATATCAAACAAATTTAGGTCTTACATACACTCACCAAATGACTGATGATGGAGAGTTTGAATTTGTCTGCAGTCTGTCTCCCGAAGAAGAAGATCGTGCCACAAAGCAATGGGAGGAATGGAGAAGAAATCGAAGAATAGAATTAGGATTGCCACCTGATAATACAGAAAACAATGAATAAATGGAAAGAAATCTCAGACTCTCGGAAGTCAAAGGAAGGCTTTGGAAGTGTTTCATACGAAGATGTTTGGAATCTAGATACTCGTTTGGCAAGTATCATCAGTGAACATCTTCATGCGTTCCTTAAAGCATCAAAAGGAACACCTGGAGGTGTTCCAAGTATTATCCATTCTTCAAATATAGAACAAGGTCATCGGGAATGGCTGAAAATAATACGTAAAATGATATACGCTTTTGACACATATCTGACTTTTGATAGCTCTCAAAAATATGATAAACAATCTGAGGAAGCAATAAAAGTAAAAGAAGGTATGCAGTTATTTATAGACTACTTCAACTACTTATGGATATAATACTGAGAAAATGACAATACAAGATATTTATAACTCTCCAGCCGTTAGAGAAATAGAATTGCAAATTATACTGTTGCTTCGAAAGAGTGAAAAGAACTGGCGTAGTGGTGATGCAGACAGTATTGCCTTAACACATTTATTAAAAGTACGCAAAAATTTACTTAATAGCATGTTCATCATGAACGACGAGTACAAGACCTTACTAAAGGAATTCAATGATGCTATGACTAAGCAGTTATTAGAAATGCGTAAACAAACCATACAAATGCGAAATACAATCCTTAACATCAACATAGAAGGAAATGATATAGAAGCTGTTGGAAAATGCAGCTCTAACCGACTTTCGTCCAGTCGTAGCTGCTGCTGCGGAACAGGATGGCGAACAACCCCCACGACAGCGGCGTGAGATTCGACCCGAAGATTTCAAACGTGGCCTGCAGCAGGAAGATGCCGACCAACAGCCACACAAACAGTCGTCTCTCGGGCGCTACACCCACTGGCGCCAACCCAAGAATCAAAACGAAGACAATGAGTCCGACGATGCCAAACTGCAGCCACAGTTCGAGGGCAGCGTTGTGTGGGTGCATCACATAGACATCGCCGTTCCACTGTGGGTTCTCAAAGATATTCTTCTGGGCATAATGTGCCATGAAGTCGGCGTCGCGGAGTCCGTTCTCCACAAACCGCATCCGGCCGTCGCTCACCCCTTGTCCCAAGACAGGATGCTCCTCGATGGTCTCCATAGCCACATGCCAGATGTAACGACGTGGGTTGTCGCTCACGTCGCTCCCCTTGAAATGGCTGTTGACCCACATCACATGATGGATGCCGTAGCCGATGCCGCCTAACAGACAGAGCGTCAGCGCAGCATAGCCTATCTTGCGCCATCCCATCGCGCGGAACCACGCAAAGACAATACCCAGACTCAGCAATCCGCCCGTCAGCATGCCTGAACGTCCCTCCGTCACCGCCAACGCCGTAGCGATGACGACAAACGGCAGCAAAGCCATCCATCGCGCCGCGCGCCCGCCACGGCAGACGAGATAGAGAGAGGATAGGAGCGCCACGTTGAGGTAGAGGTTGAAATTCATGTGACTGCCGAAGAAGGCCACACGCTCCACCATGAAGTGGTAGGTGCGTTCCGGATCGGTGATGAACTGCCAGAGGCCCAATCGCACCACCACAAGCCACAGCACAGCCAGCGAGGCAGAGGCACAGAGCGTTGCGGCAACATATCGCATGCGGAACTTAGGGGTGAACCCGAGAATCGTCATCGTGCCGAATGCCATGAAGGCGAGTCGGTGGTTGAGCACCTGCTTGAAGATGATGTCGAGGTGTTGCTGTTCAAACAGACTCCATAGCGGCTGCAGGCAAAAGAGCAGCAGCATCGCCACGCCCCACCACTTGTCCGGCGTCCAGCGCCAGCGTGTCCACCGTCCGGCGGCGAAGAAGTCGAGGCCATAGGAGATGAAGAAGCAGTAGAGCAAGGCACTCTGCCAGCGGAACGGCAACACCAGGGCAGCCAGCAGCAGATAGCCTGCCACCAGATGCAACGCCTCCATCACCTTCGCCACCGCCTTTACAGCCGGCCGCTCATAGAACTCGCGTATCGCCAGAATCGAAATCATCCCTCGAAACATTCAGACTGCAAAAGTAACGATTTTTTCGAAATTCTCCACCCTCCAAACGCCCTTGCCTTGTCGTTCCGTAAGAGTGGCTTAGAAGAGAGAATCAGTGCAAGGTGAGAGCAGAGACGAGCTTGCTTAATCTATGCCGAACCGCAGCCTGATTGGCTTAGAAGAGAAAGATAGCACGATAACAATCTGTGACAGCTGTGACAGTTGTGACAATATCCACGAAGAACCATTTAACTATTTGATTTGTTTTTTGATTACAATGTTTTTTCTTCCTAAGCAACTACCATTTTGAAGGCTGAAAAAGTTACAGTAGTCGTGAATTTGGTGCTTTTTTAGGCTCTAAAATCGGTACGAGACCCCCTTTTACCTATGGTTATACCCGCAGTTTCAGCATACCTCTGTGAAACGGAGTTCCTGCATTTCGACAAAAAAAGGGACGAACTCTGCGTTAAATGGGCTGTCTCATCAATAAATCCGGGCATCAGCGGGGCATAACTGTAACACTCCGTTGAAACAAGTTGCTCCACTCGGTCAGAAACCAGTCGCAAGGAGGACGGTGAGAAAGCCCACCAAAGACGCTCTTCTTTGCTCCCGCATTGTAGGAGAAGCACCCCAAAACGGAGGGCTTAGGAGGGAAAAAGGTAGCCTTGAGATCCACCGTGAGATTTGCTTGGTAGAGCAATATGACGAAGTCTGATGATTGGAACAGCGTTCCAGTTCCAGTTTTAAAAACCCCGTTCCCACACGCCTTTTCCCTTGCGGAAAAGAGTGAGCCCGTGAGACACAACGCCGTTTTTTTAACGCTTTCTTAACTTTCTTTCGGCGGCTGAGACCCCATCTGGCGCACTTTAACCCCCACTTTCGGCGGTTTTGAGTGCCATTTCGGCACTTTCAGACGCCATTTCTCAGCCTCCATTCTTGCCCCCGAACCCCCATCCGCCGAGTAGAAACTAAAAAACGGGAGGGAAAAGCGACTCAGGAGAGGTGGATTTACCCTCTCCGAAGAGCAAAAAACACGCCGACAAAGCCCTTTTGGGCGCTGCCGAGAGCCTTTTTACTGCGGATAAACTGATAAAATCACGCATTGGCATTGACCCTTTGTGTAGTTAAACACAAAAAAAACGGACAGGCATGCAAGCATGTTTGTCCGTCTTGGTAGTGCTACAGGGACTCGAACCCTGGTTTCCGGCGTGAGAGGCCAGCGTCCTAGACCGCTAGACGATAGCACCATTCTCAACGGGTGCAAAAGTACTACACTTTCACCACATGACCAAATTTTTTCTCCATTTATTTTTTCCCCTCGCTCGTACGTGTGATTATCAGCCTTTTGCATTACTTCTCTAACGTTTTTGTTTACGTAAAACAATGAGTTTTATGCTGCCATGCGATGTATTTGAGGCGGTTGTTTGTCATCGTTTTGAATGAAACGGGAGGAGAAATGGAAACTTTTTCCTATCTTTGCATCTCCTTCTGCATCTCATCGCTGCCGTTGGAATCACCTTAAAATAACACACCCTCACATGGAACAACAAATTGTACAATTTCTTGACCGTGTCAACGAGCCGTTGGCATACGTTCTCCTCACGCTGTTGATTCTCTGCGCTATACTATATACTATCCGTACTCGTGGCGTGCAGTTTCGCCTGATTGGCGAGATGTTTCGTGTCTCACTGGAGAAACCTAAGCCCCAAGAAGAAACCACCGAGAAGAAGAAACGCGAGATTTCGCCTATCGAAGCATTCCTTGTGGGGCTTGCCTCACGCATCGGCACCGGCAATCTCGCCGGCGTGGCTACTGCCATCGCCATTGGCGGTCCGGGCAGTATCTTCTGGATGTGGATGATGGCATTGGTGGGTAGTGCCAACTCATTCGTAGAGTGTACGTTGGCTCAGCTCTATAAGATTCGTGGCAACGACTCCTTTATCGGCGGTCCGGCATACTATATTACTAAAGGTATGAAGAAACGGTGGTTTGCCTGCATCTTCGCTGTGGCAAGCATCCTCGACTTCGGCTTCACCAACAACCTCGTACAGAGCAACACCATCTCGCTGGCTTTCAATCATGCCTTCGGCATCGACCCTATGATCATGGCCATTGCCTTGACCGTTCTCTCACTGTTGGTCATCTTCGGTGGCATTCAGCGCATTGCCCGTGTGAGCAGCATCGTTGTTCCGCTGATGGCAGTGCTGTATCTCGGCCTCTCTGTCTTCATCGTGGCTTTCAACTGGCGTGAGATTCCGTCAGTTCTCTGGCTCATCGTAGACAGTGCCTTTGGCGGTCGCCAGGTGGCCGGTGGTGCAGTGGGCATGGCTATTGTGATGGGATTGAAGCGAGGACTCTTCTCCAACGAGGCAGGCGAAGGTAGCGCACCAAATGCCGCTGCCACTGCCGAGACATCGCACCCGGTGAAACAAGGATTGATTCAGACCCTCGGCGTCTATATGGACACCATCGTGGTCTGCACCTGCACAGCCTTCATCATCCTCTGCAGCGGTCTGTGGAACAGCGGAGAAAACGGCATCGAACTGACTCAGATGGCGCTGACGGAACATGTCGGCCCTATCGGCAGCGTCATCGTCGCCGTCGCCATCTTCTTCTTCGCCTTCTCCAGCATCCTCGGCAACTACTTCTACGGCGAGACCAACGTCTATTTCCTCTCCAAGCGTCCGGTGGTGATGCTCATCTACCGCCTCCTGTTGGGCGTGATGGTCTTCATTGGCGCACTCACCACGTTGGAGGTGGCTTGGGGACTCGTCGATCTCTTCATGGCCATCATGACCATCTGCAACGTCATCGCATTGCTCTATCTCGGCAAATATGCCATCCGACTGCTGGATGATTATATGAAACAACGTCGCGAAGGCAAGAATCCTGAGTTCCACAAATCGTCGATGCCTGACATTGCCGACGACATAGAGACTTGGGAATAAACACTTAAACCTTAATCTTTCTTCTCCATGGAACAGAAAATAATAGCAGTATTAGACTCCATAAACGGCTCGTTGGCCTATGTCTTTCTGTCGATTCTTGTAGTCAGTGCGGTGTGGTTCACATTCCGCACCAAAGGGGTTCAGTTTCGTTTGATAGGCGAGATGTTTCGTGTCTCATTGGAGCGTTCCGACAAGAGCCAGAAGCAAGCAGCAAACGAAGCCCTGCACAAGCACCATAAGATAACCCCGATGAAGGCATTCCTCGTTGGTCTTGCCTCAAGAGTCGGCACCGGCAACCTCGCCGGCGTAGCCACAGCCATCGCCATCGGCGGTCCGGGCAGCATCTTCTGGATGTGGATGATGGCCATCGTAGGCAGTGTCAACTCCTTCGTAGAGTGTACATTGGCTCAACTCTATAAGATCCATGGCAACGACTCCTTCGTGGGCGGTCCTGCCTATTATATCTCCAAGGGTTTGAAAAAGCGCCACTTCGCCTATCTCTTCGCCTCGGCCGTTACCCTCTTCAGTTTCTCCAACAACCTCGTACAGAGCAACACCATCTCGCTGGCCTTCAACCACGCCTTCGGCATCGACCCGTGGGTGATGGCAGTGGGTCTGACACTGATGTCGTTGGCAGTCATCTTCGGTGGCATTCAGCGCATTGCCTCAGTCAGCAGCCTCGTCGTTCCGCTGATGGCAGTGTTGTATCTCGGTCTGGCTGTCATCGTGATTCTCATCAACTGGCGTGAGATTCCATCAGTATTCATGCTTATCATCGACAATGCCTTTGGCATCCGACAGGCTGCCGGTGGTGCCGTCGGCTCTGCTGTCATCATGGGCATCAAACGCGGACTGACAAGCAATGAGGCAGGCATGGGCAGTGCACCTAATGCCGCTGCGGCTGCCCACACCACACACCCTGTGAAACAAGGTCTTATCGAGACTCTTGGCGTCTATGTCGACACATTGGTTATCTGCACCTGCACCGCCCTCATCATCCTTTGCAGCGGCGTTTGGAACAGCGGTGAGAACGGCATCGAACTGACCCAGTTGGCACTCACCGACCATATCGGTCCCATTGGCAACATCATCATCGCTGTGGTGATTTTCTTCTTCGCCTTTTCCAGCATCCTCGGCAACTGCTTCTATGGCGAGTCGAACATGTTCTTCTTCTCCCGCCGTCCTGCCGTCATCCTCACCTACCGTATCATATTGGGAGTGATGGTGTTTGTCGGCGCACTTGCCACTCTTGAGATAGCCTGGGGACTCATCGATTTCTTCGTTGCCATCATGACTATCTGCAACGTCATCACCCTGTTATACCTTGGCAAATACGTCATCCGACTGCTGAACGACTATCAGCAACAACGTCGCGAAGGCAAGAACCCCGAGTTCCACAAGTCGTTGCTGCCTGAAATCACCGACGACATCGAAAGTTGGGATTAATTCACCGATACTACATATAATATATAAGGGCTGTGTGGCCGTAATGGCTACGCAACGGTTGCGCCTATTTCCAACGAAGGGGAAAGCCTACTTTTTCGTTTTGTTTCATTCACCAATCGCACTGTTTCATGGTTTCAACAAAATGTGGAAACCATGTTTCAAACACGATAACTGCGACCCCAAAACAAAAATCCACGGTTTCTAACCTGTTGTGAGTAGTGAGAAGATGATGCCTCAAGATGGGCGGAAATGAGATATATTGCACATTTTGTTCTCTAACCGCCTCCTTTTATTCCAAAGAGTAAGAGATTGTATATCCTATGTCCGCAGACGGCGTCCTTGCATCCCAAAACAATAAAGGCAGATCACAAGCAAGCTTGCATCTGCCTTTATTATTTTGAGCTGCGGAAAGTGAGGTACTATGTGTGTTAACGACACTCACAGTAGTGTACTCATTTTAAGAGACAAAAAAGTTTTTGTTGATTTCGTTTTTGTCGTAATTTGTCGGTATCATGCGACACAAACAGACATTGTAGTGGGACACTAATAGGTACACTATTTATTGAAGCGTTTCATTTCCTCGACCTTGAGTTTTTCGACAATCGCAATATACGGAAGCATACTTTCGTGATGCGAATGACCAGACCACTTCATGACGACCTCGCTTGGAATGCCTAAAGCAAGAGCGTTGACAATAAATGTTCGTCTGGCAGCGTGTGTCGTTAGTAGTTGCCACTTTGGTTTTACATCCTCGTGTCTTGTGTTTCCGATAAAGTATATAAGTCTTACAGGAGCATTGATGCCTACTGTCTTGGCAAGAATCTTTATTTGCTCATTGTATTTTTGGTTTGAGATAACAGGTAGCGCTCTGTTATTCTTGAATCGTTTGTCTTTGTACTTGTTTAGTATAGTTGTTGAGTAGTTGTTTAGTTGTATTATAAGAGGGTCGTTTGTTTTTTTTGTGACTGACACAATGTGGTCAGAAAACACGTCAGAGCGTTGCAGTTTGGCAACGTCTGAATATCGTAGAGACGTAAAGCAGCAGAAGCAAAAGACATCTCTGACTTGGCAAAGTGCTTCCGATGACAACTCGGCATTATAAAGCGTTTGTAGTTCGTCCCAAGTGAGGTAGATTTCGGCTTCTCGCTTTTCCCTACCTTTTATTTTGGGTTGAAACGTTTCGTAGGCACTACCATCATAGAGACCTTTCTTTTTGAGCCAGCGCATGTACCATTTGACTATCTCAATAGTCTTTGCGGTGGTGCTATTTCGGTAACCTTTATTGATAAGGTGAACCATCAGTGACTTTAGCGTTTCGTCATTTAGGTCTGCTATGGTTATGTTAGGATTCCAATTTTGAAGCCTATGTTTGTAAACCGATAGTGTGTTAATGGTGGTGTTAGTCCATTCTTTGAGTACAGACTCTTCGCAAACCCATTTGTCGAATTGTTCGTAAAAGTCTGGAGTTGTTCTTTGTGTTCTTGGTCTTATATTTAATATAGTATGTATGTGTGAACGTAGTTCGTCTTTTGTTGGAATCTTGTCTTGTATCTCATATTTCGCAAAACATGATTCTGCTGCGTTTTCGTATTTAGCAAGTTCTCGGTTGATTTCTGCTGCAGAACGCTTAAAGTGTGTGGAGTTGTTTTTGCATCGTTGTGCTTCCCTATTCCACTTTGATTCGTCTATGTGAGCGGATATGAATAGAACAAGTTCTGTGTTGTTCCATCGGATGCGGAATCTCACAAAAGTTCGTTCTGGTCGGAAATAGTATGAGCGTTTAATCAGCATAACATTCCACCATTGCCGTTAATTATCCAGTCTGCGGATACTCCATATGTGCAGATGTATGCTATCCATTCTGGCTTGAGGACTGACACATTTGGTTGCGATTTGACGAGCAGGAAATTGCGTCTATCGATACCAAATTCTGTGGTAAAGGTTTTGACACCTCTTATTCGTTTCATGGATATGAGTGAGTCGATAGCCAAGAAGAACCTGTGTGTTATCTCGACTCCTTGTTTTGATATGTTCATATTGTTTGTGCCTTGTTTGCTATAGTGAGTACATTGTGTTTTGATTCAGTGAAAGATGCTATGATGTGTAGAAGTTCGTAGTGTTCTTTGTTTTTGGTTTCTTCCATCCTTTGCGCATTCTCGACCAAGTCCATAAGACGTTTGTTATGCAGAATAAGTTCTTTGTTCTGCATGATTATTTCGTTATGGCTATCAACAAGGTTGTTGATATGTCCCGAATACGTTTCGGTTAGTTTGTGTTCTGTCTCGGCAAGCTTCCTCACAATTTCGTTAGTTTGGTCGATACGTTTCTCCGACTGAATCAATAGTTGACCGATTCTGTCGAAATATCGTTCCAAGATTACGATAAGTTGTGTAGTTAGTTGTTCGTTTAATTCGTTACTCATGACATGATGTTATTTAGTTTGTAGAAGTAGGTCAGTAAGTTTCTCTATCCTCTCGGTGAGTTTATCGTTTTTGTCGATAAGACGTTTGATTGTTTCCGATTCGGATTCGTTGATAGAACCAGCAACGTTGGAGAATGTAGCACCGCTATTATTGCCGCCAGAAATTTCCTGTCGAGCGTAATTCGTAGGATTGGAGATAAACATTTCTCCGTTACCTCGCATAAGCCATTCGGCAGATATATCGACATATCGGTTAAGAATAGCCGAAATTATGTTTATTGGTATACCATTCTTGGCACGGAGTGCAGAATTGAATGTTGATTGTGACACAGAAATAGACATTGCGAATTTAGCTTCCGACAATCCGTAATGTTCAAGCAGCAAGATAACTCGCTGTGTAATTGTTTGTTCCATTGCGATAGATATTTTTTTAGAGTGCAAGCGATTTTTTCGTTGGAAAATTTGGTTATTACGCCCAAATTTACTAATTTTACAATCGGAAACCATAGCCAATGTGGAAAGTTTGCAAATGGTTTCCGAGTGCAAAGATAACAAAATATAACGAAATGGCAAAGAGAATTTTACCGAAATTTGGTGACATCGAAGCATTGTACAAAAAGTTCGGCTACAGCAAGCCAACTATCCGTCTTATCTTAATGGGTAACGCTGACAATGAGAAATACATTGAAGTAAGACGTTACGCAGTTGAGGAATTGAAATGCAGATATGATGAACCAACTGTTTTTGAAGGATAATGGAATATAATGACGATACTCCTGTATGGCAACTATCCGTTGGAGAATTAAGGGAGATTATCAAGTCTTTGATAATCTCAAACTTGCCAAGTACAACTAATGATGAGCAAGAAGTGTATTACGGAATAAAGGGCATTGCAAAGTCTTTAGGAGTCAGCGAAAGAACGGCTCAAAGATATAAAAGTAATGGAGAACTGGAAGGCACTATTACTCAAGTTGGAAGAACTATAGTATTTGATAAGAGTAGGCTTAAAAAATCTTGCAAGTAGTTGATTTTTAGGGCATTAAATTTGGTCATATCAAAATTATTTAGTAATTTTACATCGTAATAAGAAACCACTAAATAAGTAAGGTATATGAAAAGAACATTATCAAAAATTGGCATGATTGCCTACGCAATTTCGGTTATCTTAATGGTAGCCTTGATTGTATCCCTGTCTGCAGATTTGGGAAGTGCAAATTGTAACCTTATTCTGGGTTATGTAGCGTTCACATGCGGAATCGTTGGAATCGGAATTACAAGTTTTATTAACTAAATATCAAACGAACGCAATGGAAGAAAAAAAGAATGTCCAAGAGGACAGCGTTCAAATGAACGCAGAAGAAAGAATTGCGGAACTCGAGTGTTCTGCAAAGATGTATCAGAAGTGGTACTATGAGACAATGTCAAAGCTTGACAAATCAGAGAAGAAACTCCAAAAGGCTTGCGAAATCGTTGAATCTTTGTTTGAAGTTGCTGTTAGCAACGCAAACGTTGACCAAACAATGGGGTCACTCCTTGAAGTTCTTGTTGAAACTGTGAAAGAAACAATCAAACCAAGCAATGAGTAAGGATTTGAACTTCAGAACACTGAATGCGGATGAGATTGAAGTCCGCATTCAGTCTGTCAACTCACAGAAAAAGGGTGCTGTCTTGCTGTTATACAAAGACGCACGATGCGACATGAACATCTTGGATGAGACTGTAGGAGCTATGAATTGGCAGCGTTCACACTCAAGAGATAATGCGAACTGTGTTGTTTCAATCTATGACGAAGACAAAAAGTTGTGGGTATCGAAAGAGGACACAGGAACAGAGTCAATGACAGAGAAAGAAAAAGGTCTGGCTTCGGACTCTTTCAAAAGAGCGTGTTTCAACTGGGGAATCGGAAGAGAACTTTATACGGCTCCGTTTACTTGGGTAAAGCTTGAGGATTCGGAGATTGTAAATGGGAAGTGCTACACTCGTTTTAGAGTGAAGCATATAGCTTACGATGACAAGCACATCTGCGAGTTGATAATTGTAGATGCGAACAACAATGAGCGTTTCTTCTGGTCACACTACAAGAGGTCAACATTGCCACAATCTGTGGACATAAGAGAGGTTGTTAACAAGTATCTTGAAGAGAATGCCGAAGTTAAAAAGGTGGTTCTTTCATACTACAAGGTAGACGACTTGGAAATGTTGAGTCCGGTTAATGTAAAAGAAGTGTACGATAAATTCAAAAAAGACGGAAAAATAAAGTAAAACTATGGCTACAATTTTTCTGGACATTTGTTTGTCCGACATTCCGAAAGAGTTAATCAAGAAAGTGGAGTCCAATGGAAAGTGCTACCTTTATGCAAAGTTGGTAGAACGCAAAGAAATGGACAAGTACGGCAACACGCACTTTATCTCATGCGAACCACGAAAAGAAGAGAGAAAGGAAAACGTGAACTACTATATCGGTAGTGGCAAGTTGTATGTTCCAAAGGATGTGCAAGTTCAAGTCAGCCACAATGATATTGAGAACGCTCCTGTAGCAGAAGAAGGAGATTTTCCATTCTAAAAAAAGCAAAGACATGAAAGAAGAAATCATCAAAGACGTTGCCTTGTTCTCAAAGGCTAATATTGAGAAAATTTGCACCGATGTAATAAATAGAGTAGAAGAGGGCGAGCTGAACCCTTTGGCTGTCGAGATTCTGTGTGCTGCTTTGGAAAAGGCTATCAAGAACATCCGCAGTCATGTTTCTGATGAAGCTTTGAGTGAAGCCTACAAATTCGGAGAAAAGAAATTCAAAGCATACGGATGCGAAGTGTCTATTCGAGACGTTGGAGTTAAATACGATTACTCGGTATCAAGCGAGTGGTCAAGACTGAACGAGGAAAAAGAGACGCTGAATGAAAAGATGAAGTCTTTAGAAACGAGAATGAAAGCTGCAAGTGAAAACAGCATTTTCTATGATGCAGACGGAACGGAAATCAGTTTTGTTCCACGAACATCAAAAGAGAGTGTGACGGTTACGTTTAAGTAGTGAAGTTCGTTCTCAACATACAAAATGGGGGGTATAGTCTTAAAGAGTTAAGGCTATACCTTTCCCATATTAAAGACGCTAAGGTTGTAATTGAAGCGAAGAAACTGTATGATAAGCGCTCACTGAACCAGAATAGCTATCTATGGGGTGTTGTTTATCCTTTGGTGCTTGAAGGTTTGTTAGACGTGGGTTATGATGCGTTTACAAGCGTGTCTGACGTTCACGAATACTGTAAAACCATGTTCTTGTCAAGGGAAGTCGTAAACCACCAAACTGGTGAGGTAATAAGATTCCCTGTGTCGACAACAGAAATGGACACAAAGGAGTTCGGAACATACATTGATTCAATTAGACTATGGGCGGCTGAGTATTTAAGTGTAGTAATCCCAGACGCAAAAATATGAGATGGCAAAGATAGAATCATTCGTCTTGAGATTGGCGAATCTAAAGATATTGTCCAAGATGACCGATGAACAATGCGGACGCTTGTTCAAGGCTATTCGGCTACTTCAATTAGAGTTGTGTTCAGTTGACGCAACACAGGAAGAGGTAGACGGATGGAATAGCGAGCTATCAAGAATCTTGGAAGATGACTTCGTAGACCTTGCTTTTACGATGATACGTGAGCAAATGATTGCAGACCACAAAAAGTATTTAGAGGTATGCGAGAAAAGACGTGCAGCGGTAAATACAAGGTATGCTAAAAAGGAAGATGCAGAGGTTGAGGTTGTTAGTGCAGAGCCTACAAATGTATACAAAAGTATACAAGAGGATACAAACGGCTACAAAACGATACAAACATCTACAACTGGTGTACAAGCGCCTACAAACGCAAGTGATAATGATAATGATAATGATAATGATAATGATAATGATAATGATGTAGTAGATAATGGTGGTATGCTGTTTTCGGCTGAAGCCGTTCCTGTGGCACCATCATCAAAGCAAAAAAAGAATGATAAGGACAAGATAGATTTTGATGCACTCGCAGATTTCTGGAATCGGAACGTTGATACAAGAAGATTCCACAAGGTAGCAAAACCATTCGGAGAAAAGCGCAAGAAGAAAGTCCAGAAGATGGCAGATATGTTCGGCAAAGAAAAGATAGTTGTGGCTATAAATGCGCTTAATGAGCATTCGTTTTTCAAGACTGCAGAACATATAGGGTTTGACTGGGTGTTCGAAGAAGAGCATTTTCAACGAATAGTAGAGGGGTTCTATGACGACCAAAATAGTAGGCAGATATGAGTAGAGTAAAATTGTGCGATGTACTAATTGAAGAACAGGTGGTTGGTGCATTCATGCTTAATCCAAATGAATTTGATAAGTATGAATTAAAGAGCGAGTACTTTGCGTCTGAATGTAAGTTGATTTATGAGAAGATGCTTAAGTGCAGAAAAAACGGACTAACTGTTGAGATGTCAAACGTACTCTTTGAGTGTTCAGACGATGAAGAAGTGTTATATGATAGAATTGTGGATATATCTACAAAGGTGATTACAGCATTTAATCTGAAGAAGCATGTAGATATACTCCATAGGTTGTATAACGCGAGAACTCTTTACGATACGATGACTATATCGATGAGCGATATTCTGGAGTATAAAGACATTGGTTCTGCTTTAGAAAAGTTGGAGCAAGGAATAAGTGCTACCTGTATGGAAATGTCAACAGAAGCCGTTAACATGGACGACTCTGTTGATTTCGCTATAGAGCAAATGTGTGAAGTCCTTGATAACAGAATATATATTCCGACTGGCTTCTTTGGTCTTGATAGGCTTCTGAATGGTGGCTTCAAGTATCCAGACTTAATAGTTATAGGTGGTCGACCATCGATGGGCAAATCTCAATTTGCGATACATTTTGCGGAATCAGCTGCAAGGGCGAACAAGAATGTTCTGTTTGTTAGCATTGAGATGACAAAGGAGCAGATAGTAAAACGTATGCTGTGTGAGCGAGAAGGTGTGACAATGGAAAGGTTGAATCATGGAGATGTGTCTTCAAGGGACGTTGCGGAAAGAGCGGCATACTTGAGGACGCTTCCGATTAACATCTTGGACACTCCAGATTGCAGAAACATCAGCACTATCAAAAGGGTTGCGAGAAAGTATAGTAGAAAGGGAATGTTAGACTTCTTGATAATAGACTATTTGCAGTTGATAAGAACCGATTTAACTTTCGGCACAAGAGATTTGCAGATAGGATATATAACAAGTGAGTTGAAAAATCTCGCAAAAGAGTTGAGAGTTCCGGTTATGATACTTGCTCAAGTAGGCAGACCGCCAAAGGGCGAGAAAGTGTTTGAACCATCATTGAGTGACTTGCGTGAATCTGGCAACATTGAGCAAGACGCAGATGTAGTAATCTTTCCGCATCGTCCGACTTATTACAACCCATCATTAACTGAATGGGAGAACAAAGGAGAATTGATTCTCGCAAAGCAGCGTGAGGGTGTAAGAATGAAGAATATATGCTTCGAACACGATGAGCAATTCAAAAGAATCTGGGAATGTGAAGATATTCAAGAACAAAGATATGAGCAAAGAAATGCAAACGAAGAAAACAATGGTTACGTACCATTTTAATGAGAAAACCTATGACTATCTGATAGAGAGTCTTAATAGGTGTCAGCGTTCTATAGAAGCAATTCTGTACAATGAGCGGTGCAATAAGATTCGGATGAAAAGGATGGATTCTATAACTCGAGAAGACCTTGAGTCTTTGGTGAGATATATAGAGTCAAGGAAAGCAAACGCTCTAAAACTTACGAATAAAGATGTGTGAAAGACACGCAATTATTTTTGTAAGACATTGAAAATAAATGCGTTTTTGTTTGGTCATATCACAAAAAATTTGTAATTTTACATCGTAATAAAAAACACATAAAACAAACAAGTAAGAGAATGAAAAAGGAAAATCTTGAGTCACTCAAAAGAGTAAACGAGTTGCTCTCAAAAGCATCTGAAGAGTTCGCAAAGAAAGTGGACTACTCCGACAATGAATTAAATGAAGTAAAGGTAGACAAAGCGTACTTCAAGGTTCGCAAAGCTATGCATCTTGTAAGACAGTTAATCGGAGAAGAATAGTAAACAAAAAGGGGTGGCGGCAAGTTCGCCACCCATAACGTAATAAAAGACTTAAGCAATGGAAAATCAAGAGTTAAAACTGTATGTGTCTATGACCGACAAGTTCATGTCTGGTTGGGGACGAGCAGAAGGAAAAATCAGCAAGTTTGTCGTTGAGTGTTCAAGTTGGGCGCAAGCAGACGAAATTGAGTTCGTGGCAAGCCATAGACCAGACATGGTTCGAGTAAAGGTGTCACACATCAAACCCAACTACTCGTCAAGCCGTTATCATGTTTCTCTTCGAACCTATGAAGAGTGTAGCGGATGGAGATACTCAAAGGTGATAGAAAATTGGAAAGGCGAAAAAGAAAGCAGATTGAGAAGATGAGTAGGTTTTCATTGAAAGAATACGAAAATGCAAATGCGTTCGCTATCCTCGGATATGTAGCTCACGCAATGAAGAAAAGCGGTAAGAGCAAAGAAGAGGTAGATGAATACTACAAAGAAGCAACTCGTGTAGATTACGACTATCTAAAACGTGTAAGCAATGACAAAATAGAAGAGTTAAACAAAATGTAATAAAAAACCGAGAAAATGGAAACATTGGATTTTACGAATGCAAGGGTGTTGCCCTTGACACTCCAACAGTTGGAGATGACTCACAAGGAAAATGACATCTACGGAAAGCCGTTAAAGGGTGTGTATCACTTTGAGTTGATTAACGAGATTATCGAGACAGCGAATAGGAACGGACTCAACTGTGAGGTCTATGATTTGTTCGCTGCACAAAACAAAGACAAGCAGCAGCCGGGTGTTGTTCTTTTACCACAGGTAGAAGCAGAGAAAGGCAAGAATGCAGTTGAAGCGCACGTCTTGAGACGAGTGTACGCAAACATTCGTTTGACTGACTTTGACGATGATACGTATACAACGAACCTTGCGCTCTCTTTCCACCAAAGAGGTGTTGAGCTTGGTTTTGGTAACAACGTGAAGATTTGCCACAATCAGTGCATGCTTGGAGCAGACAACTATGTGTCTACTTACGGAAATGACAAGGTGGACATTTCTGCAATCGTACCTCAAGCAGAGAAATGGATGAAGGAAGCAGAGTCAAGAATCTTGGCAGAAAGAGAGCGAATTGAAAGAATGAAGCAAAGAGAGCTTTCGGTCGAAGAAATGTATATCTTGCTTGGCATGCTAACTGTTCTCCGTGTTCAACGTGACACAAAGATTAAGGAGATATACAACGGAAAGTTGTACCCTCTGAACCAGTCGCAGATTAACCGACTTGGCGAAGCAATGTTGTTAAAAACAAAGAAAGAAGAAAAGGTAAGCGTCTGGGATGTTTACAATACATGCACAGAGATGTACAAACCGATGGCGAGTGAAAGCTTCCCAGATACGGAGATTCCGAATATCCTGTCGCAAAATGTAACTCTTGGTAGATTCTTGTGCGAAAACTACTCTCTCTAATATGTCGAAGATTAAAGACGATTGGATAGAATCAATGGACGTTAACACACCATCCCCTATGAGGGATGGGTGTGACGCTCCAGAGAAAGAGTTTGACTATGACTTGCACAATCATATTGAAGAGTTAATGTGGCAAGAAAGATACGAAAACGAATCTAAAGAATGTAGTTATGGAGATAAAAGGTAGGGTTCATTGCTTCTTTGAGCAGAGCGGAACATTCAAGAACGAGTTCAAAAAGCTCGGCTATGAAGCAGAGGACTATGATATACAGGACAATTTCGGTGAGACTGACCATGTGATGGACCTATTCTCCGAAATAGATAAATCGTATAGGGGGGGGGCAATCCGTGTTTGATACGATTAACAAGGATGACCTTGTAATGGCTTTCTTCCCATGCATATACTTTGAAAGTCTGAGCATGATGGCGTTCAATTGGGGATATACGAATTACAGGAAACTTGACAACGCACAAAAGACGCAGAAGATAATTGAGCGTGCTGATAAAAGGCATGAGTTCTATATGTACCTGTTGAAGTTGGTTTATGTAGTGACAAAAAAAGAATTGCGCATGATAGTAGAGAATCCGTATGCAATGCAGCACTATCTAAAGCAAGGTAATTTCATTAAGCCACCAGCGTTTGTTGATGAGGATAGGACAAGAAGAGGAGATTTCTTCATAAAGCCTACCGCCTATTGGTACTTCGGATGCGAACCAACATTTGGCTTTACACATCAGCAGACTGATAAGAGCAAGATACGAAATGTAATTGGTGGAGCACAACTTGGAAAGGTTGGTAGAGGTAGTAAGGAAAGCGGTTTATGTTCTGAAGATAGAAGCATGATTTCTCCAGACTACGCAAGGAATTTTATCTGCGACTTCATTATCGGTAAGCAGCAAAAGATAGCATTTAATCAGCTCTCGATGAATTTCGAGTAATTGATGTTTTTAGATTGTTAGTGGTGGCACTCCAGATGGAAACGTCTGGGGTGTTTTTATGTATAATATGCTGATATAGAGGAAAATAATTGGTCAAAAATTTGGTCATATCAATTATTTTGTGTAATTTTACATCGTAATAAAAAACTCACAATAAAACAAGTAAGAGATATGAAAGAGACAAAATACTACATTTTGACGACAAATCCGAGATATGGAAAATTCGCTTTTGAAGAAGATGGTATAAAGTATTATGTAATTTGGTACGGCAACCATTTGCCAGCAGCAATGCACGGAGCAGCAATCCTCGGAAGTGAAGTAGCATACAAGAATTTTGATTAACGTAATAAAAAACTTAAGCAATGGTAGAATTTGAAAAAGAAGCGATTATGGAAGTAATCCAAGAGAAGATGTACGAACATTACAACGTGACCAGTGACTACGACAAAGAGAGTGGATGCTATCACAATGGTAGATGGTTTTCAATAAACGAAGTGATGAATATAATCGAGGAAGCACTTGATGATTGTTGATAATATGGGAAGCGTTCAGAAGTATATCGTAAAATGGTTTATGGCAGATGAGTACGGAAAGCCGATAGTTTGTTATCCATGTTATAGCAAAAAGTCCGATGCGTTAGAGTATCTATCGAAGAACCAAGAGTATCACAAGAAATGGGGTATTCCGATTGAAAGAGTGGTAAAGGTAAAATTAAAGAGATATTCGTTATGAGACCTCAAGACGATGAACCATGTGTAAACTGTAGAAAGTGGTCGAATAGGAATGGTTGCGAACACTACAACAATGCAGCGTTAGTCCTGTTCGGAGCGTGTTTCAAAAAAGATATTATTAAGAGAAGAGTAAAAAAGACAAGATATGAAAGCAAATGATTTGAGCAAGTTCGATTTCGTATTCGCTGGAAGCGGACATTATAAAGTGCGCTATACTACAGAACGAGGTGACTACTATGTGAAGTTGGTTACCGACATGACGATTATCGATGCAACGCTAAATGCAGAGTGGGCAAAGTTAGAGGACATAAAGATTCTCCGAGACTATGTTAAGAGTGGAACACACTATAGCTCAAAAGGCGAATTGATTGAAAAGAAATAATAGAAAAGCAAAGGTACATAAGGCTGAATAGATAGTTTTATGTACCTTTGCATTGTAATAGTAAGAGATATGAAAAGGGTAACACCAAGAGTAGTTGTTGATGAAGCAAATCGTATTGGATTTGAAAATACTGCGTATATAGATACGTGGAGAGGTTTTGATGTGTTTTATTGTTATAACAAGAGTGATGGTGTTACGTATTCTGGTCCTCCAATGTTGTTATATTTTAAGGATGGAGTTGTGGAAGCGAAAGATATTGAGACGGATGTAGAGTTCTTGTCAAGAGATTAGCGGTCTAATGTAAACATACCATTCACGAACTCCTTATTTAGAGCAAGACCTTCCAAGTTAAGAATGTTGATACCAAAGTTGGTGTCAACCATCTTTAGGAAATCTTTTATCTTGTATATGATGTTTGTTTGGGCATCATATACAAATTTCTTTTCTCCGTTGTTGATGGCAAGAAGAGTGTGACCCTCATTGTTATATTGAGTTAAGCTCTTGTATTGAAATGATATTTGGTATATTCCTGTTTGGCTCAATTCGGAGTTTAGGATGTTAAACGTTTCGGATGGTTTTGCTTTTACACCTATCAGTCTTGCGTGTGGACTTTTGTTTGTTTGTGGGTCTATCCAAGCGGAGAAAACATTTGAAGAAAGTTTATTTGGGATGTTGTTAGGGTCGTAAGCAATTCGTTTCGCTGCTCTTACATCATATCCATTTAGACGTGCTACAAATGTAGGAACACACACTTGACAGTTGTTGCCGAATCCATTGGCTTTGTCTTTGTTAGAAAAGTGTGGATTTACGTTTCCGCTATCTGCCTGTTCAAAGGTCATGGGTGTTCCTTTTATTAGTTCATCAAAGTTTACTGGAGTCGATGGTTTGAGAATACGTGAAGGACCATCGGAATTACCACCATGTTTAGTTGGTGTTTGTGTGTACTTATCCTTGTTGTCGGAAAGGAAATAGGGTAGTTTACCACGTTTATCAGCAAAGCTTATACGTTTGGAATTATCCGACACCCATTTGTGGAACTGTTTTGGCATATCCGTAACTTTTTGCGAGTCAACGATACGCTTCCTTCCATCTGTGTCGGAGTTAAGGTAGTCAATCATATCATTTGTGGAGAGCATAACAGGTTCAGTGTGGCATCGGCAATTAGGGTGCCAACCGGTGAACTTGAAGTCTTTTGGGTATCTACCTTGAAGAGTGTCGCAAATATCGTGGAATTGACCAGTAGGGATTCCTTTGCAGTTGTGGTTATTTGATAGGACAACATCAAATCCAAGAACGTAGTCCATCTGCTGCCAACGCTCATACTCTGCAGACCTGTATGCTATGTTGATTTCGGAACGAGCAAGCCTTGCGGAGCGGTACTCACAATCCTCGATTGTAGCAGCGCCACCAAAAGTGGACGTATAATCAGCCTTGAGAGAGTCAAAATCGGAAAGGTATTGCGAAAGTTTTTTGCTCAATGTAATAGCAGACGTGCCTTTTTCGATAGCCGTAGTGATAGCGGTCTCCAGACTCTCCTTGTAAGTCTTTGTTAGATTCCAGACCCTGTCGGAAAGATTGAGTCCGTTTCTCTTTCGTGTAATGAAAGACTGTAGTGCGTTTGAGTTGCTTGGTATAATATGCAACCCATCCATCTTGCCGAAAAGCGAATATACGTAGGTTATTAGTGAATCTTGGACACTCTCCGATAGTAACCATTCTTTGTGAGCATTGGTAACTATGTGTTGAAAGGTGTCTTTTGCGAAATTGTCAAACAAACGCTCCGCTGACGGAATGGTGGTCGGAAAGTCTTTGAATCTGAATGTTCCGTATGCAGCGTAAGAGTAGTCCGTTGTTAGAACGATTCTTGCTGCTTCCTCATTGTAGAGGTCAAAGATTTTCTGAATCTGGAACACGTAGTAGTCAAGTCTTCTGCCGAGTTCCTTGTATCTGTTGCGATATTCTTTAGGTAGTTTCATGCAGCAAAGTTAGCAAAAACATTTGCGTAATCGGAGATTTTGTTGTACTTTTGCGCAACCAAATGATTAAGTGCGTGGACTTCCATTGCGCCACGCTTCTTACTTGTTTAGGTTTTTTATTACATCGGTGTTGCAACCTCGTGAGAGAGAGTGACACCTCTTTTTTTTGTTTATGACTGAAAATAAATGAGTTAACGCTTGGTCATATCAATTATTTTTTGTAATTTTACACCGTAATAAAAAAACAAACAAAACAAGTAAGCAAGATGAAAGCAAATGATTACGCAAAATTCTGTCTTAAACAAGGTGACAGAATAAGAGTCGAGATTTCAAACCCATTCGGATTTGACGTTAAGCAGAAGAACATGTTGAAAGAAAAAGGTTGTTTCTTCATGAATAATGAAGATGCAGTCTGGTACTTCGAAGCAAGTAACTTGGAAGAGTATAAAGAAAAATGTAAGGCTCTGAAAGGCTTTGAAATGGAGAACTTTCAAATTGTAAAGTAAGATGAGAGCGAGAAAATGTACTTTGATTTGCTACTGGGAAAGCGGTGAATGCACAGAAGATATAAATTGCAATAGCATTTCAGAAGCGAAGAAAATCGCAAGCACGGCACGAACAGAAGGTGGTTGTGTAAGATATGAAATTTGGGACGATGAACGTAAATGTAAAGTAACACAAGGAATTTGTAAATAATGATTGTATATGGAAAAAGTAGAGCGTTTCAAAAAGATAACCTCGGAGATGCTGGAAATCTTTGAGAAGAAGAATCACGATTATGGAAATTCGTTTGACCTGTCGTGCGACAAACATGGATTGATTGCCGCTATTGTGCGAATGGAAGATAAGCTAAACAGAGCATCTACGCTTATAGAAAAAGACACAAGGGTAACGAGAGAAAGTATAAAAGACACTTTGACTGACCTTGCAAACTATGCGATATTGTCAAGAATGTGGCTTGAGGAAAAAGATGAGAGAAAACATTAATAGTTCTATCAAAGAAAGAGCACGTAATTATGCTACCCAAAGAGTTGGTGGCGAATATATAGGTGGGTTTAAGGGCGATACGTGGCTGTCCTTATACCAAACATACATTGAGATTGCAACCGAACAACGAAAAATTGACATAGCTAATGCTTGTGAAGCATATTGCAACGTGGTGTGCCAAGCAGAGCAAACAAGTGGCAAGCGTTGTTATTGGAGAGTGCAAAACGAACGATGCCCGAAATTAGAATCGTTTATTAAAATAATGGAGGATAACAAATGAGAAGAAATGAAATAATTAAGGAGCTTGTGATTGATGCGATAATAGTGATTTTTGCTTCGCTATTTACCTGCATATTGATGAGTATAATTAACGGATAGCCATGAGTAAAGAAATGACACACGAAGAAATTATTAAGGCATGGTTTGCCATTGACGAGTTAGGAGGAGAGAATGTCTATACTGAATTATCTTCTTTTCACATCTGCGGTAAAAATGATAAGCTGTATCGTGCAGAAATAACTTGTGGTATAAAATACAATGTCTATTCTATATCTGCTGATAGGTACAAAGCGATGGAACGTACAATTAAAGAGTATTCTGCATGGGTAGTAGGAAGTTTGCCTTGCGATGAATCGCAAGGAACAGGGGCAGACAATAAACAAACGAGACAATGAAGCAATGGAAGATATAGCAATAAAAGATTTTGAGCAGTTTTGCCAAAAAAACGATGTTAATCCAACAAATATGAAAGCAGACTACTATCTTGCAGGTCACTGCCAAGGGCAACAATACATGATTGATAAGGCTGTTGAGTGGCTTGAGGTACATAGTTTTGAATTTATTGAACTCGTCAGTCTTCATGGTGTTGGCGCAGATTGTAGCCAAGTTATCAGCCAGTTCAAAAAAGCAATGGAGGAAGAAAGATGAGTGAGATGGAATTATATGAGCATAATCGAGAAGCATACGAAAAAGTCATTGAGTCATTCCGCACAAAAGATAAGGTGGCTATAGTTCATGCTACAGGTACAGGAAAGAGCTATGTGATAGCGTCAGTAGCCAACAACTTCGACAAAGTGCTTGTAATAGCACCGAACAATTTTGTGCTAAATGAAACGAGAAAGGTATGCAAGAATGGTGTTGAGTTTCGCACCTATGCAAGTGTGATGTACGATGAGACACCGAACCAATATGACCTAATCGTGCTTGACGAGTTCCACAGAGGTGGCGCAGAGAAGTGGGGTGTAGGTGTTCAGCAGTTACTTGACGCAAACAAGAAAGCAAAGATTCTTGGAACGTCAGCAACGCACATTCGCTACTTGGACAATAACAGGAACATGGCAGATGAGTTGTTTGAGGGCAACATCGTAAGTTATCTACCACTAAAGGATGCGATGGACAAAGGTATATTGCCAACACCTACTTATGTGGCTTCTTTGTATTCAATGAAAGATGTAGAAAGTGATTATAACCAACGCATCAAAGATAGCAGATTGTCACAAGAAAGAAAAGAAGAGTATCTCCGTCAACTGAAAGGCATTGCCGGTTCGTGGGAACAATCTCACGGAGTACCGCAAATCATTCGTAAGTATTTTGACAAGGAGATGCAGCGTATTATTGTATTCTGTTCAAATGTTAATAAGGCAAAGCAAGTTAGGGAACTTCTCAACGGATGGTTTGTAGATGCTGGATATAGAAAGATTCGTTTCTATAATATAGACTACCAAGAGAAGAGGTTGGAGAAAGAGATGGCAGATTTTCAAGAGCCAGTATCTGATGGCGAGTTGAAGGTGGCTATCTCTGTGAATATGCTAAATGAGGGTGTTCACATCCCAAGAGTAGATGGTGTTATTATGCTCCGCTCAACTATCAGCCGTATCATCATTGAGCAGCAGATTGGCAGATGTCTTACGGCAGATAACAAGCATCGCACTCCAGTAGTACTTGACCTTGTGAACAACATGGACTTGATTTCATACGATGCACCGACATTTACTGATGGTAACAAAGAACAAGAGCATAGCGGTGAATCTGGAAAAGATAGCAACGCTTTCCCATTCTCTGTGATTGATGAGTGCCGTGATATTCGTGTGTTCTTTGAGCAGATGGATAATGAGACATGCAATCTCCACGTATGGACAGAAGAAGAGTTGCGACAGATAGCACTGAAATACACCAACAGGAAAGATTTCTATACGCTTGATTCCGCTGCCTATCGTGCTGCATTGCGTAAGGGCATTCTTCAACAAATCATGGAGCATATGCCTTCGCCAACGAAACGCAGCAAGGAAGAGTGTGCAGAGGTTGCTTTGCTCTACAAGACACGCAAGGAGTTTGAGAAGAACGAGGTCAATGTGGCTGCCTATGCAAGACGTCATGGTTGGATGGATGAGATATGCGCTCACATGCAGAACGTGAAAGTGAAATGGACGATTAAGAAATGCCAAAAGGTGGCATCTCAATACAATACATACATAGAGTTTATCAGAAACGAGCCTAATGCCTATGCGTCTGCAAGGCATAACGGATGGTTGGATAAGATTCAATTCGGAAAGAAGAGGATTGTGTGGACTAAAGAGATGTGCCAAAAAGAAGCACAGAAATACAAGACAAAAACCGAATTTGACAAAGGTAGTCATAGTGCATGGAGAGCAGCGCAGAGATACGGATGGATGGAAGATGTCTGTGCTCACATGCAGAAACCAAAGAAAAATGGATACACAAATAAAGAGATAAAAGATAATGGAAATTAGATTTAAGAAAACAGATGAGAAAGCGGTCACTCCACGGGTTGCCACAAAGGGTTCTGCCGGATATGATTTGACTGCAGTAAGCAAAGCAAAAGATGATAGAGGATATTGGTGCTATGGAACCGGAATAGCAGCAGAGATTCCAGACGGATATGTAGGACTTGTGTTCCCACGCTCAAGCATCTCTCGATATGGTCTTGAGTTGTCAAACTGTGTAGGTGTGATAGACTCTGATTATCGTGGCGAGATAACCGCAAAGTTCCGTCCGTCATGGATGGGCGGTCAGGTCTATGATATAGGAGACAGAATCTGCCAGTTGGTGATTGTGCCAGTCTTGACACCAACCTTTGTAGAGGTTGAAGAGTTGACCGACACAGAACGAGGAACAGGCGGTTACGGAAGCACAGGTAAGTAAAAGTGTCATAAATCTATTAGAAGTGCGTGTATATCACGCACTTTTTTTATACCTTTGCAGCAGAATTAAAAAACAAAGAAATGAGGATAGATGAGATATTCGATGGCACAAGGAACGAGGTAGAAATCGTTACCATCTTGAAGTGTGGCAAACATTCTTCAATACCATCTTGGAACAAGTTGAAAAAGGAGTATGACCCAACCTTGCATAAGGTGAACAACCCAGCAATCCGAAAGAACAAGGTGAAAAACGGAAAAGAGGAAGAGGTAGCAAGAATCTATGTAGGTTTGCAGAAGCTCTCGGTAAAGCGAATGACAGAATTTGTGTTTGGTGTTCCTGTAAAGAGGGTGTATCATTATGATGAGAGCAATGAGCAAGCAAAGCAAGTTGTGAACGCTATTGAACAGATATTCATGCAAAACCATATCAATAGCGAGAACATAAGCAGAAGTAATCAGTATTTCGCATCGTGCGAGTTCTGCACTCAATGGTTTACATCGGATTCGAAAAACACGCTTTATGGTTTTCCCACATCGAAGAAAATCAGATGCCGAACATTCTCTCCGATGAATGGGTACAACCTATATCCATACTTTGACGATTATGGAGATATGCAAGCTATGTCAATAGAGTATAGCGTAGTTGAAAGTGGTAGAACGGAAAGTAAGACTTACTTCGAGACATACACGGCAGACAGGCATATTGTGTTTGAGATTGGCGGCAAAAATGGATATTCTGTAAAGACTGACGAGGTAAACCCTCTCGGTAAGATTCCGTTTGTTTATGTGTGCAGAGAAATGCCTATCTGGGATAAGACAACGAATATCGTTGATGAGATTGAAATGACATTATCAAGGAATAGTGATGTTATTGCTTACAACTCCGCACCGATACTTGCCGTTACTGGAACACTAATCGGTAATGAAGAAGAGAAAGGTAAGACTCAAAGAGTTTATCAGTTAGAGAATGGTGGAAGCATTAACTATGTTTCTTGGTCGCAAGCAACGGAGAGCATCAAATTTCACATTGATACATTGCAGAGAATGTTTTGGACGCAGTTGCAGTTGCCAGATATTTCGTTGGACAACATCAAGGGTCAGTTGGTGTCTGGTGAAGCGAGAAAGACCCTCCTTACTGACGCTCACTTAAAGGTTACCGATGAAAGTGGTACTTTGATTGAGGGATTTGAGAGGGAAACAAACATTGTTAAAGCATTCTTGAAAGGGTTGATGCCATCTTGGTCAGCTATTATTGAAGGAGTGGTAGTTGAGCATGTTATTACTCCGTTCATCCAGAATGATGAGAGGGCGGAGATTGATAAATGGATGGCTGCTTGTGGTAGCAAACCGATTGTATCGCAATTGGAAGCTATTAAAAATTGCGGCATTTCAAACAATCCATCTGAAACGCTTGAGCAGATACAAGCAGAGCAAGCTCAATCAGAGCAAAGCCGATTGAATAATTTATTTGAGGGTGCTATGTAAAATAATTACTTGATTATTTGGTGATTCCGAAAATTTTGTGTAATTTTACATCGTAATAAAAAACCTAAAAGGCACACGAAAGTGTGTGAGTATCACTCATTATGAAAATTTACACAAGTTATTTTTCGCGTATCGCACAAGTAAGAAAGGCTGGAGTGCTTCCTGTGAGCATTGCCTTATGGTCACCAAGATGGTACGATGGAGACCGATTTCTTGAGTTAGCTCCTCTTCGTTATATGTTGAAAGAAGACCTAACGAATGAAGAGTACACAAGGCATTATCATGCAAAGGTGTTATCAAAATTTGATGCTAATGGATTGCGTGATATTCTTGCAAGAAGATTCAACGGCAGAGATATAGCGTTGATGTGCTATGAGAAGCCTAATGATTTCTGTCATCGTCATTTGGTAAGGGAATGGTTAAACAAAAACGGAGTCGAATGCGCAGAGTTTGGAGAGCCAAACGAAAACGCAGAAGAGAAGAAACCGGAACCAATACAACAAACATTGTTTGATATATAGTTATAATTTGCGTCAATAGCACAATGAATAGTGCGCTTCACATCCTGTGAAGAGGTGTAGGTTTGAGTCCTACTTGGCGCTCATTTTTTTGTATGGAGTTACGCATAACAGAACGCACGTTTGGCTTGGAAATGGAGTATGCAGATATGGTTAAGTCTGTGGTATATATGCCAAGTGGTTGGACGTGGGATGAAGAAGAAGTAATCACGAATACCGATGGAACAAGAGGAACATTTCGTGGAAGTATAGGTGGAGAGATAAATACTGCGCCTATGCGTCTGTGTCAATCTGATAGAGCAACACTGAAGAGTGTTGTGGAGAGCATAAACAAGAGTAACGCAAAGGTATCGAGGGATAACGGAATAGATGTTCATATCTATGTGGGCGACCTTGAATGTGAGGAGTTGAAGCGTATATTCCTATTGAGCTATTGGGCGACTCCAGTACTCCGAAAGATGTGTAAGCAAGCCGTGTATGCAGACGACCAAAGGTATTATCCAGCACCAGACCTTGCTCACTATATAGCGCTATGTAAGGCGAGGAATTTTGAGGGTTTACGGAATGTGTTTGAGGATAACTCAAAGAAGGGTTATGCAAGATATTTTGTAAACATAGCGTCTTATTTCGTCCGTGGCACTGTAGAGTTTCGCTGTTTCAATGCGACTAAAGATTGGGAAGAACTGCAGACGTGTATTTTGTTTGCATATCGTTTCGTAGACTATGCTTTGACACACACGGAAGATGACTTTAAGAAACTGCAAACAGTAGAACAATTCTGCAAAGAGGTAAAGGTAAAAGACAACTTGCCGAACATAGAGAGCGCACCGATTTACTTTTCTTCGGTAGCGAGTCTTAATAGTGGTCACACCATGCACAAGGCTGTTTCGTTGAATAGTCAGTTAGTGCGAACATTATGTGATAACACAAGTGGTATTATATCTTGTGTGAACCCTCAAGTATTCTCTTTGGAGTCAAGATTGTCGAATATCAAAGAGAAAGTTAGAATCTATAATAACGATGAGTTCAACCATGTAATTTATCGTTTGGCAAAAGGTGACCTCACATTGAGTTTAACTGGTGAAGCGGAGCATCTCTCACCATTCATCAGTGATGACCCTGTAGACCAGATAGCCGTTGTTCTTGTGTTGGTTAGAATAGCGAAATTCTTCCAAGATGGCGAGTATTATCGTAATGAACTTGAGTCTATCTTGAGTGGTCTCGAAACAAGCATAGAAAGTGCGAGAAATGCAGCGAAGAATCTGATAGCAACTCTTGAAAAGGCAGATTATCGTCTTGGAACGCTTAATGACGCTATTGCTGATGGTGGAGATATATTCTTCAATTTTGAAGACTATAGCAAGGCAAGAAGTGCAGTTTCCGTATTGAAGAAGTACACAGACTATGTTTGTGGCTTTGATGTCAAGAGGACTCAATACTACCATGTAGAAAAGAATCTCCCAGAGGGGACACGAATTATCTTTGCGAGTGAGTTTGAGTATCACGAATTACCACGTTTGGCAAAGATAGGAAAGACAACGTTGTATTGTACTGACGATACAAAAGGTAAGGTTGTATTGAAAACAAAGGAGTGTGAGTCTGTGGAGTTCCAGTTGCCACCTAATGACCTTGTGATTGAAGATTCAAGCAAGTTGAAGATAGTGAAGATAACATCATCGCAGTCTTTGTATTTGCAGCGTATATTTATCAAAAAGGTTGATAAGGTAACCGCTCCACGCTATCCTTACATCGTGATGTATGGAGATTACTTGCTTGGCGGTTTTGGTTTTGAGTACCCAAAGAATGAGGAATATGATATGTGGTTGTTGAGTGACTATTGCACTAACAACGCTATCCCAAGATTGGCGAAGTTGATTCTTTTGTGTATCTTGAGTAATCCTATAAAGAGGGCATTGTCACGAAAGGTAATGCGTAATGTAGAATCATGCTACACAAAGGTGTATACGCACAATCCTGTATCGATGAAGTATCGTGGTATATTCAAGAAAGTAAGTCAAGAGCCAAGCCATTTGGTGTATGACGCTATCTTAGGAAGTAGTGGTAATATGGAAGATGTAATAAAAAAATACAAAGAAATAAGAGACAGGAAATGAGCAAGTGGAAGCAAACAATGGTAGAGATTACTCTACTGGAAGAAGCGGAGATGAACGCAAACGAAATGTCAAGTGAAGCGTTTGCTCGTTTGAAAGAGAACATCCGCATTAGTGGTGGCTTGAGTAGCAGCATTGCTTGTTATAGAAAGGCAGACACTGGTAGGTTCGTAATCATTAGTGGACACCATCGTTATCGTGCGTGTGTGCAACTTCGGTATAAGGAAGTACCAGTTATCTATGCAGAAGAGTCTGACTTGACGAAAGACGAGATTATTGCGTTGCAGTTGAGTCACAATTCGCTGCATGGCGAGGATAACAAAGGCATCTTGAAGCGCTTGTTCAGCGAGATAGAGGGTGTTCAATTCAAGGAAATGAGCTACATTGACCTAACGGAGATACAGCCGATGTCACTTGAGGGCGCAAGCGTGTCTATTGAAAAGGAACAATACTCCGTGAGTCTTGTGTTGTACAGAAACGCTCTGGATAACCTTGAGAGTCTTATCGGCGCTATCAACGAAGAGAGCAACCGTAACGACATAGTATTGTTGGCAGATGGTAGCGAGAATGAAGATGAGTTTCTTGCCCTAACAACCGCCATCCGCAAGGTGTATGATATTAAGAGTCCGAGCATTCAATTCTCCAAGATTCTTGAATTAGCGAAGAGACAGTTAGAAATAGATGCCGCAGCAAATGGAAAAGATTAGAATAGGAATACTCGAAGAGTCAAAGGTAAAGACAGACAACCGCGCGCCTATCACTCCAAATGACGTGGCATATCTTTTGTCACGCTATGGAGAAAGAATAGAGGTTATCTTCCAACCGTCAAAACATCGCTGCTTCTCGGATGAAGAATATATCAATGCTGGAGCAACATCAAGCGAGGACCTATCTATGTGCGATATTCTGTTCGGCATTAAAGAGGTTCTACCAAACGAATTGATTAAGGGTCATAGATACTTTTTCTTTGGTCATATTAGAGAGGACAAACCCTATGAATATCCCTTGTTGAAAGGATTAGTAGAGAAGAGGTGTACTTTCTATGACTATGAAGCATACAACGGAAATAAACGCTTGTCGGACTTTAGTTACTATGCTGGTGCCGTGGGAGCATACAATACCTTGCGCTTATATGGATTAAGAGAGGAAATGTTCTCGTTGCAACCAGCAGAATCGCTCAAGACGTTGGCGAACATCGTCAAAGAGTTGAACGAGAAGTATGTGTTCTTTAAGTTGAGCGAGAACAACGCTAAAATAGTAGTCACAGGAAATGGAGTAGCAGCTCAAGGCGCAAAAAGGATACTTGACCTTGTATCTACACAATGTGATAGCGAAGAGTCATTCTTGGAAAGCAAAGTATGCTGCTATTATTTGGCAACAAAGGAAAATCTTATAGTCAAGAAAAACGGAGAGCCTTTTGATAGAGCAGACTTTGACAGAAACCCAGAAAAGTATATGTCGAGATTCTTGAGGTATTCACGTAATGCGAATATACTCATAGCGTGTCACAACTGGGAAATGGGGCAGCCAGAGCTATTCACGGAGAAGATGGCGAGGGATGAAAAAAGAAAACTCAAATACATCGGTGACATAGTTTGCGACATCAACGGAAGCATTTGCACCACTCTTAGGCATTCATCGCATGACAACCCATTCTATGACGTAAGACTGGATGAAGTAAAGCTATATGAGAGTTTCCCATTCGTGGACAAAAACGCTATCTCTGTGATGGCTGTAGACACACTTCCTAACGCAGTAGCAAGAGAAGCAAGTGAAGCTTTCTCAAGGACACTATGCAGCGAGATTATAGAAAACGCTTTCCTTAGTTCAGACTGGAGCAAAATCTATAAGGCTGCACAGGTGATTAACGGAAGAATCTACAAAGAATCTACCAAAAAAGATACGATGAAGAATATGTTGAAGATAATGAACGTTCGTGCAATTTGAACAACAAAAAAAAATAATAGCAATGGAAAAGCAAGAGGATAACAGATACAAATATATAGACTTCAAGAAGATTTGCGAGGTCTATCAAAAGAAATTGTGCAATAAGACATCTACCGCTTTGGCTTTGGGTGTGGGAAGAAACACTGTAGAAGCGTGGCGCAAGAAATACCCAGAACTTGATGAAATGATGAATGACGTTGAGGAAAGCCTTATCGACTTCTCGGAAACCAAACTTATGGAGAAGATAAATGAGGGTGACCTAACGGCAATCATTTTCCACCTAAAGACAAAAGGAAGAAAGCGTGGTTATGTAGAGCGTGTAGAACAAGAAGTGAGTGTCAATCCTTTCGAGGAATTGCTGAAAAGCGTAGACAATGATTGATGAGCGTCTACATAAGCTGATGCATCGTTGGCAAGACGATTGGAACACGTTTGTTTATGACGTACTCAAGGCAAGGTTAGACAAAGAGCAGCAAGCTATCATCACATCGGTGCAACACAATAAGATGACTGCGGTGGCTTCTGGAACAGCAAGGGGTAAAGACTATGTAGCCGCCTGTGCTGCTCTTTGTTTTCTCTATCTCACACCACGATTTGACAAAGACGGAGTGATGGTGCAAAATACAAAAGTTGCGTTGACGGCTCCGACAAGTAGGCAGATTGACAATATCATGATGCCAGAGATTTCAAGACTCTATAAGCAAGCCAAGCTGCTTCCGGGCAATCTGCTCTCATCGTCAATCAAGACAAGTCACGAAGAGTGGTTCTTGACTGGTTTCAAAGCATCTGATGATAACACAGAAGCGTGGTCTGGTTTCCATGCTGCAAATGTAATGTTCGTAGTTACGGAAGCATCTGGTATCAGCGAAGTGGTGTATAACGCTATCGAGGGTAACTTGCAGAACAACTCAAGGCTGCTTTTGGTGTTCAACCCAAACGTGACTACTGGGTATGCGGCAAACGCTATGGTTTCTCCACGTTTCAACCATTTCCGTCTTAACTCGCTGAATGCAGAAAATGTTGTAAGCAAAAAGGTCATCTATCAAGGACAAGTAGACTATGATTGGGTGCAAGACAAGGTCAATACTTGGTGTACTCTTGTCACAGAAGAGTCCATTGATGAGGGAGAGGGTGATTTCAAATGGGAGGGACGATGGTACAGACCAAACGACCTATTCCGTGTAAAGGTACTTGGTTTGTTTCCAAAAGTATCGGAAGATATGCTGATTCCGCTCCATTGGATTACGCTTGCAAACCAACGATGGAAAGAGAACGAGAAGAACACAAAGAAATATAATAGCATACCTCCAAGATATGGTGTTGACGTTGCCGGCATGGGACGTGACAACTCTGTATGGTGTGAACGTAGAGATAACAGAGTAGTGCAATTCTCAAAGCATGATAGTGGCGGCAAGGCAGACCACACCCATGTGGCTGGCAAGACAGCGCAGTTACTTCGAGAACAAGGTTCTTTGGCTTTCATAGACACAATCGGAGAGGGTGCTGGTGTTTACTCTATGCTCTTGGAGAAAGGTTGTAAAAACGCTGTTTCTTGTAAGTTTTCACAAGGTGCGAATAAGCTACATGACGAAACAGGTCAGTACACATTTAGCAATATGAGAGCGTATTTGTTTTGGTGTATTCGAGATTGGTTAGACCCCAAGAATAAACACGATGCGCAGCTACCAGAAGATGATGAGTTGACACAGGAACTCACATCCATAAAGTGGTTGTTTCAGTCAAGCGGTTCAATCATCATAGAGCCAAAGGACGAGATAAAAAAACGAATAGGACGCTCCCCAGATAAGGCAGACGCTTTGGCGAATACATTCTTCCCAGAGAGGATGAATGATAGGAAAGCAATGCAAAGGCTCCTTGAAGATGCCCTTTAATCGGTTGCCAATAGGTAGCCGATTTTTTTGTAATATGCTGAAAATAATTGGGTTATCATTTGGTCATATCACAAAAAATTTGTAATTTTACATCGTAATAAAAAACATACAAAATAAACAAGTAAAGGATATGAAAAAGGAATTGATGAAGCAGATAAGAGAAGAAAAAAGAGTCCTCTCTGGTTTCAAGAATGTAGAAGAAGCAATTATTAAAATTGCAAATGGTTTGATAAACGAGTCAATGGATATGCAACAAGGTTTGCTTGACAGATACACAAGCGGAGACGAGTTCAAGGTATCCGAATCGGACTTCTTGAGAGTTGCCAATATGATAGACAACGCAATGCAAAAGCTGGATACTCTCAATAATGCAGTATCGTTAATGAAAGATGTAGTATTAAACAAGTAAGAGATATGACAAACAAAGAGTTTATCAGTAAATGCGATGCACTCGCAGAAAAGTACCTTGTACAGCAAATAGGTTTGAACATGGGAGAGGACCACTCCGTTTCAATCTTTTGTCATGATTGTATGAGGTCTTTCGTTGGTAACAGGTACGCAACTATCACTAAAGATGGAAATGAGTACCATGTTCAGCTTTATCGATTTGATGAAGAAAAAGAGTTTGAGTCGTTAGATGAAGCACTCAAAATAGTAGAAGAAGAGATTATCAAAAGACAAGAATTAGAGAATAAGCAATGACACCAGAAGAAGTATTTGGTATAGTAACAAAGAATGGAGCTATACGCATTATCAAAGAGCATTATAAAACGGCAAGGTATGATGGTTATACGTTCGATGACATTATTGCTAAAGGTGGATATGATTACTATATAAAGCAAGCAATTGCGTATGGATATAGAAAAGAGTTAGAAGAAGCGTACAACTCCATGCCTTATGAACCAAAAGTCGGAGACCCAGCCACAGAGATATTATACTCCGATACCTATGGCGGTGAGATAACGGAAATCTTTAGGAACAAGAAAGGCAAAGTGGTCAAAGTAGGATTCCGCAAAAACAGATACAAGATGAAAGAAGCCTACTGTGGTGACACTACTCTGTTTGATGACCTTGAGGGAGGAACTACATACTACACTCTCCGAAGATGTGGCGGCTGGTGGCAAGAAGGTATGCCAAAGGGAAGAGGATATGTCCCACTCGCAATAGGATATAAGAGAACGTTTATAGACCCAAGTTTTTAAGAAGATGTCAAAGAATAAAAAAGTGCTAACTCAAGAGCAGAAAGAAGAGGAGTTGGAGAGACTCAAACAACTTGATGAAATCTACCCAGAAGTAAAGGTGTTTGTGAACTTGTTTTATGAGATTCAGTCTATTGCTGGTTTCATATTACCAAATGCAGAGAAAGGATTGAAGAAGTTTAATAGGCAATTCCAATTTGAAGACAAGAGAAAGTATACAAGAATTGTTGATTTGCTCGACCAAATTAGGATTATAAATGAGTCCATGACGAAATCTTTCTGGGATGAATTACCATCAAAAGAACATGATATGATGCGAAGAGAAGCAAATGACGTTACAAGACTTCTAATGCTGATTATTGATAGGTGTGGCTATGACAAATTGAAGTTCGCTCAAATAGAATCATGGATAAGCAATATGCCAAGTCAAGGGTTTATTAGTGATGATACAATCGAGCAATTCAGACTACGATAATCAATTCGTGTATAAAAGTGTTTATAAGTGCGTGTTTCCCACGCACTTTTTTTGTATCTTTGCGCCAGTTACTAAAACAACAAAGAATATGTTTATAGAGAATCAAGGAAGCAACGTAGTATCGTTGCAAGTTAGCCGATATGGAGATATTCCTGTAGGTGAAGATTTCGTTACAGATGGCGCTCATCCATTTCTCATCAAGAATAACACGGAAGAGCGTGTACAAGTTAAAATCGTAGATGCAGAGGGTTGCGCTATTGACACATGGCTCGATAGCGGTTGGAATCCGGAGATTGTCTACAAGTTAATCAAAGCTCCAGAGGGTCTGCAATGGGGTTATTAACTTATAATACTATTTGCTTATGGGAACAACAGCAATAGGAGTTTTTGGTGGCACGAAAAGCGGTGGCGGTGGCGGTGATGTCCGCTTGGAGACCAACCACAATGCCACCATAAGCGAGAACGGCACACACACGATAGCACCTAACGAAGGATACGATGGTATGCGCAAGGCAACCATCAAGGTGGATGTGCAGAGCGCACCAAGTGTCATCAGTTTTACAAACGATGATTTGTTAGAGTACATTCGTTTTTTTGACTACGATGGCACACTAATCTATAAGGCATTGCCAAGCGAGGTTGCAGAGTGGAGCGACTACTCCAAGGTGACTTCGCTTTTGCCACAACACGAAAACTTGACATTTTCAACGTGGTCGTTGGATTTGTCCGAACTGCAAGCCTTGAACGATTGGGCAGATGTAGGTGCGTGTTACACTCCAACTGACGGAAAGGGAGAGGTCAATGTGTACATCAGCAACCCAAACACAACGGTAACATTCTTGGATAGTGGTAATTGCACTTATCATTGGGGCGATGGGAAAACGGACAAATCAGTTAAGGATGCTACACTTAATCACGTTTATGCTAATGTTGGCTCTTACAAAATCAAAGTCGGTGGCACTCCAATATATTGGGCTTTCCATCACGCAACAGGCAGAAGGATGTTCGGCACACTCATAGTGCCACCATCAGTCAACAATGCCAACACGGGGTCTCTCGCATCTTTCCATCGTTATTGTGGTGCGACTAACATCATTTTTCCGTTGAACTATCCTAACATTCAATCTACCGATTGGGGTAATGCTCACAACTTGAGCATTATGATTGGCAGATTTGGTGGCATTGTACCACCAAACTCATCAATGCTGAAGGTCGCTTGTTACAAGGTAAATGCAAATACGGCACTCAATAGTTTTGTTGAAAGGCTGCGTTTCTTTGGAAGCGGTAATTTAAGCACACAACTTTGTTCTTATCAATTGTATGGATTTGGCTCAAGCACTTATTGTCTTGACTTGTCAAAGGGTGTTGATAGCAGTAATTCGGCAAATCTATACACAAACCTTATCTCAGTAAAGGTAATCAACCCAGCAAGATTCGTGAGCAGAAGATATATGGCATCAATGTTCTCTACTTGTTGGAACTTGGTAGAAATCAAAAATTTTTACCAAAGCATAGGTTCGGTTGCGACTCAATTAAATGGTACTACTTTCAAGCAATGCTATAGACTGTCCACCACTTTGAAATTTGATAACCTCACAAGCATAGCGGCAGATGCTTTCAGTGGTTGTGGCTCTGTTCCAACGATAGATTTCAGCGGTCAAACATCTGTGCCTACGTTGGCAAATGTATCAGCATTTACAAGTTGTAATGCAAAATTTTTAATTCCAAGCGCACTATATGACACTTGGACTGCGGCAACTAATTGGAACACGCTTTATACAGCAGACCCATCAAGATTTATAGCAGTATGATAACACACGAAATACGAAACATCAACGGAGTGGACATGCACTACTACGTCAGCGACACTCCATATATGATTAGACAAGTCAGCAATGGTGCTTACTACGATGACGCATATTGCTTGAGCGAGGAACAATTTACGGAGTCACTCTTGCCTAAAGGTGGCGGTCAAGATGGTGCGTCTTACCAAAACCCAAGAGAATGGCACAACGGAGACTATGTTAATCACGGACTTTGGTATAGTGCATACGAAGATGAGGACAGCGAGCCATACCTTTGGGAATGTATCAAGGACGGCTATCCATCATCGGCAACGGATGCAGACTTCTTTGACCTCCCACCGATGTAGCCGACTTGGTCACCGACTTGGTCATTTTTGAGTGACAAAGTAACCGACAGAAGAACCACCCCTAATTCGGTAGGTTTCCAGTCTTGCTAAAATGTAAAGAATTGGCAAGGTTTAGCAAAATCGGAAAAACCGATAAATCTAAAGGCACTCCAGCAATGGGGTGCTTTTTTTCTTTTTTAGTTCTTTTGTTTTTTGCCATTGATTTTTCTTTAAGAACGTGCTGATATGCAGCACGATAAGCCAATAATAGGTCTTTAAGTTGTTACAAAAGTGGCGAAATTCTTTTTTTTATTTGCCATTTCATTCGCCCTTTCAGCGAAGATAAAACGCACACTATATCAGCGACTTGCAGGACGTTGTGACTTTCAGCGAAGACAAAAAACCGCTTAAAAACGTGTTAAGCATTCGCCCTTTTTCTTAACACGTTGGGTACATAGTGTTAACTATATGTGTAATTTTGGCTGTTTTGGGTACATAGCCGAAATAAATTCTTGCGGACCAGGGGCGTTTGTTGCAGAAATGTTGTATCTTTGTGTCGGCAACAAGCCGTTTTTTGTATTAACATGTAAATAAGTTATGGTTTGGCATCATCTGTGAAGATGGTGCTTTTTTTGTATATAGGCAATAGAATTTGCAAAAAACACAATATAGAGTGTGTGTTATTCACGCAGATTGTGTATCTTTGCGCATCTTATTATTAGAAATCATGAAAGAAAGAATTTTGAAAGCATTGAAACCAAAAGTCGCATCTTTTGGGTTTAGCGCAGAAGAATTAGAGGGTGTTGTTGAAATCATCATCGGCAACCTCAACAGTGAATCTACTGACGAAGAGGTAAACGCACAATGCGAAGCGGTTATTCCTTACGTTAAAATGGCACAAGCAATGGGCAATAGGGTTATTGCAAAGAATAAACCTAAACCTGTAGATGAGCCAAAACCTAAGGTCGATGAACAAAAAGACGAAATGCCGTCTTGGTTCAAGACATATGCAGAACAACAAGAGCAGCGTTTTAGCAAGATTGAATCTGAAAGAAGCAATGCTATCCGTGAGAGCAGATTGAATGAACTTCTCAAAGACACAGGCAAGTTTGGAGAGCGTATCAAGCGCAACTTCAATATGATGCACTTTGAGAGCGAAGAAGCGTTCAATACTTTCTTGGACAACACTAAGGCAGACATCGAGGACTACAAGAAAGAGGTCAGCGAGGGCAACCTCAAGATTACTCCACTCGGTGGCTTCGGTGGTGGCAACCACAAAGAGGTTTCTCAAGATGAAATCAAGAAACTCGCAGCAAAATCAAAACTTTAGAAAAAATGAAAGAAAAAGAATTAGACAATAACTACATGGCTTCTGTGCAAGGCGCAATGAAGCCTCTCTCACACGATGGTGCAGAAGTCAGCGGTGGTCTTGACTCAATCATCGTGAGCAACGTAACTCAAACATTGAGCGGTGGTGTGACTATTGATGCTACAGAGAATCCTGTGTTCATTCCAAGCGGCACACCTATTGTTGTGGTTAGCGGAAAACCAGTTCCAGTTACTAACGCTTCAACTTTGACTTCCGCAAACACCGGTGCGGTTGTTGGTGTTGTAGTTCGTTCATTTGAATATGGCAAAACACCATCTAACGTGTCTGTTGCAAAAGCTGCGCACATCAATGTAGATGCTTTGTGTAGCGCTCTTGCTGATGTGGTCGATTCATTCGATAAAGAAGCATTCAAGGCTGCTTACATCAACGATGATTGGCACAAAAATCTTTGTCTCACCTTTGAGCAGAATCTCTAACGTTTAACCTAAAAAGTAGAAAGAAATGGATAAAATCTTATTCAGCGAATTGGTACAAAGATATTTCCCATCACTTGAGGGTTATATCGAGGAAGTAAACGGCAAGCGTAACCGCCCAACATACTTGGTTCACACTATGATGAACCAGCGTTTCTCCGTAAATCAAACTTGGGAGTCAAGTGCGTTGAAGTCATCAATCGTGGCAGCTGACGTTGTTACTATGGACAGCAATCTCCCACTCAAGAGCCGTGACCGCATCAGCTATGCACATGGTGAACTTCCAAAAATCGGCATGAAGATGCAGCTCAAGGAGAGCGAAATCAACGAACTCCACCAGATGGCTGCAAGAGGTACTATGCAAAGCGAAATCGTGACCAAAATCATGGATGACGCAGCACGTTGCGTTAATGGTGTTGAAGAGCGTCTCGAGTTCCTTTTCTTGCAAGGCATCTCAAATGGTATGTGCGTTATCGCAGATGACCTCAAAACCGGTGTTGGCATTCGTGTAAACTACGGCTACCTTGCAGAGAACAAATTTGGTGCTTCTCGCACTTGGGGTGATGCTGCAAACGCTACACCTATTACCGACCTTAACAACGTGATTGCTGCTGCCGCAGACAAAGGTGACACTATCACTACTGTTATGATGGCAAAAGAAGCCTTTGACGCTCTCCGTCAAACCAAAGAAGCAAAGGAACTCTGCGCTAATATGCAAGGCATTCCTGTCTTGTCAACATCGGTTATCCCAACTCCAACAGAGACCACTCTCCGTTCTGCTCTCCGTGATGAACTCGGCATTGACGTAATCGTTGTCAACCGCAGCGTTCGTGTAGAGAAAAACGGCACTACCACCTCTGTTCGTCCATTCAACCGTGACAAAGTCATCCTCTTGACTGACACAATGGTTGGTGATTTGGTATATGGTCAGTTGGTAGAGGAAGTGAACCCTTCATCTGCTGCTATCTACACAAAGGGCAATGCTTACACCCTTGTGAAGAAATGGCACGTTGAAGAACCATTTGCCGAGATTACCTCTGCTCAAGCAATCGCTCTCCCTGTGTTGAACAACGTAGAGTCAATCTATCAGCTTGACATCAACGAAGCAGTCTTGGTTGATGACCCAACAGAGGTAGAGGGTGATGCTAACATCAACTTGTTTGATGGTCAGTCATATGCAAAAGCAAGCGTTGTTGCAGCCTTGAACGAACTTGGTGTACGCACATCAGCTAACATCAGCGATGCACGTTTGAAAGAGAAAGTCAACGCATTGAGCGAGGACAAAGTCGAAGAACTCAAGTCAATTTTGAACGCTTAGGAAAATGACTATTATCGAAGCACTCCGTAAGTCGGTAAGCAATTACCCTCTCAAAGATGATAACGTGGAGCCACACCTTATCAAGCGTGGTCTTAGTAAGAACGCAGAGTTTACAGCAGAAGTTGCCAATAGTGCAGAGTATGAACTGGCATACGCAGACACCCTCAAGAGTCTGTGTAACAGTTTCAACCTTTCGCAGAGTGGTGCAAGCGTGACTGTGCCTAATATCCGACCACTGATAAGCATTGCCAACGCTATCTATGCGAGATACGGAGAAGCTTTGATTAGTGATGAAGGTGGTGTTCCGACAGTAAAGATACTTTAGATATGTTGATATTCCCAAACGGCACTCTGGAGTATTGTATCTTGCAGAACTCTCAAAGGGTAGCATACGACTACATAGCACCAACAGGAAGTTGTGAGTGTTATGTTGAGTTGTCGAGCGAGAACCTAAGAGAGAGGTATGGCGAGGGAACGGAACATACCGCCAACATCACGATTCAATTAGATAGTGATTCAGTAGCTGATGGATTCAACCCTACGTTTGTAAGGTTCAAAACCGAGCGTGACACAAAATTTAGCAACTGGTTAGAAGTAAAGTCAATTAAGTATTATTTCCTTGTAGGAAGCTACTCCATAGAATGCCAATAAAGCAGAAGAAAAAACCTACACCAAAGATTTGCCAAAAGATACAAAGGGAAATCTTTGAACAGCGTAAAGGAGACCTAATTCATGTTTTCAAGTACGCTGGAGAGGAAGGAGTGACATACGCAAGGAGAAATGGTTCTTATATAGATAGGAGTGCAAACCTACGTTCGTCTGTTGGTTATGTACTTGCAGAGAGAGGAAAGGTTGTTAGTCAATCGGACTTTTCTCAACTTGAACCGAAAGAGCCTAAATCTACAAACGAATATGTAGGTGGAGACGTAGGAAAGAAAAAGGCTTTATCTATGGTGAAAGAAAATAGTGATGCCGACCTGTATTTGGTAATGGTTGCTGGAATGAATTATGCCTTTTGGGTCGAACACTATTATCATAGAGAAGTTTTGTCTGGAGCGTCAAATCACGTAGGAAAGATAATTAGTAAACTCTTAAAGGGTCTCAAATGATACACACAAGCCAAAGCATAGAGGAGTATACCTACGAATTAGTGCTTCAAAGCGCAATTAACGTTAGAGGTGGAATATATCGTCAAGGAGAGCGTCCTCTCAATAGCAGTAAAGAAGATGTGGTAATATCGTTTCTTGATGCTGATGCCGACCAAATACAACGTGGCAACATCATAGTATCGGTATTTGTCCCAAAACTGTATGGTTCTGATGGTGTAAAATATGATGACAAAGAGAGGTGCAAAGTGCTTGAATATCGACTTGTCCAACTCGTTGATTTCCTCAATAGGCGAGGTGAAGTTCGGTTTTCCATGCAAAGCGCACCGAGAACACTAATAGAGCCGACTACAAAGCAAACATTCGTGTCCGTCAACTATGTATTTAAGTTATTAACAGAGTAAAAAAGAAAGATTATGTCAGTTTTGTCATGGGGTAAACCCACAATTCAAGTAAAGAAGTACGTAAATGGTGTTCTTGACCCATCCGAAAACGATTGGATTACCTTGTCAACACCAGTGCAAGGTACAACCAATTTGGACACAGCAGATGGTGACACCGTACAAGCATTGGAAGAGGGCGGTGGCGTAGTAGACTCCTACACCAACAAATCGCAGTTCACTCTTTCAATGGAGTTGTTCGTGAAAAAGAACGAAACCAAGCCTATTGACGACAACGATGGTGTGGTTCTTGACAACTACGCTGTTCGTCTTGTTCCGGAAGATGCAGAGAACAACGGCTACTTGTTCAAAAAGTGTGCTGTTACTGCAAGAGAAACTTGGACATCTGCTGATGGCGGTCGTTGGGTATACACCTTTACCGCTCTCGTTCCAGATGATGGCGGCAAGATGGTACGTCCTTACAAAGCACAATAACTCACTTCTCGGAAAATGAGTGGGTGGGTCACAGAGGGTTAGTTGAAAGCAACCTATGTGGCTCACCTTTTTTTTAAGAATACTATGAACAGGATAGACAAAGAAGAAGCAAGGGTACTTGCAGCAAAGGCGGCAGAAACCGCAATCGAGAAAGACATTACATTGGAGTTTGACGGCAAAAAGGTACGAATGAAGCGTCCTACATTACGAACACTCATTGCAGTATCAGCAGAGATATGCAAACTCCCAGAGTTCGCTCCAACAAGTGGCAAGGAAATAACATCTGCACTCGCATACGCAAAAGAGTCAAAGCCGTTGGCAAAGATTATCGCTATGCTGATGTGTGGTGTAAAGAAAGATGTTTGTTTTTGGCACAAATTCTCGCTCTGGAGAACGCAATCAAAGGTAATGGACAATTACACCCCAAAGGAGTTAAACGTGCTTCTGGGAAGATTATTCGCTGAAATGAATTTGACGGATTTTTTTCTCATTACCACTTCCCTTTCCGAGATAGTGCTGACAATGCCAACAAGGGGGGTGGTAAAAACGACTCAATCTGGGCAATGATGTGTATTTATGGGTTGAACTTTCATTGCGACCCTATGTGTGCGTTGGATGTGACATTCTCAAACATAGCGATGTTGAATGCCGTTATTCCGAATCCTATGGACACAGAGGAGAGATTGGACGCAGACGACCCAGAAAATGCAGAACGTATTAACAAACTAATTTTAGGAGAATAAGATGGCAGAAGTAGAAGATGGTAGTTTGACGCTCGAAGCGAGGATTACCTTGATGGATAAAGACGTTCAGAACATGAAGAGTCAGCTGAACGATATAGGCAAGACAGGGGAACGTGTCGGCAATATGCTTGATAATTCTTTGACTGCTGGTTTCTCTGGACTTGGTAATGTAATAACAGACGTTAGCCAACAAGTCATTAGCAAATTGGAAGAGATGCTTAATCAAGGCAAAGCGTCTGCCGGTGCTATTGTTGACGAGACGGAGAAAGTACAAGAAAAACTTGATGAGGTCGGTAAAGACAAGAATAGCTTTGACGGAGTAAAGGAAGGTGCCAAAAGCGCATCCGAAGAAGTCGGTAACAATCTTGTTGCTGCAATAGAAAAAGCGAAGAAGTCATTGCTTGCTCTTGGTGCTGGTTTTAGTGCAAAGGAGATTATCGGACAAATCGGTAGTATCCGAAGCGAGTTCCAACAGCTCGAGGTGTCTTTTGAAACAATGCTTGGTAGTAAAGAGTTGTCCGACCAACTAATGAATCAGTTGGTAAATACTGCAGCGCATACACCATTCGATTTGAAAGGTATTGCCGATGGTGCGAGACAGCTTCTTGCATATGGTGCAGCAGCAGAGGATGTTAATGACACTCTTGTGATGCTTGGTGATATTGCTGCTGGTTTGTCTATGCCACTTGGAGACCTTGTTTACTTGTATGGTACTACTATGACACAGGGACGAGTGTTTGCCCAAGATATGCACCAATTTATGGGACGTGGTATTCCGTTGGCAGAGACTCTTGCCGAACAGATGGGACGCAACAAAGAAGAGATAAGTGAGTTGGTTTCCAAAGGAAAGGTAGGCTTCACTGAGGTAGATAAGGCTTTGCGCTCAATGGTAGAAGATGGCGGTAAATTCGCCAACCTTATGGACAAGCAGAGTCATACAATCGGTGGTTTGAAATCCAACCTTGAGGATGCTATCGATATGATGTTTAATGACATCGGCAAGCAATCGGAGAACCTCTTTTCTTCTGCGTTGAGTGCTGCAATCAATGTGGTGGAAAACTACCAAAGAATCGGTAGAGCAGTAGCAGAACTTGGTGTGGCAATCGGCTCTTATAAGGCTCTTATGGTAGCACTCAATGCCGTGCAGAAGATTAGTAACATCTACCAAATGCAGAGTGTAAAAGCAAAGGCTGCAAACGCTGCTGCGACTCAAGGTGTTATTATAAAAGAGACCGGTGCTGCAATCGCAACCAAGATGTGGGCAAAGGCGCAAGCTCAGCTCAATCTCGCATTGAAAGCAACAGGATTGTCAAACCCATACGTTGCGCTTGCTGCGGCAGTAACTGCGTTTGGCTTCGCTTTGTATAAGGCGATGACATACCAAACAGACTTTGAGAAGATGATGAAAGAAACAGAAAAGGCAGCGGCAGAAAGCACCGCTCAAGCCAATGCCGAGATTCTGTCCCTTGAAACTCTCAAAGGAAAACTTGCTGGATGCAAGCGTGAAAGTGAGGAGTATCTTGCAGTTAAAGACCTCATCGTGGCGAAGTATTCTAAGTATGATGAAACCCTCAAGGAAGAGGGTCTTACATACGATATGCTTGTAGAAAAACTCAAAGGAGTAAAGAAAGCTATTGAAGAGAGCATCTCAGCGAGGGCGGCAGAAGAACAGTTGTCAAAGAATCAGCAGAAACTCACAGAGGACTATGCAAAGAACATAGAAAAACTGAATGAAAAACTCTTGAAAAGGCTATCTCCAGAGATGGCAGCAAGAGCCGGTCAAGAGATTGCAAGAGCATTAGCTGAGGGTACATTGGAAGCAGAAGCAGACTGGGATAGGTCTGGCATATTGCCAAAGACATTCCTTAATCTTAAGGGTGTGTCAGCAGAAGTTGCAGAAGCCGTCAAGAAAGCAAGTATATCCATAGGTGAAAACTTTGATATGTGGTCTTTGAAAATCTGGATGGCAGTCGCAAACTGTAAGAATCTAAATAAAGAGATGCGAGAACTTCCGCAACTCACATACGGAAAGTTTGGTCTTGATTATGAGCAGCAGAATCAACCAAAAGAAGTTACCGCAAGCATGGAAATGAGCGATAAAGGCAGTAAAGATAGGATTTCAAAAATCCGCAAAGAAAATGCCGAGATTGCCGATGCCCTTGCAAGTGGTGAATTGGAAACTGCAAGAGCGAAAATAGCAGCCATGCAAGAGGGAAACTTGAAGGTGATTGCAGAGACAGAACTACAATGGCGAAAGCAAGTTGCAGCAGACAAACTCGCAAAAGACAAAGAATATCAAGAACGAGTCAAGGCACAGAGGGAACTTAACGAGAAGTCTCAAAAGATGTATCGTGACTCTGTCATTGAACTGTCTAACGCTAAGATAGATGCTGAGAGTGCTGGTGCCTCTATGGTACTACAAAATGTAACAGGAGAGGGAAAGAAACTGAGCGTTGTCCTTGACAATATCCAAAAGGAATACGAAAGGACAATACAGAAGTTGGAAAACGAAAAGCAGAAGCGTGAGAATGAGATACAAGACCAAATTCGTACTTTAGAAAAAGAGAACGAAAAGGCTGGCAAGTCAAAGGAGTTGACTCCAGACCAACAAGGCTACATTAACAATATGAGAGAGATGTCAAACATCCAATATCAAAGTGGTGTAGCAGAAGCAACAAACAAGAGGAATGAAGAGGAGAAAAAAGCGTTGGATGACAACGTGGGTGTTTGGAAAGACTATGTTCAAAAATATGTTGAACTCAAAGAAAAGTTTGAGAAGACCCAAAAGGAAATCATGGACTCAAAGACTATTGATGAGTCTGCGAAGCCAAAATTGCTTGAGAACCTCAATGAGCAATATGCCAATGACAGCAAGATATTGCTTAACACTCTTGGACTTGAAAATGATTCAGTACGAACAGACATTGAGACCCTTATTCTAACTGCGTATAGAGAAGCTACTGAGGGTGCAGTAACTAAGATACAAGAAGAGGTTCTTCGTT
>JAKSNW010000010.1 GCA_024405895.1 Paludibacteraceae bacterium
CATCAAAAGATTCTGCATTATGAACAACGAATCGTATCTCCTTGTTTTGTCGGGAAGTGTAGATTAACGTGTCATTATCATCAATAGATGTGAACATCTGTCCATACCAGAAATCATAGTATGCTCTGTCAGATGGTGGGTTCTCAATGCAAGAGGCGAAAACAAATGTTGCCATCAAAATCAGTAAGGCTTGGAAGTGTGTAGGAAATTTCATAAGGTTAGTTTTTGATTAAAGTTTCTTGCCATGCCAAGGGAGCATTGATTGCATCAGTGTTCCATGTCTTGTCCTGCTCTGTTAAATGACTTGCTGGTGCATTAGGACGGCTCCACCAAATTATTTCTCCTGGCTCTTTCAAATAGTTAGCCCTGTTTAAGTGGTAATATTTTATTAGGCCTTTTTCATAAAAACTATTGGCGGCATCAATAACGTTTTTGAATTTTGATTTCTTGTCAAGAACTATGGCCCCGGTAAATTGTAATGTAGTGTCAAAGTCGTAGTCCTCCAATTGTTGGTATGAATACATCGTGACACCAATCTTCTCGCAATATTTTCTGAACGCAACGGAATCTGTTCGTTCGTCTATAAGGTAGAAAAAGCCATTAGATAATGTAAAGAGAGGACCATCAAGCATTGGCTCAACATCATAGACATATTCTGGAGATGCCAAAAACTCATAGGTTTTTTGAAAATCATCGTTTTCTTTTTGGATAATGAAAGAAATGTTGCCTTTATTATAATAACGCTTGTTTGGGTTGCATGAAAAAAGCATCTGATAGTCATTGGCTTCTTCTATCGATAAAGTGTCTGTTTGATAATAATCTGTATATTTTATGCTGTCAAAGAAGATGACAAAAAACTCTTCTTCAAATGTAACTGGGTGTTTTACTGGTGGGACGGAAGGATTGTGATAATTGAATATGTAGTAATAAGTGCCAGTCTTCGTGATTTTTGGCATGTTGCTACCACAAGACGCAAAAATAATCGCTATTAGACTGAATGATAGCAATAAATATAATTTCTTATTCATAAACGTGAAATTTTATAACGTAACAAAAGTACAACAATAAAACTAATCTACCAAACATTCTTCCTGCAAAAACGCTGATACAATGAAATTTGCTTGTTTGCTTACTGTCTTTAAGCAAACCATAGCCGCACCCTCAGACTTCCCACAGTGCCTGCTTGCAATCTAAAACCAGATGCTCTGAAATGATTGTTTCTTGAACTATAATAAACAAAATCAGCCCCGCTGTGTGAGCGAGGCTGAGGGGTATGAGGTTTGCGAAGTGTTATTTCTTCACGAGTTTGGAGGTGTAGCGGGTGCGGTCGCCGACGACTTGGACGGTGTAGATGCCTGCGGCGAGGCTGCTGACGTCCATGCGGAGGTTGTCGGTGTCGGAGATTTCTACACCGGCTACGAGTTTGCCTTCTGCGTTGTAGATGCTTACGCGGGCATTGCCGTTGATGGCGATGCCTTGGAACTCAACGATGTCGATGGCTGGGTTTGGAGCGAGGGTGAAGTCGCGGTCGGCAACGATGTCGAGGCCTACGATCTCGCGGGCGATGTGGACGGAGTCGATGTTGTGTTCGCCGTTGAGGCGGATGCAGCCGTCTTCAACAACAGCACCTACTGGATAGGTGATGTGGCAGTTGTTGAGGGTGATGCTGAGGTATTCGTCGAATGGACAGTCACCAGTTGTTGAAACCCATGAGGAGAGTTCTACGTTGTTGAGTACGATGTGCTCCTCGCCGTAGCCAAAGAGTGAGTAGTTGCACCACGATTCTTCGACGCTGTTGCCATCGCCAGCGAGAACGGTGAGATTGTTCATGGTAACGGTTGGGTGATCTTCCATGGCTTCTATGGAAATGTATTTAGCCCTCAGAACGTCGTTGGCAGTGCCGTTGATGGTGGTGTTGCGGAAGCCAGAGCAGTAGAATTCTTCGCTAATTTCGCAGATGCCTTGAACCACTACAGTGAGTTCACCGCGTTGGAAATCGGCTGCACTGAGGCTCTCGGAGAGTGTGATGTTGTTGAGTGTAAGTGTGTTGGTTGTTGGGTCGAAGCTGACGGTTCCGTTTGTGAGTTCGTCGTCGGTGACGTTGGTGTAGTTGTTCTCGGTAATCTCGGTGTAGCCGACAATGATGCCGTAGTGCTCTGCAGGGTCGGTCATGCGGAATTGGATGACAGGACGCTCGTTGCTAAAGCCTCTGGTGCAATTGACTGTGTTTGCGACGGAGAGATATACTGGGGTTTCGTCTGAGTTGGCGGTAAGTCGTGATTGCTGTGTGCTGGTGTTGGTGCAGTAGTAGGGGTAGTCGTTGCCAGTTACCATAGAACCGCTTTTATTGACAATGCATACGATGATGTTGGAGGTGCCGTCGTATTGGAATGGGGTGTCAAAGAGGACTTGCGACCATACACTACCTGACATTGGGTGATTGAAGTCGCCGTCGTACACCTTGGTCATCTGCGAAGGATCTGGGAAGGAGTAGGTGTTGGAGAAGGAGTAGGTATTGATGTGTCCAAGGAAGATTTCCACCGCCTGGTTGTTGGAGGTTGGGAGGTTGTCGGTGTAGCGTTTGAAGGCAATACCGGTGAGCTCGCAGGCAGGGAGGTTGATCTCGCTGGCAGTGTAGATGGCAGCACCTACGCCGTAGTTCCAGTTTGGAGAAAAGATTGGTGCACCGTGGTCGGTGGTGGTGAGGATTTGGTTAGACCAAATCTGAGCAGATGCCATGATGGTAGAGAGCATCATGGCGAGAGCGAGTAATGTTTTTTTCATAGCTCTAATGTTTTGAGTTTGTTTATATTTGTCTTGCTCGGGAACTTTCGTTCTCGGTGTTGACTATTTCTTCACGAGTTTGGAGGTGTAGTTTGTCTTGTCGGCTACAACTTGGACGGTGTAGATGCCGGCAGCGAGGCTGCTGACGTTGATGCTGAGGTTGCCGTTCTGTGCTGTTGCGTCGAAACTGCTTACGAGTTTGCCGTCTGCGTTGAAGATGCTTACGCGAGCATTTTCGTTGATGCTGATGCCTTGGAGTTCTACGACATCGTCGGCTGGGTTAGGTGCGATGACGAAACTGCGGTCTTCGACGAGGTTGACGTCGGTTTGTGTCTGGTCGCGTTCGATGCGTACGCTGTAGGCAGGGAGGTATCTGTCTTCATCGCTGGTGTATTCGTTGTTGGCTTCGCCGACGAAGGTTTGGTATTCTGAGTTGTGTCCGATGCCGCCGTTGACTGGTTCAACGATGTGACAGTTGTTGAGGTTGATGCTGCCGAATCGTGAGATGGCTGGATAGTCTTCGTCCTCTATTTCTTCTACTTCTACGTTGGAGTTGATGATGGTGAGGTTCTCTGTTCCATTTCCAACGATGCCATAATAATAATGGTCGGAAGTACAGAAGGCGAAGTCGCCGTCTTTGAGGATGAGGTTGGATGGGGTTGGGAGTGCAGAACCCACTTCGATGTTGTACATGACCGCAAGTGAGCCTGTGTTGTGGCAGTCGATGGTTGTGGTGCCGTGGAATGAAGCGTACATGTAGTCAAATCCGCAGTTGCCGACGATGTTGATGTAGAGGTCGTTCGGGCATTGTCTTGCGTTGAAACCTATCTCGCCGCCAAGGTTCTCAATGGTGAGTTCGTGTGTTGTTGGATTGTAGCTGACGTGTGCGTTGGGTTCGTAGGGGATGGTAACGTTTTGGTAGTTGGTGCCGTCAATTTGTTGGCCTGCGATTTTTATGCCATAGTTGCTGTGTTGGAATTGGATGCAAGGACGGAGGTTGGTGATCCAGGTGTTCTGTGCCGAGGTGCTGACGTTGGCAGTAGTGAGGCTGTTGTCGTCGGAGTAGGCGTAGATGGCTTTTTGTGTGCCGTTGTTGCAGCAGTAGAATTTCGGTGCGGTGTTGTCTGATACGTAGCTGCCGGTGAGGTCGCGGACGTAGAGCAGGACGCTCCTTTCGTTGTCGTAGACGAACGGCTGGGTGAACTGGAATTCGTGGAGGGTGTCGTTAGGTTGGAAGGTGTAGTTGCCGTCGTAGACGAGTGTGAGCTGCGAGGACGGGACGTAGTCGAAGTTGCTGTCGAACTGTCTCTTGCTGGTGGTGCCGAGGTAAATCTGCAGGTGTCGTGTGACGGCCTGGGTACCGCTGGTTGTTTTGAAGGACATGCCATAGACTTTGGTGTTGTATTGGAGGCCTGATTCAATTCTGTCGTAGATGAATTGCTGGACGCTGTAGCCCCAAGTGGCGAGCACGGGGTGCCATGCGGTGGTGTCGCGGGTACCGACTTCGGAGTCCCAATGCATGTTGGGAATTTGAGCGTTGGCGGCTGTGCTTACGATGAGCGCGAGCAGAAGCGAGAGGAGTGCTTTCTTCATAAATAGAGTATGCCTTTTGTGATGTTTATATTTCTTTTTGCCGAAAACTTGCGGCTTCTTGGCGGCAACATGTCGGACGATATGAGGGCTTGCAGCCGTATGGGAGTCGTTTTGTTTTACTATGCAAAGTTACTAATTTCTTTGCGATTAAACAAATTTTATGTATGTTTTTTTGTTTTCAAAACGATGTATTGTTTGTGCTTTGGGATGTTCGTCCGGGCATTCTGTGTCGCGTTGTCGGCTTTGCTTTGTCAGTGTTGTGAATTGACGGAAGCCTTTTGCAAAATATGACTTTTCTCTCCCAATTCTCATCGGGAAAGACTGAAAATGTGCCGGTTTTTTGTTGGATTTTGTTTTGTTTGAGTTTATCAAAAATGCCAAAAACGAATACTTTCGATTTTTGTGGTGTTTGCCGAAATATGATGTTATGTTGTTGTTATATAATAGATTAATGTGTGTTTAATAAATTTTTACACTTTGCCAATGTGTGACATACAGCCGTGTTTTCCTGTGGTTTTCTTTTGGCTCTCACATCAACCTCGTAATTTTGCCACAGAAAACAACGCAAATGTTCAACCCAACAAATTGTCTTTATTTATGAAAGCGAATTCCTTTCTTTGGCAAGAGTGTCATCTTGCGGGTCGTAAGTACTACGATGTTGATGAGGTGTGGTCAGAGCTGAAAGTCGGCACGCATCTGCAGTTGGAGCGTGAAGCAGACAATAAACACGATGTTTCAGCGGTGCAGGTAATCTATGAACGTCCGGCAACCGAACTGCAGCCTTCTAAGCGTTTTCTGCTGGGGTATGTGCCTGCCGATTCCAACGAGCTGTTGGCTCAGATGATGGATATGGGGTGGCAGAATGTCTTCTTCTGCCGCATCAGTCAGATTAACACTACTGCCTATTCAGAAAATCAAATTCGTATTGCCATCCGTGTCCGTCGTAACGAACGAAGCGAATCGTGCCCCCTGCTTTCTCAGGTTGATTGACGAAACTCTTCGCGAAAGGGTGCCTGAGATCTTACTCTGGTTACATTTTATATTTTTCGTTATAGTTTTAAGCATCAAAAATCCTCAGGCCGCTGCACTCCCCGTGTGGCGGCTTTGTTTGTGTGCGTGGTGAATGGTGGGATTGATAGGGAAAAGAGCCAGCCTTTATGCTAATTTGTGCCATTATCTCGCGTTTTTAACATTTCGCAATACGGGGTAGGCTGCAGGAAAATCATCAAAGTCTGCCGCTTTTGCATCAAGGAAAGGCCAGTTTTGAGGGTCTTTTCGGGGTGCTTTCCGCTTTCGTGTAATACAAAAGTGTGGCTGCTTAGGAAGAAAAAAACGATGTAATTCATTGTAGGTGATAATTTTAGGTTGTTTAGCATTAGGAGTCACTATCACACTATCACATTATCACGAACTTTTTAAGGGGTATCTATTTTGCTTCCTCTCTCTCTTTATATATATAATATATTAATATATAATTAGTTATATAATAAAAAAGAAGAGAAGAAGAGAGGTGGGTACCTCTTTTTTGTTCGTGTGTTCGTGTGTCGTGTGTCTTAAAAAGTGTTTAGTGTTTGAGATAGAGTACTTTTTCCTTCCGAAGCCAATTACAAATAGAAACAGAAACCCCAACCTTGATGTAGGCTGGGGTTTGTGGGTTCTTTAGGTTCTCGAAGTTTCGAGGACTCGGTTTTCTTTCTCGGGGGGGGCGGGCTTTCTTCTATTCTTCCCAGTCGAGGCTGCCGCTGAAGACCTCTTCGGCTTCGCCACGCATGGTGACTTTGTCGTCGTCGTGGTAGGTGATGAAGAGTGTGCCGCCCAGGAGGTCGACCTGTACCTCGGTCTCGAGGTGTGTGCGACCGGTCTTTACGGCAGCTGCTACGGCTGCGCAGGCTCCCGTGCCACAAGCCAATGTCTCGCCAGAGCCACGCTCCCAGACACGCATGCGGAAGTGGTTTTCGCTTAATACGTTGATGAATTCTGTGTTGGTGCGCTCAGGGAAATAAGGGTGATTCTCGAAGTCGGGACCGATGGCAGCGAGGTCGAGAGTGGCGATGTCCTCGTCCAGGAAAGTGACGATGTGTGGATTGCCCATAGAAACGGCTGTGAAGTCGAAACTGTCGCCGTGGGTATCTTGGATGGTCTGCTCCACAAACTCACTCTGCTTGGCCTGCATTGGCAATTTCTGTGTATCGAAAGAGGCGTATCCCATGTCTACGGTCACGCTCTCTACCTTGCCGTCGCGAACCTTGAGGTTGAGCACCTTGATACCTGATTCGGTCTCGATGAGGAGCATCTCGGTGCGGTGGATGAGGATATGCTCGTAGGTATATTTTGCTACACAGCGGATGGCATTGCCGCACATCTGGCCCTCTGAGCCATCGGCATTGAACATACGCATGCGGCAGTGTGCCACGTCGGATGGGAGGATGAGTACCACGCCGTCGGCACCAATGCCTTTGTGGCGGTCGGAGAAGCGTTTTGCGAAGGCTTCGATGTCTTTTGGTACACGGTTGGTGATGCCGTCGATATAGATGTAATCGTTGCCGGCACCGTGCATTTTAGTGAATCTAATCATTGTTGTACTTTTTTGTCTTTTGTTAGGGGATGGGGAAAAGAAAAAGGTCTTTGCTCGTGTTGTTTGGCAAAGACCCTTTTGTTTATCTCATGTGCTCTGTGTAATTCGGTTTATTCTTCGTCTTCCTCTTCGGCCATGTTGTGGAATACGTTCTGAACATCTTCGTCCTCTTCGATTTTCTCGATGAGTTTGTTGACGCTCTCTCGCTGTTCCGGTGTGAGGTGTTTGACGTCGTTAGGGATGCGGACAAATTCGCTAGAGTTGATTTCGAAGCCGTTTTCCTCGAGGTATTTCTGGATGGCTGCGTTCTGAGCGAAGTCGCCGTAGATGATGATTTCTTCTTCGTCCTCCACCAACTCTTCTACGCCGAAGTCGATGAGTTCGAGTTCGAGTTCTTCGAGTTCGATGTCGGCTTTCTTGGCTACGTGGAAGATACATTTGTGCTCGAAGAGGAACTCAAGGCTGCCTGTGGTGCCGAGGTTGCCGCCGTGTTTGTTGAAGTAACTGCGTACGTTGGCCACGGTACGTGTGGTGTTGTCGGTAGCAGTCTCAACGAAGATAGCGATACCGTGAGGGCCGTAGCCTTCGTAGTTCATCTCCTTATAATCAGATGCGTCTTTGTCGAATGCTTTCTTGATAGCGCGTTCTACGTTTTCCTTAGGCATGTTCTCTTTGCGAGCGGTCTGCATCAGGACGCGGAGACGTGGGTTGTTGTCTGGGTCGCCGCCGCCTTGTTTGGCTGCGATGGTGATTTCTTTACCGATTTTGGTGAATACGCGGGCCATGTTGCCCCAACGTTTCAATTTTCGTGCTTTACGAAACTCAAAAGCTCTACCCATTGTAGTGTTGTTTATGTTTTAGATACTATTTGTTTGTCAAAAAGATGCTTCTTGCGAAACGAGCGCAAAGGTACGATTTTTTTGTTAATCCGTAGCCTTTTATGCCCAAAAAAGGTTACTGAAAGATTAGAGACAGTCCGATTTGCGTGTATTTAGGGAGGTTTCGGAACTGTCCGTAGGGGCAGTTGCCATGGTAGGCACGCACTCCGACGGCAAATTGGGAGAAGACACCGCTGTAGTTGGGAGCGTTGATTCGGAGACCGGCAAAGAGGTTGTAGGTGAATATTCTACGTTCATCCTGAGTGCCTTCTCCGTTGTAGGTGTAGCCGTGGAGAGCGCGGTTGCGTATCTCTGCGGAGACAATGCCCTGGAGTCCTCCTTGTGTCGCTTTTGTCTGATATTGGTATTGCAGCCAGACCTCTACCGGGGCAGTCGGTTGGCTCAGCAGTTGGTCGGGACCGTCGGCAGGGGTGACGTTGTAGCCCCGTCGGCTGAGGTTGTAGAGCACGGCGGCACTGAGACGTAACGTGTGACACGATGCCCAGGAGTCCTCCGGCTCGTTGACCGTGAAGGCGAGTTCGGCATAGTTGTAACTGACATTCACCCGTCGTAGCGTGTAGCCTTGCTCCATGTGCTGGATCTGCAGTTCGTCGCCGATATGGGTCGACTCATGCTTATAGGGACTGAAGGCGATAGAGTAGTTGCGGAGAAATCCCTTGTTGAGGCGGTGGATAAACGTCGTGGTAGGCATGCCGAAGCGGTAGTCGGTGTTGACCACCGGGGCTGTCGTAGGCTCCAGGATATCAAGCCAGATGGTTGACGAAGCGGTTGTGGAGAAACTCACTCCAAAGCGGTTCTGCTGAAACTCACCTCGCCAGATAGGTGCCTCCATGCCCATGACACCGAAGACAGACATACGCCATGGCTTGTTGCTCTGGCTGTAGTCGTAGGCAGTGTGATTGCTGAAACCGGCGATGTCGATGCGGGCGAAGTTGGGGTGGACGTCGGCAAGGAGCGAACGGCCGTAGGGGGCGTAGCAGAAGAAGCCCTTGCGAGGCAACTCCTGAGCCGTGATATGGAGTGAAAAGGCGGTGAGCAAGAGCATCAGCAGCACTTTCCAGTGGCAGTTTTCGTGTGTCATTATATATAATATTGTATGGAAACGGCTGAAAACGGATCTCGAAGTGCCGTTTTGCAACCCAAAAGTGGTGCAAAATTAGCACAAACCTCCCTAATTCGGGTAGGGAAAAGTGGATTTTTTGATGCTTAGGGTCACGGAATACCCCTCTTGTTCCGTAAAAAAGTCGTATATTTGCACTTTATTAACGAGCATTTGCCCAACAATAAAAACCGTTACTATGTCAGACTTAAGATTCAAGGTTGTGGAAAAAGCCTTTGGAAAGCAACCACAAGCCGTGGAAACGCCAGCGCAACGTCCTGCAGAGATGTTCGCCAGCAAAGTGTTCGATCGCGATAAGATGCGTCATTATCTCCCTCAAGACATCTATTGTGCCTTGGTGGATGTGATGGATAATGGTACTCCACTCGACAAGAGCATTGCCGATGCTGTGGCTGCAGGCATGAAACAATGGGCTACGGAACAAGGTGTTACTCACTATACCCACTGGTTTCAGCCGTTGACGGGTGGCACAGCCGAGAAGCATGAGTCGTTCATTGAATATGGCATAGGCGGAGACGTCGTAGAGACCTTCTCCGGCAAGGTGCTCGTGCAGCAGGAACCAGATGCCTCCAGTTTCCCTAACGGTGGTATTCGAAATACCTTTGAAGCACGTGGCTATACCGCTTGGGATGCATCATCTCCGGTTTTTATCATCGATGATACCCTCTGTATCCCAACCATCTTCATCTCCTATACAGGCGAATCGCTCGACTACAAAGCCCCGCTTCTGCGCTCACTTCGTGCATTGAACAATGTGGCATTGGAGGTGAGTCGCTGGTTCTATCCTGAGGCCAAACGTATCAGCACCTTCCTCGGCATCGAACAGGAGTATTTCCTTGTGGACGAAGACCTCTGTGTGGCTCGTCCGGATCTCCTGCTGACAGGCCGTACGCTCATGGGACACGAGGCTGCCAAGAACCAACAACTCGACGACCACTATTTCGGCCATATCCCACAACGTGTCGTTGCTTTCATGAAAGACCTCGAACAGTGTGCACTTCAGTTGGGTATTCCGCTCAAGACACGACACAACGAGGTGGCTCCCGGTCAGTTCGAACTGGCTCCTATCTATGAGGAGTGCAACCTGGCTGTGGATCATAACATGATACTGATGTCGCTGATGCACAACGTTGCCAGCCGTCATGGCTTCCGCGTATTGCTTCATGAGAAACCGTTCAAGGGCGTCAACGGCTCCGGCAAACACTGCAACTGGTCGTTGGGCACCGATACCGGTGTGCTGCTCTTTGCTCCCGGCAAGAGCGAGGACGAGAACCTCCGTTTTCTCACCTTCGTGGTCAATACGCTGATGGCAGTCTATCGTCACAACGGACTCTTGAAGGCTTCTATCATGAACGCTACCAATGACCACCGTCTGGGTGCCAATGAAGCCCCTCCTGCCATCATCTCTGCTTTCCTGGGCAGTCAACTCTCTGGCATGCTCGATGCATTGGAGAATAGTGCTGACGACCGTCTGCAGCAGACAAAGAAAAAGGTGGGTCTCCGTTTCGACCTCCCACAGATTCCAGAGATTCTCATCGACAATACCGATCGCAACCGCACCTCACCGTTTGCTTTCACGGGCAACCGTTTTGAGTTCCGGGCCGTCGGCTCTGAGGCCAACTGTGCCTGTGCCATGATAGCACTCAACTCAGCCGTAGCACAGCAACTGAAGGAGTTTAAGCAGACTGTTGATGCATTGGTAGAGCAGGGTGCTCCACTGAGAAACGCCATCGTCAAGACCTTGAAGGAATATATTCAGACCTCAAAGCCAATACGCTTTGAAGGCAACGGCTATTCCGATGCTTGGAAACAGGAGGCTCTTCGTCGCGGACTTGACTGCGAGACCAGTACGCCGCTGATCTTTGACAACTACCTCACTCCAGAGACCGTGAAGATGTTTGAGTCGGTGGATGTGATGACAGCCAAGGAGTTGGAGGCTCGCAACGAGGTGAAATGGGAGACTTATACCAAAAAGATACAGATTGAAGCACGCGTTCTTGGCGACCTTGCCACCAACCATATCATCCCTGTGGCCAAAGAGTATCAGAGCAAACTGATTGACACCGTCTATAAGACTATGAAGATTGTGGCTCAAGAGGAAGCGGAGGTGCTCGCTGCCGATAATCTCCGACTTATTCGCGAGATTTCGCAACATAATGCCGCAATCGCCGAGAATGTGAAACGTATGGTGGAAGCCCGCAAGGTAGCCAACAAAATCACTTGCGAACGCGAGAAAGCCATTGCCTACCACGATACGGTGGCAAGTTGCTTCGAGGTCATCCGTGAACATATCGACAAACTCGAACTCATCGTTGACGACCGCATCTGGACTCTGCCGAAATACCGCGAATTGCTCAATATCTAAATGTGACAAAAACTGCTTTTTCTCTCAATGGAAAACGATACATATAATATAGTAGTCATCACAGGTCCTACGGCAACAGGCAAGACTGCCTTTGCTACCCATCTCGCTGCCGCCATCGACGGCGAGATCATCAGTGCCGATAGCCGACAGATCTATCGTGGCATGGACCTCGGCACAGGCAAGGATATCGACGAGTATGTGGTCGACGGCAAACCGATTCCCTATCACCTCATCGACATCAAACCTGCCGGCTACAAATACAACCTCTACGAATACTGCCGCGACTTCTACGCAGCCTACGAGGATATCGTCAGCCGTGGCCGTATGCCTATCCTCTGTGGTGGCACAGGTCTCTATGTGGAGTCGGTGCTGAAAGGCTACCGTATGGTGGAAGTGCCCGTCAACGAGCCGCTGCGTGCTTCATTGGAAGGAAAGAGCATTGACGAACTCAAGACTATCCTGGAGCAATACAAGACACTCCATAACGTCACCGACATCGAGACCACCAAACGTGCCATCCGTGCCATCGAGATTGCCGAATACTACAAGACACATCCCGAAGAAGAGGACAAGGAGCAGCGTCCTGAACTCCGTCCGTTGGTTTTGGGTGTGAAAATTGACGTGGAGACACGCCGTCGTTCCATTACTCGCCGTCTGAAACAGCGTCTGGAAAGCGGCATGATCGACGAAGTGAAGCATCTTTTGGAGTCCGTTCCGGCCGAAGATTTGCTCTATTATGGACTCGAATATAAGTTTCTCACGCTTTTTTTGACCGGAAAACTCACATACGAGGAGATGTTTTCGCAACTTGAAGTGGCAATTCACCAGTTTGCAAAGCGCCAAATGACCTGGTTTCGCGGCATGGAACGACGCGGAATACCTATTCAATGGGTTGATTATCAGTTGCCGTTAGAAGAGAAAGTAGAAATAGCAAAAAAAATGATGAAAAAATAGCCCGAAAGTTTGGTGGAATCAGAAAAAGCATGTACTTTTGCACCGCTTTCGGGAACGAAAAATTCTCAAGCACACTCGGGGCGTAGCACAGTTGGTAGTGTACCTGGTTTGGGACCAGGTGGTCGCAGGTTCGAGTCCTGTCACCCCGACTTTTTTTGTATAATGACCCTTACTTCTTCGGAGGTAAGCAAACAATGGAGAGATGGCGGAGTGGTCGATCGCGGCGGTCTTGAAAACCGTTGTACTGAGAGGTACCGGGGGTTCGAATCCCTCTCTCTCCGCTTTTTTTTTGCAAAAAAATTAATTAAACACAGGTCCTATGAAAAAAGGAATTCATCCAGAGAGCTATCGACCCGTAGTATTTAAAGACATGTCTAACGAGGAAATCTTCATCACTCGTTCTACTGTTGCTACGAAAGAAACCATCGACATTGATGGGGTAACTTATCCTTTGGTAAAACTTGAGATTTCAAGCTCATCTCACCCATTCTACACCGGCAAAACCAAATTGGTTGACACCGCTGGTCGCGTAGATAAGTTCATGAGCCGTTACGGTAATCGCAAACGCACCAAATAATATAGGTCGACAAAGCTATAAACGCCTGCCTCTTTCGAGGTAGGCGTTTTTTTGTCTTTTTGTTGGGAAAAGTGAGTGAAATAGGGTAGCCATTGTTTCAAAAATAGCGTATCTTTGTAACCAATTTGCTTCCGGAATGAACTGCCGGGAGAAACTACTGCTTGATAACAACATTATAAAAAAACTACTATTGTAAAACAGACTTGAAGGCAGGGCGTTACGTCTCTGTCCTTGTCTGTTTTATGGCTGTTTATGACACCAAAAAGAATGGTCTTTCGTGCCATAGTGAGAACTATGGAAGCTATCACTATGCACTGTCCGCCGAAGAAAACACTGAATCTGACGGCAGGAATAGACAAAGCGAACAGAGTGGATGTCATTACCGTGGCATTCAACAATAGCGAGTTGATTCGCTTGCAACATAGGTTCTTACAGAAGAATCTAAAGGATAACTATCATCAGATTATTGTGGACAACTCTACTAATGCCATTGTGCGTGAAGAGCTCTATGCCTTCTGTTTGGAGAATGGTCTTACCTATGTCGGCCTGCCTAAGAATCTGCTTAATTACGTTGGTCCTTCCTACTCACATGCCAATGCCCTCAACTACACCTATCGCAAGATAATCCGTCAGCGACATCCTTTTGCTTTCGGACAGATTGACCACGACCTCTTCCCGATAGCTCCTTTCTCCGTAGTTGAAAAACTGAGCAATCAGCCGTTCTATGGTCCATTGCGTCATCGTGGCAACTGCTGGTATCTATCGGGCATCATGTCGTTTTTCCGTTATGATTATGTCTGCGATAAAAAAGTGGACTTCATGCCGGTTACTCCCGATAAAATCTACCTTGACACCGGTGGAGGCAACTGGTATCCTATCTACTCAAAACTGAATTTGGAGCAACTGCACTTTCCAAACGAATGCATTGAACCGTTGCGTGTTGGGGGTGACCGCCATGGCGACTCGTTGGAATACTTCGATGACAAGCATTGGCTGCATACTATCAACGGCAGTTGCTGGAAGAAGATAGAGAAAGAAGAAGAGAAGAACCGGTTGGTAAGAAACTATCTCAACTCATTCCTGGAGAAGTGATTTCTTTCCCAATCCCATAAACTTTAGAAAAATAAAATATCCCGTCAGCCTTTGCGGTGGACGGGATACTTTGTTTTGAATATGTTGTTATGCCTTAGTCGATGCTTTTCAGCACGTAATTGCGTGAACCTAAGCCAATATACTCGCCCCATTCCATAATATGGGTGCCGTGTTTTTCCTCAATACGATCGAGCAATGGCTGATTGTTGTTGTGGGCATCATGATGAATCTTTGTCACGATATCACAGCAAGCCTGATCAAGAGCCACAGGATCGGTAGATGCCAAGATACCATAATCGGCAATCAGCGGTTTTTCTGGGTGAGCATTACAGTCACAGTCGATTGACATACGGTACATTACGCAGATATATAGTACCTTCTGGCCATTATCGAAATAATTATGAACTGCTTGGGCTGCTGCTGCCATAGACTCCACAAAACCATCTTGATTCTTTGTATGCAACCAGAACAGTTTCGTGTGTTCGGTTACGCCGGCAGAGTGGATATAAGCTTTGCCTGCAGCACTTGCCACTCCGATAGAAGCATTCTTGAGCACACCACCCATACCTGCCATCTGATGACCTTTGAAGTGGGCGAGGTTAACCATAAAGTCGTAGTTTTTCAGATGGTCGCCAACAAGGTCGTACTTAATCCAAGTTGTATCGCAGACAGGAATACGCATCTGTCCTTCTGCATCCATGATATCTACAGGAGCAACAGCTTCGAAGCCACGTTCGCGAATTGCTTTCAAGTGTTTCTTTGTGGTGTTACGGTTGCCAGGATAGGCTGTATTGCACTCTACAATAGTCACTTTGTTGCCTTCTGTGCTGTTCATGTGGTCGATGAGCGGTTTCATCATCTCTGGGCGGATATAGCCTGTTTCCGATGACTCGCCGGTAGAGATTTTCAAGGCAATTCGTCCTGTGGCAGAACGGCCTACGGCTTCATAGATACGAACCAAAGCCTCTGGCGAGAGGTCGCGTGTGACATAGACCACTGGTGTGTCTTCCTTAGGGGCTGGTTCTACGGTTTGAGTACCTGTAGCTGTGGCTTTAGTGCAAGCGGTTGTCAAGCAAGCCAAGGTCAGCAATAACATTGCTAAAGAAATGATAGATGATTTCATGTGTATTTGTTTGAAAAATGAGCCGCAAAGATACAAAAAATATCCTTTAATTACCTCTTCTTCCGTAAAAGCTATCTTTGACTTAAATAGACGGCTCCAATGTGGCAACGCTAAGAAAATCCTATTTAATGGATTTTTCATAAGTGTGTGAATCTCAGTTGTTACTTCGAAATTTTGGACCATAAGGCTCATTTTAACACTCAAGATTACTTGTGTTAATATAAATTTGTTATATTTGCGAATTGATATGTTTTGGATAAGTGTGTGGCCTGTTCGCTAAATGTGAACGGTCGTGAGCCTACTTATTAAGCCGTGTTTCGCATATTCATGTAATGTTGCGAATTTGCGATTTTGTGCCCATGTTACACAAACTATATCTAAAACATGTCTAAAAAGATTTTGTTCACTCTGTCTGTTATTTTTAAGATTGTCAATTTTAGAGTTGATGAAATCAAATTCCGTTTTTGACGAAAAAAATGATGACGGGTAGAGCAGACCTTTGCTTGGGCTCTATCAAAATGCAAACACGAGAAAAATAACAAACATAAATATCTACAAAATGAAAAAGGCATTTTTACTTTTTGTGTTGGCCATGGTCACGATGTGTACCATGTCGGCACAGACACCTGTAGATGGTAAGCCTTTTTTGTCAACTATTGACACCATAGTGTCCGGTCTTCCGTTCCCTACGCACTGGAGCTACGGCATGTCGCAGCAGATCTATACCGCCAACGAGTTGGATTTGCCGAAATCACGTTTGACAAAACTGCGTTTCTATAGGTTTGGTAGCATCTCCTCTGCCATCACCGGGCAGATAGAGGTCTACATCGGTCATACGGCCAAATCGTCTTTCACCAGTGCGTCCGACTACATCGCACCCAACGGACTGACGAAAGTCTACGATGGTTCCGTCACTTGGCCACTGTCTTCCAATCTGGAAATCACCTTCCAGACACCGTTTATCTATGATGGAGAATCGAACCTTGTTCTCTATGTCAGAAACAAAACCGGATCGTATAACACAAACATCATCCCGAGTTACTATGCCAGCAAATCGCGCAGCACCAGTTGTGTGTTATCCTATTGCGACAATGGTGCTGTCTATCCTAATCCATCACTGAACCCTAACGGTACCAACCGCTTGTTGGAAAATAACCGTAGCGTCATCGCGTTCACCTATGAGCCATTCACTCCAACAGTGGCTCATCACGATGATGAGACAGCCATCAATCCGGTCTACACAATAGACAACGCTACCACATTATTCACTGCAAGCAAGAACTACAGTTGGATAGAGCAAATCTATACTTCTACCGAGATGGGTGGTTCCCGCGAACTCAATGCTGTGGCCTTCCGTCACAGTTCTGGTTCTGGCACTCGACGTCTTGAAATCTATCTCGGACATACCTCATTGGATAAATCCTCTTTGACATCCTATAGTTGGGTTCCTCTTGACACCATGACCTTGGTGTTCAGCGGCAACGTCACAGTACGCTCCTCCGACGACTGGGTTCGCATCGACTTCGACCACATTTTCCATTACAATGCTTAAGGAGGCGACAACCTCGTTATTGCTGTTCGCGATGTCACCGGTGTGGCCAATAGCAACGACCACTGTACTTTCTATTATGACGAATTGAACGGCGTCTATGTCGGTGCAGAAGACAATACCCCTATGGGCTATGGCAACCGTCCAAAATACACCTCAACACTTCATGCATACTCGGTGAATGCCCGTCTCCTCACCCGTTTCTATACACCGGGCTATCAGATTGGCTCTGCTACAGCCAACGACACCCGACCTATCAACCCATACTATAAATACAGTTGTGCTCAATCTATCTACACTGCCAGTGAGATAGGTGGAGCTGGTTTCTTGAGAGGCATCAGTTTGATGACAGCCTCTAACTTTGCCGACAACCGTAACGTCGAGATCTACGTCGGTCACACCGACCTTAACTCCTACAGCTCCGTCACACCTATTCCTCTGGAGAATATGGTGAAAGTGTATGGCGGCATCACCAACTTCGAAGGAAATGCCCGCTACACCTATTTCCCTTTCAACCAACCATTCCTCTACAATGGCCGACAAAATCTTGTGGTTTATGTCTACGATAAGACTGGTGTCTACGACAACAACCAGCGTCCAACCTTTGCCGTAGAACCAACCACCACCTGTCGCTGTATCTACGACCGAGCCGACACTCGTACCTGCGAACCAGCCAACTGGGCTATGCAGACTTCAAACTCTCGTCCTGTCGTCTTGTTCGACATTAAGAGAGGTGGAGTGGAAATCGGCTCTTGTGCTGTCAGCAACCGTCCGGGCGAGCCTATCAACGACGACTACAAATACACCGTCACCCAAATCATCTATACCAAAGAAGAACTGGGTCAGCAGCCTGTCATCCTCAACAACATCGCCTTCCATCAACTTAGTGGTAATGTCACTCGAAGCGGTTATATCTACCTCAGCGAGACCGACAAATCTACCTTTGCCAACAATGCCGACTGGGATCCGATTGACAACTACGGCAAGGCTCACGTCGGTACATTCAGTTTCAACAAAAACGACGACTGGGCTACCGTCAACTTCCTCTATCCGTTTACCTATTCCGGTAAGAAGAATCTCTGTGTCACCATTCTCGACTACACCAACTCTGCCAATCCGGGCGTGGATATCTACACCCCGTATTTCTGTGAAGAGGCAGTTGCAGGGAAGGTGCTCCGAGCCTATTGTGACACCGTTCAGATCAACCCACAAAATGCCAACCGCTATGCCTCACCGGCCATCTTGCCTTACCGCCCAATAGCTAAGTTCGGCATGTCGCCTGTCTCATCCTGCGACCTCGTCATCACCCCGAACGAACCATATAGCGAAGACTTCCAATCTGGTCTCATTCCATCCTGCTGGCAGGTAGGCAGCTATCAAGGCGGTTCTACACCAGGCATCTCCAATACCACCTTGCCAAGCGACAGTGCTACCAACTACTCGCTGACACTTCGTGGTAACGACAAATATGCCTCTACACCTCTGGTGCTCAACCCAGTGAAAGATACCCGATTGAGCTTCCGCGTGTGGAAATCCAATGGCAACCCTAACGACCTCATCGTTGGTGTCTCCGAAGTACAGGCTCTCTCTTCTTCGTCAGCCGTCTCCTATCGCTTCGTACCGCTCGACACCATCTCCGATGCTGCCAACGGACAGTGGACATCCTACAACCTCCAACTCTACAACGGAGGTCCACAAGGCAACCGCTACATCTCCTTCGTCACCAAAGGCACCTCTACCACTGCCGACTACCATATCGACGATATCCTTATTGAGGCTAACGAGATTGTCTTGCCAGAGTTCACCTCTCTCTACTCAATAGAAACCGGTGGTTCGGTTAGGGCTGTTGTCAATGTCGACACACACGGCAAGGCCTCAAAATATGAGTTGCGACTCTGCAACACACCTAATGCCAACGACTATTTCTGGGTCAACAGCAACCTCACTCCGAATTCCATTATTCGTCCGAGTGCCAACCTCGCCTTCAACACCAAATACTACGTCTTCATCCGCATCAAACTGGCCGACAACTACTACACCGATTGGGTGATGCAAGAACTTGTCACCGTGCGTCAAGCCGTCACTCTCCCTGTTATAGAAGAGTTTGAAAATAGCTCTGCTGTTGCTGCTAAATGGGGTCTCAACACCTACACAGGCACCAACGGTTGGTTTGTAGGCTCAGCTGCCAAATCAGAAGGCAACCAAGGTCTCTACATCTCCAATAACAATGGTGTCAGCAACCAGTATGGCAGCACCACCACCAATGCTACTGCCATCCTCGATGTCCAGATGTCTAACGGTACCTACAACGTAGAATATGCATGGCGTTGTAAAGGTGAAATCTACTCTTCAGGAACCAATGCCTACGACTACTTCCGTGTCTACCTTGCTCCTTCAACTGTTTCCGATGCTACCCTCCAATCTTTCTATGGTGCTTCCACACTTCCATCTGGCTGCATCCCATTGGATAATGGCAGTTTCCTCAACTCCACCATCGATACTCTTTGGCACAAATACACCGGTTCTGTCGATATCGCCACTGCCGGTACCTACAAACTCGTTATCCTCTGGCACAACGATGCCTCAGTCTGCAACGATCCTCCAGTAGCTATCGACCACCTCTTCCTCGGCAACACCGTGGCAAGAACCATCAACGACTCTACCTGCCGCAACGTACCATATACTAAATATGGTTTCAACGTCACCACCGATGAGATTCAGACCGGTGCGATGGCTGTTCGTACCCACCGCAGCAACGATACCGTCTATACGCTCTATCTCACCCTCGTCGACGTGAAGAGAACCAACGTGTATGCCAACGTTTGTCAGACCGACTTGCCTTACATTTGGAAAGGTATGTCAATGACCGAGACTGGCAACTTCAATGCTTATCTCACGGCTGCAAACGGTTGCGACTCTATCGTTACCTTGCACCTCACCGTCAATCCTAACACCAAAGACACCGTTTATGTCTCTGTCACCAGTGCCGACCTCCCTTACACCTGGCGAGGTCAGACCTACAATGCTGCAGGCACCTACACTGTCACCGAGCCTGGTGTCGTAACTCCTTGCCCTAATTACCATACCTTGGTATTGACCATCACCGATCTCCCGGTTCGTTCTCTCCCTTATATCACCGATTTTGAGAACACCGTGCTTGATGCCGACTGGTTCTTCTACAACAACTCAACCTCACCTAACCGAAGCGAGTGGCATATCGGTTCCGCAGTCAACAATGGTGGCAACCGTTCGCTCTATATCTCCAACGACGGTGGCTTGACCCATACCTACGACGAAGCCTCAACCACCATTACCATGGCAGTCTTCCCAGCTCATGCAGCAGCAGGCAACTATGCCATCAGCTACGACTGGCTGGGCCTCGGCGAGTCTTTCTACGACTACATGCGTGTCTATGTTGTTCGTGCGTCCGACTTCGATGCCTCAACACTCTTCGGCAGTGTCAACTACCAATCTCTGCCAAGCTACACCATTCCTGTGGCCAACAGATACCTCAATGGTCATAACACCTGGCAGCATGAAGCAACTATCGTCAACCTCCCAACCACCGACGACTACTACGTTGTCTTCCACTGGCAAAACGATGACGACACCTACAACGACCCACCTGTTGCTATCGACAACTTCAGATTTACCGCACCGATATATTCTACAGTGGGTGTTACCCATTGTAACGACGAAGAATTCAATCGCTTCGGCCTCCATCTGAGTGTTGAAGACTTGGCATCTCTCACTGGAGAGAATTACATAACTTCCACTTCCAACGATACTATATATCGTGTATACCTTACCGTTGTGGAAGCTAAGACTACCAACCTTACTCAGACTGTCTGCTCTTCTGATCTTCCATTCTCTTGGAATGGTCAGACCATCACGGCTGCAGGTACCTACACCCACAACGATTTGACAGTCTACGGTTGCGACTCTATCGTGACACTCACCGTCAATGTCAACCCTGTCAAAGCCTCCAGCGAGACTATGACATTCTGTTCTTCCGAGTTGCCTTACTCATGGCATGATTATATTATCACTGCTGAAGGCACCTACACCTACACCACTACGGCTGCCAACGGCTGCGACCCTGTTGTGACACTCACTGTCAACGTCTTCCCTTCTTATTCAAACACATGGAATGTCACACGTTGCTCCAACGAATTGCCATACATCTGGCATGGCAAAACCTACAATGCCACCAGTACCGACATCTGGACCAGCACCACTGCCAACGGCTGCGACTCTGTTGAAACACTCAACTTCACCGTCTTGCCATCTACCGTCGACACCGTGCATATCAACCTCAACTATGGTGATTCTGTGCTCATCAACGGCATCTACTATCATGCTACAGGCACTCAGATGGTCAACTACATCAATGCTTCTGGCTGCGACTCTGTGGTCTACTACAAACTCCGCACCGTTCCTGCCAACCAGGTAACCTTGCCTTATGTTGAGAACTTCGAGAATACTCAAAATGGCGACTGGGCTGTTGTCTCAACCTCTACTGCTGCAGCTGCTTCCAAATGGTATGTTGGTACAGCTGTCAACAATGGTGGAACACACTCTCTCTACGTCTCCAACGACAATGGTGTAAGCAATGCCTACACCTCTGGTGGCTATCGTTCGTCTGCTGTTCGTTATGTTCACGTACCAACCACAGGTAACTACGACGTTGCCTACGATTGGCGTTGCTACGGCGAATACAACTCTGGTCAAACCTCATTCTACGATTACTTCCGTGTCTACCTTGCACCTGTTACAAGCACCACACTGGAGTCTATCAACAACTGGTATAGTCCGACTTCAATGAATGCCAACTACATCTCTCTCGATGGCATCATAAACCACTTCGGTCCAGCCAATCCTAACTGGGAGGCTTTCGACGACAGTGTCAACATCCCTGCCGGCGACTACTTCCTCGTCTTCCTCTGGCGCGACGACAGTTCTATTGCACACAACCCACCTGCTGCTATCGACAACTTCTATCTGGGTCAGAACCTCCATCGTCTCACCTTCAACGACAATGCTTGTACCGGTAGCGACTACAACGGCCACGGCTTCAGCTTCACAGCCAGCCAGCTTGTCTCTGGTCTCCATACCTATACACGTATCAATGGCGACTCACTCATCACCCTCAACCTCACCGTATCGCTCCGAAGCGAGACCAGTCAGTCTATGTCGTTGTGCCCATCCGAACTGCCTTACAGTTGGCATGGTCAGAACATCACTGCTGCAGGCTCCTACACATGGAACGGCACTGCTGCCAATGGCTGCGACTCTATCGTGACACTCAACGTAACACTGAAGCAGCCAAAGGCTTCCAACGAGTCAATCGCTGTCTGCCCATCCGAGTTGCCATACAGTTGGCATGGTCAAAGCCTCACCGCTGCAGGCAACTACAACTACACTACCACAGCCTCTAACGGTTGCGACTCTGTTGTTACCCTGACCTTCTCTGTAAAACAGGCAAAGGCCACCACACTCACACAGAGCATCTGTCCTGCCGACATCCCATACAGCTGGCATGGTCAGAACATCACAACGGCTGGTACTTACACCTGGACAGGTACTGCTGCCAATGGCTGCGACTCAGTGGTAACATTGAATCTCACCGTCAGTCAGGCGAAGACCAACACTGTCAACCGTGCTGTCTGCCCATCCGAACTCCCATTCTCTTGGAACGGTCAGAACATCAACGCTGCAGGCTCTTATACCTACAACACTGTAGCTTCCAACGGTTGCGACTCCATCGTCACCCTCGTGGTTACTCTCAAGCAGCCTAAGGCCACCAGCCTCACACAGACCATCTGCCCATCCGACATCCCATACAGTTGGCATGGTCAGAACATCACAACGGCTGGTACCTACACTTGGACAGGCACTGCCTCCAACGGCTGCGACTCTGTCGTAACCCTTACCTTGACTATCAGTCAGGCAAAGAGCGCTAACGTCTCACTCAGTGTTTGTCCTTCCGAATTGCCATACACATGGAATGGTCAGAGTCTCACTACCGCAGGCACCTACACCTACAACACCGTGGCTGCCAACGGTTGCGACTCAGTAGTTACACTCACCTTCACCGTTAAGCAAAACAAGGCAACCAGCGTTTCCTACACTGCTTGTCCATCTGAATTGCCTTACACTTGGAATGGTCAGAGCCTCACTACCGCAGGTACTTACACCTACAACACCGTGGCTGCTAACGGCTGCGACTCAGTAGTGACACTCACCTTTGCTGTTGGACAAACCAAAACCACCAACCTCAGCCACGCTGTCTGCGACAACGAGTTGCCATACCTCTGGAATGGTCAGAGCCTCACTGCTGCCGGCACCTACACCTACAGCACCACCGCTGTCAATGGCTGCGACTCTATCGTGACCCTCACCCTGACTGTCAACGCTACCTTCCAAGGCACAGAGACCCTCGACCTCGAGTCAACCGATCTCCCATACACTTGGAACGGACAGACCATCACTGCAGCAGGCACCTACACCTACAACGGTACCACTGCTGCTGGCTGCGACTCCGTCATCACCTTGACTGTCACCGTCACTACCGTTGGTCTCGACTATGCCGACGACATGCTCTTCCGCATCTCACCAAACCCTGTGAAACGTGGTGAGACCGTCCGCATTGATGCCGAAGTAGGGGAGTCCTTCGTCGTAGAGCTCTACACCTCTGAGTCCAAACTGATGAACCGCTTCACTGCCGAAGCATCACCACTCTTCATCACCATGCCAGAGGTCGATGGTCTCTATCTCATCCGTCTCGTCACCGAATCCGGTCGCGTGATGTACGGCAAAGTCATCGTGAAGTAGTGCGTGGTCGCACCGACCGCAATACGATAACTCTAACGATAACTGGTTTTCGTTAGCGTTGAAAATATCCCAGCCCCGCTTACCTAAGCGGGGCTTTTTGTTTACCATAGGATAAAGGTTAAAGAGGTTCAAGTGGTTCAAATGTATAATGCGGTTCAACCCTGAAGGGGTTGTTGTCAATAGCCCAGGGTGCAACCCTGGGAATAAAGGCAACCACACAAAATCGCCCTGTAGGGGCAAAAGTAAAAACGGCTACTTGCGAAGAACAACTTCTGTTCCGTTTGGGCAACTCTGCAAATAACTCTTTCTGCTAACTGGATGCGAGAGTAAGCCGTTCTACTTACTCCTATTGCTAATTCGACGTATGGACAAACCTCACTTGATTACAGTTACTGCAAAGTGTTCGTAAGCATAATTTCTTTTATTTGCCCTTATTGCAAGTTGGCTGTGACTTCAAACCAAAAAGAATGTGAAAATTGCAGAATAACAATTAAGGCAAACCAAAAAGTTTAGACTCGTTGCTACCTCGCAATAACCGTAAACCAAAAAGTTTGGACTCATTGCTACCTCGCAATAACCGTAAACCAAAAAGTTCAGACTCATTGCTACCTCGCAATAATCGTAAACCAAAAAGTTTAGACTCATTGCTACCTCGCAATAACTGCAAACCAAAAAGTTCAGACTCATTGCTACCTCGCAATAACTGCAAACCAAAAAGTTCAGACTCATTGCTACCTCGCAATAACCGCAAACCAAAAAGTTCAGACTCATTGCTACCTCGCAATAACCGTAAACCAAAAAGTTTGGACTCGCTGCTACCTCGCAATAACCGTAAACCAAAAAGTTTGGACTCATTGCCACCTCGCAATAACCGTAAACCAAAAAGTTCAGACTCATTGCTACCTCGCAATAACCGCAAACCAAAAAGTATTGGATTTACTGCGAGGTAGCGTAAACAGCAAAACAATCTTGCATGGACTTCATGTAAAGTCGCTGCGACAGTAAAATTCTCTGTGAAGATCTTGGCCGGGATGACTTAAGGAGAAAAAATGTGAAATTTTGCTCACGTTATTGTAGAAAAGTAGTATTTTTGTGGCGAAATACAAAAGCGTCATTCAACGCTTGTTCTTGGCAATGTGAAATTAGCACCTTCAACAGTACACCAAGACAAGAAAAAATGATGCTCACGGACGTGCTTATGTCTGTTCCGTGGGTGTGCCATAGATGTATGTCAATGGCACATTTCACGGCGTACATATATCCGTTAGCGTGGGTAGTCGTTTTGTTTGTCTGTGTACTAGGTCGTGCTAAACCTCACATTGCAGACAACGAAATGGGCATCCACGCTTTTTTGTGTAAACTATTCTCTTAGGGTGCGGGAGGAATCATAGGACAATGAAAAAGTGTTTTTTTGCGCTAATCGCACTATGCGCTTTTATGGTAGTTTTATTACCATCGTGCGGCAATCCTACAAAAAGATTGATTACAAAAGTTGAGCCAGCAACATTTGTTGTTTATACTTATGATGAGTATGGTTCTCCTGTGGGCTCTGGTTCTGGATTTTTTATTGAAAAATCTGGTGTAGGAGTAACAAATTTTCATGTGCTGGATCAATCTGTCAAAGCAGCCATAAAAACAACAGATGGCAGTTTATATGAGATAGATAGTGTACTGTGCTCTTCCTCAAAAAAAGATGTGTTGGTGTTTCGGGTAAAGAATGATAAAAGAGCTGAATTTAAAACAGTAAAAATAACAAACAAGACTCCTGAGAAAGGCAATCAAATATATTGCATTGGAGCACCAATGGGAATGGAATCTAGTCTGTCTGAGGGTATTATATCGTCATATCGTGATGACAACAAATACGGAAAGGTTGCCCAAATTACGGCACCTATTTCTAGTGGATCAAGCGGCAGTCCTATTTTAGATTCTGATGGCAAAGTGTTCGCTATTGCTGCTTTTAAACGTCGTGGCGGTGAGAATCTGAATTTTGGTGTCGTGTTGAATGAAGATTTTCAAAATGAATTAGATAAAAAAGAATTTTACAAGAAAAACAGAAAGTTTAATTCTGAAAAATCAGATTTCATTCTTCTGAATGTAATGCCGGAAAGAGGCTCTGAATTAATCTTGAATGCTATTGAATTTGGCAAGACGTCAACCTCTTTGTATTTTACATTTACTAATATGCACCTTAATTCTAGCGGTGAGTATTACTTGTGGTGCGAGCTTAACGAAAAAGATAATGGTTTGTATATGGAAGATGTTGAAAGTGGTAAAAAATACTACGTAACTTCTTCTACTTTATCTTCAAACAAGAAGGATTCAGAGGCTATTTCATTAGCTGGTATAAAACAATTTAAAGTTGATTTACCTGTCATCAAAAACAAGCCATCTTCAATAAATGTTGTTTGGGACGATTGGACTTTCTCGGATATAAATTTGGATGACTATAGAGAAAGTCTTACTATTGATGAATTGAGTTATAAAAGATCGTATGCATTGTTGTGCACTTCTGTTGCTTCTGACCCTGCCACAACAATAGACATGTAGACTGAAGTGTTGGACGAGAATCCAGAAGATGCAATTTCGCTTAATATGATGGCGATATTTTCGTATATTGTTGATAATAAAACTGATGCAATGTATTATTTGGAGGAGGCCATTGAGACAAATCCAAACGACGAACTCGCATATTTAAATAGGGCTGAAATGTACTCTTTTGACAAAAACTACAAAGAGGCAATTCGAAATGTAACAACAGCAATAAATCTTGTTCCTGATGACCCAGATAATTATATCACTCGAGCCCAGTATTATTATAGCGATGAAGACTATCAAAAAGCATTAGACGATATTAGTACATGTTTGTCAAAAGCTACCGAGGGTGATGGCTTTAAAAACGACCCTCTTTTATATGAATTCCGAGCATATGTGTACATAGGCTTGCATAATTATAGTGCAGCAAGAAACGACGTACAAAAAGCATATCGTCTATCCAAAGATAAAGATTTAGACCGTAGGTTAGAGGCTCTATATGCTATTTTGTAGGATGAAAAAGATAACGATAGCATTATTCTTGATATCAATATTTACTTGGGCAAATGCACAAGTAAATATTGTTTCTTCAGCACCATGGTCAAAATCATTTTCAACAAATCCTTGGACTAAAGATAACGACCTGGTATACAGAACATCTCCTTTAGGAGAGGTTGTTTATGCGTATCCGAATTATCAAGACTTTACCAAGACAAGAAATATTATAAAAAAAGACTTTTGGAATTACTATAAAATAGGTCCCGTACTAAAACGTGATTGGACTTTTGAACTTCCTATTTTCAACGTCAATTCCGCCAGAAATACAAACTACTTTGCTTATGACAAACGCAAAAAACAACCTTCAAACCAAATATATTGGGGATTTACAATTGGTTACCAAACAAATGGCAAAGAAAAACAAACAACAATTTGGATAAAAAGAAGCAACAAGAAATATTCAACCTATGGCGAAACTTATGATAGTGAGAAATATATATCTTATAGAGTAGATGATGGGGAATGGAGAGATTCATATTCTGATTATCCTTCCAATAGTGTTTATCTTAAATTAATAATAGACATTCATACTTCTTACACTAATATATCATGGGCTGGATTGAATCTTAAAGTTCTTCCTGAATATATTGAAAAAATAAATTACTTAAGCATTCATGTTGGATGTTTAGCCTCAATTCAAGTAGGTGCAGCAAAAGCATTTAGTTCTGAGTATGCTTCTCCTGATTGTGGAATGTATTATGTTAGCAACCAACAATATTCTCAAGGCATAGAGCAACTAGAAAATTCCCAACATAATTATTACGAGTGTCAAGCATTAACATTAGCTCATTGTTATTTAGGAACAAGAAACTTTTCCAAGGTTATCGAGTTTTGCAATGCTTTAATTAATTACGATAGTTATAGCAAGAAGGAGGCTTACTTAATAAGAGGAATTGCAAATGAATATTTAGGGTATTATTCGCAAGCTCAAGCAGACTATAATAATGCTCAGTCTTACTCAGATTATGATAGGGTGACTGGCAAAATAAAATCTCAGCAAACACAAAGTCGACAACAAACAACACAAACTCAGACAAACAAACAGAAACAAACAACGACTAAACCACCTCTAACAAAATGAAAAGATTTATTATGCTGGCTATTTTCTGTATATTAACAGAACTTTGCTTTGGTCAATTAACTAAGGAATACAAGTCTCAACAAACAAGCAATTATAAACCACCCCTCTCAAAAACATTACCTTCTAATACTACAACTAAAAAAACGCAAACAACATCAAAAACCGCTCAGACAACGGCGCCAAAACCGATGCAAACCACAACCCAGAACAATCGTTATTCCGGTGAGAAGCGTACCTTTACTGCCAATGGAGTTTCGTTTACGATGGTCTATGTTCAAGGTGGTACATTTACCATGGGTGCAACCTCTGAGCAAGGCAGTGATGCAGCATCTTACGAAAAACCGACCCACTCTGTTACGCTCAGTTCATTTTCCATTGGCGAGACTGAGGTGACACAGGCATTGTGGGAGGCAGTGATGGGTGAATCTGTGACCCTGATTGCAAATCGCAATGGTTGGAACACCTGTGGCGTTGGCAGTAATTATCCTATGTATTACATTTCTTGGAACGACTGTCAGACTTTTATTAACAAGTTAAATAGCCTTACCGGCAAAAACTTCCGTCTACCTACCGAAGCAGAATGGGAGTTTGCTGCCCGTGGTGGCAACAAATCAAAAGGCTACAAATACAGCGGCAGTAATAATCTTGGCGATGTGGCTTGGTATTGGGATAACAGTAAAATCAACGGAACAATACAAACTCACCCTGTCAAGCAAAAGCAAGCCAATGAACTCGGCATCTACGATATGAGTGGTAACGTTTGTGAGTGGTGTCAAGATTGGCACGGCAGTTATAGCAGTTCTTCTCTGACCGACCCTAAAGGTCCCTCCGGTGGGTCTCACCGCGAGAGCCGTGGCGGTAGCTGTTTAGGCTCCGCCAGGGACTGTCGCTCCTCGGATCGTCTCGGCTGCTTCCCTGCCGACAACTGGAGCTTCACCCTTGGCCTCCGTCTCGCCCTCTCCGAGTAAATATAGAGAATGTTGTAATGTGTAAATCTATAATTAAAACAATAATAATGCTAATTCAAAAGAAACTCACTATTCCTGTCAATGACGTTTCCTTTGACATGATTTATGTTGAAGGTGGCACATTTATGATGGGTGCATTGCCGAATGACAACGACGCATCCGATAACGAAAAGCCAAGCCACCAAGTCACCTTAAATTCTTATTATATCGGCGAAACAGAAGTAACACAGGACTTATGGCAAGCCGTAATGGGTAATGTACCATCATATTTTAGAGGAAATAAACAACCAGTTGAGCAAGTGTTTTGGAACGATTGCCAAGAGTTTATACGAAAATTAAATAGTATTACTGGCAAGAACTTCCGCTTACCAACCGAAGCAGAATGGGAATTTGCAGCTCGTGGTGGCAATAAATCTTGCGGCTACAAATATAGCGGCAGCAATAATATAGGTAATGTGGCTTGGTATAATGATAATAGTAACTGGAAATGTAATAAATCTTTCATTTCTCTATACAAAATTATGCCAAAGCACAATTGTGACAAACAAGCATCTCATCCTGTCAAACAAAAACATTCCAATGAACTTGGTGTCTATGATATGAGTGGCAATGTTTGGGAATGGTGTCAAGATAGGTATGGATATTATAGCAGTTCATCTCAAGACAATCCTACTGGTCCTTCCGAAGGATTTGGCCGCATAATCCGTGGTGGAAGTTGGATTAGCAATGCAAAATTCTGTCGCTCCTCATTTCGTCTCTACTTATCCCCTAACAGCAGCGGCTACTACCTCGGCCTCCGTCTTGCCCTCTCCCTCTCCGAGTAATAGCACGAAATCATATATTTATCAAGCGCCATCCTTCATCGTGAGGGATGACGTTTTTTATTCCCTATCGCAATCGTTTCTTTTTTGAATGCAGGTTTTCGTTGTGGCGATTGGCTGTTCCATGGATATTTTATATTTTTGCAGTCGGATAAATTTTGAATATGATGATGACTTATAAGATAAGACAATCAGCAGTGCTTGGCATCGTTCTGACGGTAGTGATGATGTTTTGCTGTGGTCAGGTGTCTGCCCGACGTAGTGTGGTGGTTGTGCCAAAGAGTGAGGTTCGTACGGTTTCCATTGCACATAACCTGGTGATGGATGGTCCGTTTGATGTGATTCTTTCGCCTGCCATTGAACCGGGACGTATCGAGATAGAGAGTGATTCGGCTTTTCTCCCTTATATCGAGACGGAGGTAAGCAATCTGACGCTGACGGTTCGTGTGGCAGAGAGTAAGCCTCGCAAGGTGATGCCTGCTGTACCTATCACTATTCGTATGCATCACGACTGGCTGAATATCACGTTGAGTGGTGGCATCTCGGTAGTATGCGATGCTATGATTCAGAATGGTGATATGGCGGTGAAGATGAGTGGCGGTGCCAGTGCCAGAATGAATCTGATGTGTATGAACCTGGAAATGGAACTGAGAGATTATGCTCGGTTTGAGGGCGAGACAGAGGTGGTTTGTGCTAATGTGACGCTCTGGAATAATAGCAACTGCACGATGCGTGGACCTGTGGAGAAAATGGTGGTTTATCTTACCGACAAGGCTCAACTGGATTCACGCAAACTGATAGATAATGTGTGCTATGTGAATTGTTACAAAGAGGCTCATGCCGAGGTGGGCTGCGAGAGTATGCTGACTATTCACCGATCGCCAGATGCTAAAGTGGTGGCTTACGGTAATGCCAAGGTGACTGAGACGATAGAACCGCTGGCTGCTGACGAGAAGAAGAAACGTTAGAACTATAAGAATTAGGGCTGTGGAAGTCATAGCCATGAAACAAAACAAGGTGTCGGGGGATTTCCCGGCACCTTGTTTGTTTGCGTATGGAAGAGTAGGTTATTTCGCGTCGAGGATAGCGTTGATGGCTGCGTGGCGATCTGGCTGATTGAATACGGAACTGCCAGCAACGAGCATGTCGGCACCGCAGTCGTAGAGTTTGGCAGCATTGGCTGCTGTTACGCCGCCGTCCACTTCGATGAGGGCGTGAGCGTTCTGACGGTCAATCATGTTGCGGAGTCGCTCCACCTTGCGGTAGGTGTTCTCTATGAATTTCTGTCCACCAAAGCCAGGGTTGACGCTCATGAGGAGCACGAGGTCGGCTTCGCTGACGATGTCTTCAAGGAGTTCTACTGGTGTGTGAGGATTGAGGGTGACACCGGCTTTCATGCCTGCATCGTGGATACGTTGGAAGCTGCGGTGGAGATGGGTGCAGGCTTCGTAGTGCACGTTCATGATTTCAGAACCGAGGGCTTTCACTTCGTTGACAAATTTGTCTGGCTCTACAATCATGAGGTGGACATCAAGCGGTTTGGTGCTGAGCTGTGCTACGTATTTCAATACGGGAAAACCGAAAGAGATGTTAGGCACGAAGACACCGTCCATGATGTCGATATGGAGGTATTGCGCACGGCTGTTGTTGATTTCAGCGATATCGTCGGCAAGATGGCCGAAGTCGGCTGACAAGAGCGATGGCGAGATGAGTCGTTCCTGTTTCATTATGAAGGGAGGTTGTTTGTTGGGTAGGTTTGAGCGGGAGTGGTGTTGACCAATTGTGTGGCTTGAGCTGCAAATGTCAAGATGGCTTGCAGAGTGCTGGTCTTAGGGGTCAACGCATAGTCTCGCTCTTGCTCTTGGGTATTTTTTTCTTCCATAGGCAAATGCGTTTATCATTAAAACGCAATGCCATGCTTTTTATTGTGCAGAGCAAGGGTAAAAGTGTGCTTTTTTTGCACATTTGAAGGCAGCATCAATAGGCTGCCTCGCTGTCGCAGGTGATGTTGTGTGAGATGGCCAGTTTCTTGAGGTTCTGTATGGCGTAGTGGAAGCGTCCGAGGGCGGTGTTGATGCTGATGTCCTGACGGGTAGCTATCTCTTTGAACGGCAGTTTCTGATAGTAGCGCATAACGACGATTTCGCGCTGTGATTCTGGCAGTTCCTCCAATAGTTGTTCGATGCTTTGAAGCATGTGTTCGTAGCTGATGCTGTCTTGGAGTTCGCGTTCGTAGAGTTTGATGTTGTCGAAGAGTGATATCTCGTTGGCATCGTCGGAGACGGTGTTCTTGTTGGTCTCGTCGCGCTGGTGGTCGATGAAGAGGTTGCGGGCAATGGTGGACGCCCAAGAGAAGAAGCGGCCATTCTCAGTGTAACGGCCCTCTTTGATGTTGATGATGACCTTCATGAAGGTCTCCTGGAAGAGGTCGTCGGTGAGATGTTGTTCGTGCGTGAGATTGTGGATAAAGGCATAAAGACGGTCTTTATGTCGCATCAAGAGATACTCAAACGCCTTGTTGTCGCCATCGGCATAGAGGCGTACCAACTGTTCGTCGGTCAGTTTGGTGTAGCTTTCCATACTTCTATCTACTGTTTGCTTGGTACATACTAAGTACAACAGAGTGAGATTGTTGTACAATCTTATTCTGCACTTTGTTGCATCAGGATGTGAGATGTAAGTGTTAGAGTAGGGTCACTACGATAGGCGTGAGTTGTTTAGGGGTGATTGCAGATGATTCTGCGATGGCAAAGATACACAATTCTTTGGTTTCTACGTGCCTTTGGAGTGTTATTTTTTATTATTCCTTGTTTGTGGCTTATCTTAGTGTGATTTCTATCAAGCAGGAACGGGGATATTTTGTCGTTGTTATTGCATCAAATCCTCATCGTTCATGGCTTCGATAGTTTGCAGGCATTTGAGGCAGAGACAGTTGTTGAAGTGTCTGCGGATGTAGTCGAAGTGTTTCTTTTCGAGGTGTACTTTGGTGCAGTCGCAAGGAATGGTCATGTCATCGTGACGGCAGATGAGTATGTTGCCGCAGCGTGGACAGATTTTTTCAGTAGGCATTATTGTGAGATATTGGATGTTAAATGTATGAGTATTGGGAGGTGGTCGCTGTATCCTGCCTGATAAGTGCTGGCTCGATAGGTTCTGAATGGCTGTTGACCTGTTTTGTCGGACTCAAGTATCCAGTCGGGTGCAAAGATGGTGACAGTGTCGGAGGTGGTGCTGAGCGGATGTGAGTGCTGAAGCAATGAGCCAGAAACGATGATGTGGTCGAGCATTCCCCAGTGTCCCTCGAATTTATGGCTGCCTATAGATGTGTGCTCCTGAAGTGGAGCGCAGAGGTCATAGAGTTGTGATGGTAAGATGGCATTGCTTGGAGCAATGGCTTGGAGAGTGTTGACGATGGCGCTGTTGTAAGGGTAGTCGTTGAAGTCGCCCATGATGATGATGCGGGCTTCTGGATTGAGGGTGAAGACGCTGTCGACAGCCATGCGCAGTCGGCGGGCTGCTTCTATGCGTCGCGGTTCTGATTGTTGTTGTCCACCCAGACGTGAAGGAAAATGGCAGACAAAGAGATGTAGCGTGTCGTGTTGGGCAATACCACTTACATATAATATATCGCGTGTAGGATGTTCGGTGTTGGCTGGTGCAGCGGGAATGGGGCGGGCATTGAGCAGACGGAAACGGGATGGCTGATAGAGGAGAGCCACATCAATACCACGAACATCGGGTGAGTCGAAATGAACGAAACGGTAATGGAGGTTTTTGAGTGGGGCTACTTTAATCAGTTGTTTAAGGACATCGTCGTTCTCCACTTCACAGAGTCCTACGATGGCTGGAGCGTTCCAACCGTTGGCACATGCTATGACGCGGGAGATATTGGCAAGTTTTAGTTGCAGTCGTTGGGAGGTCCAGTGACGAATACCTTGTGGTGTGTATTCTTCGTCATTGTTTGGCTCCTGATGCTTTGTGTCGAAGAGATTCTCAACGTTATAACTCATCACTGTCAGCGTGTCATTGGGTGCTGCATGGACTGCCACAGACAGCATGGTCAGTAGCAGACAGATGAGAAGGAAATGAATGCGAGAAAGCATGGGCTATTGATTAGGAAGCATGCGTTCGTAGGCACCGAGGTCGGGATGTCCGTCTGTCAAACGGTTGTTGCCGTTGAGGTCGGTAGGGTAACGAGCACTGACGCTCTTGTTGGCACGATTGAGTGCCCTTGAGCCTATGGCAAGCTGGAAGTTGAAGTATCCGTCTTCGTCGCGATTGGCAATGGAGGTGTTGACAAACACGGTGTCTGACTCATAAAGCGTGGTGCCGGGAATGAGGTCGTTCTGGTTGTGACTCCAGGTGATATTGTTATAGTAAGGCAATGTGCTTTGTTTAGCCTTGATGAGACAGTCGGAGATGTATACGTTATAATTGGCGTTGGTGAATGTGTCGCGATCCAATTCCAACTCAGTGCCAATGCTGCCGAAGATGATGGAGTTTTCCATGACGCAGCGACTGATAGGGAACGCTGTCAAGCGATTGCCATTGAGTACATAGTTTGTGATGGCTACAGCAGGACCTTCGCGCATACCCCAAGGGTAGTAGTTGGCAAAGGTGCAATGGGTGGCTTGCAGTTCGCCTCCTAACTGAGTGAGACAGGAAACGCCGCAGTTGGAGAATTCGCAGTTGGACAGTTCTGCAACACCTTCCTGAATGTAGAGTCCGTAGCCACTGTTGTTGTGAACAATGCAACTCTCCATCTGAAGTGTTGGATTGCTTCTTGATGCTCCGATGAGCATGATGCCCAATGAACCGCCTCGGATGTGTGTGTGGGTGAAACAGTAGTGCGATGTGCTGTTCTGCAGATAGATATTGCCCCATTGTGCAGGCATGTAGTCGTAAGGGGTGTGGTCTACGTCGTTGATGTGGTCGAAACGGTCGCCACGCATCACAATAGGTTCAGCGCTTGTGCCTGAAGCAACGATGTTGCCGTCGGCTATGAGATGAGCATCGCGATGGAAATAGATGGTGGTTCCTTCGGTGATTGTCAACGTCGTGCCTTCTGGTATGTGGAGATAGCCGAAGACCAAGTAGCAATGGTCTTTGGTCAGGGTTGTGTCAGATGCAAATGAGTGCGAACGGAACGTGATGGCTTGCTGACCATAGGCATTGAGCAACACACCATTGGTGTTGCCATTGACAGTAAAGAGCAGTTCGTCTTCGATATATACGGGGAGGTTGTCTTCATTCTCCGGTGCGGTCAGTTCCACAAAGACATAGAGACTGTCGTGAGGGGCAATCTCCAGATTCTTCAACTCGTTGTTCTCGTTGGGAATCTTGCCGTTGAAGTTGAAACGGAACGATGAGCCAGCACCTTCTCGAAGACGTATCTCACTGATGTTGAGATAATCGTTTGATTGGTTGTAAACAAGTATGGAACTGGTGCGAGACGGTACTTCCGTAAAGATGGTATCGAAGGTGAGGGTGTCGCACGAGAAATAAAGACGTGCGTCGGGGTCGGTGGAGTAGTGAATCTGCGTGCAGGAACAAATGGTAACCAAGGCTACCATCAGCACGAGATAAACGTATTTTTTTATGGACTCCAACCGAAACATCAACGCTGTTGTTTTGTGCAGAAACTATTTACCTGCAAACTCCATGAGATAAGCCTTGATGAAGGCGTCGATGTCGCCATCCATTACAGCATTGACATTGGAGGTTTGGTAGTTGGTGCGGTGGTCTTTCACACGGCGATCATCGAAGACATAGGAACGGATCTGTGAGCCCCATTCGATTTTCTTCTTGCCAGCTTCCACCTTGGCAGTCTCCTGATTGCGTTTCTCCAATTCCAGTTCGTAGAGTTGTGATTTCAGCAGTCGGAGTGCGTTTTCTTTGTTTTTCGGTTGGTCGCGGGTCTCGGTGTTTTCGATAACGATTTCGTCGTCCAATCCAGTGAGTGGGTTTTTGAAGGTGTAGTGCAGACGAACGCCAGATTCTACCTTGTTGACGTTCTGACCACCGGCACCACCGCTTCGGAAGGTATCCCAACTGAGGTTGGCGGTTTGAATCTCAATCTCGATGGTATCGTCAATCAAAGGTACAACGAAGACGGATGAGAAGGAGGTCATGCGTTTGCCTTGAGCGTTGTAAGGACTGACACGGACGAGACGGTGAACGCCGTTCTCGCTTTTTAGATAACCATAGGCATAGTCGCCTTCCACTTTGATGGTGACTGACTTAATGCCTGCCTCATCGCCATCAAGAATGTGAGAAATCTCAGTCTTGTAACCTGATTTCTCGCAGTAGCGGAGGTACATACGCATCAGCATGTCGGCCCAGTCTTGAGCCTCTGTGCCACCAGCACCAGCCACAATCTTGATAACAGCACCCAGTTTGTCTTCTTCACGACGAAGCATGTTGCGCATCTCCAAAGCCTCCACTTTTTCCAAAGCGATGTTGTAGGCATTGTCTATATCTGCCTCCTCGGTGACGCCTTCCTTGAAGAATTCATAGGCAAGCTTCACTTCTTCAACGGCTGATTCAACGGTGGAGTATCCTTCAATCCAGTATTTGATTTCCTTTACCTTTTTCATTTGAATCTCGGCACTCTTCTGGTCGTTCCAGAATTCGGGGGCCTGAGTGCGCAACTCTTCCTCTTCGAGTTGCATCTTACGGTTAGGAATGTCAAGATAACGGTGCAACGCCTCAACGCGTTCTTCCAGGGCTTTTATCTGTTCGGTGGTGGTCACGGTGTATAAGTGATAGTTGTTTTAGTTTGCTATTATTTCTGTGCGTGTGGGTATTTGCGGAACCAGCTGCTGACCTTCAGTTGGACAACACCAAAGAGGGCTTCGGAGAAGATGCCGCCTGACATCTTGGAAGTGCCGAGGGCACGGTTGACGAAGACGATTGGCACTTCGGTGATTTTGAAACCGCATTTGCTGGCGGTAAATTTCATCTCAATCTGGAAGGCATAGCCTTTGAAGCGAATCTTGTCGAGCTCGATGGTTTGGAGCACTTCGCGACGGTAGCAAACGAAGCCGGCGGTGGTGTCTGCCACTTTCAAACCGGTAACGATGCGAACGTACATGGAAGCGAAATATGACATCATTACGCGACCCATTGGCCAGTTGACAACATTGACAACATTGCCTACGTAGCGAGAGCCAACGGCTACGTCGTAGCCATTATGAGCGCATGCTTCGTAGAGTTCCAACAATTTTGGTACGGGGTGTGAGAAGTCTGCGTCCATCTCGAAGACATACTCGTAGTTGTGCTCCAAAACCCATTTGAAACCGGCGATATAGGCAGTGCCGAGTCCCAGTTTGCCGCTGCGTTCCACAAGGTGGAGACGTTCTGGAAACTGCTGTTGAAGCGATTTAACGATATTGGCCGTTCCGTCTGGTGAACCATCGTCAATGATAAGGATATCAAAGGCGTGTGGGAGATCAAACACCGCACGGATGATGTTCTCAATATTCTCTTTCTCGTTGTACGTTGGGATAATAACTACTGAATCTGACATAGTTGTATTGTGTTGTCGTTTTATCGGGCAAAGTTACGCTTTTTCTGCTGAATAACGTGTGATTTGTGTAGTAATAATTTTCTTGTCACGATGCTTTGCGGCAAAGTATTAGCAGGCGGTTGCCATTCATGGTCACGCCAAAGATGAAACGTTCGCTGCTGTCGCCTACTTTGAGTTGCTTGCGTAGGGCATCAGCACCCAGTGGAAAGTTGCGGACTGCAACAGCTGCATTGCTGTAATCTTCAGGAAACTGCGAACGGCATTTCTTGTTGAAAGGTACGACCGCATCTACTTTGAAACGTCGACCGAAGAAATTGTCGCAAGGAGTTTCCGCGGTGAACAGGTGAGTGTTTGGGTCAAGCGGATGAATGTGGTGCAAATGGGCGATAGCATGGAACATACCGGCTTTCATGACGGTTGGATGTGGCTCAAAGAGAAAACTGCCAACCTCTGTAGCAGAGGCAATAGGCTCGGCATCGGTTATAGCATCGAAACGGAGCGATTGCGGATTATGTTTCAGCTCAACGCAATGGAGCGTTGGCGTTCCGCTGAATTGACGGTTGGCTATGAGGAGCAGTTCCTTGCATTCGTCATTTACGCTGACCACATGCACTTGGCTGATATGAGTGAGTGTGCCTACGGAAAGGGCAATGTCAAGCATAGGCGAAAGTTTCACCATAACGGTCTCGGCTTTCTCCAACATCATCTCCCACATAGGAACGATATTGGGGGAGCAATGTTGCAACAGAACGGTCTTCTTGCCTGCATCATCGCGACGGGCTGGGTCGATGAAGAGAAGGTCGAGTGGCTGACTGATTCGTTTTAATGCTTCTTCGGCATCGTCGTTCCAAACCTCGATGTTGGCATGGGTGACCGATGCATTATGTTGCATCAGATTACAGAGTTCTGGGTTGCGGTCGACATAAATGGCACTTTGATATTTTTGTTGCAGAAACCAGCAATCAACACCAGTTCCGCCTGTAAGGTCGGCCATGCGCTGACCTCCGGAAACAAGTGTGGTTTTGTAACGGGCTGCCCATTCGCTTGAACATTGTTCGATGTTGAGGCGGGGAGGAAACAACATCTCGCTGTTTGCTGCCCAGGTTGGCACTTTGTGGGCAAGCATTTGGCGAGCCGTAATCTGCTGTAGCGCCATGGGGAGGTCGACACCCTCTGGTGCATGTTTGAGTGCCAACTTGCGGATGTCGTCGTTGAGGTGCTGCTGTATGAATTGCAAAGTGTCGGTCATTGTTGTCGAGGGCATGCGATAGAAACACCAAGGGTTGCCGTTCGGTGGTGTGAGTGTCTCGCCGAACAACAACCCGTGGTTTGGTGTGATATGAGGTTATGAACGCATCGCTGCAATAGCGTTGTCGATGCGGAGCAATGTTTCTGCTTTACCGAGAATGGTGGTGATTTGGAACATGTGTGGACCTTTCATCTCGCCAACAAGAGCAAGACGAAGTGGGTTCATCACGTCGCCCATCTTATAGTTGTTGTCGGCGCACCATTGTGAAACAAATGGTTCTGCCTCAGCTGCATTGCCGAAGAGTTCGTCGCTCATATTGGCAAACATCTCGCGGGCTGCTGCCAGAATGTCTGGTGTTGTTTCCTTCCAACGTTTCTGACGGTCTTTCTCGTTGTAGGTGGTAGGTGTCTCGAAGTAGAAGGCTGCGTTGGCCCAGATTTCTGTGGCAAAGGTGCAACGGCCTTTTACTGCATCAACCATAGCCACAAGTTTCTTCATATCGGCTTCATAGCCTTTGGCTTTGACTACCTCGGCAAACTTAACAGCCAGTTCCTCGTTGCTCTTTTCCTGAAGATAGGTATGGTTGAACCACTTGCCCTTCTCGTAGTCGAAACGGGCACCACTCTTGGCGCAACGTGAGAGTGAGAATTTCTGACAGAGTTCGTCCATGGTCATTACCTCGCTGTCATCGCCAGGATTCCATCCAAGCAAAGCAAGGAAGTTAACCACGGCTTCTGGCTCATAGCCAGCTTCGCGATAGCCGCTGCTGATAGCACCAGTGGCAGGATCGTGCCATTCGAGAGGAAAAACAGGGAAACCAAGACGGTCGCCATCGCGTTTGCTGAGTTTGCCGCTGCCTTCTGGTTTGAGAAGCAAGGAGAGGTGAGCAAATTGTGGCATGGTGTCTTCCCAACCGAAGAAACGGTAGAGCAGCACGTGGAGTGGGGCACTTGGCAACCATTCCTCACCACGAATTACGTGTGACACTTCCATCAAGTGGTCGTCAACGATGTTTGCCAAGTGATAGGTTGGCAGATTGTCGGCACTCTTGTAGAGAACTTTATCATCGAGAATGGTGGAGTTGATAGTCACGTCGCCACGAATAAGGTCGTGAACTACGATTTCTTCGCCTGGCTCAATTTTGGCTCTGACTACATAGACGTCACCTCGGGCAATACGCTCGTCTACTTCTTCTTTTGAAAGGGTAAGCGAGTTGGTCATTTGACCACGGGTTTGGGCATCGTATTGGAAATTGGCAATTTCCTTGCGTTTCTCTTCCAATTGTGCTGGGGTGTCGAAAGCAATATAGGCGTGACCGCTCTCAAGGAGTTGGTCAACATATTTTCTGTAGATATCTCTGCGTTCGCTCTGACGATATGGACCATAGTTGCCACCATAGCCAACACCTTCGGAGAATTTGATGCCAAGCCATTCGAGTGCTTCTTTGATATAAGCCTCAGCACCTGGTACAAAACGTGAGCTGTCGGTATCTTCAATACGGAGAATCATGTCTCCGTTGTTTTGTTTTGCGAACAAATAGTTGTAAAGAGCGGTTCTTACGCCACCGATATGGAGTGGACCTGTAGGTGATGGGGCGAACCTTACTCTGACTCTTCTTTCTGCCATTTCTGTATGTGTTTTGAATTTGGGGACAAAGGTACGATTTTTTTGCGAGTAAGTCCTTTGCCAATACGGTCTATTTGTACTGTTTATGTCGGAATAATCTTCCTGCTGTTTCAAACAGTAGAAATTTAGCTTTGCAAAGGGGTTTGAAACCGCAAAAAATGACTACCTTTGTGTCGGCTTTCGCCATACAATATATTATACATTGCAATAATACTTATCCACATGAACAGACAAGGCAGAAACGGCTCGTCAATGCGTTGGAAACTAACCATCGCCTACGACGGCACACGATATCAAGGATGGCAAATGCAACAGGGTCGTCGCACTATACAAGGTGCTTTGATGGATGCTGCGAGACAGGCTCTTGGCGAACGTGCGCGTATTCAGATTCAAGGTTCTGGACGAACCGATGCTGGTGTGCATGCCATTGCTCAGGTGGCACATCTTGAAGCCGAAACACGTTTGTCTCCTCAACAGTTGCAACGTGCTATCAACGACGGACTTCCGTATGATATTACCGTGATGTCTGTTGAAAAAGTGGCTTCTTCGTTTCATGCCCGTCATGATGCTGTAGCACGTAGTTATGTCTATGTCATTTCACGACAGAGAACTGCTTTCATGAAGCCGTTTGTCTGGTGGGTGAAAGATTCACTCGATGTGGAAGCTATGCGTCAAGCCGCTGATTATCTCGTTGGCCGTCATGATTTTGCTGCATTTACCGATCCAGATGCGGAATCACCCAATACGATAGTTGATTTGTCTGCTGTGGATATCTACGACTCTCCCGAACGCATCCTGATACATATCACTGGCTCTCATTTTCTTTGGAAAATGGTGCGTAGGGTAGTTGGCGTGCTTGTGGATACAGGACGAGGTAATCGTACACCTTCAGATGTTGAGGCTTTGCTGAACAGTACAACTGGCGATGTGGCACGATTGACTGCACCACCATCAGGATTGTTCCTTGAACATGTCTATTATAGAGGCGAACGTCCGGAACGGGGCGTTCTTGTAGCAGAGCGTGCTATTGCCTTACCTTAGCAAGGAGGTCAGGCCTACGATGGCAAGGAAAACGTAGACGATTTTTCTCAGTTGTGCCGATGAAATTCTGCGGCTGAAACGTGCTCCCAACCAAAGGCCGCAAAGCACACCAATCACACCAACAAACCAGAGCTTGCCTACAATGGGTGTGAAGAATCCTACACGACCTCGGTAACAGGTCATCAACGCATTACCTAAAAGAAAATACCATTGGGTCTGTGCCATATAGACCTCTTTCTCGTCTGTAGATGCCAGAAAATAGACTACGGCTGGAGGTCCTTGCATGGCAAATAAACCGCCCATCAGACCAGACAAAGAACCCATGGTAACTTGAAGCCAACGGGAAGCACGCAGACGATAGCGGCTGTCGAAGAAAAAGTAATATAGGCTGGTCAGAATCATCACTATACCTAAGATTCTACGAAGCAATGTGCTGTCTACCTTGGTCACGATTCTCACGGCAAACCAAGAGAACACAGCAAAGCAGAGCAAAATAGGCAACAGGTCTTTCCAATTCACATGTTTTCTGTGAGAAATGGCAGGTAAAAGGGCTGTAACAACAGCCAATGAACCAGACAAAGCGGTGGCTTCACCGTATGATGGCATCAACATCGGGAGTACGCTCATAAAAACGATGCCGAAACCAAAGCCGCTGACTCTCTGTATGAAAGCTGCCATTGTGGTCAGCAGAAGAATACTTGTGATAAGTGTATAGATACTCATTGTTCCAACCATTGGGATTTGCGGCTGCAAAATTACCGTAACTCGCTGTGATAGCCAAATCTTCGGCACTTAATATTGTGTGCGCTTATGAAGTGTCTAATTCAAAATATTATTCGTACCTTTGCCCTCTAAAACGAATTGATGATAATGACTCTGAAACGTACGCTTCTAACCCTGCTGTTTTTTGCAGTTTGTCTGATTGCGGCAGCACAGGCCAGCTATATAGGTCCCGACGGAAAACCTGCCGACGGTCCGGTAACGGCTGGTGCTTCGTCCGCTCGTGTCAGAGCCTATATCATGAATGAACGCCTCGGCTATGCCGATACTGTGGCTCCTGATACGGCGATTGTCAGCTACATGGACAATAACCCCGTGAATAACTATGCTTTGGTGCGTGCCTGGAACGGTAATCTTGGCTCGCCGCTAAAAAACATGGACTATTTCCGCCGTAAGAATCTTGCCCACACTTTTTTTTCTGAACCTTATAATGCCTATTTGATTACGCCGGAAAACGTGCGCTATTTTGATACGCGAAAACCTTACGCCAAATTGGTTTGGCACTCTTCCGTTCCAAAATATCACGAAGAGGAATATCTGCGTGCACTTTTCACAATGAATGCCAATCGGCATTTCAACGTCGGCGGTACGGCAAATCTGGTTTATGGACGCGGACAGTATGCCAGCCAGACTGCTCGCGCATTCAACGGCGGCATTTGGGCTTCACTGACCGGATTGCAGTATGGCTTCCATGCCATGCTGATGTTCAATAGTCATAAGAACTATGACCATGGCGGCATTACCGATGACGACTATGTGCTTCATCCGGAGAATTTCGGTAGCTACCGTTCTTACAATATCCCTACCGTTTTCAATAATAATGCCTATTCGCAGTATCGCAACAATATCGTCTATCTCAATCATCACTATAGCCTTGGCTTTCATAAGGAACGCAAGCTGGAGAACGACTCGGTGGTTACAGATTTCGTTCCTGTAACTTCCTTTGTTCATACATTGCGTTATGATGGCATCCGTCGTCGTTTCAAGGAGAACAGTATTGTTCCGAATTTTTACGACGAGACCTATTATACACCCAATCAGACAAGAGACAGTCTGCGTTACGGCTCACTTCGCAACACCTTTGCCGTGGTCATGGAAGAGAAATTCATGAAGAAGGTTGGTTTCGGGCTGGCAGCCTTCGTGGAACATGAGTTGAGGCGTTATGACGTGATGACCGATACCATGAAGTTCATGGGCTTCTATGACAATCACCTCCGTGTTGGTGCCACAATAGCTCGCAATGAAGCCAAATGGGTGAAATTCAGTGTGACTGGAAAAATTGACCTCTTGGGTCCTCGAGCCGGCGAGTTTGATTTGAACGGACGGTTGAATACCCAATTCAAGATAAAGAACGATACGGTACAGTTGAATGGTTACGGCAGTTTCGAACGAGCCACTCCTGATTACTTCTTCAGCCACTACAACTCCAATCACTTCCGTTGGGAAAATGAGTTCCAGGCTTACTATGATCTCCGTTTCGGAGCCAGTGTGGGTGCTGCCCATCATACAAGTAAATCGTGGGGCTATGAATTGAGTGCGGGTTTCAATATGAGCAACCTCACCAATCCTGTTTTCTTCAACACCAAGGCTCTGCCAGACCAGTTTGTTGGTAACGTGCAGCTGATGTCAATTGATGCAAAACTGAACCTTAAGGCATGGAAGTTCCACCTCGATAATCAGGCTGTGCTTCAGACCACTTCCAACAGCGAAGTCATTGCACTCCCACTGGTCAGCCTCTATTCAAACGTCTATTACATGGACAAGTTCTTCAAGGTGTTGACCATGCAGTTGGGTATGAGCTTACGCTATAATACAGCCTATTATGCACCGAAATATATGGCTGCCACTGGCGTGTTCTATAATCAGAATGAAATGGAGATAGGCAATTATCCAGAGATGAATGCCTATGTCAACTTCCACTTGAAACGCATGCGTTTCTTTGCCTTGGTAACCAACTGGAACCAGAAGGTGTTTGGTGGCCGACGCTACTTCTCCATGCCACATTATCCTATCAACCCAACGACTTTCCATTTCGGTTTGTCGTGGACTTTCTATGATTAACGAACTAACCCAATAAAATCTCATCCGATGCGCAACCCATTCAGAACAGCTCCTCACCATTGGGGTTCGAAGACACGCTCGATGGCTCCTCGAACAGTCAGGCGTGTGCTACGTCACCTCCTGATGGTAGTCTTTGCCTTTGCAGCGCTGTTCTTGATATTCAAGGCTTGGCAGATTCGCCGTCACCGTGCCGACGATACAGAACGAACACTTCAGGCTCTACGTGTTGCCATGCTTGCCTCTATTGACGAGCAGACGGGTGATACTATCTTGAATCCATTCCAGAAATCGCAGGTAGAGATGTTTGCCAAAGAAAACGGACTGAGTGTTTCCATCGTGCCATTCTTTTCCCTTCAGGCTTGTATCGAGGCGTTGGAGGATGTTCGTGTCAACATTGTGGCAGAACCAGTTCCTACTACTTTGGAGATGAAGCACCACTTCACACTGACAGAATCTTTGTACGATGCCGCACCTATCTTAGTGCAAAGGGCAGAGGATACTGTTCCTACCTCGGTGCTTCAACTCAACGAGAAGGTGTTGACCTTGCCTGGTCGTTCACCCTATGTGGCGCAGTTGAAGCATCTTATCTCTGAGGCTGGTATAGAATTACAAATAGAGGAGTTGAATCATATCGGTCTTGACAGCCTTGCCCGACTGACAAGAAAAGGGGAAGTTCGTTACTTCCTGACCGACACAAAGAATGCTTCGTTGCTTACATCGAGATACCCGGAATTGTCTGCTACATTGATTATGGGTGTTCAGCAGCCAATGTCTTGGATTGTGGAAGATTATCGTAAGCCACTGCTGGATGTCATCAATTATTGGATAGAAGATGTGGCAAATCGTAACGAGGACAATTAAACCTTGTACATGGGAATGAATCTTAATAATAAACAACTAACATACGAACGATTATGAAAAAAACAATCTTACGTAGCATAGTATTTGCATTGGTAATGATGTGTTCTGCTGTTTCTTGCGTAGGTCCACGCGGTCCTCAGGGTCCAATGGGTCCTCAAGGCCCTGCCGGAGAAGGAACAAACTGGAAAATCATTAACCTGACCGTACCTGCCAATGCTTGGCAGCAGTTTGCCGACAATAACGGACAAAACAGCTATTACAGAGCCTTGTTTGATGTGCCCGAAATCAACGATTTCATTTACAACAGCGGTCTTGTAATGTGCTATCACGAAATCAACAACTCACAAATCGTGCTCCCATACGTACGCCATAATCAGGACACTCAAGGCAACTATTGGACCACAACAGTCGATTTTGACTATGCTATCGGCAGTGTTGCCATCTATGTGACACATAGCGATTTTGCTGATGTTGCTCCTGATGAGATGAGTTTCCGTCTCGTGCTCATGTGGTAATTGGTCAATTTACACCATATCTAAACGCTTCCGTTCTCAGACGGAGGCGTTTTTTTGTTTCTCTAAGGCTGCATTCATGATTGTTGTAGAGAAGAATAGCTGAATTCTCGCAAAAAATTACTATCTTTGCTTGTTCTAAAAAACACCGTAATGAATGAGATAAACACCAACCCGAACAAGAGTCGTTCTGTCTCGCCATTGGCTGTTGTTATCAGCGCCTTGGTTTGGCTCTTCCTCTTTTCTCTCCCGTTTTTTTGGGTAGAGAAAGATTCTGTTTCCGGAACCATTATTTTCCCGTGGGCAAAAATTGCATTGAGTAACTCGCTCATTATGGCTTGTATGTTTGTCTATTATTTCAATCACTTTCTGCTCATTCCGCAACTGCTGTTAAAAGAACCCCGCTGGCTTTATTTTGTCTGCCTGAATATTATCTTGATATTGCTGACAGGTCAGTTGCTTTATGCCGCGATTAGTGGGATGATGCAGTGCGATTTCTTTCAGGAGTCGATGAAACCGGGTTGGGCTAATTTTGCTATGGGGTATATCACAGACCCTCCCAAAGGGCATACTTTGCCACCGCCCCCTCCTCATGCAGGACCAATTCCGCAAAAAACATTCCTTTCTATCGACCTGCTGCTCTTCCTTCGCGATCACTTGTTGCTTGCCATTTGTGTGGTTGTCTGTGTGTTGGTTCGCTTTTCTCTTCGTTGGAGAGATGCTGAACATGTACGCAGGGAGACGGAATTGAATCTCCTTAAGCATCAGATTAACCCTCATTTCATGCTGAATACACTGAACAATATCTATGCACTTATCGGCTTCGATCCCGAAAAAGCACAGAATGCTGTCATGGATTTGGCGAAAATGCTTCGTTATCTGTTGTATGATACCAACGAAAACTTCGTTTCCATGGAAAAAGAGTTACAGTTTCTTCGAAACTATATTGAACTGATGAAACTGCGGGTTGCTCCTTCGTTGAATCTTACCGTAGAAGTGCTTGTGCAGAATCCGCAAACCATGCACATTGCTCCCATGCTGGCTGGTGCAATTGTAGAAAATGCCTTCAAGCATGGTATCTCGGGTTCACAAGATGATTTTATAAAAATCAAGTCGTTCGACGATGAAAACAATATCATATTGGAGGTGATAAACTCCTACTATCCAAAGGAGAATAATGAAAAGAATAACTCTGGTGTAGGACTTGCTACATTGGAACGTCGTCTGGAACTTCTGTATAAGAAAAACTATCAATTCTCAGCGAAACCTATGGCCGATGGCAAGTCGTTCCGTGCTTTCCTGAGTGTTCCTAAATATATTAAGAACTGAATAATCAAACTAAAAGAATTACAACAATGAGACAACTACGTTGTGCAATTATTGATGATGAACCGCTCGCAATCGGTTTGTTTAGCTCTTATGTCAAACGCATTGACTTCCTGCAACTCGTAGGTACTTACTCCAGTGCCAAGGAAGCGCAGAAACATCTGTTGGACGACAATGTCGACCTTCTTTTCCTGGACATACAGATGCCCAATATGAATGGACTGGAGTTTGCTGCAACACTTCCTGCTAAAACCAAGATTGTATTCACTACGGCATATAGTGAGTATGCCATCGAAGGCTATAAAGTGTCGGCATTTGACTATCTCTTGAAACCGATTGCCTTTGCCGAATTCCAAAAGACGGCCGAACGTGCTGTTGTTTGGTTTGAACAAAACGAGACGCCAGCCTTAGAAGCCGTGACTGCAGAAGAAGATACTGCTTCTGCTTCGTCCAATGCTATCTTCGTGCTTTCCAAACGCCGCCGTTATCGTGTATACTTCGACCATGTGCTATTTGTGGAGGCTCAGCGTGATTACGTCCGTTTCGTACTTGACGACAATACTGAGATATCCACCATTGCCACACTCAAGGCCATGGAACAACAACTCGATTCCCGTCGTTTTATTCGTGTTCACCGTTCTTTCCTCGTTCAGAAAAGCAAAATATCCGTCATAAAAAACGGAACCATCGTCTTTGGAAAAACCCAAATTCCTGTTGGCGATGCCTACAAAGAGACACTGAACTCCTTTCTTCAACAATTTCAGTAAATAACTGTCGAAATACGAACTTTTTTGACGTACAAAAAAGCACCTCTTAGAAGGTGATAGTTCAAAGAATAAATCGTATCTTTGCATAGTTTTTGTGCCCGTATCTAAACATGGTTGATGCTCACGACGAATCGTTCCGCTTGCTTGAGGAAAAACTCAACATTCTCCTCACTGATTATATTGCTCTGAAACAGCGGAATAAGGAACTCGTAGAACAACTTGAAAACACCACAAAGCAGTTACAGGATGCCTTGTTGGATATTCGTGACGGACAGAAAAAATACGAGACTTTGAAATTGGCGAAAGCGTTTGGACAGTCGGAAGAAGACAAAAAACGCGCCTATCGCCGTATTACAAAGCTTGTCAACGACATCGATGCTTGCATCAAATTGATAAAAGAGTAGGGGAACAACACCCTGCAAATCCACAATAAGCACAATGAGCGACGAGACATTTGTTATCAACGTAAACCTCAGTGGCGAAAAAGTGGCACTGAGAGTAAAACGTGACGAAGAAATCGTCTTCCGCAATGCAGAACGAATGCTCAACACTGAGTTTCTCTATCTGGCTAAAAAATACGGCAATGCCAGTCGTGAAACCCTCTTTGCATTGCTTGCGTTTGAAGTGCTTGCCGACTTTCAAAAAGGTAGCGTAGTGGCAGACCAGAAAGCTGTGGCTGAACATATAGATAAACTGATGGCTCGTATTGACGAAGTCATGAACCAGAAAATTTGATACCCGACAGCAGAGCGGGGGCACGATGGCGGTGACAAAACACTGCAGATTTTTAATAACATACAATAATAACTACACATGGTTACTATAACTATATTGTGCGTCGTGGGTCTCCTTGTAGGAGCATTGGTGGGATGGCTGCTCATCAAGACAACGACAAAACAAAGCACTGAACAAAAAGTCAATCTGGCACAACAACAGGCAGAAAAACTCCTGGAAGATGCCAAGATTGAAGGCGAGAATATCAAACGCAATAAGATGCTCGAGGCTAAAGAGAAGTTCCTCAATCTCAAAGCCGAGTTTGATAAGGAAGTGGCTGAACGCAACAACAAACTCCAACAACAGGAAAACCGCATCAGTCAAGCCGAATCTCGCATCCAACAAAAGGAGAGAAGCTTGGCGGACAAACAAAATGACCTCCAACGCAAGAACAGCGCTGTTGATGCCATCAAAGCCAATCTCGACAAACAACTGGAAATCGTTGAAGAAAAGAAACAAGAACTCAATGCTCTCCAACTCCAAGAGCAAGAACGTCTCTCCGCCATCTCTGGCCTGACTCCAGAGGAGGCAAAGGCTCAACTCATCGAAACCATCCGCGAAGAGGCTAAGACATCTGCCATGGCTTACGTCAACGAAACCATGGAAGAGGCTAAGATGAGCGCCAACAAAGAGGCTAAACGCATCATCGTTCAGACTATCCAACGCGTGGCAACAGAGACCGCCATCGAAAACTCTGTCACCGTATTCAATATCGATTCCGACGAAATCAAAGGACGCATCATTGGCCGCGAAGGACGTAACATCCGTGCTCTTGAAGCTGCCACCGGTGTTGAAATCATCGTCGACGACACCCCAGAAGCTATCGTACTCTCTGGCTTCGACCCAGTTCGCCGTGAGATTGCACGTCTCGCTCTCCACCAGTTGGTGGTTGACGGCCGTATCCACCCAGCACGTATCGAAGAGGTGGTTGCCAAAACCAAGAAACAGGTAGAGGAGGAGATTGTCGAAGTGGGCAAACGTACTGCCATCGACCTCGGCATCCATGGCTTGCATCCAGACCTCATCCGTCTCATCGGTAAGATGAAATACCGCTCAAGCTACGGTCAGAACCTCTTGCAACACGCTCGCGAGACTGCCAACCTCTGTGCCATCATGGCAGCAGAACTCGGCTTGAACCCACAAAAAGCAAAACGCGCCGGTCTCTTGCACGATATCGGTAAGGTGCCTGACGATCAACCAGAATTGCCACACGCAATCCTCGGTATGAACATCGCAGAGAAGTTCAAAGAGAAACCAGACGTATGCAATGCCATCGGTGCTCACCACGACGAAATCGAGATGACCTCACTCCTCGCTCCTATCGTACAAGTGTGCGACGCTATCTCTGGTGCACGTCCAGGTGCACGTCGTGAAATCGTTGAGGCTTACATCAAACGTCTCAACGACCTCGAGAAACTCGCACTCTCTTATCCTGGCGTCATCAAGACCTACGCCATCCAGGCTGGTCGTGAACTCCGTGTCATCGTCGGTGCCGACAAGGTGGACGACAAGACCGTAGAGACACTCTCATACGATATCGCCAAGAAGATTCAGGACGAGATGACCTATCCTGGTCAGGTGAAGATTACTGTCATCCGCGAGACCCGCGCAGTAAGCTACGCTAAGTAAATCCTCTCCGAGCATAACAACTCCACATAGCAAGCCCTATCCTGTGTAGGGCTTGCCTATTTTTTAGACACCCTCCGTTTCAACACAATCAAAAAACCGTAGCCTCCTCTCCCGAGTGGCAGAGCGTTTCGCTCCAACTATGAAAGAATCTAACAACTTCGGCTCATATCTTGCTGCCGTGGCAGCGGTCAGCATCTGGTCTGTCTCCTATGTCTTCACCAAACAGGCGCTGCTGGCTTTCCATCCCCTCACTGTCATCACCATGCGCATGACTCTGGCAGTGCTCTCGCTCTTCCTCTTTGCCAAACTCAGCGGCAAACTGCAGCCTTTGCAGAAAGGAGACCTCCTGTTCTTCGTGGGCACGGGTTTCGTGCAGCCGTTCGTCTATTTCGTCTGCGAGACCTACGGACTGAAGCTTCTCTCTCCCACACTGGCCTCTGTCATGCTCTCCACCATACCGTTGTTTGCACCGCTGTTTGCCTTCGTGTTGCTGCACGAGAAGGTAAGGTGGAACAATCTGTTGGGCATCGTGGTCTCACTCTGTGGTGTGATGATGCTGATTGTGGAGAAGGAACATCTCATCGTCAAACCCATGGGCATCGTGTTGGTGGTGGTTTGCATCGTGACGGCTATATTATATAATGTATCATTGCGTAAGGTACCGTCGCATTACAACAACACCACCGTCGTCTTCTACGTTCACCTCTTCAGCCTCCTGTTCTTCTATCCTACGTGGTGTCTGGTCGATCTTCCTCACCTCTCCGAGATGACCTTCTCTTGGACGGCTTTCGGTGCTGTCGTTGCTTTGGCAGTCTTTGCTTCAACCACTGCCTATATCCTCTATGCTGGTGTGGTTCGCAAGTTGGGTATCACGCGAGCCACGGCCTTCTCCAACCTTCAGCCAGGCTTTACGGCATTGTTTGTCTGGATGATGTTCGGTGAGACACTCGGCTGGTTCAAATGGTTAGGCATTGTTATCGTCATCCTCGGTCTGTTTGTCAGTCAGATGAATACCCAACCCAATGAGGCATAGGCGTATCAAAGCCTTCGACTGAGGCGATAGGGCGATGAGGCCTTTTTTAGGCGATAAGGCGATGAGGCGGAATTAACGATAACGTTAACGATAACGGGAACGATAACGTTAACGACAACTCCAACTCTTCACTTTTCACTCTTCACTATTCACTTCGCCGAAGGCGATGAGGCGATGAGGCGGAATTAACGATAACGATAACGATAACGGGAACGATAACTCCAACTTTTCACTTTTCACTATTCACTTCGCCGAAGGCGATGGGGTGATGAGTTAGGCGGATGGTCCTGCTGTTCCAGATTTTCCGGAATTTCCGGGATTCCGAAAAAAATGGTTTGTTGTTGCTGAAAATTTCCGGAAGTTCGAAAAGTTTGAAATGGAGTTGCTGAAAATTTCAGTAAGTTTGGGAAGTTTGAAATATAGTTGCTGAAAGAGTAAATAATGGTTCAAGTGGTTCAAATGGTTCAGTGTCTCGGGTGGTCAAGGGGTTCTAAGGTTAAATGTTTTTCAACGATAAAGGCATTTTGGGGTCTATGCTTAGTTTAAACTTGGGGAGCAGGGGGGCGGTACAAAAATCGTAACTTTGCAATCCGTTTCGGACGACTGAAAGAGCAGGGATATAAAAAAATCCCGAGCTTCTGAAGCTTCGGGATTGCTGGTGGACCCAGTAGGGCTTGAACCTACGACTCCCTGATTATGAGTCAGGTGCTACTAACCAACTGAGCTATGGGTCCGAAACGAGAACTCGTTTCTTTTGAGAGTGCAAAAGTACGAGGTTTTCCCGAATATTCAAAATCTTGCACCAACTTTTTGGGAATAAGATGAATCAGCAACGAGGCATTTATCAAGGTTAACATCGTCACCACACGACGACTCCCCCAAAGATCCCAAAGAACCCAAGACAGAATAAACCAATCCCCACCTACAATACAATAATTACATCATGTAGGTGGGGATAACTTGTGTGTTATATGTCTGTCGTTTATTGAACTATCAGCGATTTCGTATCCGCGACAGCGCCTTCTACATTCAGCGTTACATAGTAAACACCTTTAGGCATATTGTTTACAGGAATGGTCAATGTGCCGTTGGCTTGATTGATTGGATAGTTTTGTCTGATGGTGTTTGAGATATCTGTGATTGTGATGCTTGCGCTTTTGTTTGGTGTCACTTCGTAGGAAATCATTGCTGACATAGTTGCAGGATTTGGTGTTATGACTTTGATTCGTCCCTCCTTGACCACAACAGAGACGGTGTCGCTTGCAACATAGCCATTGCTCTCTTGTTGAATCTTCAGAGTGTATGTCTGCGATCTATCTGGTTGGACTGTCAACTGGCGACCGCGACCAATGGTGTCCATTGCCGCATCAAACCAGGTGTAGGAGGCAGACTCGCTGATAGCGTTGGATGTCAGTGTAGTTCCTTGATTGCTTAAGATGTCTCTGTTCGAGCATTCCGCTTGGGCAGTAAAGTATGTCACAGAGTCGCGGATAGCCGTAAATGACAAGACATCTTCAACGGAGTCTGTTACCAATTGAATATTGAAATCATAGTCGTTGTATGAAGGTGTCATGTTAGAAAAGAAATTCACCTCTGTACCGATAAGGAAATCTCCAATCTCTTCGGGGTTTATGAATGACACTTCTGTTGTCTGATTTGTAATCCTAATTCTGTTTTTGTCAACTATCTCCAACGATGTAAGATTAGTAACGTTTGCCATCAGCGAATCGCTGAGCAATAGGTATAGCTCTGAAAAATCACTCAAAATAGTGGAGTCTTTCTGGTACTCTTGCTTGAATATGATGCTATATGTTGGAGTTTCTACGACTTCTAAGTTTGCCAATGCTATGTTTTTGTTGTCATAGATTATGTTGCTTCTGCTTGCCAATGCAACACTATTATGGTTTTTTGCAAATGTTTTGTTTGGATGGTGAAACCAAGGTCGGTTTTGCAGCAACGAAGTCAAATGCTTGTTCTCATCGATTGTGGCCTGGATTGCAAATCCCCATTGGATGTTGGAATGTTTGATGTTTGTATTGGAAAACAATTGTGAGAAAGAATGACTTACCGTTGAAGAATCAACACTATTGCTAGGCGTTTTCATTGGTAAGCAGACAACATAGGTGCTGTCAATAGAAGGTAACATCAAGCCTCTTATGGGAGATACAAAACTGAATTTGTTGGCATTTATATCGGTTGCTGAGCGTAATGCTTTTTTGCCTTTTGTTATATATAGATGGTCATAGCCATCCCCCAGGGAAGCGTGGCAAGATCTGTTTTTAATCTTGATTTCAATTATGCAAGAATCTTTTGTGTAGTGGTTGAGGTCTTGAATTTCAATATCTTGGTTGTCATAATCAAGAAAACGGATGTCTGGACTATTCCATACACCACTTAGTTTCTTTTTGTTCGGTTCTACCCCTGTGTCGTTGACATCATCTCGAATAAACAGGTCTGGAGATGTTAGTGTATAGGCTTCTTTTACTGCAGCATATGCGTCAACAACTCCCGCACCAAGCATTCCTTTATATTGAGTGTTTTCGCTTACATTATAAATTTTATCATTTGCTGTCCTTTTTAATAAATCGATTACCTGTCTTGCAGTAAGGCAAGGGTTGACATAACGCACCATTGCGGCGACACCTGCAACTATAGGTGCAGACATAGATGTTCCTGATGAGTAGCAATATTCATTATTATTGTCTGTTGTTTTAAGATTAATACCAGGAGCACAGATATCAACAGCCTTATTGTGTTGAAATGTTGAATCACGTGAACTGTTATCATACATATGAGAACCTTCTACACAATTTGCTCCACTAAAATGATTAACTGTTGACACCGATAAACAAGATTCAAAAGAGGCTGGATATTGTTTATCCGTGTTATTAGGCAATCCTCCTTTTATGCCGTTTCCTGCTGAGCAAACAACAACGCAATCAAAACTATCGCGAGCTGCATTGTAATAGTTTTCTATATAGGAAACAGAGTCTTTGTAGGTCCAACTACAATTAATCACTTTACAATGATAGTCCCTAGCCAATCGTTGTACGTATATCCAATTCTTTGAATAAGGGTCTGCGCAAACAAATGTCCTAGAAAAGTCTCCTCCGGTTGAAGCGATTCCCGTATGGTTGTTTGTTGTTGCCGCTAATACTCCCATAACATTTGTGCCATGATTTCCGGTTGCTAGATAGTTGGTGTCGGGATTAACAATTTGGTATATGTTGTAATCTTCATGTTGTTCATCAAAATGTTGAGGGTCAACAATACCAACATTTACTATCTCAAACTGGTTAGACTTTTCTTTTTCTTTTACAAATGAATAAGCCTCTGGAAATTTGATATAGTCCAAATATGTTTGCACATTTTGATATGTGTCATTAAATGTCAAATTTGATGATGCGGGTATGGAAACGCTGTGTCCCAGAATACTTATATCTTCAAATTGTAATGGATGTTGCTCCAAAAAACGGACAAACACATCCCGTTCTGCATTTGAAAGGAAATAAAATGTATAGGCTTCCGATAACTGACGACTTATCCCTTTCATTCCTGGAAATGATTGCTCAAAATTTTCAAAGACGAAAGCAGCAAGGTAGTTTCTGAATTCTGGATTGTCACAGGTTAGATAGACCCGATTCTTTCTGTTGTTTTCTTTGACGATGCATTGAAAACATAAACGGTTCCTATCGTTATCCACTTTCTGTAACTCTGCTTTCCAATCAACTTCGTTTATAATGGACTTTTCTTTTACAATTGAAGGTATGTAGGTGCTATCCAGAATTCTTACAATAATTCTTTGCGCTTCAGCCTTATTAAAGGTCAAAGTCAAGATGAGCATCAAAACGATAAATATGATTTTTCTATCCATTGATTTATTTTTTTTGCAAAGGTACAACAATGTATTGATTTGACCAAGTTTAATAACTAAGGTTTAGTGAACGATTCTTGAGAAATGTTTTGCGGGAAAAGAAAAGCCCGACAGTTTAACGCTGTCGGGCTATGTGGGCTATACTATAATATATTGTATAGATGGAATGTCGTTACTTCAGCAGCACTTTCTCAATAATCTCGCAGAGCGTTTCTTTTGGCAGTGCACCTTTGGCAAGCTGTGGGTTTTCGCCCATGGGGCAGAAGACGAGCGTGGGGACGCTGCTGACTTGGAAGAGGGCGGCAAGTTCACGTTCTTTGTCCACATCCACTTTGTAGATATATATCTTGCCTCCGTATTCTTCGGCCAGTTCGTCGAGTACAGGACCAAGACGTTTGCATGGACCACACCAGGTGGCATAGAAATCGATGAGGCAAGGCTTGTCGCCGAGATAAACCCATTTGTCGGGGTTCTGCTTGTAGTTCATCACCTTCGCCATGAATTGCTCTTTGGTCAGGTGGATGACTTCGCCTTTGGCATCTTGATTGGCCGACATGTTGCCACAGCCAAGCAGGACGACAAAGAGCAGCAGTGCTATGCGTAGGTTCTTCATATTTATTTGACGTGACTGAGGAAACACTCAACGGTATTCTCCATCAAGCAGGCGATGGTCATAGGACCCACGCCGCCTGGCACTTTGGTGATGTAGCTGCAGTGTGGAGCGCAGGCATCGAAATCGACGTCGCCACAGAGTTTGCCTGTCTCTGGGTCGCGGTTGACACCAACGTCGATGACGGCAGCACCTTCCTTGATGAATTCCGGTTTCACGAACTTCGGTTTGCCGATGCCTACGATGAGGATGTCGGCTTCAGCGCAAACGTCGGCGATGTTCTTGGTGCGGCTGTGCACGATGGTAACGGTGGCGTTCTCGTCCAACATCAGTTTGGCTGCAGGGAGACCAACGATGTTGCTGCGACCCATCACAACGACGCGTTTGCCTGAAATCTCGATGTTTTTCGATTTCAAGAGTTTGACCACCCCTTTTGGTGTGCATGGGAGGATGCAAGGACGTTTCTCCCAAAGCGCTGCTACGTTGTATGGGTGGAAACCGTCTACGTCTTTCTCTTTGAGGATAGCATCGATGACACGCTCTTCGTTGATATGTTTTGGCAATGGCAGTTGAACGAGGATGCCGTCAACGGTCTGGTCTGCGTTCAAGGTGTTGATGAGTTCAAGAACTTGCTCTTCGGTGCTCTCGGCAGGAAGGGTGATGGTTTTGTTCTCAATGCCCACTTCGGCACATGCTTTGCCTTTGCCTGTTACATAGGAGACACTGGCTGGATCGTCGCCCACGAGGACAACGGTGAGGTTTGGCTTGCGACCATATTGTGCAGCCAGTTTCTCAACTTGCTCTGCTACCTCTTTCTTGATAGACATCGCAAGGTCTTTACCTGAGATGATTTCCATAGTAACTTATTTCTTGAGGTATTCGCTTACGTTTTCGTAGATGCGGTCGGCAAGGCAATCGCATGTGGCAGGCACGAACTTCTCACCGGTGATGTGCTCATAGAGTTCGATGTAGCGTGCGGTGATGCTGTTCACAACCTCTTCGGTCATCTCTGGCACTTTCTGTCCCTCTTTGCCTTGGAAGCCGTTTTCCATCAGCCATTCGCGAACGAACTCTTTGGAGAGTTGACGTTGTGGCTCGCCTTTGGCAAACTTCTCTTCGTAGCCCTCGGCATAGAAGTAGCGGCTTGAGTCTGGAGTGTGGATTTCGTCCATGAGGTAAACCTGACCGTTGTAGCTGCCGAACTCATATTTGGTGTCTACGAGAATCAAACCACGCTGAGCAGCAATCTCAGTGCCGCGCTGGAAGAGTGCCAACGCATATTTCTCGGTGATTTCGTACTCTTCTTTTGAAACGAGGCCGCGACGGAGGATTTCCTCTTTGGAGATGTCCTCATCGTGTTCGCCTTGTTCGGCTTTTGTGGTTGGTGTGATGATAGGTGTTGGGAACTTCTGGTTCTCCTTCATGCCCTCTGGGAGTTTCACGCCGCAGATCTCGCGAGCACCATTTTTGTAGGCACGCCATGCACTGCCGCAGAGGTAGGCACGAACGATCATCTCTACAGGGAAACCTTTGCAAGCTACACCAACGGTAACCATTGGGTCTGGCACAGCAAGTTTCCAGTTAGGACAAATGTCTGTGGTTGCGTCAAGGAACTTGGCTGCGATTTGGTTCAAGATTTGTCCTTTGGCAGGGATACCTTTTGGCAACACCACGTCGAAGGCTGAGATGCGGTCGGAAGCCACCATCACCAGTTTATCGTTTACAAAATACACGTCGCGAACTTTACCATGATAAACATTGGTCTGTCCGTCGAAGCTGTAGTTGGTTTGAGTTAATGCATTCATTGTCTATATGTTTTTTTACTTTTTTATTCTATAGGTGAGTACGTCGTTGGTGTCAACGATGACTGATTGCTCTGGAAAATCTTCCTCAGTAAGTTGCTGTATCAACCGTGCGGCACGTCGTTCCTCGTCGATGCGTGGACCCGTCTGCACGTACTGTATTGCCGAATAGACCTGTGCCTTGACCATCTCGCCATTCTTTCTCATCGTCACGCGTATGATGGGCGCATAGCCCGAGACACCTCTTGTGCTTACCCTGTAGGGGGTGCAGAAGTTGCCGAGGCTGTAGGCGATGAGTCGGTTGTTGTAGACCTCTATGGCACGGGGAACATGGGGTCCGTGGCCAAATACCACATCGGCACCGGCATCGATGACAGCATGGGCAAAGCAGTAGACGCATCCACGGTCTTCCTCAAGGTAGAACTCCGTCTCGCGGGGAGTGTGGAGAAACTCATAGCCTTCGCCACCACCGTGCATCGAGACGACGACGATGTCGCAACGTTGCTTGAGGTCGCGAACCACCTCCACGGCTTGCTCCACCAGACGCAAATCCATGCTTCCTGCATTGGGAGCAAAGGCCACGAATCCGAATGTGTGCCCGTTGCGTTCGAAGATAGCCTCTCGGCAATGTCCCCGTTGTCCTGCGCAATACAGGTCGTTCTCCTCAAAGAGAGCCCTGGTGCGTAGGATAGCGCTGTCGCCGAAATCGCGTGAGTGGTTGTTGGCAATGCTGAAAGCATCGTAGCCGGCATCGGTGAGCACCGTGATCAACTCCTCCGGCATGCGGAAGAGATGACAGTTGGCGGTGTCGTTGCACTGTTTCTTCGGTTGTCCAATATTACTGATGATACCCTCGAGGTTGCCAAACGTGGCATCTGCATTGATGAGCCATGGTGTCACGGAAAGCAACAGTTGTCGACCGCTGTCAACAGGTATCAGTGTGTCGGGGTAGTTGAGACCTATCATCACGTCGCCCGTCAGCACAATAGATATAGTATCTGAGGGCTCGATGATGACCTCTATCTCTTCCTCCACCTCAACGGTGGTAGGCGCTGCTTGACTCTCCGTCTTCAAGGGGATGTCGCATCCTTTCGTCATTGCTGCCAGCAGACTGACAACAGAGAATAAGAAAAAGAGTCGCACGGCGTTCTATCGGTGTTCGATTAGAGTTGTTCCAATCTTGTCAGGATGGTGCCGTAAGCCTCTGCCACACGGCCGAGGTCGCGACGGAAACGATCGCGGTCCAGACGCTCGTCGGTGTCTGCATCCCAAAGACGGCAGGTGTCTGGGCTGAGTTCATCAGCGAGCACGAGAGAGCCGTCGGAGAGACGACCAAACTCAGTCTTGAAATCTACCAACGTGATGCCGAGCTTTGCAAACAGAGGTGTGAGAATCTTATTGACGCGCATCACAAGCACTTTGACCTTCTCCACGGTCTCGTGGTCGCTCAAGCCAAGAGCCACAGCGTGTGTATAGTTGATGATTGGATCGTCCAATTCATCGTTCTTGTAGCACATCTCGAAGATTGGTGAAGGAAGTTTGTAGCCCTCCTTCAATCCGAGACGAACAGCCATGCTGCCTGCAGCGCGGTTGCGTGCCACGAACTCGATAGGGATAACCTCCTTGCGGCGGCAGAGTTGGTCGCGGTCGTTGAGGCGTTTCACAAAGTGTGTCTTGATGCCGTTCTCCTCCAGCTGTTTGTAGATGATAGAAGAAATCTTGTTGTTCAACACGCCTTTGTTGGCAATCTGTGCGCGTTTGATGCCGTTGTAGGCAGAAGCATCGTCTTTATAGCGGATAATCACATACTCGGGATCATCTACGGCATAGATTTGTTTCGCCTTGCCTTCGTAGAGCAGTTCGCGAGGAGTGAAGTCTAAATCTTTCATATCGTCTTACTTTTTACGGAAGTAATCTACTGCGTTTTGGAAAATCGTCTGACGTTTGTTGCCTGCGATATTCTTGAAGAGGTTGTCCTCGAAGCGTTCGCTGTGACCCATCTTACCGAGAATCTGTCCGTTCGGACTCACGATGCCTTCGATGGCATAACTTGAGCCGTTAGGGTTGTAAGGCGCTTCGGTGGTGATGTTGCCGTTGAGGTCAACGTATTGGAAGGCTACCTGACCGTTCTTGAACAACTCCTTCGCCATCTCTTCGCTTACCACAAACTTGCCTTCGCCGTGACTCATGGCGATGGTGTGTTCCTCGCCGACGGTGAAGCTCTTCAGCCATGGAGAGTTGGTGGTGCTGATGCGTGTGGTTACCATCTGTGAGACGTGACGGTTTACATCGTTGCGGAAGAGGGTAGGAGAGTCAACGGTAACGTCGCCGAGTTTGCCGTATGGGAGGAGACCCGATTTCACCAAAGCTTGGAAACCGTTGCAGATACCGAGAATCAAGCCGCCACGTTTCAAGAGGTTGTTGATGGCTTCGGTCACCTTCACGTTGTTCAGCACATTGGCAATGAACTTGCCGCTGCCGTCTGGCTCGTCGCCTGCAGAGAAGCCACCGGAGAGGGCGAGGATATGACATTGGTTGATTTCCTTCACCATGTCGTCGATAGACTCAGAGATGGCCTCGCTGTTCAAGTTGCGGAAGACACCTTGTTTGGTCACAGCGCCTGCACGACGGAATGCCTTGGCGGTATCGTAGTCGCAGTTGGTGCCAGGGAATACAGGGAGATAGACGTAAGGATGTTCTACTGCTTCGCCAGCGTAAGTCAAAGTTTTGACCTCTGGTGTTGACTCCATCACGGTAGCATGGTTGATGCCACGGTCTGGATATACGGTGCAGAACTTCTCGCAGTTCATCTGTTTCAAAGCGTCGAGGGTGAAACGTGTGCCGTTGATCACCATCTCGTTGCCAGCGGTCTTGCCGAGGAGCACAGCGTTCTCGAAGTTCAACTCGCCGTCAGCCTCCACGAGGATGCTGCCGTAGTTGTAGTTGAAGAGTTCCTCTTCGCTCATCTTCACCTCAGCGCCGATGCGGTTACCGAACGAACACTTGGCCAAAGCCTCCATCACACCGCCGAAGCCGATGGCATAGGCAGCCACGATGTGTTTGTTCTCAATCTCGGTGCTGACGAAGTCGAAGTTCTTCTTCAGCATGTCGGTGTCAGGCATGTAGTTGCTGACAGGAGTATGTTTGATGAGGTAGAGGTTGTGACCCTCAGCCTTAAATTCTGGACTGATGACTGTTCGAGCATCAACAGTGGTGATACCGAAGGCGATGAGTGTTGGTGGCACGTTGATGTCTTGGAACGTACCGCTCATAGAGTCTTTACCGCCGATGGATGGCAACTTCAACGCATCTTGCATCTTCAACGCACCGAGCAATGCGCTCAATGGCTTGCCCCATGACTCTGCGGTGTGCATTCTCTCGAAATACTCCTGATAGGAGAAACGCATCTTATCGTAGCGTGCACCGGCAGCAACAACCTTAGCACAGGTGTCAACCACTGCGTAGGCAGCACCTGCGTAAGGACTCCATTTGGAGATGAATGGGTTGAAGCCGAATGCCATGATAGAGGCGGTGTTGGTGAAACCGTTGAGCACTGGGAGTTTCTGAACGCTCACCTGAGTCTCGGTCTCTTGGGTCTTGCCGCCGAATGGCATCAAGACGGTAGAAGCACCGATGGTAGCGTCGAACATCTCAATCAAGCCTTTCTGCGAAACGACGTTGTCGTCGCTCAAGCGGTTGGCAACCTTCTCTTCGAGGTTTTTGCCCTCTGGCTGATGTTCCATTGGGTTGATATCCTCCATGGCGGTGATGTGGGCCTTGGTGTAGCGGGCTGCACCGGCTGAGTCGATGAACTCGCGGGAGAGGTCAACCACCATGCGGTCGCCGTTGAACATACGCATGCGGCGGAGGTCAGTCACGTCAGCAACATGTGTCACCTCGATATTCTCCTCAGCGCAGTATTGCATGAACTCCTCTTTGGTGTGGGCTTCTACGACAACAGCCATACGCTCCTGTGATTCGCTGATGGCAATCTCTGTTGAGTTCAGCCCACTATATTTGGTTGGTACGCGGTCGAGGTAGATGTCAAGACCATCGGTCAATTCGCCGATAGCCACACTCACGCCGCCTGCGCCAAAGTCATTTGATTTCTTGATCAGACGTGTCACCTCAGGACGACGGAACAGACGTTCCAGTTTGCGTTCTTCAGGTGCGTTACCTTTCTGAACCTCACTGCCGCAGGTCTCCAACGATTGTGAGGTGTGTTCCTTTGAAGAACCGGTGGCACCGCCGATGCCGTCGCGACCTGTTCTGCCGCCAAGCATCAATACGATGTCGCCTGGAGCAGGACTCTCACGACGAACGTCCTCGGCTTTCACTGCACCTACCACAGCACCTACCTCCATACGTTTGGCAACGTAGTCTGGGTGATAGATTTCGCGAACGTGTGTGGTGGCAAGACCAATCTGGTTGCCGTAACTTGAGTAGCCTTGTGCAGCCTTCTTGGTGATGGTGCTTTGTGGCAGTTTACCTTCGAGGGTCTCTGCGTTGGAAGCGTAGATGTTGCCAGCACCTGTCACGCGCATAGCCTGATAGACGTAACTGCGGCCAGACAATGGGTCGCGGATGGCACCGCCAAGACAGGTGGCAGCACCGCCGAATGGCTCAATCTCTGTTGGGTGGTTGTGTGTCTCGTTCTTGAACTGCAGAAGCCAGCGTTCGTTCTGCCCGTCAACGTCCACGTTGACGAAGATGCTGCAAGCGTTGTTCTCTTCGCTCTCCTCCTGGTTGTCGAGGTAGCCTTGTTTCTTGAGATAGCGTGCACCGATGCAGGCGATGTCCATCATGCAGATAGGCTTGTGGTCGCGGCCTAACTCATGACGCATGTCGCGGTAGAGATTCAACGACTCGGCGATGTCGCTACTCAACAGGCTCTCGTCGATGGTCACCTCTTCAATCTGTGTGGTGAAGGTGGTGTGACGGCAGTGGTCGCTCCAATAGGTGTCGAGGATGCGGAGTTCTGTCTCGATAGGGTTGCGTCCTTCAGCACGGAAGTAGTCGATGCAGCACTGGAGGTCGTCGCCGTTCATCGCCAAGCCCATCTGTTTGCAGTAGGCGTCGCGTTCTTCCGGTTTGATGTCGCAGAAGCCTGCCAACTCCTTCACTGGTTCAACAGGAGCTTGTTCGGCATCGTTGAGGATGTCGAGGTTCTTGACGCGACTCTCCACGGCATTGACGAGATACTTCTCGATGCGTTTCATGTCGTTGTCGGTCACGTTGCCTTCAAAGACGTAGAGTTGTCCGCTCTTGATGCGGATGTCGGCATCTGGATTGATGAGTTTCACGCAGTCGACGGCAGAAGAGGCACGTTGGTCGAACTGTCCTGGGAGACACTCGATAGCCAAGAAACGATTGCCTTGTGCGTCGAAGCGGTCGGTCACGTCGTCGGTCACTGTCTCACCGAACACGCGGTAGCGGCTCTGCTCCAGCAGTTCGGCAGTGAAGCCGAAGAGATCGTACACATTGAGTTTTCTTAAACCTGTGAGTTGGAGTTGCAGACGGTCGTTGAGTTCGTTCATCAGACTCTGTGCTTCCACTCTGAATCCAGCTTTCTTCTCTACGAATATTCTGTAGTTCATTTGTTTCGAGTTTTGTTGTTATGATGCGAACACCCCTAAACGGCGTGGTGTCGTCAGGGGTGCGGTGTTGTTGTCTTAGTTTGTCTTGAATCGGAATTTCACTTCTTTGAGTTCGGCATTGGCTTTCACGATTTTCTGTTTCAAGCCCTGTTTGTAGTCGGCAAACCGTTTGGCAAGTTCCTTGTCGCCGGTAGCCATCATCTGTATGGCGAGCAGTGCAGCGTTCATGGCGGCGTTGATGCCTACTGTTGCCACTGGTATTCCAGGAGGCATTTGCACGATGGCGAGCAGTGCATCCATGCCGTCAAGGGTGGCATTGATAGGTACGCCGATGACGGGAACGGTGGTTGAGGCGGCGATGACGCCGGGGAGATGCGCTGCCATGCCGGCGGCTGCGATGATTACTTCGATGCCACGATCGGCAGCCCCAGAGGCAAACTCCTCCACCTCTTTTGGAGTGCGGTGTGCTGAAAGTGCGTGAATTTCAAAGGGTATCTCGAAGTCATCGAGTGTCTGTGCGGCTTTCTCCATGACCTTGAGGTCGGACGTGCTGCCCATGATGATGCTTACTCTTGCTTTCATTTTCGTTGTTGTTTTTTCTGGGTACAAAGATAGTGCAAACCGAGCGGAATACAAAATAAAATTCATTTTATTTTTATGCCCGAGGTGC
>JAKSNW010000011.1 GCA_024405895.1 Paludibacteraceae bacterium
CTACAAATGCCGACAACCAAAATCAAGTTGATTTTACGAATCTACAAATGCCGACTGCCAAAATCAAGTTGATTTTACGAATCTACAAATGCCGACTGCCAAAATCAAATTGATTTTACGAGTCTACATTTGCAGATGTTAACGAACACTAATTTTTTGAGATAAAATTGGTCCGATTTATCCCTCTTTGAACAAGAAAACGGACTTCAAAGAGTGTCAAACCCTACTTCATGGCTGCCAACAGGGCTTCAACAGGGTGAACAGCTTTTCTGCCCGTGCCATCGAAGATCTGCTCGCGACAACTGGTGCCTGGTGCACAGACAATAGTGTTTTCATTTGACTGACGAACAGCAGGAAACAGAGTCTGCTCGCCAATAGCCATTGAGGTCTCGTAGTGCTTTGTTTCGTAACCATACGAACCCGCCATACCGCAACAACCGGAAGGAATTACCTGAACGTGAAAGTTTTGCGGCAATGACAACATGCGACGCGACGGTTCCACCGAAGCCAACGACTTCTGGTGACAGTGGCCATGCAACAGTACCTCACATTTGGCATCAGTGAAATGGTTGGCTGTCAGTTCACCACGGTCAATCAGTTGGCAAATAAACTCGTCGTACAACATCACATTGGCAGCCAACTCCTTGGCTTGCTGCTGCTCATGGTCTCTCAGCAGCTGTGGATATTCGTCTCGAAATGAGAGAATTGTAGATGGTTCAAGTCCCACCAAAGGTGTTTCTTCAGAAATAATATCATGCAGCAATGCCACATTCTTTGAGGCAATCTTCTGTGCTTTCTTCAACATGCCTTTAGACATGGCAGTGCGGCCGCTCTCCAAATGTTTCGGAATCCTGACTTCATAGCCAAGTTTCCACATCAGTTTCACAAACGCCTGACCTACTTCTACATCCATGAAATTGGTAAACTCATCGGCAAAGAGATAAACCACCTTGCCAGAATGAGAAGGTTGGTGACTCAGCCACGATTTCAGCGTCTGCTTAGCCATCTTCGGCAACTGACGTTTCTCTGTGAAATGGGTGCAACGGCGAATCAGTGAAGAAGTTACGGCGTTGCTTACCGCGAAATTATAAGCCCAAGGGAAAATACTACCCAAGCGTTGAACGTCAGGCAACGAGGCTATCAATCTGCTTGCCAACGGTGTGCCTTTCTTATCGAAGTGATGCTGAAGATATTCGGCCTTCAACTTTGTGATATTCACACCTGAAGGACATTCGCGACGACATGCCTTGCAAGAGAGACATTCCGACAGAACTTCCAGTATTTCAGGGTGATTGAAGCCTGCTTCCATATCGGTAATGAGCAGTTCACGCATCACATTAGCCCTTGCACGTGTGCTTTGCATCTCATCGCGTTTGGCACGGAACACTGGACACATGACATCGCCAAACAGCTGAGACTTACGGCAGTCGCCAGCTCCAGTGCAGAGTTCTACTGCACGCATCCAGCCAGCACGGTCGGAGAAATCGAAATAGGTTGGAATGTCAGCCAAACGTTTCGTTTCACGATAGCGTAACATGCTGTCCATCGGAGGAGTATCAACAATTTTTCCCTGATTGAACAACCCCTCAGGGTCAAACCAACGCTTGACATCACACAATATATTATATACATCGTCACCAAGCATTAGAGGAATGAACTCACCACGAAGGCGACCATCGCCATGCTCTCCGCTCAGCGAACCACGATATTTCTTAACAAGACGTGCAGTCTGCTCAGCCACAGCACGAAACGAACGAACACCTTCCTCACTCTTCATATTGATGACAGGACGGAGGTGAAGCTCACCTGTGCCGATGTGGGCATAATAGACACAACTTAACTGCAACTCTTCCAACATTTTCTGGAAATCTGCCATATAATCGGGCAGATATTTCGGTGCAACAGCCGTATCCTCAATCACTGGGGTCGGTTTAGCATCGCCCAACATATTACCCAGGATTCCCAAGCCAGCCTTACGCAGTGACCACACCTTGGTAATATCTGAGCCATAGACTCTTGGATAGGCAAAGCCGATGCCTTCGTCGCGAAGATGTTTTTCAATAGCATCCGCCTTGGCATCGCGAGCCTCAACGGTCTCTTCGGCTATTTCGGCAATGAGAATAGCCTTCGGCTTGCCCTCCACAAAGAAGCGGTTGGCACGTTGAGACGGACTTTGTTCACTCAGTTCCAGAATCTTATCATCCATCAGTTCGATAGCCACAGGATGATGTTCAAGCACCTTGAGGTTGCCTACGAAGGCCTCTTCCAAGGTGTTGCAATGAATGCAAATCAGCGCTTTCTCCTTTGGAGGCAATGGTTCTACGTTCAGCTTCAACTCTGTGACGAAAGCCAACGTGCCTTCACTACCTGCCAAAAGTTTGCAAAGATTGAAATTATTTGGATTTGATTGGTCGAAGTAGTTGTTATACATCAACAAATCAAGTGCATAGCCATTATTTCTACGTGTCAGTTCCGGTGTTGGAAAATTGTCTGCCAGGAGTTTCCTTGTGGCTTCGTCCTTCAATAAGTCTGTCAGATGACGATAGATATCGCCTTCCAAGCCAAGAAGTTGACACTTCTCATCCACTTGCTCTGGTGTCAAAGCAGAAAGCACCGTTTCAGAACCATCAGACAGAATGACATTGGCGCTGATGAGGTGTTCGCGAGTGCTGCCATAACGCAACGAATGGGTTCCGCAGGAGTTATTACCCACCATACCACCTACACAGCAACGGTTGGATGTGGAAGTCTCTGGTGCAAAGAACAATCCGTAAGGTTTCAATGCAAGATTCAACTCATCACGCACCACACCAGGCTGTACTCTTACCCAATGTTCCTTCTCGTTGACCTCCAAGATTTTATTCATATACTTGGAGATATCCACCACGAGGCCTTTGCCGACCACCTGACCAGCCAACGAAGTGCCTGCAGCACGTGGAATGACGTTGATATGATGTTGACGAGCAAAAGCCAGAATCTTACGGACATCGTCGGCATCCAAAGGTACGGCAACAGCCAACGGCATCTCGCGATAAGCCGACGCGTCGGTGGCATAGACAATCTTATGGAGCGAGTCGGTGTACAGTTCGCCCTTGATTGTCAGTTGTGAAAAGTCAATCTCAGCCATTTGATGAGTCTTTATGAACTAAAGATAGAATGATGTGTTTCAGTTGATTGAACACCTCGATTTTGAATACGAGCGAAAGGATGACGGTTGCTGCCAATGCCACGAGAATCTGAATGGCAACGACCAACCAGTGGGATGTCATACCCAAAAGGGTGACACAGAAAGTGATGGAAGCCACCACCACAGCCAAAGCCATAGGACGCACCATGTCTTTCAACTGCGACAAGATGCCATAGCCAACTATCCGTTTGGAGAAGAGTGCGTTGATTGGGAAACCTAACCAATAGTGAACCACGAAGGCCACGATAAGCCAGCGGATGCCACAAGTGATGCCTATGATAATGACTGGCACAAACAACACATATTTAATCAGTTCCGTACGGAGAAACAAATCCGAACGGCCTTTGACATTCAATATCAACTGATTGGTCAGGTGCATAACGATGGCAGCATAGGCAATGCAAATCATGGCGAAATAGAACGAGGCAGGTTGCCAAACCTCACCAAGGAGTGCCGGGATGAGGTCGTGCGACATGGAAACAAGCACACCGAACATCAGAAAAACGACATAGTAAAACGGTTGCATCATTTGTCGCAACGAACTTACGAAAAGCGAATCGTCGTGCTGTTTTTCCGAAAGCGCATTGTAGCCCACCTTATTAAGCATGGTGGAAAACGTATTGGAAAGGACACTCGTCAAAACGTCGGCTCGATCGTAATAACCCAATTCCTGCTGCGAATAATGTTTCGCAATAATATGTTTGTAGACATTGGCAAACAAAGTGGCAAGGGTGTTTACAATCATCAGCCTTGAGCCAAACCCAAACAAAGTGCGGAAACTGTCTTTGGAAAAATCGAATGTAGGACGCCATTCACCCACAATCCAATAACCAATGCTGACAATCACCTGTATAAGAACCTGTTTGCATACGATACTCCAGACGCCATAGCCTTGCAATGCCATGACCAAAGCGACCACAAAACCCAAGGTGACGGAGATGAAGTTGACGATGGTCTGAACGCGAAAGCGATATGCTTTGACCAATATGGTGCGCTGAATAATTGACAATGAGGCAATCGGGAGCACCAACATCAGGAGACGCAGGATTTTCTGCAACTCAGGCTGACCATAGAAGCGGGCAATGGCAGGAGCAGCAAAGAAGAGCAGCAAATAGATGAAGACACTGAGCAGAATATTGAACCAGAAAACCGTGCTGTAATCGCGGTTGGTGCAGTCCTGCTTGCGAATCAACGCCTGTGTAAAGCCGCCGTCGATAAGCACTTGCGACACGGCAATAAAGATGGAGCAAGTGGCAACCAAGCCAAACTGCTCTGGCAAAAGTAAATGCGAGAGCACAAGCATGGAGGCGAGATTCACAAATTGTGTGGAGAGAATCTCAACCAAGTTCCAGAAAAAACTATTTGCTAACTTGCTGCTCACGGTTTGCTTTTCACAAAAACAGCCGCAAGCCATAGGCCTACAGCTGAATATCAGTTAGATAAATTACAGACGACCATCTACAAACTCGCGGTCAACGAAGTTTTTAACGTCGAAGACCACGGCATTGTCAGCCTTGTACTTTTTGAAATCGATTTGTTTGAACTCGTTGTGAGCCACGCAGAGAATCACGGCATCATAGTGTTTTACAGGATCGTATGCCTTGAGGTCCACGCCGTATTCGTGTTTGACAACAGCGGGATCTGCCCAAGGGTCGTGGATATCGACATTGACGCCGAAGTCTTTCAACTCAGAACAAATGTCCACAACCTTGGTATTGCGGCAATCTGGACAATTCTCCTTGAACGTAACGCCCAAAAGCAACACTTCAGCACCTTTGATTTTCTTGTCTTTCTGAATCATCAGCTTCAGCACTTTATGGGCGATAAAATTAGAAATCATATTGTTGACACGACGGCCCGAAAGGATAACCTCTGGGCTGTAGCCCAGTGCTTTTGCCTTGTGGGCGAGATAATAAGGGTCAACACTGATGCAATGGCCGCCCACGAGACCTGGACGATATTTGAGGAAGTTCCATTTGGTGCCTGCAGCCTCAATCACATCGTTTGTATCAATGCCTACGCGGTCGCAAATCAATGCCAACTCGTTCATAAACGAGATATTGACATCGCGTTGCGCATTCTCCACAGCCTTGGCAGCCTCAGCCACCTTCATGTTAGGAGCACGGTGGGTTCCATTGAGCAAGATAGAATTATAGAGTGCATCAACCAAATCGGCAATCTCTGGGGTTGAACCCGAAGTAATCTTCTTGATTTTAAGCAGCGTATTCTCCTTATCGCCCGGATTGATACGCTCTGGCGAATAGCCACAGAAGAAGTCAACATTGAACTTCAGACCAGACTCACGCTCAAGCACTGGCACACAATCTTCTTCGGTGCAACCAGGATAAACAGTTGATTCATAAATCACAAGGTCGCCTTTCTTCAGCACCTTACCCAACATTTTGGAAGCACCGAGGATTGGCTTCAAATCAGGATTATTGAACTCGTCAATCGGCGTTGGAACTGTTACGATGAAGGTATTGCAAGCTTTCAAATCTTCCAGATTGGAAGAAAAAGAAAGACCACGTTCACCAACCTGACGGAAGAGTTCAGTGGCTTGACGCATGCCGATAAGATCGGCTTCAAGGGTGCTATCCTTGCCGCTTTCAAGCTCGTCTACACGGTTCTTATTGATATCAAAACCAACTACACGATACTTTTTACCATATTCAACAGCCAATGGAAGACCTACATAACCGAGTCCTATCACGGCTATCACACGTTGAGAAAGGTCAATATGTTTCATTGTTTCAAGAATTTTTCTATGTCCAAAGTGGTTGTAGCCAAAGAAATACCTATTATTTCAAAAGTGCACACCACTCCATTTTAATTTTGCAAAGATACAATTTTTCTTTGGGTCGCGTATAATTATACCGCGTCAAATCCGCCCATTTTTTATTTTACACAATCATGAAAAACTGCAGCCAAAACCACTTGCTATTCCAACGAAAAAACGTAACTTTGCAAGGTCAAATGAACTGTTCGTTCGCAGACAAGAACGCACACGTTCTGACACATAATAACGTACAAACAATAAAAAGAAAAGATACAATGAAATTTTTCATCGACACAGCCAATTTGGAGCAAATCAGAGAAGCCAACGAACTCGGCATTCTCGATGGTGTTACAACCAACCCATCATTGATGGCAAAAGAAGGTGTAAAAGGTAAAGAGCAAATCTTCAACCACTACCGCACCATTTGCGACATCGTAAAAGAAGGCAGCGTAAGCGCTGAGGTATTTGCTACCGATTATGAGGGCATGATTAAAGAAGGCGAAGAACTCGCTGCCATCAACCCACTCATCACCGTAAAACTCCCATGCACTAAGGAAGGCATCAAGGCTGTGAAATATTTCTCACAGAAAGGCATTGCTACCAACTGCACACTCGTATTCTCCGTTGGCCAAGCACTTTTGGCCGCCAAAGCAGGTGCAACATACGTTTCTCCTTTCGTTGGCCGCTTGGACGATATCTCATCTGACGGTATTTCTTTGGTTGCCGACATTGTAGATGTTTACCGTCGTTATGGCTACAAGACACAAGTCTTGGCTGCCTCAATCCGCCACACACAACACATCATTCAATGTCTCCAAGTTGGTGCCGACGTGGCCACTTGCCCACTTAGCGCCATCCTCGGTCTCTTGAAACACCCATTGACAGACAGCGGTCTCGCAACCTTCATCAAGGCTGCCGAGAGCATGAAATAATCACCTGCAACAACAGGCGAGGTAAACTTCCAAGAACTTCCGTAGTCTAACACAGAGAACAACAAACAACAAAAGCAAACAAGAACTTATGAAAAGAGGCCTCTTAATTGCCATCTCCATCCTCATGTGCACTTTGATGTTTGCACAGGAAAAGAAGGTTATGGAGTTCAAGGAACGCAACCATGATTTTGGCACCGTCAGGGAAGAGGTGGGCAAGGTAACCTATATTTTCCGCTTTATTAACACCAGTCTCTCACCACTCACACTGAAAAGTGTGAAGGCTTCATGCGGATGCACCACTCCAGTTTGGAGCAAAGCACCCGTCGGTCCTGGAGAAATGGGCGAAATAACCGTCAGCTACAACACCAAAGGTCGTCCTGGCACATTCCAGAAGAGTATTACCATCATCGGCGATGCAGGCAACGGTGAGTTTGTTGACAAGATATTTATCAAAGGACAGGTACTACCTGCCTCCGACACCGAATTGGTTCCAATCAAGCACAAAAACTAACAGGAAATAAACAACACACTGAATATGAAGAAATTTATGCTTATGGCAATGGCAGCCCTTTTCTGCCTCACAATTGCCGCCCAAAACAAAGTAAGCGTACAATTCGACGAAAAATCACACGATTTCGGTACGCTTAAAGAAGAACAAGGCAAGGCAACTACAGTCTTCACCTTTGTAAACACCAGCAGCATCCCAGTATCACTGAAAAACGTACGTGCATCCTGCGGTTGCACCACACCAAACTGGAGCAAAGCACCTGTAGCTCCAGGCGCAAAAGGCGAAATCACAGTAACTTACAATACCACAGGCCGTCCAGGTTCATTCTCCAAGAGTGTTACCGTTACCGTTGGTACAGACGACGAAACCATCACAGAGGCTTTGAGAATCACTGGTAAAGTTACTCCACGTCCAAAAACTCCAGAAGAGACCTATCCAAGCAAATACGGCGAAATCCGCGCTCGCGAAGACATGGTTGATTTCGGTTCTATGTTCAAGAACGGTGTTCAAGAACGCACTTGGGAATTGTTCAACACCACAGGCAAACCTCACATTGTTACTTTCCAAAACCTCCCTTCACACATCATCGCTGTGACACCAAAAGTAACAGTTAAACCTAACGAGGCTGCCAAAGTAACCTTCAAATACAACAGCGCCAAGAACAAAAACTACTACACCACAACCGACAAAGTTGCAGTGTATGTAGACGGCAAACCAGCAGGTACACTCAGCATCCGTGCAACACTGAAAGAAAACTTCAGCACCTTGACAGATGCAGAGCGTCAGAAAGCTCCTATCTGCGTGATCACTCCTAAAAACGTGAACATGCCTGATGTAAAACGTGGCGCCAAGAAAACCGTTGAGTTCGAAATCAAGAACGACGGTCAAACCCCAATGTTCATCCGCGCAATCAAATGCGAGGACGCACACATGAAAGCTACCGCTGTGAAGACCACTGTTCACCCAGGCAAAAGCACAGTAGTAACCGTTGAACTCGATTCAAGTGCATTCAAAGCTGCTCACTACAACAGAAAAGTCTATGTAATCACCAACGACCCTCTCCACTCAGAGAACACTGTTATAGTAGAGTTCACTGTATCAGAATAATAGATACACTCTTACAATACAGCAAGGCGAAATGGGGCATTCCCGTTTCGCCTTGTTTTTTTATTGCAAAAAGACTATGGCATTCGACACGAAAAAAGAAATAAAAATCGTACCTTTGCATTCCTAACTATACACTCTTAAAACATAGGTCAATGTCAGAGTCAATCAACAGATACCTCGCAAAAACAGGATTCAACACACTGGATCTCAAAGCAGTATTCTTCGACATGGACGGCATACTCTTCAACTCCATGCCACGCCATGCCGCCGCATGGACACGCGTAATGCACGAACATGGCGTTACTACGTTCAAAGAAGAGGACGCTTTCATCCACGAAGGACGTACCGGTGCTGCCATCGTCGACATCTTTTTCAAGGATGCCAAGAACATGACCGACGAGGAGAAACAGGCTGTTTACAAGAAGAAAACCGAATATTTCCTTGAGTCAGGACTGCCTGACCCTGTTGCCAATGTCAAGGACGTGCTCGAGTTCATCAAAGTACAAGGTCTCGACATCTTCGTTGTCACTGGTTCTGGCACAAAGACACTCTTCGGCCGACTCGACACCTACTTCCCTGGCATTTTCGACCTCAACAAGATGGTGACCGCCTTTGACGTGAAACACGGCAAGCCAGACCCAGAGCCTTACCTCAAAGGACTTGAGAAAGCAGGCATCGAGCCATGGCAAGGCATGGTGGTAGAAAATGCCCCACTTGGTGTTCGCGCTGCCGTGGCTGCCAACATCTTCACCGTGGCCATCAACACAGGTCCTATTCCCGACTCCATGTTGAGCGACGAAGGAGCCAATCTCCTCTACCCTACAATGAGCGATTTCCTCACCGACTGGAAAAACGGCGAGTTACCAATCAGACAGAAATAAGTCTTCGGACTACAAACATAGAAAATAACGATATTAAAAGTACATATATTATGTATCAGGATTTTCAAAAGCATCTTTCACAACAAATCGCTGACATCAAATCAGCAGGTTTGTACAAGGACGAGCGTCTCATCTGCTCTCCACAAGGCGCTGACATCTTAGTAAAAGGCCAGCACGTATTAAACTTCTGCGCTAACAACTACCTCGGCTTGGCTAACCACCCAGCTCTCATCAATGCCGCAAAGAAAGCATTGGACGAGAGAGGCTACGGTATGTCATCAGTTCGCTTCATCTGCGGTACACAAGACCGTCACAAAGAACTCGAAGCTGCTATCGCAAAATTCTTCGGCACAGAAGACACCATCCTCTACGCTGCCTGCTTCGACGCTAACGGCGGTGTATTCGAGCCACTGCTCACTGAGGAAGATGCCATCATTTCCGACTCTTTGAACCACGCTTCTATCATCGACGGTGTTCGTCTCTGCAAAGCAAAACGTTTCCGTTATGCCAACGCTGACATGGAAGACCTCGAGAAACAACTCATCGCAGCAAAAGACTGCCGCTTCAAACTCATCGCTACTGACGGTGTGTTCTCAATGGACGGCAACGTTTGCCCACTCGACAAAATCTACGAACTCGCCAACAAATACAACGCTATGGTAATGGTGGACGAGAGCCACTCTGCTGGTGTTGTAGGCGAAACAGGTCGTGGTGTTACCGAGCAATACAACCTCCGCGGCAAAATCGAAATCCTCACCGGTACACTCGGTAAGGCATTCGGTGGTGCTGTAGGCGGCTTCACAACTGGTAAGAAAGAAATCATCGACATCCTCCGTCAACGTTCACGTCCATACCTCTTCTCTAACTCATTGCCTCCAATGGTTGTAGCAGCAGGTATCGAAATGTTCGCTATGATGGATCGCACCAACGAACTCCAAGACAAACTCCACGCCAACACCAAATACTTCGTTGAGAAGATGGTTGCTGCTGGTTTCGACTGCAAACCAACACAATCAGCCATCTGCGCTGTAATGCTCTACGATGCAAAACTCTCACAAGTTATGGCAGCACGCCTCCAAGAAGAAGGCATCTACGTAACTGGCTTCTACTATCCAGTAGTTCCACAGGGTCAAGCTCGTATCCGCGTACAACTCTCAGCTGCTCACGAGACAGAGCACTTGGATAAATGTATCGCAGCATTCACCAAGATCGGTAAAGAACTCGGCGTAATCAAATAATAACGGGGATAAGACAATGAAAAAGATTCTCATTCTCGGTGCAGGTGGCCAGATTGGTTCTGAACTCTCTGCTCGCCTCCGCGACATCTACGGCAACGACAACGTAATCTGCTCTGACCTCCGTCCACTCTCTGGTCCTATCTACGAGCGTGGTCCTATCGAGCGTATCGACTCAACACAAATCATGCAGATTGCCGCTGCTGTGAAAAAACACAACATCGACACCATCTACAACCTCGCAGCCATCCTCTCTGCAACAGCAGAGTTGAACCCAATGTTGGGTTGGAACGTAGGTATCGGCAGCTTGGTTAACTCATTGGAAGTAGCCCGTCTGTTCGGTTGTGCCGTATTCACACCATCTTCAATCGGTGCATTCGGTCCTTCAACTCCACTCGACGGAACCCCACAAGACACCATCCAACGTCCAGGTACCATCTACGGTGTAACCAAAGTAACTGGTGAGTTGTTGAGCGACTACTACTTCAAACGTTTCGGCGTTGACACACGTTCAGTTCGTTTCCCAGGCTTGATCTCTAACGTTACACTTCCAGGCGGCGGCACCACTGACTACGCAGTAGAAATCTACTACGCAGCAGCCAAAGGCGAGAAGTTCATCTGCCCACTCGGCAAAGACACCATGCTCGACATGATGTACATGCCTGACGCTTTGGACGCAGCCATCAACCTCATGGAAGCTGACCCATCAAAACTCATCCACCGCAACTCATTCAACGTAGCTGCCATGCACTTCACACCAGAAGAAATCTACGCTGAAATCAAAAAGCACAAACCTGAGTTCCAGATGGAATACAACGTTGACCCTATCAAACAATCTATCGCTGACTCTTGGCCAAACTGGATGGACGACAGCTGCGCTCGCAACGAGTGGGGCTTCAATCCTAAGTTCGACCTCGCTGCCATGACTGTTGATATGCTCGACATCCTCGGCAAACGCTACTCAAAATAATAGTCATACAACTATTATATATACTACTCTGCTCACGGTCTCCGTGGGCAGAGTTTCTTTTATCCCTAACACCCAACAAATTGCCGACTTAATCACCGATAAGCATCTATTGAAAATGAAATGAAAATATCACAGTTCAAAGACTCTCTTATCGGGAAAAAATTAGTACCTTTGCCGAATTAAAATAGAAGGTAAATAATAACACATAAACTCAATAAAAGCAATGAGCAATATCAAGACCCGTACCGAGAGCGATCTCATCGGTGAAATCCAAGTGCCTTGCGAAGCCCTCTATGGCGTACAGACACTCCGTGGTATTCAAAACTTCCAGATCAGCCACTTCCGTTTGAGCGAGTATCCACTCTTCATCAAAGGTTTGGCTTATACAAAATTGGCTGCTGTTGAAGCAAACCATCAGCTTGGTCTTATCCCAGACGACATGTTCAAAGCAATGGTACAAGCTTGCCGCGAACTCCTCGAGGGTAAACACCACGACCAATTCCCTATCGACATGATTCAAGGCGGTGCTGGCACAACTACCAACATGAACGCCAACGAGGTTATCGCTAACCGCGCCCTCGAAATCATGGGTTACGAGCGTGCTGACTACAAACACTGCTCACCAAACGACCACGTAAACTGCGCTCAGTCAACCAACGACGCATATCCAACCGCAATCCACATCGGTCTCTGGTATTCAAATAAAGTGCTCATCGAGCACCTCCAACAACTCATCGACTCATTCGAGAAGAAAGCTAAAGAGTTTGAGAACGTTATCAAAATGGGTCGTACCCAATTGCAGGATGCCGTTCCTATGACTCTCGGTCAGACATTCCACGGCTTCGCTTCTATCCTCCGCGATGAGATCAAGAACCTCAACTTCGCTGCTACCGACTTCCTCACCATCAACATGGGTGCAACTGCCATCGGTACAGGTATCTGCGCTGAGCCAGGCTACGCTGAGAAATGTGTTGCTGCTCTCGCTGCAGAAACCAAAGAGGCATTCGTTCTTACCGAAGACCTCGTTGGTGCTACATCAGACACATCTTGCCTCGTAGGTTACTCAGGCGCAATGCGTCGCGTAGCTGTCAAGATGAACAAAATCTGTAACGACCTCCGTCTCATCTCATCAGGTCCACGTTGCGGTCTCGGCGAAATCAACCTCCCAGCTATGCAACCAGGTTCATCAATCATGCCAGGTAAAGTTAACCCAGTTATCCCTGAGGTAATGAACCAAGTAGCTTACAAAGTAATGGGTAACGACGCATGCGTAGCTATGAGCGGTGAAGCTGCTCAAATGGAGCTCAATGCTATGGAACCAGTTATGGCACAATGCTGCTTCGAGAGCGTTGAGTTGCTCTGCAACGGTTTCGACACTCTCCGCACTCTCTGCGTTGACGGCATCACCGCTAACGTTGAGCACTGCCGCCAAAACGTTCACAACAGCATCGGCGTTGTAACTGCTTTGAACCCAATCATCGGCTACAAGAACTCAACCAAGATTGCTAAAGAAGCACTTGCAACTGGTCGTGGCGTTTACGAGTTGGTACTCGAGCACGGCGTTCTCACCAAAGAGGAACTCGACGAAATCCTCAAACCTGAGAACATGATCAAGCCAGTAAAACTTGACATCAAACCACGTCGCTAATTTCTAACCGACGTAACCAATACAACGTGTTCCTCAATCCGAGGGACACGTTTTTTTGTATCTATTCCCGGAAAACTCGCCAAAATTTTCCGCTACAATCCATCTTCTTGACCAAACTTCCCCAAATATTGACCAATCAACACAAAAAATCATTATTTTTCATATCCCTCATTTACTGTACATTACATATTCGAATAAATTTTTTATTAACAAAAGTATCATAAAATTATTTATTTCTTTAAATATTTGTTATATTTGTTGTATATTTGCAAATGTAGAAACGACAAACGGGAAACACTTTTCGATTCCATGGTAAGAAACAAGTTTTTTAATTAGTCATTTCTATATATACTATATTTAATAGGTCGCAATCAGAAAATAATTTCGTGACGACGATATCTTATTCAATGAACGGACTATTTATGTATAGAAAATATAAAAAACAGTGCCCTCGACTGTGTGCAACTATTGTATGAACAGAGGGAGAAAATAATAAAATAAATATAATATCAAAATGGAAACATTAATTTTAAAATCGCTGGGATACATCAAGCGTCTCCCAGCCACTTACGCACCTACTTTTTATTCAAAGGTGCAAGACCTCATCAGCGAGGTAGACAACGAGAGTTTAGTAGATAGTGTAGCCGTTCTCTGCGACGGCATTACAGAACTAAACGCACAATTAAACAACAATCACATGGTCAATTCCGTGGAGGTTGTAGAAGCATTCGGTCAGTTGGAAAAACTGTGGTATGGCACGAAACATTTGTTCAAGGCATACAGCTACAGCACCAATCCATCAGACGTAGTGTTGGCCAAAAAGGCAATGGCTTTGCTGAACAGCATTTACACCGTGCCACTCAGACGAACCAACATCGCTGACCTGATGGTGTCGCTGTCGGAAACCATTGGCAAGGCATGGACCAAGCAAGAGTTGCAAGGCACGTTCATTGAGAGTTGGAAAACACAGCTGGACAATGCCGCCGACAACTACGCAGACCTCTATCAACGAAGTGTTGTCAACCGTGCTTCTATGGTTTATTTCACCGACCTGAGAGATAGTGTGTTTCAGTCGTTCAACTTTTTCTACTTGAATCTCTTCACCTACATCGGCAACACTGGCGACGTACAAATGTCGCAATTGTTCACCGAACTCAATCAGTTGATTACGATTTTCACTTCGATTCAAAAGGCACACATCACACGTGTCTACAATCGAAATCATGGCATCAGCACCCCTGACATAGAGTTGCCAATGCCAGAAAATCCAACAGTAGAGAACGGCTCCGACGAACCAACTGAGGAGGCGAACGACTCCAACTTGTTGTCTGACGACGATGTTATGAACGGCACCGAGTAATCGCCACCGTTTGTAATCTATGTTGCCTGGAGAATCTACAGATTCTTCAGGCTTTTTTTTGTTTGATCATGCGAGTGCAGAAATGCCGACAACCAAAATCAAGCTGATTTTACGAATCTACAAATGCCGACTGCCAAAATCAAACTGATTTTACGAGTCTACAAATGCCGACAACCAAAATCATGTTGATTTTACGAGTCTACAAATGCCAACTGTCAAAATCAAGCTGATTTTCTGGGTCTACATTTGCAGACGTTAACGAACACTAATTTTTTAGCTATTTTTGGGGTAAAATCGGGCAATCAGACCTTGTTTGGTCAATCCTACCCTACTTGATGAACTTGCTGAGATATTGCACGGCAGCATCGATGATGGCATCGCGACCTTCCGACATGGAGGCACTGTCCATCGTGACTTCCACATCGGGCATCACACCGAACTCCGTCGTATTCATCTCAGCATCATACATCGGCACGGCTGAAAACCTCACCATCCAACCGCAAGGCAGTTCCGACGACAATGGCATGCCACCTCCGCCACCTGTCACGCCGCCCATCACAACGACGCGAGGTGCCATCTTCACACGATTGACGAAATCGTTTGTGGCACTGTAGCTTCTGCGATTGCACAGCACTACTACATGACGGCTGCTCCAATCAATCGGAGCATTTTTCGGGTCTGTATAAAGAGGTTCGGGTGTCGAGAAATCGCTGTGACCAGGACCAGTCTTGTGGGCTATGTAACCCGTGACGGTACGTTCGGTAAAGAACGAGGCAGCCAACTGAGCACTGTACTCCAGACTGCCGCCACCATTGTTGCGAACGTCAATGATTATGCCCTTGCAATGCTCAAACATCGCATCGATATACTTCATGCCATAGGCAGAGAAGGGGTTTGAAAACGAGGCATAACGAATGTAACCCACCTTGCCGTCTTCAATCAGCCCATACTCCATGCCGGCACTGATACGGTAGTCATTGCCCAGATAGTTAGAAGAATAAAGTATTGTAGATGAGAAGTTTTCTGGATAGTCCTCATACCAGCCTCGGCAGCGCGACACATCAAATGGTGCATAGAGGTTGACGTGACCATCCTGCAACGTGTCAAGCATCTGAGCCAACACGTCGAACAATCCGTACACACTCTTCACCGAGTCGATTTTTGGCTGATAGACCTCACGGACACCGTTCCAGTCAATGCCTTTCTCGTTGAGGTAACAGTATTTCGTATCAATGATTTCCCACAGGGCATCGAAGTTGGTTCGTGGTGTAAAGTCGCGTACGTAGTTTCTGTCGTGACATCCCGTCGTTGCCAATGCCAAAACCGTCAGCATCAGTGTCATCCACACGTTTTTCTTTGTCTTAAGCACCTTTCTTTCCATCATGGTCACACATTAAATACCTGTTGCATAATCATAGAGTTGCTTGCCGCTGAGCGACTTGAAATAGGTGACAAAACCAATGCCTCCCATCAGTTCCGACCTGCGGAACCTCAAGTTGTTGGCATGCCAAGCAGCTTGATAATGCTGCATCTGCAGTCGCAGTGTGCAGTGTTTCAGTATGAAGTCGACGTTCACGTTGCCTCTGATAGCCAAGTTGTTGTGTACGCTGGCAAAATGAGCCACGTTGTGCAGATTGCCAAGCCACATCTCGTAGTACGACTCGCCCATCTCAGGCACGAACATTGCTCCTATGAGCGGCGTCTCCATGTCATAGCTTAGCTTCATAAGAAAACGGTTGTGCTCAACGAGATAGCCAACGTGAGCAGCCGCACCGATGGTCAACGAGCCATCACCCGAAGCCGGGTTGTTGACATTGCGACTGCCAAACTTCACCATGAAATCGGCATCTGCCACACCACCAACGGCAACGTCGAAGTGCTTTATCGGATGGAAGAAATACCTCACGCCATAAGCCCCAGAGACCGACACCGTGTTCAGTCTCACAGTGGCAGAGCGGTTGATAACTTCACCATAACCAACGTTCCAACGGTTGTACCAAGCCAGGCAATCGGGCTGCGACTGAAAGAAACGACCGTAGTCGAAGTTCAACTGAACTTTCCAGCCGTAGTGATCCAATGGTGAGAGGTAGTCGTCATGCAATGTCATCGTTCCCGCAGTGGCGGTGATGTTGGCATTGTAGACACTCCACTCATCACGCTCGGTTTGAGCCATTGCCAAGGTGCTGCCCAGACAAAGGAACAGACAGGTCAGCAGTATGGTTGCCGTTGTTTTCATCGTTGTTTTCTTATCTGACCACCAGAATCTTAGTTACTGTTTTCTGCTTCTTATCCTTGGTGAAGCAGTGGGCAAAATAGACACCCGTAGCCACACGCTCGCCGTTCGGTTTGTTGCCGCTCCAAGTGGCTATGCTGCCGTTCGATTCGGTCTGATAGACCATGTTGCCTGCTGCGTCGGTGATATAGACAAGTGTGTTGTCGGTGAGTCCCGTGATAGTGATAACGCCCGAATACTCAGGACGTACGGGGTTCGGGAAGGCATGTACATCAGAGAATACACGCTCCTCAGCCTCTTGGGCATCCGATTGGAACGAAATGATACCTTTGCTTGTGCCAAAGAATACTTCACCGGTCTTGTTGTTGATGCCTATGCACTGCACGTTGTCGTCCAAGAGCGGACTGTTTTCCGACGTAAAGTGATGTATTTCTTCCTTTCCGTCCTCCGACATGAGATAGACGCCCGAGGTGGCAGTGGCTATCCACTTGCGGTTGGCAGCGTCCACCGTAATGGCATTAACTTGCACGTTGTCAAGTAGGTAGTCGGCATTATTGGTACCATCGTTGCGACGGATAAGTACGCTCGTGGCTGTATAGTTCGGATTGAAGAGATTGTGCGGATTGGAGAGAAGAATCACGCCAGACGACGTGCCGAGCCAGAGGTCTCCGTTGCGGTCCTGTGTCATATCATAGATGAACACAGGCTGCAGTTTTTTGCCGTTCTGATTGAAGAACGAGGTGTAGGAGATGGTTCTGTCGTCGCCGATGTAATCAGGTGTGCCGTTGTCGTCAAAGACAAAGATACCTGTTTTGTCGCGTGGCAGAAGCACCACCTTGATATGTGGGTTATTCTTCAGAATGGCAATCTGTTGCAACGTAGACACGTGACGCAATGCCTGATATGGCAATCCGTGAATCTGTCCCTGAGGGTCGAGATATTTCACAGGATTAGGGGTCTCCACATTGAGGAACCAGAGGTTGCCGTCGTCATCGTAAGTCAGTCCGTCGAGACGGTGATAAGCATAATATTCCTCCGTAGGTTTCTTCTCAGGATAGATGGTCTCGATGTTGCTGTTGTCGGCATTCCAAAGCTGATAGAATGTGTTGTCTCTGAACTCATAGAGTCCGTAACCGTATGAAGCCACGTAGAAATGAGAGTCGTCGGCAGGATCAATAGCCACATCCACAAGGTCTTCACACTTATGTCCAGTGGCATTCACGAGTTCTGTGTTGGTGATATTATGCCATTCGTTGTTCTCAAACACCATGACGTGTCCAGGACGGAAATACTGCAAGGCAAAACGTCCACCTGGCACAGCGATAAGCTTCTCGCCAGCCGATTTGATTCGCCATGAGAGATTGGTGATAGGGCCTTCTGGCATCATGAAGTAATAGGTGCCATGGTCGTCAGCCACACGGCCAACGCCCTCACCTTCAGCAGCCAACCAATAGCAGTGACGTTCGCTATCATGCACCACCATCTTAGGCATATTGAACACAAACTCGTCGCGTTGCTGTCCGTTGATATGAATGACCTTGCCTGGCTGCGACAACATCACATAGCCGTCGTTGGCATCGAGTTGGGTAATCTGAGTGTAGACAGAGTCTTGCCATTGCTGACCGTTGAAGACATCGACAACGCCATCGTCATGCAAGAGGTAACGATTTGAGCCACTGCACACCATCTTATAGAGATTCTGTCCGTGTACCCCTTCCAAAGTCTGCCAATTGGCAAAGTTGGCAGGGTTGGAGTTGTCCAATCCAATGGTCAGTATTTTTTCCGATGTCACGGCATAGAGATTCGTGCCGTCGGTTGCCAATGATGTCACATTCACGAAGTTGGCATCATCGCCAATGTAATAGGTGCCTTTCACTTCCACCTTCTGGATATCCAAGGCTACGATGCCGAATCCGCAGGCAAGATAAGCCGTCTTGCCGATGACAAGGATATCGTTGATACTCTTGTCGGCTGTCATGCTCTTGCGCATGATGTCAGGCAGGTTGTCTATGCGTCCGTCCTCGTAGAGGAAGTCGATGTTGGCATTCTCATAAGCCACTATCAACACGCCCAAGGCATCGTTGAAGGCAATGCGTGACACGGTGTTGTCGCTCAAGCCCGTAACCTTGGAAAAGGTAGTGATGACGAAGTCGCGTTTCAACACCGAATAGAGTGCACCGTCGCTGATGGCATAGACATATTCTTTGCTTTGTGTCACGGCATTGGTGGCGGAGTAGGCAAAGTGTGTACGCCAACTGTGCATGGCCAATCGCTGTGCAGAGAGCGAGAGGGTCAACAGCAAAAGCATGCAGACGAGTGCAAAGCGATGATGTTTCTGCAGTATCATTTTGTTATTGGTTGCGAAGGAAGGCAATGAGTTTTTCCACAGCACGACCACGGTGAGAGATACGGTTCTTCTCCTCGGTGGTCAGTTCGGCAAAGCTTTTGTCGTAGCCCTCAGGACGGAATATCGGATCGTAGCCGAAACCTTCGGTGCCATGATGTTCGGTCAGGATTTCGCCATCCACGATGCCTTCAAAGAAGTGGGTTTCGCCATTTCTGATAAGGGCAATCACAGTGCGGAAGCGAGCCTTGCGGTTTGTCTTTCCATCCATCTCACGAAGCATCTTACGGCAGTTGTCCTCGAAGGAGCAATGCTCGCCAGCATAACGTGCTGAATAGACGCCAGGTGCACCATTGAGAGCCTCAACCTCAAGGCCCGTATCGTCGGCGAAACAGTCGTAGCCATAGTGTTCCTTCACGAAACTGGCTTTCTGAAAAGCATTCTCCTGCAGTTGTGTACCTGTCTCAGGAATCTCTTCTTGGCAGCCGATATCGGTCAAGCCTTTTACCTCGTAGAGACCCTTGAGCATCTCTTGTATTTCCTGAAGTTTATGTTTGTTGTGGGTAGCAATGATAAGCGTTTCCATAATTTTGCTGTTGATTATTTTCAGCCACAAAGATACATATTTTTCAACGATAACGGAAACGTTAATGGGAACTGTTTTTTAGGGACATAAGACGACAAGACGAAGAAATGATTATCTTGCCTCTCTGAATTATCCAAGAAAAAAGCCTCTCCACTACTCTGAGTGAAGAGGCTTTCTTATTGTTGGGTGTCAACCTTTTCAGGAAGACACAACGATTACTGCTGTTTCAGCACGCGACGAACGCGGAAAGCACTCAGCATGGCAATCATTGCCAAGAGAGCCCAAAAACCACTTTGAAGTGGAGTGCCCAACACACCTGTACCATAACCCTCAGGACCCTGTGGTGTGGCTGGTGTAACAGAACCGCTAACGGTCCCAGCTTCGCCAAGGTTGCCGTAGTCGAATGGTTTGATTACACCAAGAGGTTGTGATTGAGTGGCATCGAAAGCAGTTGCCTCCTCATACATTGGTTTATAGTTGCTGAGGTCATATTCGTTCAAGCCTGGCACGCTATATTGTGCTTTGACATTAGCAATGCACATCAAGAGTACGAAAATTGCAAACAATATCTTTTTCATATTCATTTCCTCCTACTCAGTTATTTTACACTCACTTTAATGGTTTTTGTTGTCTGTCCGTCTGTAGCCTCAACCATGTAGACACCTGGCTGCAAAGCATTGAACGAGGTCTCATAGCCTTGGTTGCTGCGACGGGCAATTTCCTTGCCTGCAGCATCGAAGAGACGAACCTGTGACATGACATTGTTACTGTTCACACGAATGGTACCATTGCCACCGAAGGCTTGGAACCATACATCGCTGTTACCGTTAGGCAACTCGATATCCTCAGTGCCCGTTGCAACATCCCAACGGATGCTATAGCGGAGAGGAGAGTCGTTGACGCTCATGTTCAAGGTGAGTGTTTGATGGTTGCCATCGATTGGCTGTTCGGTTGCATTAACTGCGTCGTAAAGACGAGCATTGCTGCCGAGAGCACTGATATTGTCAACATCGAGGGTAAAGTTGCCGCTGACGTTGTTGATTACGAGTTGTACGGCTGTGGTATCACCGAGTGTGTTGACTGCTACCATTTGGTTGCCAGCCAATGTGGCAATAGATTTAGCATTGTCAGCCATGTCGATGAGTGAAGCATCCTCGAAGGCATTGTAGCCGTTGTTGGCATTGTCACGACGAGTGACGAGGGTGTTAGCAGTGCGGTTGCCTTCTTTCAATGTCACAGAAGCCATGGCGCTACCTTGAGCAGCAGTCTTACGAGGAGCAGAAGAAGCAGATGGTGTATAACCTGGGTTCGCATTGAACATCGCAGGAGTGTATTTCAAGTTGATTGTCTCGTAGTTGGTACCAACTGAGAAAGTTGGATTACCTGTATTTCCACTTGAACCAGGAGTATACTGAGCAGTACGAACCATATAATGGCCATAATTAGCTGTACTTGTGGTGGTTAAATCAATAAAGCCGTTGGCATAGTATCCTGGAGAAGAATACGCAGAACTTGGATTAGAGTCATATCTACTGATTTGCAACGAACCTTCTGCTTTATAAGTATCAATATACAAATAAACACTTCCACTTGTATTGTTGATGGTAAAGTTCATATTATTGTTTCTGCCTGTTGCAGAATACAAAACGAAGAAATCCGGGAACGAACTACTGCCGTTTGCAATCACTTGACCACCGGGAATAGTTAATTGATAGCCCAAAGAATTGGTAGTTATGTAACCTAAAATATCATTAGTTTCTGAGGCCTCAGAACCTTCATACAAGCCAGAGATTCTTACAGTATTATAAGAGCCTTCAATAGGTAAAATTTCAAATGACTTAACACTTTTCGACACATTGGGCGCACTATTTACAGAAACAACACTCTGCACCATATATCTATATGTACCAAAAATTTCTGGATAGATATATGCATCAGTACTTGTTTCACGTACTGTACTTGCATTCATATAATTATATGCATTCAATGCTGCTGGGAAAGTACCATAATTATATGGCGTCGCTGTATTATTCAAATTCATATGATATAATGGACAACTTCCCAATACATCACCTTTATTTTCACGACATGGGTACAGTACAAAACCTGTTCGACTGCTTATTGAAACTGTATTATCAGATGCAATTGTATAATCAAGAACCACAGGAGTTGAATTATCCAAGTTGGCAGCATATTGGGTATATTTTCCATTGATTTTTGTTGTACAATTGGCAACCGTACCATCCCAAGCATACATCTCCAAATCAGCTGTTCCAGAGTTATTACTTAAGGCTTGCCATGTAGAATTCAATGTAATATAACTACAAGGACTTCCGGCTGGAATTGTTATAGTCTGATTGATTGGGTCAACCTTGCCGCGTACCATACCAAATCCACAAACACCCATAATCACTACTTCATCAGGTGTATTTCCTGGTGAAATAGCAAGTGTACTTGAATACTTTCCTTCCTCATTGTTTGCAACAGATGAAATATGTAAATATGTATTTGGAGAGGCGTTATTAAGTGCTGTCTCACTATAATTATTTCTAGTGACAATTTTCAAAGGTGCTATTTGAAATTCAGAGGTGCTATAGTTACCAATCAACTTCGGTTCTACGGCAGATACTTCTGCTTGACCAGCCATGACACGGAAGCCACGGGTTGGAGCAATATATTTCTCAGTAGAATTTGCTGCAACTTGCGTTGTAGTACCACCAGTAGGGATGGTATTGTCGTCTGAAAAGCTTGGAGAGACAGTGTACAAGTCCTTATCATTATCCAGATAATAAATGGTCTCGCCAGCTTCACCAGTTGAACCTGGATTGTCCTCGTTGTATTTATAAACGTAAGGGGTGATATTGCCAACAACAGAGGCATTACCTGAGTGGCTTGCACCATAAGCATTAACACGGATGAACTCAGCAATGTCCATGTAAGCAAATGAAGGGTTACCTACTGCATACATAGGAACAGGATTACCTTCGCCTTCGCTACGTTTGTTGCGAGTGATAGTTACGTCCTTTACACCATTATTAGACGCACCGTACGCCATTGTGCCAGACATTGTGTGGTTAACAGTTTCTGAACGTGTAGTATGTGGTGTGCCATTGTTAGTGTAGTATTGATAGTAGTCCGTTACAGAAGGGAAACGGAACATTGATATGGATTCTGTAGAAGGTGACCAGAGGTCAAAGCCTTGTGCATCTTGGAAACGTGCAGCAAGGTCGTTGTAAGGAACAGACCATTCCGAGTTGAGCTGATGTGTTTCGTCAGGAATGTCATCGTTCATGACATTGACAGCATCTGCAAACACACGCTGATAAATAGAATAAGGGAACTTACGGTTATGAGCATTATCACCACCACCATCAACAGGATCATAGGTGGCACCAGTGAAATAATAATCCTCATCGTCCTCATCGTCTGGTGTCAAAACGGTAGTACCATTCAAAATCTTACCACCTTGAATAGCTGTGAACATATCACCAGAGTAGGTGTTACTCAACGGCATACATACACGTACCCATTGGTTAGAAGGAATCTCCACGTCTGTGAATACTCTGCCTGTACCTGTAATAGTCAAGTAGTGTTGACCACCAAGAGCAGCACCTGGAGCCACGTAAAGGTTGGCTACGGATGTAGCAGTAGTAAGCACAGGGTTGTATTCGCCCGCACTTGGCTTCAAAATCTTGACGTTACTATTTGTTGCTGGCAATGTAGGCACTGTTGCACGTGACAATGGTGCATTATTGACAGCATTGACAACAGTCCAGTTCAATGGGTCGTTCCAATAAGGAGAGTTAGTACCATGCCATTCATAAACAGGCACCTCATCGTCAGGAACCTCTACGTCAGGAACCACAACCACTGGAGGGTTAGGATCGGTCAACGTATAAGCATTGCCAGTCAGTTCCTCCAAAGTGTATGCGATGTAATAGAGGTTGGAGTAATCATTTACACCATTTGTAGTTGTATTGCCCTCATAGTAAACACCAATCTTATCGTCGGCTTGCATTGTCATTGCAGAATAGCCACCGAAAGTAGATGTATTAGGCAAAATGAATGAAGTAGCAGTCCAACCAGAAGTCAAAATAGCTCCTGTGGTATTGGTGTCAATCTCATGATAGAAAATCTTGACATTCTTTCGAGAATCGGCAGCATCAGAACTGCTTGAACGACCAGTAATAGTAGACTGAAGCAACAAAGTCACTTGTTTGTTGTCGATTGTACGATATGCTGTCATAGTCAACATATCACCATTAATGGTGCAGGTCGAAGAAGTATTAGTAGTGAAACAATAAAACTGACGATGTGTACCCCAAGAACCCATGCCATTTTGGACATCAGAATAGGTAAAGGTATTGAAATAACGACCACCAGCTGCACGAGTACTAATAATCAAATTACCATTTGGCAGTTCTTCCAATTTAGCCTCATCAGCATAAGATTGGGCAGCAGTACCCAAAAGATTCCAAGTTGAGCCAAAATCGTCTGAATAATATACCTGATTGAATTTCGCTGTATTATCTCCTGTACCATTAGTAGTATACAAGAAAGCAACATATAAACGATAATAACTTCCAACTTTAATCATTTTAGACTGAAGGATTCGACCAGAAGCAAAGAAGAAGCCATTAACATTGTGGTCAGTTGGTCGCGGAAAACTTGATGTGCCAAAATTGAGTTGAACAGGAGCATCCCATGTTTGACCATTATTATGACTTCTAATGCTATAAGATGTCGTATTGGAAGTCCAACCGTTTAAGCCACCAATTGCCAAAACCAAGACCTCATTGCTCTCACGATCAGCAACAACAGCAGGATCGCCATAGCACCAGGTTGCCTGTGATTTGTTTGGCGTGATGTTCAACGAATTGCCCACGGAGCCATAGGCTGTACCATCCCAACTCAAGCGTTTTACCAACAAGTCAATTCCATTGGAGCTGGTATTACTTCCCACATCGGAATTGGAGGTGTGACGATCATCGTTAAAGAGAAGCAGGTCACCATTTGAAGCTGTTACTATCGCAGGAATACGATAGTACTGGCTGTTGGTACTCGTGTACACAGCCACCGGTGTCTGTGCATGCAGTGATGCTGCACCTATCAGTATGAGCAGCACCAAGAAAAAATTGTTTAACCTATTCATATTATATGTTTTCTGTTTATCAATAAAAAAGTAACCTTATCCAACATATACATACGAAAAAACAGTCACAAATCATCCAGGAACAACAATTGCACACCACGGGTATGGCATGCTTAATAGTCTATACAAGGCGCTCTATAAAAGCGCTTTACACTGAATAATGTGACTGTTTTGTCCGTAATGCAATCGCGGACTTATACGTGTGCAAAGATATAATAATCTTTGTAAATGAGCAAACAACACGCAAAGAAAAAACAAAAAAAGCCGTTTGTTGATATTTTTTCGCCATTTTTTTCGGAGGAATTGGAAACTAACAGAACACTTTTTTAGAAACACACAATCCAACACGAAAAGAATTCTATGATTATCAGTAGATTACAAGCCCCCCCCCAAAAAAAAAGTCCATTTATAACATCATACTAATCAAAACAAAGCGCTACCTTTGCAAGGTCTAAAAACAAGAACAATCGCTATGAAAAGAATATTTCTATTGCTGTCGTTTCTTACAACATTCTACAGCCTGATTTCTGCACAAACAATTTACGTCGACATCTACGATACAATCTGCTCAAATATTGAAGATAAGTATTGGAATGGCGAAAGGCTTTTCATCTCAGGCGCTTACTCCGACACCACGACAACTGCAGACGGCAGGGATTCAATCACTACACTCTATCTTGAAGCATGCTATTGCCCTATAACGTTTGTTGACGCTTATATCTGTGAAGACGAGGCTATACAAAGATGGTCAGATTACGTTCCCGGATCAAATACTTACAGTTATACAGAGAAAGAGCCCCAGAATGGCTGTTTCCATATCTACGAGGTTTCATATTATGTCTACATTCCGAAATACACTTATGATACTGTTTACACAGACGAATGTATACTGCCATTTTATTGGAGGAATCACTATGTAACAGAGTGCGGAGTTTACTGCCACAACCGACCTGCCCCCTATGGCCAGGAACGATGTCCAGACCAAGAATGTCTGGTAGTCCTTCCCTCACGAACAGGACTTGATTACACAGAAAGCCACAAACTTACTATCACACCGAATCCCGTCAAACCTCAAGAACTGCTGACGATTGACTGCCCATTGATTGGAACTGACAATAATGGACTGACGATAGAGTTTGTAGGAACAACAGGCGTGACTATCCATCGTCAAACCATAGAACACTTGCCTTGCAGCATCCAAGCGCCTTCACAATCCGGACTTTACATCATCAGAATTACTAACGAAACAGGGCAAGTATTCCGAGACAAATTACTCGTAGAATAAGATTATAACAAAAAAGGTGACTCATTCAAGTCACCTTTTTTGTTTCTGATTCACAGATTTATTTAGCAGCCTTGCCACTGTATTGGAAAGTTACTGGCACATAACCAGGGAAGGTGATATGACCTTTCTTGCCAACGCGGAAAGAAGGCTTGATCTGCACCTTCACATTGACAGGCTCTGCATTGATGCCCACGAAATTCTTGATGACTTTGGTTACGGCGGCACGACTCTCACCACTCAACAGCTGCTTGAGATCAAGACGCACAGGAAGAGAGAGCACTGCACTACTCTTGCCAGCTACGGTGAAAGGAGCGGTGGTCACACCTTCAGTCATTTCTACACCATCCAAGCTGACTTTATAGGCCATCTTTTCCAAAGAAGCAGTCTCAGCATTTGGATTTTTCACGTTCAGATGAACGGTAAAGCCGAGAGGAATAGCCTTGTTATTGCCAGTGAAAGCACCTAACATCTGCTGCATTCCTGCAAGAGTGAAACCGTTGCTGAGGTCGACATTCATAAAGTTGACCTGATTAATCTTACTGTAAGAGAAGTCACACTTTGAGAGGTTGATGGTCTCCTTGATGCCAGCGCATCCAGCCAACAACAAAGCACCCAGCAGACAGACAAGGGCAAAGTATTTCTTTTTCATATATGTAATATTGTATTGTTTGATTTTTCCGTATTATGAAACAGAGATGCAAAAATACTGATTCGTGCTGAGAGATAATATATCGGCAAGCGAAAATCTGCACAAATTCCGCAATGCAGTTGTTTGGCGAAAAAAGCGTACCTTTGCACATCACTTTCAGCACTATGGAATATAAGTTAACAGACTGGTTACCTACCACTCGCCGCGAGTTGGAAATTCGCGGTTGGGACGATGTAGACGTGGTATTGTTTTCGGGCGATGCCTACGTGGACCATCCTTCATTCGGAGGAGCGGTGATTGGTCGTGTGCTTGAAGCTGAAGGTTTGAGAGTGGCCATAGTGCCACAACCTGACTGGCATGGTGATCAGCGCGATTTCAAGCGTATGGGTAAACCACGTTTGTTTTTTGCCATAACAGCAGGTTGCATGGACACTATGGTAAACCACTACACTGCCAACAAACGACTACGAAGCGATGATGCCTACTCGCCTGATGGGCAACATGGACTACGTCCTGACCGTGCTACCGTTGTCTATACAAACATCCTGAAATCACTTTATCCCGACGTACCAGTTGTTATCGGAGGCATCGAAGCCAGTATGCGCCGTTTCTCTCACTATGACTATTGGAGCGATTCGGTTCACCCTTCCATTCTCATTGACTCTAAAGCAGACCTGCTGGTTTACGGCATGGGTGAGGAGACGATGCGACAGATAGCACAGACCCTGAAAGAGACTCACAGCATTGAGGCTTGTCATCAGTTGCCGCAAGTATCATATCTCACCAACAAGAAACCAGAAGGAGAGAATGTGCTGATGCTACCATCGCACGAACAATGTGTGCGCGATGTCAAAGCCGCAGCTCTGGCTTTCCGCTTGGTGGAAGAAGAAGCCAACCGACTGCATTCCGACCGTTGTATCGTACAACAAGCCTGCGGGAAATACTGCGTGGTGAACGAGCCGTTACCACCGATGACAGAGGAAGCACTTGATGCTGTCTATGAATTGCCATTTACTCGACTACCCCACCCTAAATATAAGAACAAGCGTATTCCTGCGTTTGAAATGATACGCTTCTCCATCAACACCCACCGCGGATGTTTCGGCGGCTGTGCCTTCTGCACCATCTCCATGCACCAAGGACGTGCCGTAGTATCACGTTCGAAACAGTCCATCATGCGGGAAGTGGAGAAGGTTGTCAACATGCCAGATTTCAAAGGGTATATCTCCGACCTCGGCGGTCCGTCAGCCAACATGTACCGCATGAAAGGCAAAGACCAAAGCATCTGCGTGCGCTGCAAGCGTGCTACATGCATTGTTCCTAATGTCTGTTCCAACCTGTTAGTTGACCATAGACCACTTACCGATCTCTATCGCAGTGTAGCCGAACACCCAATGGTAAAAAAATGTTTTGTAGGCAGTGGTGTTCGCTACGACCTCATCCTGCATGACAACAAAGACGAGGAACTCAACCGTGCGTCACTTGATTACGCCGACGAACTGATTCGCAACCACGTTTCAGGCCGACTGAAAGTGGCACCAGAGCATACATCAGACGAGGTGCTGAAAATCATGCGCAAGCCATCGTTTTCGATGTTCCATGATTTCGTGAAGATGTTCAACTGCATCAATGCCGATGCAGGATTAAATCAGCAGATTATCCCTTATTTTATATCCTCGCACCCAGGCTGTACGGCTGCCGACATGGCAGAACTTGCCGTTGAAACTAAGCAACTGAACTTTAAGTTGGAACAAGTGCAGGACTTCACTCCTACGCCTATGACATTGGCAACGGAGATGTATCGCACAGGCTTGAATCCCCACACGATGAAGCCGATTTTCGTGGCACGAAATCAAAAGGAGAAGCTGGCGCAACGACAATTCTTTTTCTGGTATCTACCAGAAAATCACCAAGGTATTGTTCGTGCACTTAGAGATATGGGTCGTGCCGATCTCATCGAGCCAATGTTAGGAAGTACCCAGCGAGGAAGACAGCCGCAAGCCCAATCACATCAGTCACATAGTTACAAGGAACAGCGTGGAAACAATCGACACAGCGACTATCGTGGCAACAACTCCCAACGCAACAATCGCAACAACGGCAGAAAGCAACGCTAAGCTTTAGGTGCACAATGGATTTTGGAGAAACTCCAGGAGATATTGGGCCAATAAAAAAGTTTCCCAAAAGAAGTCATTGACACGCACGAATCACAAAATCAGCAAGGGAAGTTTTCCACAGTCCTTGTTTTCTGCAGCAATTTTTCACATTAAATCGCGCATACATTTTGTTTTCCAAAAATGTGGAATCCGTTTGCATGACCTTATCTATGCAATAACAAAATGTGATTTTGAAATTTCTTTGCCTAATGTGAATCAAAAAAAAACGCCACTCAAACATAAGTGGCGTGCGTAACTATAATAATATATTGTGTGAAAGATTCAGGATTATTTTTCCGAACAAAGAACCTATCCCTTCTTCTTCTCGCGTCCACCTTGTCGGCGACGGATATCCACAAACTTAAAGCCAATCGTAGCGTCAAAACCATGTAAGACGGCACGTTGTATTTCAATAGGTTCCGGGGTTGCCAGATATTCTGTGGCAAAGATATTGGATGTAAGGTTGTAGCGGAAATCAAGGGTTACAGGACCGAAATCAAAGCCTGTGCCTGCTGATAAGCCCAATTGCCATTTGTTGCACACATTGGTATAGAGCGAATCAATGTTCGACGAAGCACCTGCTGAAAAACGGAAACGTGGACCAATCATAAATCGCCAGTTAACCTTCTCACGATCCACCACTTTATAGCCCAACATGATAGGCAACTCGATGGTACTGTAGCTTTCGTTGAACCACATCGTAGTGTCGGAGTTGAAATAAGTGGCTTTGTTGTACTGATAATAGCCTTCAATTTGCACAAACACCTTCATGCCTGCTCGCATCATCAAACCAACGGTAAGACCATGCGAATTGTCGCCATGCAATGTAAATGCAGCGCCATCGATATCAGTAGTGCGCTCAGAATGAAGTACATTGGCATAGCCAGCACGTACGCCCATGGCAAACTGAGCACTAACAGACAGCGAAAGCAGCAGCATAGCCACCAACACAAGCAGATGTTTGCGAAGCATGTTATTCATTGATGCAAAAATAGCACATTTTTTCTCATTTACCACTTTTTGACACAAAAAATCCCCATGCGATTAATCACACAGGGATTTTTGCTTCTTTCGAGCCGAATATCTCAACGATTATTCTGCGTCTTGAGCAGCATCTTCCATCGACATAGCAGCAGGAGCCTGTTGCTGTGCTTGAGTGGTAGCCTCTTCTACAAGTTCAGAAGAACCAACGTTTACACGATGCTGATGTTTGTAGAATCCGCTTGCAGCAATGCAGATAACAACGATTACTGCAACGAGTGTCCAAGTTGATTTCTCAAGGAAATCGGTGGTCTTACGAACACCCATATATTGGTTTTGCTGTTGGAAACCTGATGCCAAACCGCCACCTTTTGAGTTCTGAACCAATACGAGGAGCACCAACACCACTGAGATGAGGACTGCAAGTATTACAAGGAAGTTGTACATATACAGTTAGTTATTTAAGTTACTGACTATTGTTTCAATAAATTTTATTTGGGGTGCAAAGTAAACACTTTTTTCTGGATTTTCCTCTATCAAAGACCGTAAAATTCTCAATGCTTCGAAATATCTCTTTTCTTTGAGCATTTTTCGGGCTTCTTCTTCGGTGTTTACCACTGTTTTTTCAAGTTCTGCCACCACTTTTTCTTCTGGTTTCAAAGCCTCAGCCACCTCGGCAACAGATTCCGTTGTTTCTTGCAGAACCGCCTGTTTCTTTGCCATTCGTGCTTCACGCAGTCGCTGAGCCAGCTCACGAAGCGAGGTGTCTTGCTGATCTTTTGCCATCGTGCCAAAATAATCGCCAGCCGATGGAGCAAGGATATCAAGTTCTACAGGTTTACGTTTCTCGCCCTCACCGTAAAGCAATCCATACAACCAACGACGGTTTGAGATATAGACAGCGCTTTGCTGTAAAGCCTCATCGGCACGCACATCTTTCCCATCCACCAATGCCTTGAGCCAAAGCCAGCGCAATGGCTCGCAATAAGGATTCTGCTGCAAAGCTTCCTGCAAAGCATTGAGGTCGAGCGACGATGCTTGCTGAGGATTTCTCAGTGCTTCGATGATTTGCTGTTGAGTCAACATTCTGTATTAAGGTTTGATTACCAGTTTGACACCGTTTCGTTAAAGATTTGTTCCACAATCTCTTTCACCAATTCCTCACACAATGCTTCTTGAACATCTTCCAATGTATTGGAACTGTCGAAAGTACGGTTGGCACTGAATGTTTTTTCGAAGTTGGTGTTAGGGTCGCTGTTATTGGTAAACTCTACATGGATAGAGAGTGTCAGACGTGTCTGTGCAGCCAAAGCATCGGTACCGATAGCCAAAGGCTGAAGTGTATAACCAGTAATAGCGCCTTCAATATTCAGGTCACCATTACGAGTTACACTCTGCAAGCGAGTCTGACGCGAATAGATATCTCGCAACTCATCATTGAACTTAGGCGCCAATTCTGGATAGACCAATGCTGCACGATTAGGAAAATCGTTGATGCAAATGGTTTTAACCTTGCTATAATCAATAGATGCACCATTGAATTTATAGGATATCTGACAGGAACTCACCACAAAATAGCAACACACAATGGCAACTATTGGGAGCAACAACAAAAGTTTCTTTTTCATCGTCGTTTTTGTTTCGTGTTTATTTAGTCACACTCTTTTTTGAAGAACGTGGGGTTTTCACCACTTTAGCATCGGTAACTTCAGAGTCATTGGAAATAAATGAGATGTTTGGTGCTGCAGGACGCGCACCATTTTGCAACGACTCCAATTCCTTCTTCAACGTCTCCACTTCCTCCTTAAGATTACGAACTTCACCAAACAGTTGCATGATAACGGCAGAAAGCTGCTCATACGACATTGCGCTGGAGTTTTGAACCGCAGGCAAATGACGCGCAGGCAGATAATCGGACACTTGGAGGGCATTCAACTCCGTTGCATTCTTTTCCAACTCAATTAAACGGAAAGTAAACTCGCGCAACTCACGTACGTTGCCAGTCCAAGGTTGACGTTTCAGCAGTTCGATGGCATCAGGAGTGAAACGCAGCATATTGCATCCAGGATGTTGTCTGACATACTCACGCATGAAATAGGAAACAAGCATAGGGATATCGTCAGCGCGTTCAGCCAGCGAAGGAACCACTATCGGATAGTTCATATTCAGACGGAAGTAGAGGTCCTTACGAAAACGTCCATCTTCGATAGCAGCCTCAAGGTCGAGGTTAGTGGCAGATACGATGCGAACATTGGTTTTTCTTACCTTTGTGTCTCCCACACGGTAATACTCACCAGTTTCCAACACACGAAGCAGTTTATCCTGCGCTTCTGGAGAAAGTGTACCAACCTCATCGAGAAATAAAGTACCGCCATCAGCAGATTCAAAGAAACCTGGCGTATCCTTGTCTGCTCCAGTAAAAGCACCTTTCACATAGCCAAAGAGACTTGAATCTATAAGGTCTTTTGAAATTGCAGCACAGTTGAAAGTCAGAAACTTGCTTTTATCTCTTTCCTCGTTTTCCAGACTGCACAATTTGGCAATAGCCTCCTTGCCCGCACCGCTTTCGCCCTTGATGAAGACAGCGAGATTGGTGTTAGCCAGTCTGTAGGCACGTTCCACAGCCTTATTCAAAGCCTCGGAGTTGCCAATGATACCATAGCGGATTTTGATGTCTTTTATATTGTTTTCTGGCATATAAATCAATATTTAATTTTAGTGTCGTCTTTATCCCAGTTCTCAAACACCTTCTTGGCACCTTCCACCTCGCAGTGTACCATTGGCACACGACGTTTCTCTGCAGGCAATGGAATCTCATCGTAGATATACGAGTCATCGAATCCGATGGCAGCAGCATCGTAGCGTGTATTGGCATAATAGACCGTGTCAATATGAGCCCAGTAGATAGCGCTGAAACACATCGGACATGGTTCGCAAGATGAATAGATTTCGCAACCCTCAAGGTTGAAGTTTTTCAGTTTTCTTGCAGCATTACGTATGGCCATAATCTCTGCATGAGCCGTTGGGTCGCAACGATGAGTCACGCGATTGCAACCAGTGGCAACCACTTCACCATCCTTTACGATGACTGCGCCAAAAGGACCGCCACCATGCTTTGCGTTACGCTCTGAAAGCGCTACGGCTTTTTTCAAAAATTTCTCGTCGTACATTTTTCGTTGTTTATGTTTTTGGTTGTGGTGTATCTTGTCTGTTTTTTCCTTATCTTTGCACCATGAAGCGTAAGGGACCTCTTCGTATTGACTCTCAACTCATCGACCGCACACTTGATGCTGTCTATGGACCTGCGTTGAAGCTGCGCATGCAGACTTATCGCCTGACCAATGAGATTTGGCCAAAGGTGATGGGGGCTTTGTTGTCATACACCGCCGATCCCCAATTCTCCGACGGAGTATTCTCTGTCACCATTCTGTCTGCGCCTCTGCGTCAGAATCTGTCGATGGAGAAAGAGACACTTATCAAGCGATTGAATGAGGAACTAAATGAGGATTTGGTCAAACAAATTATTCTTCGCTAACTCCTAATCACTCCCAGCCCTTTTTCATTCACTCTTTCTTGCAGCAGCCCGCTGTTCACGTTTGGCTTTTCTACGTTCGCGATTAGCCTTACGTTCGTTGCGGTTTTCCTGTATCGTTGCACGCCATTCCTCACGCAATCCCTTGGCAGAGCTGAAGTTGTCGCGATAAACCAGACCTACACCCTGTGTGGTCGAACTCTCCTTGAACTCACGGTAATCATTGGTGTGGGTGTATGCCTTGGCACTCAGTTTACCCGATTTGACGATTTTATACTCAACATCAAAGTCACCGATGAAATTATTGGAGGTAGAAGTCGAGAGGTTGTCGTCGCGATAACCGACATTGCCGTTTAAGGTAATGCGGCTATTCGGAGTATAAAGAATCTGCAATTCATACTCCATGCGACGTTCCTGACCCTCTCCCGACGAACGGAGGTTGACGCCGAAATTCCAGTTTTCAAACAGTTGCGATGCCCAGTTGTTCAGTTGCGATGAGAGTGATGAGCTCACTACAGACAACAGTTCATTCTGGCCGAATACCTGCGCCATGCCCGTGGTAGAGTTTACTGGTTGAAAGCGGCCAAGTACCAACAGGTAGATAATCTGTCGACGCATTTCCTCGTCGGAGTGAATCACACTCTTGAGGGCAGAGTTCAGTTCCTCGTCAGAGTTTGGCAGATGGATATCAAACGACAAATCCGGTTGAAGCAGATTGCCCGACATATTCAATCGACACTGCACAGGCACAGTAGGACGTCCAACATTGCTGAGAATATCCGACGTGAGGATATCAGTGAGTGAAGCATTGATCTGATAGTAGGCATCAATGTTAACGGTAGGACTTGTAGGGTCGCCAGTCCACGCAATCGTACCACCTGGCTGCACCTTAAACTCTCTACGCATAGCATTCTGGAAAGTGAAGTTGTAAGAACCTTGCAGGATGTTGCAGTTACCGAACATTTTGAATTCTTCTGTCAACGGGTCAAGTTCGAGACGAACAGCACCTTCACCAGCAGCCTTGATGATATCGCCTGATTTAGAATCGAGAATCAAGTAGAGGTCTGCTTCAGGAGTCACGTTAACCAAGAGGTTCAGACCAATTTGTGCGGTCTGAGGCTTGATACGTTTGGCAATCAGTTCGTTAATCTGCGCAGAGTCTGGCTGTTGCGAACGGTCGATAAACGTAATGAATGAGTCATCCTCTGCCAATACCGCACCATCCACTGGAATATAGACTGCAGTATTTGGTTTGGTAGTCATGTCACAGTTGATGTTCACACGCTTTTCATCACCGCTGATTGAGACATCACCCGACGCATATCCCTTGCCGTAGAACAAGGCATCAGGTGCCGACTGGAGGTCGAATGCCCTCATCTTGTCGCAACTCAACAGCACATTGTACTTCATTCCCTGGAAATGGCCATCGTGGGTGAGACGTCCGTTCAGTTTGCCCTTGTTGCCGTCATCATCGAAGATATCAATATTCTCAAACAGCACAGCCGTAGGGGTAAGTTCTATTGTGTCGCTGAAGTGATATTTCGTGCCGAGATAGGTTACGCCCACCTGACCATCTTGCACATAGGCCTTGGCAGTAACAGACACACCCTTCTTGGCTTTGCCAAAGATATGCACATCGCCGTCGGCACTACCACTGATATTATCCAGGATGCCTTCGGTGAAGTGGTTGATAAAGCCAAGGTTGATGCCATCGGCATGACCAATAATATCAATGGTATCATTGGTAAAGCCGAAGAAACCAGACAACGAAGCCAACGGAGAGGTTCGATTGCCGAAGACATCGCCACCGAAGTTGATACGTTTGTTTTCCAAGTCAACATCTGTCTGAGCCTCAACGTGTCCATATTCAGCACCATTGAACTTGAAGTTCTGCGAAGAGACGGAAGCATCAATCAATGGAGTTGACAGCAAGCCACCTATCTGTGCCGTTCCCGTAATGTCACCGCCCAAGGTGATGGCTTTCAACGGCACGATGGAGAAGATATAGTCAAGACTGATGTTCTGCATATCCACCGACAAAATGTCGGAAGGCGATTTTGAGATAGTGCCGTCAATATTAAGATGTTGGTCGCGGCTCGTAAGGTTGAAGTTGTCAATATCAATTTTCCACGGTGTAAAGTGGATGAACGATCTTCCAATCTCAAACGGCACATTGTTCATGAAAATCTGTGTAGGCAGAATATCAGTATTGAGACAGAGGGTGTCATTGCGTTTGTAGAGATGGGCTTTGGTTACGAACTCACCTGCCGTAATAGTGTCCGACACGAGGTTTCGCCACAACACATTGGCATTGATGACATCGTCTGCCATGTTGACATCCAGATTCAATGCCAACGTATCCTCAGGAATCTTCACATTGGTCGAAAGAATCAGACGGAGATTTTCGTTGGTGTTATAAGCACGCAAGGTAGCATCGCTGATATGTCGAACGCCATTGGTAAGATGCTGAAGGTCAATCTGTGCATTGATGCTGTGAGTCTCGTCGCTATAGAAGCCACCGATAACAGTAGGCTCTGTGGTATACCATGGAATATCCATCACCTTACAGAGTTGTTCCGTCGACTGCAGCTCGATATAGTATTTCAAATCGTTGGATATGCCAGGTTTTTCCTTATAGTCAAGCAGTGGCATATACTTGCTCACAAATGCCAACAGGTGGTTTGTCAACGAAGCAATGGTGTAACGGCCATAGAGCATGCCGTTTATTTGTGGCGATTTGACAGAGAGGAAGTTCTCACGCGTTGTCTCATTGGTTTTCGAGCGAATACACAGACTGTCAAGGAAGTAGCTGCCATTATTATTTACCAGGATGGAATCTATGCGTACGAATCCGTTCAGCGATTCAATATGTTCGCCATGCAGGTCGGCAGAAATCAGCAGTGAGGCATCGAAGTCAGGATATTTGTCGGTCAATCGCATCTTATGAGGCGAGAAATCGTCAATTCGTGCTGTAAACTGATAACTGTGAGCAGGTTGTCCAAGGTCAATCTTGCCATCGAACAGTAAGGCTCCGTTAGGGTCATCTGTTTTAACGTGACCATCGAAACTTTTGTTGGCATACTCACCGTCAAGTTTGATGTTATGATGGGTATAACCCTTGTAGGTAATTGCATCCACTATACCGTCAACAGCCAGAGTCATAGGCGACTGCTGCGATGCATTCAGTTCTATGTCAACGTCAAAGGCAGTATGACCGAAGTCATTGTTCACCAACGGTTGGAGATTCAGCGATTCCGTTTTGAAACAGCCATCTAGCGATACGGCTTTGAAATGGTTGGTTACGCGAACGCCAACATCGGTTTTCAACTTGCCCAAGTTGGTTGCAAGGTCGCCAGCCAGTTTCATATTGTCAATCCTGCCGTTGATGTCGCCCACATAGGTGGCATTGCCAATAGAGTGAAGCTTGGCAGGGAGAATGAATGGCTGCTGACGTAGATTAGCCACGAGGTCCTGAATACCAGCCATGTTGAAGTTCAACGCACGAATATGGCTCTCAGTGGTCAGACTGTCAAGATCGAAGAGATGATGCACAGCCACTTCACCAAAGAATGAGAGGTCGTTGCCATAACGTAAGGCAATGGTATCGAGGATGATATTGTCAGGCGTACCAGAATATTCTGCCAACAGATAAATAGGATGGCGGAAACAGGAAAGCTTCGGACTGAGCGGTTTGAATACCGACAAATTGAAATCTTTGGCTTCCATTTTGCCCGACAGCTGAAGGTTGGCAATATTTTTGGCTATATCCTTGAGCGAATCATAGGCAAAGTTCACGTCGGAAAGGGCAAGTTCGGAATTGGCAACACGAAGTTTCAGCATCGGAATCTCACAATGCTTGTCCGTCATGTGGAAAGCCATCATGAGATTGTCGATGTTCATGCCCGAATGTTCCTTGCAGCTGAAGCGTTCGATGTTGGCGGCATAGCGATGGTCTGCCAACGTGTCGATGGAAAACTTCGTGTTGAGTTGTTCCACACGAATGTTGTTCGGGGCGAATCCTTCGTACACATTTGTGTCGCAAAGGTTCTTGAACGACAAGGTGCCGTTGAGTATCTCTACGTTCGATATTTCGAACTTCAGTTTGTTGTTTTTGGGTTTATCGCGCTTGAAATAGTCGACCAAGAACTGCAAATTGGTGGTTTTGTCGCCATTTTTTTGCAGTTTGAACACCGGATTCTCTATTCGCAGCGCATTTATCACAAGCTCACGATTGAGCAGTGATTTGGGCTGAAAACTACATCTTGCACTTGACACGAAAGCCAACGTATCTCCACTTAAATCAGAAAGATAGAGATAATCCAACTCTATGTCGTTAGGGATACGATAAGCCACGTGGCCGACACTAACCTCTGTGCCCCACTCCTTAGATAGCGACGTAGCAATCCTTTCCACCAAATAGTTCTGCACTTTGCTGGTACTCAGCAAGATGGCAGCACATATTGGAAGAAAAGCAATAATAGCCACGATGACTGACACTATCTTCAGTGCTTTTTTCATACCTTTGCGCTTTAATCGGACAAAGGTACAATTTTTCTTTGTAATAAGGTGGTCCGATGACAAAAACAATATAATTTTCTTTGGTTTTTCTATGGCAACAATCTTAGGTATCGAATCATCATGCGATGACACCTCTGCTGCAATCATCAGCGACGGCAAACTTTTGTCGAATGTTACAGCCAGTCAGGCTGTTCATGAAATGTATGGCGGCGTGGTGCCTGAATTGGCCTCAAGGGCTCATCAGCAGAATATCATCCCTGTTGTGGATGCTGCTCTGAAAAAAGCCGGAATCAACCGCGAAGACGTTGATGCTGTAGCCTTTACACGTGGTCCTGGTTTGTTGGGTTCGTTGCTCGTAGGCATATCGTTTGCCAAAGGTTTTGCATTGGCAAGCCGTATTCCTTTGATTGATGTCAACCACCTTCAGGCACATATCATGGCCCATTTTGTCCGCACCCCAGACGACACCCGTCCGCTGCCAGAGTTCCCGTTCCTCTGCCTGTTGGTTTCTGGCGGAAACTCACAACTGGTGCTTGTGAAAGGCTACAACCAGATGGAAATTATCGGTCAGACCATCGACGATGCCGCAGGCGAAGCATTCGACAAGTGTGCCAAGGTGATGGGACTGCCCTACCCTGGCGGCCCTGTAATCAACAAGTTAGGCAACGAAGGAAACCCCGAGAGATTCAAGTTTGCAAAACCGAATATCGCTGGCTACGACTACAGTTTCAGCGGTTTGAAGACTTCGTTCCTCTATTTCCTTCGCGACGAGATGAAGGAAAATCCTAATTTCATCGAGGAGAACAAGAACGACTTGTGTGCTTCATTGCAACACACTGTAGTAGAGATTCTGATGCACAAATTGAACAAGGCAGTCAAGGATTTTAAAATCAAACGCATTGCCGTAGCCGGAGGTGTCTCTGCCAACTCTGCCCTACGTGATGCCTTCATTGCCTATGGCGAGAAGCACCACTGTGAGGTCTACATTCCACCTTTTGCCTACACCACCGATAATGCTGCCATGGTGGCTATGGTAGGTTATTACAAAATGCAAGACAAAGAGTTCTGCTCGCCAGATCTTCCACCATACGCACGCGTAACAATTTAATCTTCTGCCGATGCAGTTGTTCAAGAACCCGACATACCAACGTCTCTTCGACGCGCAGATTGACACCACGTTGTTTATCTTTGCCGTCCTCTTCGGCCATGCGCTTTGGCATATTATCTTTCCAGGACTGACAATGGAGAGCACAGAGGTATTGGTTTTCAACCGATTCGACATCACACCGTACACCTATCACTTCCAACTCTGGTTGGCAGACCAACAGTATTTCCTGTCGCACCTTATCAATGACAATGTGATACAAAATGGTCTTGACATATTCATTCCAGGCCACATGGGCAGCCAGATGGCTTGGGGATGCACGGGTATCAAACAGGCAATGATTTTCACATTGGCAATCGGAATCTCCCGTGGTGCACATCGCAACAAATGGTGGTTTATTCCCATTGGATTAGTTGTGTTACACGTAGTTAACCTTATTCGTGTAACTGCATTGTTCTTTATCATCACCAACAACTCAGAATTGTTTCCACTTTTTCACAATCACATTCTGAAGTACGCCTACTATGTCATTATCTTCCTCATTTGGCTGATATGGCAGTTCCGCTTCAATCCGAAGTTCAAAATCTCGGCCGTCAACAACTAAACACCACACTAAAGGGTTCAACGACGTTTTTTGGGAGCAAAACAAGCCCTAAAATTAATAGTTGTTAACATCTGCAAATGTAGACTCGTATTTCAATTTTGGAAATGACAGTCTACATTTCTCGACTCCCATTTTAATTTTGGAAATAGCAGTCTACATTTCTCGACTCCCATTTTAATTTTGGAAATGAGAGTCCACATTTCTCGACCCCCATTTCAATTTTTGAAATGGCAGTCTACATTTCTCAAATCAGGAAAACAAGAGAAAAAAAGGCTTTCTGAGATCGTAAACAGAAGCTCTGACAGTAAGATTCGGCAATGATTTTTGCCCCAAAAGAACCCGGGTACAAAAATAGCAAGAAAGAAATTTGCGGTAGGTAAAAAAAAGGTGCGACTATTTTCACAAACAGTCGCACCTCAAACATTTAATCTATTTTCATTATTCCATTTCCAAAGTTTGAGTTGGAGTGTAGCCAAAGGCATCTTTGTAGCGTGAAGCAAAATGCTGATAGCTGACAAAGCCGACATACTTATAGATATCGATTGGCCTTTTGCCCTCCTTTAACAGAAGATGAGCATTCTGTAGGCGCACGTTCATAACCGCACGCTCAGGCGAAGTGCCCATTTCCTGCATGGTGTCGCGTTTGAATGCCGATTTTGACCTCGAGGTATAAACCGCCATTTCGTCAACGCTGAGGTGAAGTCGATAGTAGCGTTCGATAAAATCACGAACGGAACAACGATACTGTGGCAGAAAATCGAAGAAGAATGCAGCCGATGTGTTATCGATAGTAAGCACTCTTTCAACAATCTGTCTGCGAAGTTCAGTGACTTCAGCTTGTTGCAACAATTCTTTCTTACCCCACAATTCTATACCTGTTTCACAGAACTTCTTCAAACGGTCTGTTTTTGGCATCTGCACAGCATAGTGACGCTGTGGTTTACGGTAAATAGTTGGTGGCAAGGTGGTCAACTGACGATAGCAGTCAACCAAGAACATACGTGGAAAATCCAACATGAGGGCGTCAAATTGTCCTGAAATTCTGTCAGAATAAATCTGCAGCTTAGCCTCTGGATTTCTTAACAAACATAAGCAGTCACCGGCAACTACACGAGTTTTATTGCTTCCGACTACGTAAGTGGCAGAGCCTTCGATTACGTAGATGAAAGTATAGCAAGTGAACGGTGCGATCGAAGCGCTTCTGGAGTTATCCATGTGAACTCGCTTCAAACCGTAATAGTCCTCAATTTGGTATGCTGTTTTGTTTGTCATTTCCACAATGGTTTTTCTTAGAATCCAAAATTGATGGTATCTCAAGCAAAAATGCAAGCACCATAATTTTTTCTTCCTACATTTCACCGATTTACACTTCGGCCTTCTTGAGTGCAAAATTACACTTTTTCTTTTACATTATCAACCGGGATTGGTTCATATTTCCTTAAAAACGGCAGAAACGGAGTTATACAACGATGAAAAGAGGTTTTTCAACGATGAAAACTCCGGAGTAATCTAATTGGAGCCGTTTTTATGAGGCAAAACGACCAATAATACCGACGCCAGAATAAGAATTATGCCTACTGCGAGGTTGAATGTAAATGGTTCGTTGTAGAGCAAGACACCTATCAATACGGCAGTCAAAGGCTCGAGAGCTCCAAGGATTGCTGTTGGTGTGGAGCCGATGTTGCGAATGGCTACGGCAAGCAACGAGAGTGCTACAACCGTTGGGAAGACAGCCAAAGCCAGGACTACACAGATGTGAGATGGAGCGGTGATGAACTGCAAATGCACGTCAGGATCAAGCATGGCATGGGCCACGTTGCACAAGACACAACAGAGAGCCACATAGAAACTGATGGTGAGTGTGCTGACGTTTTTCAACGAACGATTCAGTATGACAATATATATAGAGTATGTCAATGCCGAGATAAAAACAAGTGTGGCACCTATGAGATTCAGGGTGCTTTCTCCGCCATCTCCCCTATTGAGCAGGGCGATGCCTGCAAAGGCGATGACAATGGACAGTATGGTTCGGAAGCCTTGCCGTTCGTGAAAACAGAGTGCCATGATAATTGCCACCATTACAGGATAAAGAAACAGCAGGGTGGAAGCTACGCCGGTGGCGATATGCATGAAACTATAATATAGTGTCATGGAAGAAGCACCGAATAACAGTCCGAGCATGGCAATAATGCCGAACTCTTTCGGTGTTACCTTAAAACTTTTCTTGGTGACAACGATGGAGATGGCAAAAACGATGGCTGCCAAGGAGAATCGATACAGCAGCAAGGTGTTGGTGGATACGCCATCGGCAGAAACCAACTTGCCGATTGGATTGATGCCGTAACACATTGCTGAAACGATGCCGCAAACGGCACCTTTTAGTTTATTATTCATTTTACAGTGATTTCGTCAATCTATTGTTATTCAAACAAATGCAACACAAAGTCGCATTCCCTAAAAACGAGACACAAAAATAGCACATTTTTCACCTACCACGAATATCGTTTTTTCAAAATGTTGCAACAAAATATGACTTTATTTTACTCAGTCCACAAGTTGTAAAACAGCTATTCTTATAAATTTTCCCAGCTGCACACATCTTAAATAACTGAATTTCACCCGCTTATAAATCACAAAAAAATTCGTTTTTTATTTGGTCATTATATTCAGATGTTCTACTTTTGTAGTGTACTAATTAGATAGTACACTACAACAGTAAAATCACTCAAAAACTCGGCAACAAATGGTCAGTTATTTTATCGTCATCATGACAACCATCCTCTGTTGGTTAATCAACGGGTAAGAAAAAACTAACGTTACAATATATAATACTATGATCAGTATCAAAAATCTGGAATACGGCTACTCTTCGAGTAAACACGTGTTCGACAATCTCAACCTGGAACTGCCAGACGGACATATCTACGGTCTGTTGGGCAAGAACGGCATCGGCAAGACAACGCTGTTGAGCATTCTCGCAGGCGCCCTGTTTGCCAAAGGTGAATACGACATCGACGGCATCGACCCAAGGAAACGTAATAACGACTTGATGGAGCAGGTTCGCCTTGACGTGGATCTTGACATCAACCCGACAATGGGCATCAATTTCGCCACCAAGCCACAGACGCTCGCAAATATCTTGGCAGACCTCTACCCTAACTTCGACAAGGCGTTTCTGCAGAAAGCAATAGAACGTCTCGAGGTGCCTACAGGAAAGCGTCTCTATAAGATGTCAATGGGTGAACAGCGTAAGGCTTTGGCTGCTTTGTCGTTGGCTTGCAACACCCGCTACCTCTTCATGGACGAGCCAACCAACGGCATGGATATCACATCGCGCACTGAGTTCAAGAAACTGGTAGCCGAACAATATGCGATGCCTTGCGACGAGCAGGCTACCGTAGACAAGACGATCGTCATCTCAACACATCAGGTGGACGACCTCGAGGGTCTGATTGACGCCGTCATCATCCTCGGCAAGGAGAATGTGCTGCTCTGCGCTACACTTGAGGAGATTGGCAAGAAACTGAAATTCGGTTTCGCCACACCAGAAGACACGGTGCTTTACAGCGAGAGCGGAGCCAACGGCGAAGAGTGTGTGATGCGCAACGACAGCGGCATGGAGATGCCTGTCAACACCCGCCTGCTCTTCAGTGCGGTGACCAGAAAACCAAAAGTGATACTTCCTTTGTTCAACAACAAAATCTAAGACTATGAATAAACTTTCTTTCCGACGCATCAAGGCGTTGATGAAATACGAAATCACCTCCGACGCAAGATCTTTGTTATACATACTCGGCTCTTTATTTGTATTTGAAATAATTATCTCTGCTGTTTTCGACGGTTTACATGGGCCAGACAACTGGATTGTTGAAGGTTCGGACAACTGGATAATGTTTGGCAGTTTCATGCTGACCACCAGTCTTACGGCACGTTATCTCCGCCCGACACAGACAAGGGTTTATCTCACTCTACCGGGCAGTCCGCTGGAGAAGTTCGTGGCACATATCTCCATCTATTTCCTGGTGACGGCAGCCATCGTCTTGGTTCGCTTCGGACTGGTGGAACTGAGCACCTTGTTCTACGAAACGGAAATATCCGCAAAAGACCTTCTTTTGGGTGTCTCCCTGAAGGTTTTTGATAGATTCGAGGATGTCTGGGTAGATCATGCGAAGACATTCAGTTACTACACCCACGCCTTCAATTTCATGATCTTTGCTATCATGGGTATCGTAGTCAGAAGACTCAGAGGACCACTGCAGAAAGTCGTCTATTACTTCTGTATGTTCTTCCTCTTCTTCGGTATCGTCGGTTCTGAAACCGCCGGCCTGCTCGATGTGCTCAACCTCGGCAAGGAGTTCGTTCCTTTCATGCCTTTGTTCATCGTTCTTGACATTTTCTTGGGCTGGCTGCTCTACCGCAGCATCTGTAAGGTACAGGCTAAATAATCATTGGGCTTATGGATTTTCAACAATCACAACCGATTTTTCTGCAGATAGCAGACTGGTTGAGCGATAAGGTGATCAGTGGGGAGATACCCCCTGGCGGACAGATGCCTTCTGTTCGTGAGATTGCCTCCGAGACCGGTGTAAATCCCAACACGGTACAGAGAGCAGTGGAGCGTTTGCTGCTCAACGGCATCATCCAGAGTCAGCGCGGCAAGGGAAACTTCCTGACCACCGATGCCCGTGAGAGGATTATCAACGAGCGAAAACAACGCTTCTTTGAGCAACAGTTGCCACGACTGGCAGCGGAGATGAAGGTGTTAGATCTTACGCTCGAGGAAATAAATAACGAACTGAGCAGGTTACTAAGGTAATGCCACTATACTAAACATAATAGATCCTTGTTATTACAAAAGTCTGGAAGGCAATTTATTGTCTTCCCGACTTTCTTTTTCTCTCAAGCCTTATTTTCTTTGTGAATGAAACAATACATTAGGCATAAAAAAAGCCGAGAGCAAAAAGCTCTCGGCTCATTATTTATAGTGGAACGTGATTATTCCATTTCTTCAGGTGCATCGGTAACGTTGTTAGCCAGGCTTGAGATTCGATCGTATTCTTCTTGTGGCATAACCACGAGACGCTCATACTCACGCAAACCTGTACCAGCAGGAATCTTGTGACCAACTATAACGTTCTCCTTCATACCCTCCAAGTAGTCAACCTTACCATTGATAGCGGCTTCGTTGAGTACCTTAGTGGTTTCCTGGAATGATGCAGCTGACATGAAGCTACGGGTCTGCAATGCAGCACGGGTGATACCTTGCAACATCTGAGTAGAAGTAGCAGGACGAGCATCGCGAACTTCAACAACTTTCTTATCACGGCGTTTCAAAGCACTGTTCTCATCTCTCAAACGACGAGCAGTGATAATCTGACCATTAGAGAATTGTTCTGAGTCGCCTTTGTCCATGACAACTTTCTTACCCCAGATCTGGTCGTTCTCATCCATGAACTCGAACTTGTCAACCACCTGACCTTCAAGGAAGCGTGTATCACCAGCATCGTCAATAGTAACTTTGCTCATCATCTGACGAACGATGATTTCAAAGTGCTTATCGTTGATTTTTACACCCTGGAGACGATATACGCTTTGTACCTCGTTAACGATGTATTCTTGAACAGCGGTAGGACCCTTGATTGCCAAGATGTCGGCTGGAGTGATTGCACCGTCTGAGAGGGCTGTACCTGCACGAACATAGTCTTGCTCTTGTACCAAGATTTGTTTTGACAGAGGCACGAGATATTTCTTCTCTTCACCAGTCTTAGAGGTAACAGAGATTTCACGGTTACCACGTTTGATTTTACCGAAGGTAACCTCACCGTCGATTTCAGAAACGACAGCTGGGTTAGATGGGTTACGAGCCTCAAAGAGTTCGGTAACACGTGGAAGACCACCAGTGATATCGCCAACCTTACTGGTTGCACGAGGAATCTTAACCAAGAGGTCACCAGCCTTGAGTTGAGCACCATCGGTAGCAACCAAGTGAGCACCTACAGGGAGGTTGTATGTATGAAGGGTTTCGCCATCATCGTCGAGGATGAGGATGGCAGGAGCCTTCGTACGGTCCTTAGATTCAGTAATGATCTTATCACTTACGCCAGATGCTGCGTCAGCATCGACGGTATATGTTTGACCTTCAATGAGGTTTTCGAATTTCACCTTACCAGCAAACTCAGTAACAAGAACGGCGTTGAATGGGTCCCATTCGCAAATCTTATCGCCTTTCTTAACGAGATCACCGTTGTTGACATAGAGTTTAGAACCGTATTGGATAGCTTGTGTTGAGAGAGCCACCTTGGTTACTTCATCAATGATACGTGCTTCAGCCAAACGACCTACAACAACTTTGTATTCAGAACCGTCCTCGTTCTTAACGTCAACGGTACGGAGTTCATCGATTTCAAGACGACCATCGTAGCTGGCAACCATGCTTGATTCTGCAGAGGTGTGAGATGCAACACCACCGACGTGGAAGGTACGAAGTGTCAACTGAGTACCAGGCTCACCGATTGATTGAGCAGCGATAACACCTACAGATTCACCCTTGTTTACCAATTGGCCTGTAGCAAGGTTTCGACCATAACATTTAGCGCAGACACCACGACGGAGTTCGCAAGTAAGTACAGAACGAACCTCTACTTGTTCGATTGGTGAGGCTTGGATGATAGAAGCAATACGTTCGTCAATCAACTCGCCTGAGGCAACGATGAGTTCGCCTGTGAGAGGATGGATGATATCGTGAACAGAGACACGGCCAAGAATACGCTCGCTGAGTGAAGCAACAACGTCTTCTTTGTTCTTGATTTCAGTCATTACAACACCACGCAAGGTGCCGCAGTCTTCTGCATTAATGATAACGTCGTGTGATACGTCAACAAGACGACGGGTAAGATAACCTGCGTCGGCTGTTTTCAACGCGGTATCAGCCAAACCTTTACGAGCACCGTGAGTAGAGATAAAGTACTCCAACACTGACAAGCCTTCCTTAAAGTTCGCCAAGATAGGGTTCTCGATGATCTGACCACCTTCAGCACCTGCTTTTTGAGGTTTAGCCATCAAGCCACGCATACCAGCCAACTGACGAATCTGGTCTTTAGAACCACGGGCACCAGAGTCCAACATCATATATACAGAGTTGAAGCCTTGGTTGTCTGACTCGAAGTGTTCCATAACCTTCTTAGTCAGTTTATCGTTAACGGTGTTCCATGCATCAATAACTTGGTTGTAACGTTCGTTGTTGGTGATGATACCATCGTTGAAGTCGTCAACAATACCTTGGATTTCTTCATAACCGGCTTGTACCAAAGCAGCTTTTTCTTCTGGGATGATGATATCAGCCAAGTTGAATGACAAGCCGCCACGGAATGCCATGTAGTAACCGAGGTTCTTGATATCGTCGAGGAATTGTGCTGTACGTGCAACACCGCAAGCCTCGATGACACGACCGATGATGTCGCGGAGAGATTTCTTAGAAATCAACTCATTCAAGTAACCAACCTGTTCTGGTACATATTTATTAATAATGATACGACCTACAGTGGTTTCTACGATATGGTTAATCTTGTCGCCAAGTTTGAGGTTTGGATAGTCTTTAGCGTTTTCTTTCTTGACAACGTCGTCAACCTTAACCTTAATAATGGCATGAATATCTACTTTCTTCTCATTGTAAGCGATTTCCACTTCTTCAGGAGAATAGAAAGTAATGCCTTCACCAGCTACTGGATGTTCTGGAGTGCTGCGACGACCTTTACTGATATAGTAGAGACCAAGCACCATATCCTGTGATGGTACGGTGATAGGAGCGCCGTTGGCAGGGTTGAGGATGTTGTGAGAAGCCAACATGAGGAGTTGAGCCTCAAGAACTGCTTCATTGCTCAAAGGCAAGTGGACAGCCATCTGGTCACCGTCGAAGTCGGCGTTGAACGCGGTACATGCGAGTGGGTGAAGTTGGATTGCCTTACCTTCAATCATCTTAGGTTGGAATGCCTGAATACCCAAACGGTGCAAGGTAGGTGCACGGTTGAGCAATACAGGGTGACCCTTCATGACAAATTCAAGGATATCCCAAACAATTGGATCTTTCTTATCAATGAAGCGTTTTGCTGATTTTACAGTCTTAACAACACCACGTTCGATAAGTTTGCGGATGATGAATGGTTTATACAACTCAGCAGCCATATCTTTAGGAAGGCCGCATTCGTGCATTTTCAATTCAGGACCTACAACAATTACAGAACGGGCTGAATAGTCAGTACGTTTACCCAGGAGGTTCTGACGGAAACGACCTTGTTTACCTTTCAAACTATCACTCATTGATTTCAATGGGCGGTTTGATTCCGACTTCATAGCATTGGTCTTCTTTGAGTTATCAAGCAATGAGTCAACAGCTTCTTGAAGCATACGTTTCTCATTTCTCAAGATAACCTCAGGAGCTTGAATCTCAATGAGACGTTTCAAACGGTTGTTACGGATGATAACGCGACGATAGAGATCGTTGAGGTCAGAGGTAGCAAAACGTCCGCCGTCCAGTGGAACCAAAGGACGGAGTTCTGGTGGAATTACAGGCAGAACTTTGAGAATCATCCATTCTGGACGATTGAGTTTGCGTGAAGAACGGAAAGATTCTACAACTTGGAGGCGTTTGAGAGCCTCTTTCTTAGCCTGTTGTGATGTATCGTGGTCAGCTTTGTAACGAAGGTCGTATGAGAGTTTGTCCAAACCGGTTTGACCGTTTTCGTCTTCTTCTGACAATTTGCACAACAAATCATATACTGCTTCAGCACCCATCTTGGCGATGAATTTGCTTGGGTCTTTATCCTCGAGCTCACGGTTGTTAGGATATTCTCTTGCCAACATATCCATCAAGTCGAGGTAACGATCCTCTTCAATCAAATCGCCATCTTGTACCAATGGGTTGTTATCTGCATCGGTCAATTGACCAAGGATACCTGCTTGGATAACAACATATTTCTCATAGTATATGATAGAGTCAAGTTTCTTGGTTGCCATACCCAACAAGTAACCAATCTTGTTTGGGAGTGAGCGGAAATACCAAATATGAGCCACAGGCACAACCAATTGGATGTGACCGGTGCGTTCACGACGCACTTTCTTCTCGGTTACTTCAACGCCACAACGATCGCAGACGATGCCTTTATAGCGGATACGGCGATATTTGCCGCAGTTACATTCGTAGTCTTTGGTTGGGCCGAAGATACGCTCGCAAAAAAGACCATCGCGTTCTGGTTTGTAGGTTCTGTAGTTGATAGTCTCAGGTTTGAGAACCTCGCCACGCGAAGCCTCACGAATCTCCTCTGGAGAAGCAAGGCTGATGGTGATCTTGTTGAAGTTTGTTTTTACCTTATTTTCTTTTCTGAATGGCATAGCTATTCTGATTTTTCTTTTAAAAACAAAGACATGATTCTCTGCATCGATTAGTCGAGCGAAATGCTCAAACCAAGACCGCGCAATTCATGCAATAACACGTTGAAAGACTCAGGAATACCTGGTTGTGGCATTGGGTCGCCCTTAACAATTGCCTCGTAGGCACGAGCACGACCAACCACATCGTCAGATTTCACAGTGAGGATTTCTTGAAGGATGTTAGATGCGCCGAATGCCTCGAGCGCCCAAACCTCCATCTCACCGAAACGTTGGCCACCAAATTGAGCTTTACCACCAAGAGGTTGTTGAGTAATCAAAGAGTATGGGCCGATAGAACGAGCGTGCATCTTATCATCAACCATGTGACCGAGTTTCAAGAAGTAGGTCACACCAACAGTTGCTGGTTGGTCGAAGCGCTCACCAGTGCCACCATCGTAAAGATATGTTTTACCGTAACGTGGAACACCGGCTTTATCTGTCCATTCGTTGAGGTCATCAATTGAAGCACCGTCAAAGATTGGAGTAGCGAATTTAACACCGAGTTCTTTACCTGCCCAACCAAGTACAGCTTCGAAAATCTGTCCGAGGTTCATACGAGAAGGCACACCCAGAGGGTTCAACACGAGGTCCATTGGAGTACCGTCTGCCAAGAATGGCATATCCTCCTGACGAACAATCTTTGATACGATACCTTTGTTACCGTGACGACCTGCCATTTTATCGCCGACACGAATCTTACGTTTCTTAGCGATATAGACTTTGGCCATCTTGATAATGCCGTTTGGCAATTCGTCACCAATGCTGAGGTTCAGCTGTTGACGTTTGCATTCAGCATCATACTCTTTATATTTACGCAAATAGTTCATCACTATCTGACGTATCAATTCATTCTTGTGAGAATCGGTTGTCCACTTAGTAAGGAGTACTGAGTTGTAATCGATTTCATAGAGAGCCTTTTGTGTAAATTTCTGACCCTTTTCGATGAGATCTTGACCCATGAAGTCTTTTACACCTTGAGAAACCTTACCAGTAACGATTGTCATCAATTTGCTGATAAGTTGTTTCTTCAGTTCTTCAGCCTTCTTCTCGAACTCAGCTTTGATGCGAGGAATGTTGACTTTGGTGTCTTCCATTCTTGCCTTACGGTCTTTCACAACTCTTGAGAACAACTCTTTGCCAATGATAACACCACGCAATGATGGCGAAGCTTTCAATGAAGCATCTTTAACATCACCTGCTCTATCACCGAAGATAGCACGGAGAAGTTTTTCCTCTGGAGTTGGATCGGTCTCGCCCTTAGGAGTAGTTTTACCGATAAGGATATCACCAGGAACTACGTGAGCACCTATACGAATGATACCATTGTCGTCAAGGTTACGAGTTGCATCTTCGCTGACATTTGGAATATCATTGGTAAGTTCTTCCATACCACGTTTTGTTTCACGAACCTCAAGGGTGTATTCACTAACGTGAACAGAAGTATAGATGTCTTCGCGAACAACACGTTCATTGATAACGATAGCATCCTCATAGTTGTAACCCTTCCAAGGCATGTAAGCCACTTTCAAGTTACGTCCGAGTGCCAACTCGCCACCTTGTGTAGCATAACCTTCTGTCAAAATTTGACCGGCCTCTACACGTTGACCCTTGCGAACGATTGGGCGAAGGTCGATAGTAGTATCTTGGTTGGTTTTCTGGAATTTTGGCAAACGATACTCTACCAAAGAATCCACGAAGTTTACAAATTCTTCCTCTTCAGTGCGGTCGTAACGAACTTTAATGACATTTGCATCAACATACTCAATAACGCCGGCAGATTTAGCCATTACTTGAGTGCGTGAATCATGAATCATCTTACGCTCGATACCTGTACCTACGATAGGAGCTTCTGGGCGCAACAATGGTACGGCCTGACGCATCATGTTAGAACCCATCAACGCACGGTTAGCATCATCGTGCTCCAAGAAAGGAATCAAGGCAGCAGCCAAAGAAGCGATTTGTTGAGGAGCCACATCCATCAATTCTACCTGTGAAGGTGGAACAACAGGATAATCAGCATCCTGACGAGCCTTAACGGTCTCTCTTTGGAAAGAGCCGTCCTCGTTCAAGAGTGCGTTACCTTGAGCAATGTATTTTTCGCTCTCATCCTCAGCAGTGAGATAAACCACATGGTCAGGATTAATGTCAACAACGCCATCAGTAACTTTGCGGTAAGGAGTCTCAATGAAGCCAAGATCGTTGATTTTTGCAAAGATACACAATGAAGAAATCAAACCGATGTTAGGACCTTCAGGAGTCTCAATAGGGCAAAGACGACCATAGTGAGTATAGTGTACGTCACGAACCTCAAAGCCTGCACGGTCACGGCTCAAACCGCCAGGACCAAGAGCTGAGAGACGACGTTTATGTGTAATCTCAGCCAATGGGTTGGTTTGGTCCATGAACTGAGACAATGCATTTGTACCGAAATATGAATTGATAACAGACGAAATAGTCTTCGCATTGATCAAATCCATAGGAGTGAACACCTCGCTATCACGAACGTTCATACGCTCTTTGATAGTACGTGACATTCTGTTCAAACCTACACCAAACTGGTTGTAGAGTTGTTCACCTACAGTGCGGACACGTCTGTTGCTCAAGTGGTCGATATCGTCTACATTCTCTTTTGAGTTGATAAGACGAATCAAATATTTGATAATCTCAATGATGTCGACCATGGTAAGCACGCGAGTATCAGTGTCAACATCAAGATTAAGTTTTCTGTTGATACGATAACGGCCTACCAAGCCGAGGTCATAACGTTTATCTGAGAAGAAGAGACCATTGATAACCTCACGAGCAGAAGCTTCGTCGGCTGCTTCGGCATTACGGAGCAGACGGTAAACATACATAATAGCTTCTTTCTCTGAGTTACTTGGGTCTTTCTGGAGTGTATTGAAGATGATCTTGAAGTCATTGGTATCCTGTTCGTCACGGTGAACCATGATGGTTGCAGCGCCAGACTCACAGATGGTTTTGATGTTTTCTGCATCAAGTTCAACCTCACGGTCAAGAATAACCTCAACACGCTCGATTGAAACAACCTCACCAGTTGCTTCATCTACAAAATCTTCAGTGGTTGGTTTGACAACACGTGCGGCCAATTTGCGACCGATGTATTTTTTAAGGTTGGTCTTATTGACTTTAACCTCTTCAGCCAAACCAAATGTATCAAGAATTTTTCTCTCTGATTCAAAACCAATAGCACGCAACAAAGTGGTTACTGGCAATTTCTTTTTGCGGTCGATATAAGCATACATTACGTTGTTGATATCGGTTGCAAATTCAATCCAAGAACCACGGAAAGGAATAATACGTGCTGAATACAATTTTGTGCCGTTAGCATGGGTGCTTGTACCAAAGAATACACCTGGTGAACGGTGAAGCTGAGAAACGATAACACGTTCAGCACCGTTGATCACGAATGTACCCTTATCGGTCATGTAAGGGATAGGTCCAAGGAATACATCCTGGATTGTTGTATCAAAATCCTCATGCTCATTATCAGTGCAATACAATTTCAGTTTTGCACGCAAAGGCACACTATAAGTCAGACCACGACGAATGCACTCTTCAATAGAGTAGCGAGGCGGGTCAATATAGTAATCCAGAAACTCAAGAACGAAATTGTTCCTGGTATCTGTGATAGGGAAATTTTCGGCAAAAGCCTTATACATTCCTTCATTCTTTCTTTTTTCTGTTGGAGTATCCAACTGAAAGAAATCGCGGAATGATTTGAGCTGCACCTCCAAGAAATCAGGATAATCTATCTGATTCTTAATAGATGCGAATGAAATTCTTTGATTATCAGTACTTGATGACATTTGAATAGACTTAAGAATTGAACTTAATTATTTATACGGAAAAAGGTTTAGAGTCCGGCGATAATACCGGATTCTAAACCACAGTATCCTGTTAAAGGATTAGACCTATTTAAGTTCAACTTCAGCGCCTGCTTCAGTGAGTTGTTTCTTAAAGTTTTCTGCTTCTTCTTTTGAAACACCTTCTTTGATTGTTGAAGGAGCACCATCAACCATGTCTTTAGCATCTTTCAAGCCAAGACCTGTGAGCTCTTTCACCAATTTCACGATTTTGAGCTTTTCAGCACCAGCGTTTTTGAGAACTACATCGAAAGATGTTTTCTCTTCAGCAGCTTCAGCTGCACCAGCAGCAGGAGCAGCAACAGCTACAGCTGCAGCAGCAGGCTCAATGTGATACTCGTTTTTCAAAATTTCGGCCAACTCATTAACCTCTTTAACGGTCAAGTTAACCAATTGTTCAGCAAGAACTTTCAAATCTGCCATTGTAGTATGATTTTAGATTTATTATTTTTATCAGATGAAAATTTAAAAGGGGGATTACTATCTCTCTGACAATGTTGTCAACACGCCATGGATAGTGTTTGCTCCAGATTGGAGAGCGGAGATAACGTTCTTCGCAGGAGATTGCAAGAGACCGATAACTTCGCCGATGAGTTCGTTTTTGCTCTTGATTGCGCACAAGGCATCAAGTTGATTCTCGCCGATATAGAAGCACTCTTCAACATAAGCAGCTTTGAGAATAGGTTTCTCATTTGCTTTGTCTTTGCGGAACTCTTTGATGAGTTTTGCAGGAGCGTTACCAACGTTTGAGAAAAGAACAGCAGTATTGCTTTTCAAAGCACCACCGAATTGAGTGTAATCAACACCCATGTTTTCCAATGCTTTGATGAACAATTTGTTCTTAACAACAACCATCTTAACTTCATTCTTGTTACACAAGCGACGGAGGTTGCTAACTTGCGCAGCATTCAAGCCTTGAGTTTCTGTCAAATAATAGTGACTGAAGCTCTTCAAATTCTCTTCAATTTGAGAAATGATGATAGCCTTATCTTCCTTTTTCATTGTATCAAGAATTAGTCAGCGATAGCTTTTGTATCAATTTTAATACCTGGGCTCATTGTAGAAGAGATGAATACACTCTTTACATATGTGCCTTTTGCGGTTGAAGGTTTGAGCTTGATGATAGTATCAAGGAAAGCGCGAGCATTTTGCTCGATTTTCTCTGCAGAGAAAGATACTTTACCAATTGAAGTATGAACGATACCATACTTGTCAACTTTAAAGTCGATCTTACCTTGTTTAACTTCAGCAACAGCTTTGCCAATCTCCATGGTTACGGTGCCACTCTTTGGGTTAGGCATCAAACCACGAGGACCAAGAACACGACCAAGAGCGCCAATTTTACCCATGATTGATGGCATAGTGATGATAACATCAACGTCTGTCCAACCGCCCTTAATCTTTTCGATATATTCATCGAGACCGACATAATCAGCACCGGCTGCTTTAGCCTCTGCTTCTTTGTCAGGAGTACACAATGCCAAAACGCGAACCTCTTTACCGGTACCATTAGGAAGTGACACAACGCCACGTACCATTTGGTTAGCCTTACGAGGGTCTACGCCCAAGCGTACATCAATATCCACAGAAGAATCAAATTTGCAGTTGGTAATCTCTTTTACCAATGCAGCTGCTTCATTGAGAGTATAAGCCTTCCCTGCTTCAATCTTTTCTGATGCCAACTTTTGTTTTTTAGTAAGTTTACTCATTTTAATTGAAGTTTAATTGTTATTGATTAGGGAAATCACCTTTTACAGTTATACCCATACTTCTCGCAGTACCAGCAACCATTCTCATGGCTGACTCTACTGTGAAACAGTTCAAGTCTGGCATCTTATCGGTAGCAATGGCACGAACCTGTTCCCAGGTGATTTCTGCCACTTTCTTACGGTTAGGTTGAGCTGAACCGCTTTTTACCTTAGATACTTCTTTCAATTGTACGGCTACTGGTGGAGTCTTTACAATGAAAGAGAAAGACTTATCGCTGTAGTACGTGATAACAACAGGAAGAATCTTACCTGCTTTGTCTTGGGTTCTGGCATTAAATTGCTTGCAGAAATCCATAATATTGATACCCTTTGAGCCCAATGCAGGACCTACTGGAGGTGATGGATTAGCTGCACCGCCTTTAATCTGTAGTTTGATAAAACCAGCAACTTCTTTTGCCATAATTCAGATATTTGTTATTAACACGATTAGCGAACACGCACGTAACTACATGTTCACTCTTTTTCAACTTGCACAAAACCAAGCTCGAGCGGTGTTTTTCGCTCGAAGATCTTAACCATCACTTTAAGTTTGTGTCTCTCGTTGTTTACTTCTTCGATTACACCAGTAAATCCACTGAATGGACCCGAGGTAACCTTTACCATTTCACCAACAGAGAATACAACATCAGAGAAATCTCCACCTTCCAATTGTTCATCCTGATTACCGAGAATTCGAGCAACTTCAGATGGACGAAGTGGCATAGGATTCAAATCCTTTGGTGTCGCGCACAAGAAACCTAAAACATTCGGAACATTGCGCAAACTTGCAGCAACATCCTTAGACAGTACATACTTCAAAGTACTGCGAACCTTACCCATTTCAGCGGCCTCAGAAACAGCCTCAGAAGAATCCTCAACTTTTGTTTTCTTAGCCTTACGGTTTTTGTCGTTGGAATCTACCTGAACGCGGTCAAGCACTTCAGCTAACGCAACTTCAACCAAGACATAGCCAGGGAGAGTTGGATGTTCTTTCACAATTCTCTTACCGTCTTTTACTTGGTAGACTTTTTCGGTAGGAATAAGAACACGAGAAACATACGAAGCAATCAAACTCTCTTCTGATACTTGACCACTTTCCAACATAGTTGGATCAACAGTCACATCAGCATGATTGTTTTTTACCGCTTCGATATATTCCTTGACCTTATTCTCCTTACCACTGATAGCGCGCAAGGCATACCACTTATAGATTCTTTCCGCCATATCCGTATAACAACCTTAAAAATCAACAGCCACCATTAAAGGAGACCGTAAACAAAAGTCATTAGATGCTGAAAAGCAAAGTCCATCACCCACACAACAGCAGCAATAAGCAGGGAAGCAACTAAAACAACTACCGCGCTATTGGTCAGCTCTCGACGAGAAGGCCAGGTGGTCTTCTCTACAAGTTCTGTAAAGGATGTCTTGAAGTAATTGATTAATTTCATGCAATTAAAAAAATTATGCACGGAAGGCAGGAATCGAACCCACATTGACGGTTTTGGAGACCGCTCTCCTACCATTGGAGGACTTCCGTAAAAACAAGCGATATGTGCCCATATCGCTTGTAAAATTTATTCGTTAACTAATGTATTAGTCAATGAGTTTTGTGATTTGGCCTGAACCTACAGTACGACCACCTTCACGGATAGCGAAGCGAAGACCTTCACTGCAAGCTACTGGGTAGATCAACTTAACTGTGATCTCCAAGTTATCACCAGGCATTACCATCTCAGTTCCTTCTGGGAGAGTGATCTCACCAGTTACGTCCATTGTACGGATGTAGAATTGAGGACGATAGTGGTTTTTGAATGGGGTGTGACGACCACCTTCTTCTTTCTTCAAGATATAAACTGAAGCTACGAAGTCTTGATAAGGTTTAACAACACCTGGGTGTGTGATAACCATACCACGGCGGATTTCGTCTTTATCGATACCACGGAGGAGCAAACCTACGTTATCACCAGCCTCACCTTGATCGAGGAGTTTGCGGAACATTTCAACACCGGTAACAACTGATTTCTTGCCTTCAGCACCGAGACCAATGATTTGGATTTCGTCGCCTACTTTAACAACACCAGTTTCAATACGGCCAGTAGCAACTGTACCACGACCAGTGATTGAGAATACGTCCTCAACAGGCATCAAGAATGGTTTATCAACTGCACGTGGAGGAAGTTCGATCCATGTGTCAACTGCATCCATGAGTTCCATTACTTTCTCTTCCCATTGTGGTTCGCCGTTCAAAGCGCCAAGAGCAGAGCCGCGGATGATAGGAGTGTTGTCGCCGTCGAATTCGTAGAAGCTGAGGAGCTCACGCATTTCCATTTCTACGAGGTCGAGCATTTCAGCGTCGTCCACCATATCACATTTGTTCATGAATACAACCAAGCGTGGAACGTTTACCTGACGAGCCAAAAGGATGTGCTCACGTGTTTGTGGCATAGGACCGTCGGTAGCAGCTACGACAATGATTGCGCCGTCCATCTGAGCAGCACCAGTTACCATGTTCTTTACATAGTCGGCGTGGCCTGGACAGTCAACGTGTGCATAGTGACGATTTGCTGTTTGGTACTCAACGTGCGCGGTGTTAATGGTAATACCACGTTCTTTTTCTTCAGGAGCGTTATCGATTGAGTCGAATGAACGAAGTTCTGAAAGACCTTTTTTAGCAAGCACTGTAGTGATTGCAGCAGTAAGGGTGGTCTTGCCATGGTCAACGTGACCAATGGTACCGATGTTCACATGCGGTTTTGACCTGTCAAATTTCTCTTTAGCCATAGCTGTGTTTTTATTATGTTCTTTATTATTATCAACAAAAAAGAGAGCTGTTGACGAGGATTGAACTCGTGACCTCTTCCTTACCAAGGAAGTGCTCTACCACTGAGCTACAACAGCAATTTATTATTTTGAGCGGAAGACGGGGCTCAAACCCGCGACCCTCAGCTTGGAAGGCTAATGCTCTATCAACTGAGCTACTTCCGCAGTATATCTGTTCCTATACAACAAAAGAAACAAGTGGGCAGTGATGGATTCGAACCACCGAAGTCGAAAGACAGCTGAGTTACAGTCAGCCCCATTTGGCCACTCTGGTAACTGCCCATTTGTTAGTTTATTCTATGAAGAACTATTTTTACCTTTCGGTGAGCCTCTTGTCGGATTCGAACCAACGACCCCGAGATTACAAATCACGTGCTC
>JAKSNW010000012.1 GCA_024405895.1 Paludibacteraceae bacterium
GAATCATCGTGCAAGCCTTGCATGGTCTCCGACAATTTTTGCGAATCATCGTGCAAGCCTTGCATGGTCTCCGACAATTTTTGCGAATCATCGTGCAGGCCTTGCATGGTCTCCGACAATTTTTGCGAACCATCGTGCAAGCCTTGTATGGTCTTCAACAATTTTTGCGAACCATCGTGCAGGACTTGCATAGTCACGAAATATTTTCTGGTTTCCCTTTCCTTGCGTTAGGGACAGACAACAAGCAAGGCGTATGCCCGAGAGCATACGCCTTGCTTTGTTCGTCAAGGTCGGTTGACTATTTCTTTCTGTTGCAGGTCTATGGCAAGATATGTGGTGCAAGTTTCTTTTTCTTGGTTACGACCTCACCCTTCTTGTTGAGCGTTTGTGAACCGCGAAGTCCTGGTTGCATCTTTTTCGTTACGACTAATTCCGGATGCTGACCCTCCAGTTTCATCAATGGATATGCCAATGGAATGCCATACTTTTTATCATAATAGCAAATGACAACATAGGCAGCATCGGCCTTCGCAACAAGTTCTGTTTTGAATCCTTCGCTGATAGTGTCGGTGAAGTGACGCTGGATAAGGTTGTTGTCGGCAGTGTATTCTTCAACAATCAAAATGGCAGCAGACTGGATGGGAGGAAGCGAAGAGCCTTCCCATTCAATAGAGTATGTTTTGCCTGAGTGGTTCGCATTTTCTTGGGCACGAACCGTTGCTCCGAATGACAATACCAAGATTGTCAGTAATACAAATGCTTTTCTCATATAATGCTAATTATTAAGTATGTGTTTTGAAAACTGTCGCTTATTGAATGACTTTCGGACCGTCTTTCTTTGTGACGACATCACCCTTTTTGTTTAATTTCTGTTGGTTTGGGAATAGTGCTCCTATCATTTTCTTTGTAATAACAAAGTCAAGAGAGTCGGTGTCTAATTTAAATAGAGGATACCATGCTGGAATTGGTACGGATGGTGAAGTATCTTCTTTTCCTAGAATTGTCTGGACTAAGCAAACCAAACGTAGGCTGCTTTTTCGTGAGAAACGAATTGTACCTTGTTTCCTGTGTAAACAGTATCAATTTGGTGTGTTTGAAGATATTTGTTTTTGCTGTCATATTCAAAGACATATAATTCGTTGTGCAATGGTCTTCCGTCACGCATTTCAGAAATGCAAAAGCCTTGCCATTCAACAGAGTAATGCTTGCAAACTTGTCCTTCTGCCTTTGTCTTTGTTTTTGCATTCAAAGAAAGAATAGACAGAGCAAAAAACAAAATTAAATATAGCTTTTTCATTGTGTTTTATATCTGTTTATTTGTTTTTTGGAATAGAGCTTGTTATTCCGACGGCAAAAGTACAACAAAAAATCTATTCTCACAACACAATGCTATCATACTATAGTATGATATTGGCGGTTCAGTGAAGAATTTTCAATAAAATATATGGATTGTTTCAAGGCATTGGTCCTCGCCGAGAACAATCATTTGATATAACGTCTGCCACGATGGTTTGTCGATAATCCGTCTTGACAACAAGAAAGGCGTATGCCCGAGAGCATACGCCTTTGCTGGATATTGCTAATATGAATGAAGTCGGCATTGACTTCAGAGTACAATACTATTCTTCGCCAACTCTTTCACACGAAGTAATATAGTCTTCCGTCAAGACGAAAATATAGGTGAGCGTGAAGGTATTCACCTCTAATTGGTAATCACCTTTTTCCCTTGGGCGGGAAATGCTTCCTATTAGAGCGTAGTCTGTATGTGAAACATAAGCATAGGAATTTCCATTTAGTGGCGAACCTATATCAAAAGAATCATCATAATATCTATTGCCCTGATATTTGTATGCCAATGAACTATATTCGCGGCTTTCCCCTATCTTGTTGTTTGCAACAGAATCTGGTGGATTAAAAACAGGATAATCGGTATGGTAATGAAAATTGAATATTGCATATCCTTGATTAGGCGAAAGGATTACACTATCTGGATAGTTCTTGCTTGGAAAAGAACAATTCAAAAACAAGACAACATCCTCACCAGTACCATTGACTAACAGATACTTGTTGTCGACGCTGTACCCCTCAGGAATACAACTGGATAAACATGCTGATAAAGCACAGACAAATAAAACAATTCTAATTTTCATACTGATTCTATTGTCTACGAATTAATACACTACCTTTGTCGTTTGACATGTCAACTTCCCATCCTGTAATTGGTGCGTCGCTACGTGATGGAGAAAAAAGAGCAAATCCTTCCGCAGGGAATATTGCCGCACAACCAGGAATCTTACGATAACAAATGTAGTTAACATAAGGAATGTTTGGATTTATCAAATGAACACATGTCGGAATTGCATCATAAAAGCGTTCCAATCCATTACGAGGGGTCACTGTTATGTCTATCTTATTAATGGTTGTGTTTAAGTGGCGCAGCACCCAACATCTTCCATTGTGCTTTTTTCTATAATTTGATACGGTTGCTGATACTTTGTTCCTTACCATGCCATTCTTAAAGAACCGTGTCTTGAGTTCAACTCTGATTTGATAGTCATGATTTCCTTCTGTTGCGGTTGTTCCTCGCAAACCAACATAAGTAGTTCCGTTACGACCACGTTCGCCATCTCTAAAGCATTTTTGAATAGAGACTCCCTGGTTTGCGGCAGCTTCTTCAGCATCATCAACAGTGCTACTGCTCATTAAAGTTTGATAAAACGAAGTAGGTACAATAAGCAAAGTAGTATCATACCATTTGTAAACAGAATCTCCAATCGCATAGACGCAATTTCCATTCATGATATAATAATCATCGTTTCCATCTGCCTCTTCGCATTTGCCTACAAAATAGTTCTCTTCACCATTGATGACTTCTGAATATAGAGTGAGATATTTCCCATAGTCGTCAAACAGAATTCTGAGTCCTTCAGCATCACGACCCTCTACATCATATTCTTCAATAATAAAGTCGTACATATGATCTCGTTCGCGGCCAAAAGAAACGTACTCTGTATGACTTTCAAACCAAACTTCACGTTCATCATCAGAAAGCGAATTGACATAGTCTCGGGTTTCCTCGTAATCCTCATAGGTATCAAATGTCAACATATCAGGAAGTACATTGATAGTTTTCAACATTGGAGGATTGAGTACATCCGCTTCAAAGTTGGTTTCGTTCTTAGAACAAGAACACAAGACAGCAACAGTAAGTGCTATCGATAAAATTTTTTTTATCTTCATCTGTGATTTGTTTTATGTGTTTACTTTGTAGGAGAATTTGTCGACAATTATTCTCGTGGCAAAAGTACAACATAAATAAACAACAACAAAAAAAGTGTTGTCATCCTTTTGGGTGATTTTCGCTGCTTCCACAAAGGTTGTCACTTACAGAACCATTATAATAAAGTCTGTAATTATCAACAAATCGAATAGCCTCCGTAATGGATTTTACATGCAATTTCTTAAAAATGCGCCTCTTGTAGGTTTTTATCGTGTTTACCGAACAACATAAATCTTCTGCCATCTGTTCTGCAGAGAAGCCTTTTGCTGCACGGAGCAATATGGATGTTTCTTTTGCGGTCAATTCCATGTCTTCCTGAAAGGGAACAAAAAGTTTTTTCTGAAAATCATAGACATACCTGAAGCCTTCACCAAAGATTGCAATATGTTCGCAAGAATTGTGGGGAGAGGATTGGATGGAAAACAGTCCTATCCAAAGTTCACCGGTTTCAGTCAGTTTTAATGGTGTGAATTTTTGTGTCACGACCATGCTTTTCGTTCCTTCACCTATACGATAATCAATTATATATGTATGATTTTGTCTTTGAGCGAGATTGAAAGTGGTGTACAGTTTGAGATAGGCCTCACGCGTATCAAGCAGAATTTTATAATCCTCGTCCTGAACCATTGCCCAAAAGGGATTCGGAGTGTCTCTTTGAATTTCAGCGCCTTCAATTTCTTTCAAAAACAAAGAGTTGTGTGTCTGGAACACTAACCTGTTCTTGGCAAAGTCAACAACAAATAGGTTGGCATTTGTCAAACGTGCAGTAGCATCTAATATCTCAAACATAGGAGCCATGTCCAAATAATCATTGGGAACAAGGCTAAGGTTGCTTTGGTACATCAAATCGTCCATATCGTAGTGTCTTGAAGAGAGTTATTTCCGAAAGTGCTGCGCTACGGCTTCGGCAGCACGCTCGCCGTCCATGGCTGAGGAGGTGATGCCTCCTGCATAGCCGGCTCCTTCGCCACAAGGGTAGAGTCCGGGGAGCGTGAGGTGCTGGAGGGTGTCGCTGTCGCGTGGGATACGCACGGGCGATGAGGTGCGACTCTCAACGCCCACGACGATGGCTTCGTTGGTGAGGAAACCACGCATCTTCTGGTCGAACTGTCGGAAGCCGTCGCGGAGACGGTTGGCTATCAAGGCCGGCATCCACTCGTGGAGGTGGCTGCTGCGAAGTCCGGGGAGATAGGAGGTCTTGGGCAGGGTGGAGGAGTGACGGCCGAAGACAAAGTCGGCAAGACGTTGTGCAGGGGCTGTCTGTGTGCCTCCCCCTTGAATGAAGGCATCGTGCTCGAGTTGCTGCTGGTAGAGGAGTCCGCAGAGTGGTCCTGCATCGGCATACTGCGAGAAATCTTCGGGATGAAGTTCTACGGCAATGCCGCTGTTGGCAAACGGAGAATTGCGCAATGACGACGACATGCCGTTGACCACCAACTCGTTCTCGCCCGTGGCTGCCGGCACGATATGTCCGCCTGGGCACATGCAGAAACTATAGACACCACGGCCGTTGCTTTGAGCTACCAAGGCATAACTTGCCGATGGGAGACAGGGGTCTGGACGACGGCTGTGGTATTGTATCTCGTTGATGAGTGCTTGAGGATGCTCCACACGCACGCCCATGGCAAAGCCTTTGGCTTCGAGCAGGATGTTCTGGTGGTGAAGCATGTGATAGATGTCGCGGGCAGAGTGGCCTGTGGCAAGGATGACAGCCAGTCCACGATATGATTCGCCCCCTTCTACGTTCACGCCTACGGCAGCTCCGTTCTCGATGATCAGCCCATTGACTTTCTTGCCAAACAAGACTTCGCCACCACAATTGATGATGGTGTTGCGCATGGCTTTGATGACGGAAGGGAGACGGTCGGTGCCGATATGAGGATGTGCCTCGTAGAGTATAGTGTCTTGTGCTCCGTGGCGGTGGAAGATCTCGAGGATGCGCTGTGTGTTGCCACGTTTCTTGGAGCGTGTGAAGAGTTTGCCGTCGGAGAAGGTGCCTGCACCGCCTTCGCCAAAGCAGTAGTTCGACTCGGGGTCGAGACGGACGTTGCGGTTGATCTGTGCGATGTCTTTCTTGCGTTCGCTCACCTCTTTGCCTCGTTCGAGTAGGATAGGACGGAAACCAAGTTCGATGAGTCGTAGTGAGGCAAACAGTCCGGCAGGTCCTGCTCCGACAACGACGACTTCGGGCTTGTTGGCTACGTTGTCGTAGTGCACCTCGGTGGTATAGACTGCCTGCGGTGTCTCGCCAGCGGCATAGACACGCACTACGAGGTTGACCACTGGGAGACGCTTGCGGGCATCGACGGAACGACGGATAGTCTGCACCATAGCCAGGGTGTTCGGACGAAACTTGAGGTGCTGCTCTGCTGCTCGGAGTATCTGCTGTTCGTCGGCAGCTTGGGAAGGGGTGAGTGTGAGATTGATTTCGTACATTGTAATGATGACTCGTGGTGTCTGTGTTGTAAAAAAATGAACCGCCGAGCCTGTTTGACTGACGGCGGTTCATCGTTATGATAGGTAAGGTTTAGTAAGCAATCTTACCGGTGAGGAGACGTCTCTTCTCGTAGAAGAAGGCATAGACGTAGACTTTGCCTTCCTTGCCTGCCTTGAAGTCGACGCCGGTGGCATCTGGCTGATGGATGTCTTCGTTAGGGTCGGCCACTGGAACCATGCTGCTCCAGAGGATAGCACCTGTGGCAGAGTAGACGCGAACCTCAACGTTGTTGCGTGTGGTAGAGGCACGCCATGTGCCGTTGCCAAGGTAGTTGAAGGCTACGTCGTCGGAGGTTGGGATGTCGCCAGGGTTGTCGGTGGAGACACGGAAGAAGACAGCGTAGGTGACCTCTGTGCCATCTTCGGCAGTGACATAGACGTAGGAGTAGTCGTTGACAAAGCCCATCTGGATGTCAACCAACTGGCTTGGCTCGCCCTTCACGTAGGTGAGTTCTGGAACAACGCTTGAACCGAATGGAAGGAGGTACTCGTACTCGAAGCGTGTTGGCTCGAAGCCTTCAAGTGAGACTCCGTTGACGAGGAGGTCGGCAAGGAGAGCATTGTTGGACTTAAGGATTTCGAAGGTGATGACGTATGAGAAGGTGGATACGCCGTCTTCGGCTACTACGGTGACTACGATAGCACCGTCCTGGTTGGTGATGGTGACGGTCTGTCCTGCCTCGCCGAGCACGTAGCCGATGTTGGCAACGTCAGGCAAGGTGCTTGGGTCGGTACCGATAGGGTAGACGATGTGGTAGGACATGGAGTCTGGAGCAAAGCCAGGCACGGTGACACCGTCGATGGTGAGGTCGGCAAGGTAGGCATTGTCTGACTTCTTGATAAAGAAGAAGAGAATGTAGTCGTTGATGACCATGCCATCCTGTGAGGTGACAGTGATGGTGGCTGTGCCAGGGATGGTGTCGAAGGTGAGGTCGATGCTGGTGTAGTCGGCCACTTGACCACGCCATGTGATGGTTGGCATGGTGGTGGTGCCGTAAGGAAGTGTCACGTTGTAGTAGAAGTCCTCTGGGTCGAAGTCGGAGTCGGCAGTGTAACTGTTGGCTTGCATGATGAGTGCTTCGCCGTTGATGAAGATCATGTCGAGCAGGGCATTGTCGGAGAGGGCTACTACGTAGGTGATGTAGTAGATGGCAGTGGTTACTCCGTCTTCTGCCGTTACGGTGATGACGGTGGTGTCATTAGGGGTGATGGCAGATACCATGTTGATGGTCTGGTTTGGCTCGCCGGCAACGTAGGACATCACAGGCAATACGGTGGTGCCGTAAGGGAGTGTGATGGTGTAGTTGTAGATGTAAGGGTCGAAGCCGGTGAGTGAACTGCCGTTGTTGAGGATGTCGCCGAGGTTGGCATCGTGGGATGGCTCAACGCTGAATACAATGTTATATGTATTGGTGAAGCGTCCGCTTTCGCTGGTGACGATGATTTGGTAGGTGCCACGAACACCGTTGCTGACGACGTTGACTACCTCGCCTGGATGCGACGGGGTGTAGACGATGCTTGGCAAGGTGGTGGTGCCGTTTGGCAACATGTAGCTATAGGTGAAGGTATTACTGTCGAAACCAGAGAGTGAGACGCCGTTGATCTCGATGTCGTCGAGGGTGGCAATGTCAGATTTCTCAACATCGAAGAAGAGGTAGTAGTTTTGGGTGGTTGTACCATCTTCTGCGGTCACGGTGATGACGGTGGTGTCGTTGACGCCGTTGTTGGTGATGGTGATAGTCTGGTGGTCTTCACCTTTCACTACGATGATTTCTGGCAGTGTGGTGGTACCTTCTGGGAGTGTAACGGTGTAGGTGTCGGTGTTAGGGTTGAAACCGTTGATACCGGTGCCGTTCAACAGGATGTTGTCGAGGAGTGCATCGCTGGAAGCCACGGTCTGGTTGTTGACGGAGACGGTGTATTCCAGTGTGGTGGTGCCGTCTTCGGCTGTCACGTTGATAGTAGCTACGTTGTTGCTCCATGTGATGACTACAGCCTGGTGTGATTCGCCTTTGGTGACGCTGAAGGTTGGAACGGTGTTGCCTTGACGGGTTACGGTGTAGTCGTAGGTGTCAGGGGCGAATCCGTTGACGCTGATGCCATCGACAGTGATGTCTGCCAAGGTGGCATCATCGCTGAGTGTGCGTTGCCAGTTGAGTTGGTAGGTGGTGTTGCCGACGTTCCAAGTGAACTGTGAGGCGGTAAGGGTGACGTCGAGGTCTGCCTCTTTGTCGGTGCGTTGGTAGTTCACCTCTTCTGTCCAAGCGTTGCGTGTGCTCTCGGTGTAGATGTAGGTGGTAGGTGCAAAGCCGCTGATGGTAGAGGCGTTGATTTCGATGTCGTTGAGTGTCTCTGCCACGGTGTGGGCTGCTTCAGCAAAGAGGATGCTGTAGGTGTTGGTGGTGGTGCCGTCTTCTGCAACAACGGTCACTGTTGAGGTCTCGCCTACGCCTTTGGTGTCGATGGCGACATGTTGGGCGTCGTAGGCCTTGGTGACGTTGATTTGAGGCACTTCAGCGGTAGCGTATGGCAATGTTACGGTGTAGTTGTGAACGTTGCTGCTATAACTGATGTTGTAGCCTGTTACGGTGATGTCGTTCAAGGTGGCGTCGGCAGAGTACTGACGGTTGAGAACGACGGTGTAGGTGGTAGAGGTCTGTGCTTCGGAGGTGACGGTGATTACTATGGTGTCGCCCTGCATGACGTAGGTGACGGTCTGGTAAGGACTGCCTTTGACGATGTTGATGTCAGGGTTGGCACTGCCTTGTACATTGGCTGTGAAGGTGGTGCCTGAGGTCATCACGGAAGCGCCGTTGATGATGATGTCGCTGAGTGTGCTGATGCTTGAAGCAGGACGGTTGAAGGTGACGGTGTAGGTGGTTGATGAGCCGTCCTCGGCGAGTGAGGTGATGGTGGCTGTGCGAACACCGTTGACTTCGTTGCCGTAACTTACGCGATGCTCTTGGTCGGCAACGGCACCGAACATGTCGATGGTTGGCAAACCGAGGTAGTCGGCAGGGAGGTCTACACTATAGTTATAAGTGTATGGTGAGAAGTTGTCGACGGCAACGCCATCAACATTCATGCCATTCAACAGAGAGTTGTAGGTGATGCGGAGGTTGTCCACAAACATGGTTGCCAAGTCGGAAGCGAAGTAGACGCCGCCTACGCCCCAAGTGTCTTTGGCATTCTCTGTCTTGGAAGAGTTGATAATGATGTTCAGACGTTGTGGAAGGGCATTGGCGTTGTAGACGATAGGTTGTGCAATGGTTGACCAGTCGTTGCTCTCCACGCTGTCGATATAGACAATCTCAACGGAGTTGGCTCCACCGGAGAAGTCGGCGCCGTTCTCCCATGCTTGGTAGACGAAACGCATGTTGTCGGTGCCTTCGCTCTGTGTGAGTTTGTAGTCGAGGAAGACGCTGTCTGGTGTGTTGCGGAAGTCGATACCGCCAGTGACGCTTGATACACGTGAACTCAAGCAAGTACCGCTGCTGTTGAAGTTACCGGTGGTGATCAAACCTGGCATCCAGAGGGTTGACTGAATCTCGTAGGCAGAGATGAGTTTGACGCTCTTGCTGCCGTGGGTGAAGTCGGAGGTTTCTGGTGTTACCTCTTTACCTGAGGTGTAGGAGAAGAGACAAGACATCTTGTTGACTACGTCGGCAGGGGCTGTCCAGCCTGTTGGCTTCTGTTTGCCGTTGTAGGTGGTTGGGTTCCATTGCTCGAAGTCCATGTTAGGGATGATGTCGTTGGTATAGAAGAAGAACACGTCGTAGGTGTTGGTCTCGTTGTTGGCTGTCACCTCGATGGCGTGGTACTTCAAGTTGTTGACTGTTGATGTGGCAGTAGCACCGTCGGCAGCAGTGTAGGTTACGCTGGTTGGCTGAGCGGTGACGTTGACAACGTAGGTCTTTTGAAGTGGGTTGAAGTTGGCAATCGGTGTGCCGTCCACGCTGATGGAGGTGAGTGATGCAGGAGATACTTTGGATACGTTGGATGCAATCTCGTAGACCTTGTCGGCAACGCCGGCGATGTTGGCTTTTACGACGATGCGTGTGGTGCCGTAGCAACCGCCGTTTTCAACTACAACTTGCTGTTCTGCATAGTGTTTGGTGAATCCGAAGGTTGGAGCGGTGGTAGTACCGTAAGGCATCTCGATGGTGTAGTTGGTGGTGTTGTGGTCGAAGCCTGCTACGGTTAAACCGTTGACGGTGATGTCGTCGAGATAGTTGGCATTTGCCCAACTGCTCATGTCTTTGGTGACATTGATAGTGTAGACAGATGTGGTGCCGTCCTCGGCGGTAACGGTGATGGTGGAGGCGTTGTTGAGGCCGTTGTTCTCAACGCGAACTTCCTGCTCGGTGACTACGGAACCGTCGGCAGCGCGACCTTTTTCGTAGGAGATGGTGCCGAGTTCTGTGGTCTCGTAAGGAAGTGTGATGTTGTATTGGAAGACATTAGAAGTGAAGGTGGTGATGGACACGCCGTCAATCATGATGTCATTGAGTGTTGAGACGTTGGATTTGACTACGCTGTAACTGATGTGGTAGTCTTGTGTGGTTACGCCATCGGCTGCTACGACATGGATGTGTGTGGTGTCGTTGATGCCGCCGTAGTTTACTGTGATGGTCTGACCGTCTTCGGCAGGAACAGGGTTGACTACGTAAGGAACAGTTGAACGCCATGGGAGTTGAACTGCGTAGTTGGTGATGTTACTGCTGAAACCGTTGAGAGCAACAAAGCCTTGTGCCACACCTTGATAGAGTTTGATGTTGGCAAGCAATGCGTTGGTGCTTGGAGCAACGGTGTAGTCGATGTGGTAGATCTTGGTGGTGCCGTCTGCAGCGGTGACGATGAGGTCGGTTGATGTGGTGCCGTTGGCAATGACGGTGACGATGGAGTTGTTGTCTTCTTTGGTGAACTGAACGTTTGGTGTGTTGGTGTTAGCACTGAGGTTGACGTTGTAGTTCGTGGTGTTTGCATTGAAGCCGGCGATAGAGGTGCCGTTCACCTGGATGTCGGTGAGGTTGCAGACATTAGAAGGGGTGTAGATGAAGTTGATGGTGTAGACGTTGTGGGAATCACCAGTCTCTGAGGTCACGGTCAACTGTGCTGTACCTGTGAGGTTTGGACGGACAATAATTACATTCTGACCTGGAGTAGACTTGACGGCACTGATGCTTGGGCATTGTGTGGCGTTGTCTGGGAGAATGTAGGTGTAGGTCATGACGTCTGGGTCAAAACCAGGCAGTGATACGCCACCTACGAGGATGTCTGCCAACTTGGCATCAGCAGATTGCTGAACGTGGAAGCGGATAGAGTAGGTGGTGCTGTATGCTGTGTTTTCTGCCAAGACACGGATGGTTGTCACACCGTTGAGACCGCCTGGGAGGATGCGGATGTTCTGCATGGTGTCGCCACGAACGACGGCAATGGTAGGCAGTGCTGTGGTACCTGTTGGCAATGTGACGTCGTAGTTCAGTGTGTCAGGATCGAAACCAGCCAAGGAGACACCGTTCAATTTGATGTCGGCGAGTTTTGAGTTGGTGCTTTCTGTAACGCTGAATTGCAAACGGTAAACCACTGTTGTAGAACCGTCTTGTGCAGTTACCACGATACGTGTCTCTCCATTGACACCGCCCAAAGCAATGGTGACGGTTTGACCAGCGTCGCCTGTGATCCAGTTGATGGCTGGCAATGCTGTTGTGCCACGTGGCAATGTAATTGTGTATGTCGTTGTGGTAGAGACGAAGTTAGCGAGTGGAGTTCCACCGATGGTAATGCCGTTCAGGTAGGCATTGGATGATGCTGCTACGCGGAAGGTGATACGGTAAACACGTGTCAGTGAAGAACCTGCAGGGGTTACGCTGATGGTGGATGTGCCATAGAGACCATTGTTGGTGATGACGATGACCTGTTCGCCTTGAGGATATGCTGAGACGGCTTCGATGGTTGGCGCTGTTGTGGTGCCAAGTGGGAGGTCAACAACATAGTTTGTGGTGTTTGGCGAGAAGTCTGCCAGCAGAACGCCGTTGATTTTGATGCCTTGCAAGGTGTTGTCGGTCAGCGCTGCTGTGGTGTAGTTGATGGTGTAAGTGGAACTTGCTGACTGGTCTTCTGCATAGACGGTTACGGTCTGTGAACCAGGAACGCCTGTGCAGTTGCCGATGGTGTAGGTCTGCTCTGGCTCTGCCAAGGTGACGGTGATGTTAGGACATGCTGTTGTACCGTAAGGCAGTGTGACGTTGTAGTTGGTGACGTAGCCGTTGAAATTGGCCAAAGGAGTACCATCGAGTTCGATAGAAGCAGGGCGTGAGTTGGTGCTCTGCTGAGCAACGAAGTTGATGGTGTAGGTGTGTGTGCTGCTGCCGTCTTGTGCGTGAACGGTGATGGTTGTTGGCTGACCCAGAGCGCCGTAGTTGATGCTCAACTCGCTGCCTGTAATCAAACGACCGTTGCGGTAGCAGGTGATGTTCTGTGGAACGGTGGTAACGCCTTGACCCAATGAAAAAGAGTAGGTGTAGGTGTTAGGATTGAAGTTGGCAAGACTATGGTTGCCGATACGAATCTCTGAAAGTTGTGAGCTGTAGATGAGACGGAGGTCATCAGCATAGAGGATTGCTCCGTCGTGTACTTTGGATGCGTCACGTCCGTTAGGGTAGTCGGCTGATGAGATGATCACGTTACATTTCTGTGGTGTCACGTTGCTGTAGTACTGGATAGGAGCCTGTACCTTGGTCCAAGTGGAGTACTGTTGGTTGCTGGCCCATTCGCCCACACCAATCAATGTGGCTGATTGTGTGGTGGAACACATGTTAGTGCCGCGAATATCAGACTCTTCGTCACGGTGAGTCTCACCGCCGCAACCACCATTTTTTGTCTTGTACTGTGAACCGATACTCTCGCCAGCCCAGAGGTAGATCAATGCGTGGGCAATCTCTGGAGTGCTGTAAGAGCGTTTTACCCACAACTCAATGGTGTCTGGGCAGTAAGTAAAACTGATGCCGCCGTCGGTACCACCTGTTGCACTACCAGTGTTCAAACCACTGATGTAGGCCCATGGGGTACCATAGGAGATGTAAGCAGGTGCGTCCTCGGTGATACCGGCAGCACCTACAGCGTCATTTTCAATTTTTACGCAGTTTCCTGTTCGTCCGTTTGACTCCTGGAAAATCAGTGGAGCAGAAACGGTAATGCCAATAACAGTTTTCTTCACGTTTGAACCCTTCCAACCGACAGGCTGGCTGCCTGCACCATTGAATCCGGCTTCAAAAGTTTCGAATCCGCTGTTTGGAAGTTGTTGTGCTTCAGCTGCTAATGCAGTCAAAAGCATGATTACTACTGTAAAGAAACGTAGTAAGTTTTTGTAAATCATAAGAAATTGTATTTGTTCTTTTTTTGTGATTTCGGCGTCTGTGGATATCGTTTGTCAATATGATGCCCATAGTGCTGCAAATCAACTGCAAAAGTACGAATTTCTTTTTTTATATAATGTATGATTTTTGTTGTTTTTTTGTGTTGGCGTAAAAGAAAAACCCTTCCAATGTGTGGGAAGCACAAATGGAAGGGTTTCTTATCTTTGAATTTGTTGTTTCTGTTTCTCTATACGGTAAGATAAAGCAATGCGGCCAGTGCAAATAAAGCGACTAAAATGACTAATAGGCGCACGTTGGAATGGCGGCGTTGGAGTCTCATGTCGTCGGTTTCCTCTGGGGCATCCCATCGTTGTTGACGGAATGAACCGCGATGAAGTGACGTGTGGAATTCTCCGTCGTCTTTACGGTTCAGTCCAAGACGTTCTTCGCGTTCGCGGCGCTCCTCTTCTTCTGGTGAGTAGTAGATGGGTTTATGACGGAATTGCCTTGGTTTGGGCGTATGAAAAGCTCTGAATATTGCCATATCTTAAAGTTTTATGTATTAGAGAAATTTGTCGCCTTCTGGGAGTTCTGCAATGTCGTTGACGAATTGACGGAGTTTGCTTTCCTCATCTTTCGGACAGATGAGCAAGGTGTTGCCGCGTTGAGCCACCAGATATCCTTCAAGTCCGGAAATGACGGCGATGTTGTCTTTCGGAATCACTACGATATTCTTTTGTGATTCGTAGAGCATGGTCTGTCCTCCGATAGCCGCATTTTGTTGCTTGTCTTTTGGCGCGAGTTCGTAATAAGAACGCCATGTGCCGAGGTCGCTCCAACCGAAATCAGCCATACGCACAAATACATTTTGGGCTTTCTCCATCACACCATAGTCTATGGAAATGTTTTGGCATGTGGCATAGACCTCATTAAGTTTCTCTGATTCCTGTGGAGTTTCAAATACAGGTGTCAGTTGCTCAAATTTAGTGGCAATCTCAGGCAAATGTTCCTGGAAGGCTGCAACGATGGTCTTGATGCTGAACAGGAAGATGCCTGCATTCCAGAAGAATTCGCCGCTGTCAACAAATACTTGAGCCAGTTCTTTATTAGGCTTCTCGGTAAAGGTTTTTACTTTGCGTGTCAATGTGTTACCAGGACCGAGTTGAATGTATCCGTAGCCAGTTTCGGGACGAGATGGCTTGATGCCGAGCGTAAGGATAGCGTCGTTTTCTGAAACGAAGTTCATGCCTTCGCGTACAATGTTGAGGAATACGCGTTCGTTAGTGATAAGGTGGTCGGACGGAACGACGATAATCTGAGCGTCCTCGCAACGTTTCTTGATTTTATAAACAGCATAAGCAATGCATGGTGCTGTATTACGGCGCATTGGTTCAAGAAGAATATGGTCTTGAGCCAGTTGCGGACATTGTTGCTCTATCTGCTCGCGATAGCTTTTGTTGGTTACAACATAGATATTCTCCGAAGGAATAACGGCTTCCATACGTTCTACGGTAGATTGTAGGAGCGAACGTCCTGTGCCGAAGAAATCAAGGAATTGTTTTGGACATTGGTTGGTGCTGTAAGGCCAGAAGCGGCTACCTACGCCACCTGCCATGATGATGCAAAAAAGATTGTTCATATTGTGGCTGTTATTGAGAAGTTTCTTTTATTTGTTGTTTTGAAGTTTGTCCAGACAGCGGGTTAAGGCTTCTAACCAGTGTGGCGGTATGATGCCAAATGTGTCTGTAATTTTCTGTTTGCTGAGAACACTATAATGTGGACGCTGTGCTGGTGTTGGATATTGCTCTGTAGCAATAGGCAATACTTCGCAGTTGGTATGACTGAGCAGCATGATGGCAGATGCAAAATCGTACCAAGTGGCAAAACCGCTGTTGGTGAAGTGGTAGATGCCTGGCTCCCATGTTGAATGACTCATAATGCGAACGATGGCGGCTGCAAGGTCGGCGGCATAAGTAGGTGTTCCAAACTGATCGGCAACAACGGTGAGTTTGTCGCGCTGTTCACCCAATGAGAGCATGGTTTTTACAAAATTGCGTCCATAAGTAGAGTAAAGCCATGCCGTTCTAAGAATTATTGCGTCAGGGCAAATCTTAAGTAAGTTCTGTTCTCCTTCTGCTTTAGTAATGCCGTACACTGATTTTGGCGATGTGGCATCGCTCTCTTTGTAAGGCTCGTGAGCTGTGCCGTCAAAAACGTAGTCTGTGGAGATGTGTATTATTTTAGCATTGATGCTTTTGGCGGCTTGGGCTAAGTTGCCAATGGCTTCCACGTTGAGCTTTTGAGCCATTTCCTTGTCGCTTTCTGCTTTGTCAACTGCTGTGTAGGCTGCACAGTTGATGATGATGTCAGGACGATGCGTTGCGCAATAACTCATTACAGCTTCGCAGTTGCATATATCCAATGTGTCAACATCTGTCAACAACAATTCTATGCCATTGTTTTTTGTCAAAGGCTGTAGTGCAATGGTCAACTCGTTGCCAAGCTGTCCTTTTGCTCCTGTCAGTAATATGGTGTTGAATGTCATTGTCTTTTTTTATCTAAGTAGATTGATATCGCCGCATTTCTTGTACTTCATATATCTATTCTTCGAGTCACGGTCGGTGCCGTATGCTTCAATGAAATAGAAATATGTGCCTTCGGCGGCTGGCTTACCATTGATATTTCCGTCCCATCCTTTAGTAGGATCGTTGCTACTGTAAACGACGACGCCCCATCGGTTTACAACCTTGATAGAGTATTGTTTAATAGAACGGTAGGCTATGCGGAACTCATCGTTCACACCATCACCGTTTGGCGTAAATACATTCGGAACTTCAATATATGAGTCGCGCACAATAATGCGAACGGAGTCAACGTATTCACAATCTGTTCCTTCTCCGGCTACTTCCAATTTCGCAATGTAAGAACCAGTTTCGTTAAATGTGTATCGGAATTCGGTGTCACTGTAGCGAGCCAGAACGTCAAGGTTGTCGAAATTGTAGATGGTCCATTTATGGTAGGCTGCAATCGGAATGTTGGAGTTGGCGTTGAACTGAACTACCAATGGTGCAGAGCCGGAAACGTCGGTGTTTGAGGAACGGTCTACTTCATTAAGACCATCACGCTCAATGACTGTGGCTGTCAAATGTGCTGTAATGGCTTTTGCATAGTAGTCAATGACAAGGCTGTCTGTCGTAAGGCCCATCTGTAAGGCAAACTGATCACCTCGAACTACATAACGAGTGTTGTTGTAGGGAGATGGCAGATAGATTACAGACGGCAATCCAATGAGCGTTGAGTCTACACGTTGATATTGCCATGAAGCAGCACTGTCGCCAGTGAAAACATAATCGTCGTAACTGAGCGTAAACTCACGAATCAGTGTGTGCATAGTACCGAGTGAGTCGCCATACATTATCTGACGTGCTGTTGCTTCATTGCGCAATTCTATACGTTGGCATGGATCTGCACTTTCCTGTTCTATAAGATCGCCACCTTGCAAGGCATATAAAGAGTAGTCAATTACCCAAACAAATGCTTGCTGCTGTCCGTTGACTTTCAGTCGGTAGCCAGTGGCATTGTTTACAGTTACATTTGTTGTAGTACTGAGTAAGGTGCCGTTATGGTCTTCCCATCGCAAAGTACCTGCCCCTTGAAACTGAAGTTGCGTTGAGGCGTCAATACCGTTGATGAGTATTACAGCATCTACATCGATAACGTTGGTGGTTACTTGCAAGTAGGCATTGGAGGATACCACTTGCAGTTGTCCCCACATGGTCATGGAGGTCAGTAATACTGCTACCAATAGGGTTAAACGTATATGGTGTTGCTTTATTCTCATTGCAAATAATTCAAAACTTCTTCTATCGTTGCTGCAGTTTGCTTATTATCCACAAGGAATTGTTCTGTAGCAATGATGGTGTGTTGTGCGTTTTCGTTTGTCAGTGTGTAGCCTTCACGGTTTAAAGCACGGCGAAGCCAGTTGGCTTGTATCGTGTCGCCCTGCACACAGATTGAAGGTTTGTGATTGTCGAGAGGATGAGTCACTTCGCAGTGTCCATCGAGCGGATGAAAGGTGAACGATTCGTTCTCGAATGCACCTTGGAGACGATGTTGCAGAATCAAATCCTCTGGTGGAGCTGCAATAACGCCGTCTGTCATTAACCATACAGTGTCTGCTGTTTGAAATGCAAGGTCAAGCTCGTGCGTCGACATCACAAAAGTCTTGTTTGTGTCAGCGGCAAGACGGTGTAACATTGTCATTACGGCAATTCTATTGGGAAGATCAAGGTGTGCTGTCGGTTCGTCAAGCAGAACGATATCTGTCTGTTGTGCAAGTGCTTTTGCCACGACGGCACGTTGACGTTCTCCGTCGCTAAGGTCACCAAGAAGTGAGTTGGCTTTGTGGGTTAAAGCAACATCGAGAAGTGCTTGCTCTACAATGTTACGATCGTTATTTGATAATTGTCCTAACCACCCGGTATAAGGAACACGTCCTGTAGCTACAAGGTCGTATACGGACATTTGCCTTTCTTCTATCTTGTCCGTAAGCACCAAAGCCATTTTCTTGGCACGCTGTGCTAACGATAGTCTTTCAAGTGGTGTGCCGTCGATGGTCACGCTGCCAGAGAGAGCTGGCTGCAAACCGCAAAGGGTACGAAGAAGCGTTGATTTACCTGCGCCGTTTTGACCGCACAAAGCCGTCAGTCTACCGCTGGTGGCAGTAAGAGTGAGATTACTTTGTACGGCTCGAGTGCCGTAGCCTATGGTCAGGTTTTGTGTTGACAGCATAATTGTTATTGTTTTCGCAGACGAAGCATAAGCCATCCGTCACGTTCTTCTAATTGCTCTAATGTAAAACCTACGGTTTTCGCTGCTGTAGTTACGGCTTCCTGATCTTCAGTCAAAAATCCGCTGGTTAGCAAACATCCACCTTGTGATGTTGCCGCACTGAGTTGTGGCAGCATGTTGACAACGATATTGCGATTGATATTTGCAACAACGATGTCATAATTTTTGCCTTTAACGACTTCGATACTGCCAGGCAGTAGAAAACCTTCAACGGCATTGAGGCTGAAATTCTTTTGTGCATTGACAACTGCATGCTCATCAATATCCACGCCAGTTACTTCCTTCGCACCATTCATCTTTGATGCTATTGCAAGTATACCTGTGCCAGTTCCGACATCAAGCATTGTCTTCCCGTTGAGTGGAGCAGAGGTGAGCGTCTGCAATAACATCTGCGTGGTTGGGTGCGATGCTGTGCCGAAGCTTTGCTCTGGGTCAATGACAATGTCGAATGGCTTGTCGCTTTTCGGCTCGTTGGAAGCATGGATGAAACAATCTCCCACACTTACTGATTCGCGCACTTCGTTTTCCCAACGTTCATTCCAGTTGCGGAATGGAATCTCTTCGCGACGAACCGTAATCTGTCCATACTCCTTCAATTCTTTCAATGTCTCGGTAGCGAGGCCATTGTCATAGTTGTTTTTGTCTATGTATGCCTTTAAACCTTGCTCCGTTTCTTCGAATGCTTCAAAGCCGATGGCACCAAGTGCATCAGCTATGAGGTCGCGAAACCACTCTTCGCAAGGCTCAAATCGTATGGTCAGTCCTATGTAATCCATAGTGTTTCTTTTCTCTTCCTTCGTTGTTTTGCCGTCCGAACGGATGGCTTGGATATTTGGGTACAAAATTACTGAAAGAGTAACGAATTACCAAGAATAAACCAACTTATTTTATCCCTAATTCTTGTTATATTGGCGTCTGTCAGGCAATAAGGCTGAGCGGAGTGCATGTTGTAATAAGAATTTTGTCTTTACCATATAAAATAAAGTGTAAAAACTATCGGAGTTCAGCAAAAATGACTACCTTTGCAGTGCGTAAACACGGGGGTGCTTGTCGCAAGGCAGGCTGAGAACAGACCCTATGAACCTGATGCGGATAATGCCGACGCAGGGAGAATCGTACTTAAATAAGGTACAGTCGTTTAGCCGGTCTCTCACTCAGCATCCGCTGATGGTTACGCTTAATTTCACATAATACAAGAGACTATGGCAATCAGAATTTTTGTGAATACAAAACCTCTTGAAACAGAAGCTGCAACGTTAGCTGCTTTGTTGGAGGAAATCGGTCAGAAAACCGATGGCATCGCTGTGGCATTGAATCGTCGCATGATACCAAAAACTGAATGGAACAATACACCACTCACTGCAGATGGTGAGGTAATGATTATCAAGGCAGCATGCGGAGGTTAGAAAACTGGCAGGTGCAGTATATCACCCACGCCAACGAACGTTATGACTACGTGGAAGGTGCACGTCTGGCTCTTGAGGGTGGATGTCGTTGGATTCAGTTGCGAACAAAGAGTCCGCTGCTTCCGTTGGATGAAGAACAGAAACGTCAGACTGCCAGTGAACTTCAGCAGCTTTGCCGTCAATACAATGCTACCTTTGTTATAGATGATGACGTGCAACTTGTGAAAGAACTGAATGTAGACGGTGTCCATCTTGGATTGAACGATGAACCCGTTGCTTCTGCACGCCAGAAACTGGGTAGTCGTATCATTGGTGGCACTGCAAATACTTTAGAGCATATCCGTCAGCATGTTCGCGATGGAGTTGATTATGTAGGCTGTGGTCCTTTTCGCTTTACACAGACCAAAGCTAAATTGGCTACTGTTGTTGGTTTGGAAGGTTACAGAAACATTACCTCATCATTGAACGAAATGAAGATTGATATCCCGATGGTAGCTATTGGTGGTATTACATTAGAAGATATTGATGCACTCAAACAAGTTGGTATTCGTGGCGTAGCAGTAAGCGGTTGCGTGCTCAATGCACAAGATCCTGCGGCATATATGCGCCAACTCGTTGAGTCAATAAACAGATAATTAAATAACAAACTATAAAATCATATTAGTAAAATGAAACCGTTGAAAATTGGAGACCGCGTGTTCAACTCACGCTTGTTTTTCGGCACGGGAAAATTCAGCGCCAACGAATTGATGAGCGCTGCCATTGCCGCATCGGAAACCGAAATGGTAACCATGGCAATGAAACGTATTGAAATGGATAATAATGCCCAAGACGATGATATGCTCCGTCATATCGCTCGCGAGGGTTTGCAATTGCTGCCTAATACTTCTGGCGTTCGTAATGCTGACGAGGCAATCTTTGCTGCTCAGATGGCACGTGAGGCATTTGGCACAAACTTTTTGAAACTTGAGATTCACCCAGATCCACGCTATCTCTTGCCTGATGCTGTTGAGACTTTGAAAGCAACAGAGCAGTTGGCTAAGATGGGCTTCACTGTATTGCCTTACTGTCCTGCTGACCCAACTTTGTGCAAACACCTTGAGGAAGCTGGTGCTGCTGCCGTTATGCCACTTGGCGCTCCTATCGGCACAAATAAGGGCTTGAGAACAAAAGATTTTCTTCAGATTATAATTGAACAGGCTAATGTTCCTGTTGTTGTTGATGCTGGCATCGGCGCTCCTTCACATGCAGCTGAGGCTATGGAACTTGGCGCAGATGCTGTGCTTGTCAATACTGCCGTTGCTGTTGCTGCCAACCCTATAGAGATGGCTATCGCTTTCAAGGAGGCTGTCATTGCAGGTCGTCGCGCTTTCGAAGCTGGTCTTGCTGCTACAGCCGACCACGCCGTAGCATCTTCTCCTCTCACCGATTGGCTCTCATAACCTAACAAATACATTATTATATTATGACTAACGAAAAAGAACACTCGTACGCAAAACGAGAAAAGACATATCTCTCAGGTAAACTGTTTCCTGAAATCAAGGTGGGAATGCAGCGAGTTAATCTCACTCCTACTCGTAACGAAGACGGTACTCTGACCGAAAACGCACCTGTGTTGATTTACGATACATCAGGTCCTTTTTCTGATCCAAACAAAACGGTGGATTTAAAACAAGGTCTTGAACGTATGCGTGAGCCTTGGATTCTTAAACGTGGCGATGTAGAAAAACTTGATTCTATCACCAGTGAGTATGGCCGCATGCGTTTGGCTGATAAGAGTCTTGATCATCTTCGTTTCGAACATATTGCATTGCCTTATCGTGCAAAGAAGGGTTGCAACATCACCCAAATGGCATATGCTAAAGCTGGTATCGTTACTCCAGAAATGGAATACGTGGCTATTCGTGAGAACATGAATTGTCAGGAACTTGGCATCGAAAGCTATATTACTCCAGAGTTTGTTCGTGATGAGATTGCTGCCGGTCGTGCCGTATTGCCTGCCAATATCAATCACCCAGAGAGTGAACCAATGATTATCGGTCGCAACTTCTTGGTAAAAATCAATACCAATATCGGCAACTCTGCAACTACATCTTCTATTGACGAAGAGGTCGAAAAAGCCGTATGGAGCTGCAAGTGGGGTGGTGATACTTTGATGGACCTTTCCACAGGTGCAAACATCCATGAAACTCGTGAATGGATTATCCGCAACTGTCCTGTTCCTGTAGGTACAGTGCCTATATATCAGGCATTGGAGAAAGTGGAAGGTAAGGTAGAAGACCTCACATGGGACATCTATCGTGATACACTGATTGAACAATGTGAACAAGGTGTTGACTATTTCACCATTCATGCTGGTATTCGTCGCAAAAATGTTCATTTGGCAGACAAACGTCTCTGTGGCATCGTGTCACGCGGTGGCTCTATCATGAGCAAATGGTGCTTGATTCACAATCAGGAAAGTTTCCTCTATGAACACTTCGATGATATCTGCGACATTCTTGCACAATACGATGTGGCAGTCTCTCTTGGCGATGGTCTTCGTCCTGGCTGTATTGCTGATGCCAACGATGAGGCTCAGTTTGCCGAACTCGATACTATGGGCGAGTTGGTAACACGTGCTTGGGCTAAAAACGTTCAGGCATTCATAGAAGGTCCTGGTCATGTGCCAATGCACAAAATCAGAGAGAATATGGAGCGTCAGATTTCTCACTGCCACAATGCGCCATTCTATACACTTGGTCCTATCGTTACCGATATCGCTCCGGGATACGACCATATCACTTCTGCTATTGGTGCAGCACAAATCGGTTGGCTCGGCACTGCCATGCTTTGCTACGTTACACCAAAGGAACACCTCGGTTTGCCAAACAAAGACGATGTTCGTACCGGTGTTGTTACTTATAAGGTAGCTGCTCATGCTGCCGATATTGCCAAAGGACATCCAGGTGCCACCATTCGCGATAATGCGTTGTCAAAGGCACGTTTTGAGTTCCGTTGGCGCGACCAATTCCATCTTAGCCTTGACCCAGATCTTGCACTTGAGTATTTCCGTGCAGGTGGTCATCAGGATGGCGAATATTGTACTATGTGCGGTCCTAATTTCTGTGCTATGAAGTTGAGCCGTGACGCAAGAAAAATAAAAGATTAAGTTATGTTTAGCGATTATCTTGCAGAGAATTACGACTGGAACGAGGTGACCGAGCGTATCTACTCGAAGACCGATGCTGATGTGCGTCGTGCCCTTGGTCGCCAGCACCTCGACATCGACGATTTCATGGCTTTGCTCTCTCCTGCAGCAGCTCCTTATCTTGAGCAAATGGCTGCACTCTCACGCAAATACACCGAGGCTCGTTTTGGCCGTACCATGTCGATGTTTATTCCGCTCTATATTACCAACTCTTGTACTAACTCATGCATATATTGCGGTTTTCATATTGCCAATAAGATGAAACGCACCATCCTCACAGAAGAAGAGATGGTGAATGAGTTCAAGGCTATCAAGAAACTTGGTCCATTCGAGAATCTCCTGATGGTGACAGGTGAAAATCCTGCCAAGGCTGGCGTTGACTATATTGCACGTGCATTGGATTTGGCAAAACCTTATTTCTCCAATTTGAAGATTGAGGTCATGCCATTGAAAGCAGAGGAGTACGAACTCCTTACACACCACGGCCTAAACGGTGTCATCTGTTTCCAAGAGACTTATAACCGAAACAATTACAAAATCTATCACCCTAAAGGCATGAAGAGCAACTTCGAGTGGCGTGTCAACGGTTTCGACCGTATGGGTCAGGCTGGTGTGCATTCCATTGGCATGGGTGTATTGATTGGTTTGGAGAAAGAATGGCGCACCGATGTTGCTATGATGGCCATCCACTTGCGTTATCTTCAGAAAAACTATTGGCGAACCAAATACTCCGTCAATTTCCCACGTATGCGTCCGAGTGAGAACGGCGGCTTCCAACCTAACGTCATTCTTGAAGACCGCGAATTGGCTCAGGCTACTTTTGCCATGCGTATCTTTGACCATGATGTCGACATCAGCTACTCAACTCGCGAACCAGCATTCATTCGCGACCACATGGCAACACTTGGCGTTACAACCATGAGTGCAGCCAGTAAGACAGAGCCAGGTGGCTATTATTCCTATCCACAGACTTTGGAACAATTCCATGTAAGCGACGAACGTACGGTGGAAGAAGTTGCTGAGGCTTTGCGTCGTGTGGGAATCGAACCTGTATGGAAAGACTGGGACACCTCATTTGATAGCGTACATATCAATAAGTAAATGTCTATGAACACAGAACGTTATGCACGTCAAATGATGCTTGCCGAATTTGGCGAGCAAGGGCAAGAACGTCTTCGACAGGCGCACATTGTCGTCGTGGGTGCTGGTGGACTTGGTTCGCCAGTGCTTACCTATCTCGCTGCTGCTGGCGTAGGTAGAATCTCTGTGTTTGATCCCGATGTTGTGAGCGTTACAAATCTGCACCGTCAGATTCTGTATCGCTCGCATCAGGTGGGAGAACGCAAGGCTGAGATTGCAGCCGAACAGCTATGTGCGCTGAATCCAGATGTCACTATGGTGCCTTATGCAATCCCGTTTGCCAAGACATCTGATGTAGAGAAGGTGGTTGCTGAGTGTGATGTGGTGATTGACTGTACCGACTCGTTTGCTACACGTTACGATATCTCCGACCTCTGCGAACTTCATCATCGTCCGATGGTATATGGTGCCATTACTGCACTGTCTGGTCAAGTGGCAGTACTATGTCATCCAGACGGTCATGCCACTTATCGTACATTATTTCCGACACCTACCAATGAAACCATTTCGAAAGCTGTGCTTGGACCAACACCTGGTGTGATAGGTTCTGTTCAGGCCTTGCAGGCTATCAAATTGATTGTTGGCATGGAGGGAACACTCATTGACCGTTTGTGGCAGATAGACTTGGAAACCATGTCTTCATTCACATTTGAACTATGAATCCGTCGTTCCGTCTCATCTATATCACTACGCCCGACTATTGGGAAGGCGAAGCAGAGGTCATCAACCGTTTATTCGCAGAACAGCCTCTGTTTTCGCTTCATCTGCGCAAACCTGAGTCAGAGCTAAATGATTACGAACAGTTACTATCCGAGATTCATCCTCAGTATCGTAGTAGGGTAGTGCTTCACTCGCATTTTTCCCTCTGCGAGAAATATGGATGTCAAGGAATCCATCTGAATAGTAGAGAAAATATTGTTCCTGCCAATCATCACGGAACCATCAGTCGTTCATGCCATTCTGTTGCCGAGTTGCAGCAGTGTAATTTAGAGCATTACGACTATCTTACCCTCAGTCCTATCTTCAATAGCATCTCCAAACAAGGCTACAATGCAGCCTTCTCCAATGCCGAACTGCAGCAAGCTGTGGCTGATGGCATCATCAATAATCGAACCGTAGCCTTGGGCGGCATCTCCTACGACCGCTTGTCTTTAGTGGAATCTATGGGTTTTGGCGGAGCCGCTATGTTAGGTGATGTATGGAAACCGTGGCATAAATAATCTGACATAATGAATCATCCTGTTGTTCTCACTATAGCTGGCAGCGACCCTTCTGGCGGTGCTGGCATTCAAGCCGATATCAAGACTATCTCTGCACTTGGAGGCTATGCGGCTTCGGCCATTACAGCAATCACAGTTCAGAATACATTAGGTGTGAAGTCAAGCACGGCTGTTGAGGCCGACTTGCTTGAAGCACAGATTGATGCCGTACTCTCCGATCTTGATGTTTGTGCCGTGAAAATCGGTATGCTTGCAACATTGGATAATGTTCGTGTGGTAGTTGACCAACTCACAAAACATACAGTTCCCTATGTAGTATGTGACCCTGTCATGCTCTCCACTTCGGGCTATCCGTTGTTGTCAGCAGAAGGTGTAGACTTTGCCAAGCAGCATCTTTTTCCGCTCTGTTCTCTCATTACTCCCAACCTTCCAGAAGCCAAGATGCTTGGTGGAGAAGGTAGTCTGCTTGCAAAAACATGGAATACTGCCGTACTCGTGAAAGGAGGACATTCCGACAGTAACCTTTTGACAGACACGCTCTATATCAACAACACAACACACACCTTTACATCACCACGCATCAAGACCACCAACCTTCACGGCACAGGTTGTACACTGTCGTCTGCCATAGCCACCAATCTCGCAAATGGCGATAGTCTTGTTGAGGCTGTTGAAAAAGCCAAACACTATATAGATCAATCCATTGCAGCGGCCGTTGAATTACACGTCGGACATGGCAATGGTCCGCTTTGGCATTTCCCTAAGGCTCTAAAATAGCCTCTGTTCCTTTTGTACATAATCGTTTGTCCTTTTGTGTTCTATTGTCTTGGTAGTTCACTACATTTTCCGTAATTTTGCCTACGTAAAAGTAAAAAAGTAAAATACCTTAGAATAAATATATTTTTACAATGGATATCTCTGAAAGACAAGCAATAAGACAACTTATCGACAATGAAGTTGTTCCTGCCATCGGTTGTACAGAACCGATAGCTGTTGCACTTTGTACTGCCAAGGCTACCGAAATGTTGGGCGCTCGCCCAGAAACTATCCATGTTGGATTGAGTGCCAACATGCTGAAAAACGCTATGGGTGTAGGTATTCCTGGCACTGGCATGGTGGGTCTGCCTATTGCCATCACTCTTGGTGCTTTGATTGGCAAGAGCGAATATCAACTTGAAGTGTTGAAAGACTGCACACCAGAAGCTGTGGAGCGTGGCAAGGCTTATATTGCAGAGAAACGTATCTCTATTGAGCATGTTGATACAAAGGAAAAACTCTATATTGACATTGTCTGCAAAGCTGGCAATGATGTTGCTCGTGCCGTCATCGCAGGCAGTCATACCAACTTTATTCTCTTGGAGAAGAACGGAGAGAAACTGTTGGAGAAGACTTTGGAGAACAATGCCGTAGCAGAAGAGGAAGGTGGCTTGAAGTTGACACTTCGCAAGGTTTATGACTATGCCACTACTTCACCATTGGATGAACTGCGTTTCATTCTTGAGTCTGCCAATCTCAATGGCAATGTCTCAAAAGAATCAATGAAAGGACACTATGGTCATGAGAGTGGTCGATTGATTGCTCAATCTGAACGTAGCTCGAAGGTGTTGGGCAATAGCATCTACACACACATACTTGCTGAGACATCGGCTGCTTGCGATGCCCGTATGGCTGGTGCCATGTTCCCTGTCATGAGTAACTCAGGCAGTGGTAACCAAGGTATCTCTGCAACAATGCCTGTAGTTGTCTTTGCACGCGACAATGGCAATACAGAAGAGGAATATATCCGTGCGTTGGCCATGAGCCACCTCACCGTCATCTATATTAAACAAAGCCTTGGCCGTCTTTCTGCCTTGTGTGGCTGCGTTGTTGCTGCCACTGGCTCAAGTTGCGGTATCACCATGTTGATGGGCGGTGGTTATGAGCAAATCTGTTCTGCTGTTAAAAACATGGTTGGCAATATCTCAGGTATGCTTTGCGATGGTGCCAAACCAAGTTGTGCACTGAAAGTTACCAGTGGTGTCAGCTCTGCAGTGTTGGCTGCCTTGTTAGCAATGGAAGGAAAATGTGTTACAGCGATGGAAGGTATCGTTGATGACGACGTCGATCAAACCATTCGCAACCTCACTCGTATCGGTCGCGATGGCATGAATGAAACAGACCGTGTTGTTCTCGACATCATGACACACAAGAAATAAGTTCCTATACGAATAGAATATAAAAACGGAGTCGTTCCTTAGTGTTCGACTCCGTTTTTTGTTATATAGTCTTTTTGCATTTTGTAAAACCATCGTGCACGTCTTGCACGGTCTTCAAATATTTTCTGAAAACATTGTGCAGGTCTTGCATGGTCACCAAATATTTTCTGAAAACATCGTGCAGGTCTTGCAGAGGTCAAAATATTTTCTGAAACCATCGTGCAGGTCTTGCACGGTCTCCAAATATTTTTCTGAAAACATCGTGCAGGTCTTGCATGGTCACCAAATATTTTCTGAAACCATCGTGCAGGTCTTGCACGGTCTTCAAATATTTTCTGAAAACATCGTGCAGGTCTTGCACGGTCACCAAATATTTTCTAAAACCATCGTGCAGGTCTTGCATGGTCTTCAAATATTTTCTGAAACCATCGTGCAGGTCTTGCACGGTCTTCAAATATTTTCTGAAAACATCGTGCAGGTCTTGCACGGTCACCAAATATTTTCTAAAACCATCGTGCAGGTCTTGCATGGTCTTCAAATATTTTCTGAAACCATCGTGCAGGTCTTGCACGGTCTCCAAATATTTTCTGAAAACATCGTGCAGGCCTTGCATGGTCTCAAATATTTTCTGAAAACACAATATCTTGCTCGGACTGGCTTGAGAAACAAAATTAGGCAGACTCCGAATGGAATCTGCCTGATAAAAAGAACGTGCCACACGGAAATCCGTGCGGCACGCCTTTTTATGAAGTTATAGGGACTTCTCTAAAGATTAGATAGTGCCTTGCTCCAACATAGCGGTAGCTACTTTCATGAAGCCAGCAACGTTAGCACCTTTAACGTAGTCGATGGTGCCGTCAGCTTTCTTACCGTAGCGAACGCATTGTTCGTGGATAGAAGACATGATCCATTTCAATTTAGCGTCAACTTCTTCACCGCTCCATGCGAGGTGAGCAGCGTTTTGAGTCATTTCGAGACCTGAAGTAGCAACGCCACCAGCGTTAACTGCTTTACCAGGAGCGAAGAGGATACCAGCGTGTTGGAAGTAGTGGATAGCCTCAGCTGTGCAACCCATGTTAGAAACCTCGCAGCAGCACATTGTGCCGTTAGCAACGAGTTCTTTTGCGTCAGCCTCGTTCAACTCGTTTTGGAATGCGCAAGGAAGAGCGATGTCGCACTTGATGCTCCAAGCTTTTTTACCTGCAGTGAAAGTAGCAGCTGCTGGGAATTTGTCAGCCATGTCTTGTACTTTGTTGCGGTTTGAAGCACGCATTACCAACATGTAGTCGATCATCTCTTTGGTGATACCGTCTTTGATGTGGCAAACACCATCAGGACCAGAGATAGCTACAACTTTAGCACCGAGTTCGGTAGCTTTGATAGCAGCACCCCAAGCTACGTTACCGAAGCCAGAGAGAGCAACTGTTTTGCCAGCGAGTTTTTGACCTGCTGTTTCCAATACGTGGTTTACGAAGTAGAGAGCGCCGAAGCCAGTAGCTTCTGGACGGAGGATAGAACCACCCCATGTTTCGCCTTTACCGGTGAGCACGCCAGTGTTGTACTCGCGAGCCAATTTTTTGTACATACCATAGAGGAAACCGATCTCACGGCCACCTACACCAACGTCACCTGCAGGTACGTCTGTGTCAGGACCGATGTTGCGCCACAACTCAAGCATGAAAGCTTGGCAGAAACGCATGATTTCTTCGTTTGATTTGCCTACTGGGTCGAAGTCAGAACCACCTTTACCGCCGCCCATTGGGAGAGTGGTAAGAGCGTTTTTGAATGTTTGCTCGAAGCCCAAGAATTTCAACATTGAGAGGTTAACGGCTTTGTGGAAACGGAGACCACCTTTGTAAGGGCCGATTGCGCTGTTGAATTGTACGCGATAGCCGAGGTTGGTTTGGATTTCGCCTTTGTCGTCTACCCAAGTTACGCGGAAGGTAAAGATACGATCTGGCTCTACCATGCGCTCAACGATTTTTGCTTTTTCAAACTCTGGGTGCTTGTTGTACTCTTCTTCTACTGTTTCGAGTACTTCGCGAGCAGCTTGAAGGAAAAGGTCTTCTCCTGGGTGTTTAGCCTCAAGAGCAGCCATGATTTCATTTGCTTTCATTTTTCTGCTTTTTTTAAAATGAATTATTTGAGAAAATTTGTTCTGTGCAATATGGTTTCTTCGCTTATATCAGACAGTTACAGGCTATCTTATTTCGGCTATAAAACCAAGGCAAATGTAAGCATAGTTTTTGGATATACACATACACTTTTGCCTGTTTTTTTTATTTGATGCACGATAGATTTGTCGTGCGTTGAATTATTGCTCTTATTTGTTGATGTTCACACTCTTACCGTCGCGTTCAAGTAATTCGAGCAGACGGCTGACGGCATCAGTGTCAGGAATGCTTTTCTCTATGCACTGTTTGCCTTTGTAGAGCGACACTTTACCACGTCCTGCACCAACGTATCCATAGTCGGCATCAGCCATTTCGCCTGGTCCGTTGACAATGCAACCCATGACGGCAATTTTCACTCCTTTGAGGTGACTGGTTGCTTGACGTATCTGTTGCAGAGTTTCTGGGAGGTTGAACATGGTTCTGCCGCAACTTGGGCAGGCTATGTATTCAACTTTGCTGATACGTGCACGGGTGGCTTGGAGGATGGAGTAGGCGAGACTGGTGGTAATGTCATTGGATACTTGACTGTCGGAAAGAAGGATTCCGTCTCCAAATCCGTCGATGAATAGTGAGCCGAGTTCTATAGAGGCGATGCACTGTAACTGCGGCAACGAGAGGTCGTAACTGCGTTCGATAATGACAGGAACGTCAATACCCTCGTTCATCAGCATGTGGAAAGCAGCACGCATTTCTCCTACAGGATTTTTATGAGTGCTGTAAAGGAGAAGAATCTGTGGTTTTGCTTTCAACTGGGCAAGGAACGATGGTGTGAGGTCTGCATATTGTACGCGGCAGAGTTGTGAGGCAATATCATCTAATAGATAGTCTGCCTTCAATTCTCCGTTGCTTTGTTGCTTTGATATGACAACAGGAACATGGTTGCCGCCGATGCCATGTATAGCTTGTGTCTTGCGACGTGTGTAAATCAGTGGGTTGAAGGATGCATTTGCCTGACCTTGAATCATGGCGTGACCTTTTAGCGATTCGGCATAGTCAGTAATAATTCTTGCTACCGGAATTTCAGCTTCTGGTGCTTCACTCAAGGAAACACGGATAGTGTCGCCAATGCCGTCAATCAGCAATGAACCAATGCCTACGGATGATTTCACACGTCCATCTTCACCATCGCCAGCTTCGGTTACACCAAGATGCAATGGATAGTGCATATTGCGACTGTTCATCTCTTCCACGAGCATACGAACGGTCTGTATCATGACTACGACGTTGGAAGCTTTGATGGAGAGAACGATGTTGGTGAACTGTTCTTCCTGACATAACTCCAAAAACTCAATGCAAGACATTGCAAGTCCTTTTGGAGTATCGCCATATTTACTCATCATTCTTGGTGACAACGAACCGTGGTTGACACCGATACGCATGGCTGTGTTGTTGGTTTTGCAGAGTGTAACTACTTTATGCAATGCCTGGCGCACCATAGCAAGTTCGCGTTCTTCCTGTTCGGTCGTATAACCTTCGGAGGAACCTTGTGGCGTAACGAAATTGCCAGGGTTTATGCGCACTTTGTCTGCGGTCTCTGCTGCGGTTTCTGCCACAGAGGCGTTAAAGTGCACATCTGCCACCAATGGCACATCGCAATGCCAACGTTCTTTTAGCAATGTCTTGATGTTGGTGAGATTCAATGCCTCACGATTGCCTTGTGTGGTGAAACGCACCAACTGTCCGCCTGCCTTTGCAATAGCATAGGCTTGTTCGGCTGCCGCTTCTGTGTCGTTAGTGGATGTGTTGCCCATTGACTGAAGCACAATAGGGTGATTGTTGCCTATGGCGCAGTTTCTGACGTTCACTTCCGACGACTGGCGGCGTTTATAGTTGAATAATGAGTCGGTATACATTAGTCGTGTGATTGTTTTGAAGAAAAAAGGCTCAGAAGCGCAAAGCTTCCGAACCTTTTATATAGTTGCTTGATTACTCTTCTACTTTAGCACGGAGGCTATCCCAGATGAAGTAAGCAATGAGCAGAGCATACATGCCGAGAGCTACCCATTGAGCACCGTTTGATTGAGCCCATTGAGCTTGGTAAGCATCAATGCCACCGAATTTCAGGGCTGCGCTGACAACACCCATCAATGCACCACCGGCAATGAATCCAGAAGCGATGAGTGTGCCTTTCTCGTTGCGTGCTGCATTGAGGGCAGCGTCTTTGGAACGGCTATTGACAAACCATGCTACTGCACCGCCGATGAGCAATGGCAAGTTGAGGTTCAAAGGAATGAACATACCGAGTGCGAATGGCAATGCTGGTACTTTGCAGAATGTCAAAACGAGGGCAATAGCTGCACCGATGCCATAGAGCAACCAAGGAGCACCTGTGCCAGACATCAATGGATCGATGACGGCAGCCATAGCGTTGGCTTGAGGAGCAACGAGAGCATTATCGCCAGAGAAACCGTAGGTCTTGTTCAAGATAATCATGACGCCGCCCACTGTAGCTGCAGAAACGAGTGTGCCGAGGAATTTCCATGTCTGCTGTTTGGCTGGTGTAGTGCCAAGCCAGTAACCAACTTTCAAGTCGGTGATGAAACCGCCAGCCATACTCAATGCTGTGCAAACAACGCCGCCAATAATGGCAGCAGCAACCATACCAGATACACCTTTCAAACCAACTGCCACCATGATGACAGAAGAAAGGATGAGGGTCATAAGAGTCATACCAGAAACAGGGTTGCTGCCGACAATAGCGATGGCATTGGCAGCCACTGTAGTAAAGAGGAAACTGATGACAGCCACGATGAGGATGCCGACAACAGCATGCCAGATGTTGGTAACAACGCCGAATGCGAAGAACAGGAAGGTTACAACCAAGGTGATGGCGATGCCGATGATGACAATCTTCATAGAGAGGTCTTTCTGTGTGCGTTTTACCTCGGCGTTGCCATCTTTTTTACCACCTTTCATCTCGCTGGCAGCCAAGCCGACAGCGCCTTTGATGATAGGCCATGATTTCACGATGCCGATGATACCAGCCATGGCGATACCGCCGATGCCGATATGACGGGCAAAGGTCTTGAAAATAAACTCTGCGGTCATATCGTCAATAGCCATTGCACCATCGAACATTGGGTTGATGGCTTGCAAGCCTTCTACGCCAAGCAATGGCAACAGAGGCACGAGCACGAACCATACGAGACCAGAACCGATACAGATGATAGCGGCATATTTCAAACCGATGATGTAGCCAAGACCAAGCACGGCTGCACCAACATTGACACTGCAGATGAGTTTTGCTTTGGTGTAGAGTGCTTCGCCGAAAGGCAATACTCTTGTTGTGAATGTCTCTGCCCAAGCACCGAAGGTGGCAACTACGAAGTCGTAGAGACCGCCAACAAGACCAGCCATCAACAGAGGTTTAGCACCACTGCCGCCTTTTTCACCAGAAATGAGTACCTGTGTGGTAGCTGTAGCTTCTGGGAAAGGATATTTGCCGTGCATGTCAGAAACGAAGTATTTTCTGAATGGAATCAGGAACAGAATGCCGAGGATACCACCGAGCAATGAGCTCAGGAATACCTGCATAAAGCTGACGCTAATGTCTGGATATTTGGCTTGCAGAATGTAAAGAGCTGGCAAGGTGAAGATAGCACCTGCTACGATGACACCACTGCTTGCACCAATGGATTGGATGATGACGTTTTCGCCAAGTGCATTCTTACGTTTTGAAGCAGAGCTGAGTCCTACGGCAATGATGGCAATAGGAATAGCGGCTTCAAAAACCTGTCCTACTTTCAAGCCAAGATAAGCTGCAGCAGCAGAGAAGAGCACTGCCATTAACACGCCTAAGCTGACAGAACGTGCGTTGACCTCTGGATAAACCGTGTCAGGTCGCATGACGGGAGTGTATTCCTCGCCTGGTTTGAGTTCCCGATTCGCATTCTCGGGAAGTCCTACTTTAGTTTTTTCGTTTTCCATAAATAGTATTGTTTATGTGTTTATTGCTTTGTGTTAGCCTAACCACTGGGTAATTTCCTGGTCTGGCATTATGCTGACGATGTTCTTGCCTTTTGGCGAGATGTTCGGCATTGTGGTAGCAAAGAGTTTGTTGATGAGACGTTGCAATTCCTCTTTGTTATTGCTGATGACGGTATGTGCCGCTTGAGTAGCAGCCAGTTCGGCTACGATAGGCTCATAGAGTTCTCGTTTCAATTCCTGCTGTTCCTCGCTTGCTACGGCAAGTAGCGTGTTGAGCACTTGCGGAATGCGTGGCACTGAGGTTAAAACGGCAGGAATGCCAATGATACTGAAGGCACATTGGGCAATGGGCTCCAACTGGAATCCCAGTGCATGCAGATCCTCTTTGATATTCTCATAGACAGGCATTGCCTCTGGTGTCAGTTCCCATACTTCAGGGAAGAGAATCTGTTGCGAGACACATTGCTGCTGTTGTAGTTGGAGCATCAGCTCGTCGAAGAGAATACGTTCCAATGCACGACGATAGTCAATAATCATCAGACCAGACTTTACAGCAGTCATAACGTAACGATTCCTGAACAGGAAGATATCGCCAGTGTCAGATGAACCGTTGAAGAGTGTGGCATCGTTGTTGGCTTGAGGATTGTCGGCAGAAGACAGATTCAGTGTCTGTTGACTATTGTCCCAAGTCTGTGATTGCTGACCTAATGACTCTTGTCCCGTTGTAGTCTCTTTCTGTTTCGTAAACAAGGTGTCCCATTGTCGAGGTACTGACGGACGGGAGTAACTTGGTGATGTGTGAGAACTTCCGCTACTCTTGAACGGATTATAGTTAGGGTCGAACTTCGGTGTTGGCATCGTTGGCGTCACGGTTGTGTCTGCCACGGGAATCTCTATTTCCTGATGCGAGTCGAACTGCAGCGAAGGCATGATGTTGAACTTACCCAACGATTCTCTGACACATGCCAAGAGAATCTGCCAAATCTCGCGTTCGTTCTCAAACTTGATTTCTGTTTTGGTTGGGTGAACGTTGATATCAATGTCTTGCGGATTAATGTCGAAGTATATGAAATAGTGTGGATTGCAGTCGGGTGCAAGCATACGGTCGTAGGCTTGCATCACGGCTTTGTGGAAGTATGGGTGACGCATGAAACGACCATTCACAAAGAACATCTGATTGGCGTTCTTGCTGCTGGATTCTGGTGTTCCTACAAAGCCAGATATCGAGGCAATGCCGTTCTTTACTCCAAAAGGAATGAGGTAGTCGTTATAATGCTTTATCTTCTTGCCGAAGATGCCGACAATACGCTGTTTCTGATTCTCTGCAGGAAGGTTATAGACTTCCGTCGTTCCGTTGAACAACGTGAAAGCTACTTGTGGTGTTGCTAATGCCACACGTTGAAATTCTGCGATGATACGTCGGGTTTCTGTCTCGTCCGACTTGAGGAACTTTCTGCGAGCTGGCACATTGTAGAAGAGGTTCTTTACTGTGATGCTGGTACCTACAGGTGCTGCCACTTCTTCGTTCTTTACTACTTTAGAGCCATCGATTTCAATCAGTGTACCCAATTCTTCGTCGGCAGTCTTGGTCTTTATCTCTACTTGTGAGACAGAGACAATGGAAGGAAGTGCCTCTCCACGGAAGCCCATGGTTTGCAGTGTGTAGAGATCTTCTACGCTGGTAATCTTCGACGTGGCATGACGCTGCAATGCCATCATGGCATCGCTTGGTGTCATACCGCAGCCGTCATCAACGACTTGTATGGATGTTCTGCCCGCTCCTTTTATGACCACGGTAACGTGGGAAGCACCAGCGTCGACGGCATTCTCCATCAACTCTTTAATTACAGAGTATGGACCTACCACCACTTCGCCGGCAGCTATCTGGTTGGCTACCGCATCGGGCAAAAGATGTATCTTGTCGTTCACTTATTGTGTTGTTTATGTACAAAGGCAGCGAAAGTTCGTAGCTCTTACAAAAGCCTTATATATTATATATAGTATCTCTCGTTACCTTGTTTCCTGTTTTACCATTGAATACGTTGTGAGCGTGCAGCATTTGGCTGTGGAATCTGCATTAAAGCACAAAGTGTTGGAGCCAATGCTGTGATGTTCACGTTGCCGTCGTATTTTGCACTCTCCATTCCCATGCCTGCGAAATAGACAGGAATAGGATGCGGTGCAGTGCCTTGATAGCCAACCTGCTCTCCGTTCTCGTCGCGTACACACCAACCAGGAAGAAGTGTGAACACCACGTCTCCGCTACGGCGTTTGTAATAACTGTTGCGAAGTAGAGCCAGAAGGTCGTCGTCGCCGCCAGTAGCACGCAGAATCTGGTCGGCAGTATAGGCAGAAGCCACACCATCGAACTCGGACATGAACTCAGCGGTCTCTTCGCGAAGACGAGCCATACTCAGTCCCTTGGCTTCGATGTAGGTCTTGTTTAAAGTGATATGACGAGCATGGAATCCACTTACCCAACGGCCATCACCATGTATTGACATGAGGTAGCCATTAAGCAGCAGCATAGCACGTTCGCCTTGGAATGTGCCTGCGGAGATTCTGAGCTGTTCCAATGTCTCTGACGAATAGGTGTCGGCTTGTGTTCCTGTCAGCATGATGACAGTGTTTGCCAATCCTACCTGTTGGTCAATGGCATTGAGCAGCAACTCAAGGTCAGTGTCTAACTTCAAATATAAATCCTCGCGTTCGGCAGAGTTGAACTCACCCATACTATGTCCAACGACGGCGGCTGTAAACTGAATGCAGAGCATATCGGTCTGTGAGCCAGTGCCGAGTCGTTCTTCGCGGAGTGCACCGATTGCAAGGTCTTTGATCATTGTGTTGCAGTAAGGTGTCTGGCGGAAAGCCTTGATACGTTCCTCCATCGTTCCTTTATTCTGTGGACGGTAGAAGACACCATCGAATCCTTTCTTTGTGTGAGGTGCATAACGATAGGTGTTGATGGCGTACATCGGTTTCCATTCGCTCTGCATATAGCTGGTGAACAATCCGTTGTTCATCTTGCTTGCCCAATGTGGCAGACTGCCGTAGTAGTTGCTGGTGGCGAGTTTTCCTTTGGTATCAATCCATACGGAAGCATTGGCGGTATGTCCACCGAGCATTACGCCACACTCTGGTGTGAGGGCTATGCTGAATACTTTCGATTGCGGACTTGCAGCTTTCAGCGCATCGGCTACCGTCATGGCTTGAAGATGGTCGGCAGAAGCAGCCACTTTGCCGTTGATGGATTCGTACTCGTTGTCATGCACGATGGAAACAACGGCACTTTCGTTGTCGTCGTATATCTTATCACCTGTGATACCATGATAGAAAGGCACTGTGCCTGTCATTAACGAGGCATAATCTGCTGTACTTCCTGCTGCAATGTAGTTACACATCACATTCGGAAAATAGCGGCCTTGCGAGGCAATGCGTTTGAATCCCTTGTCAGAGAAATTGTCCCACATCAACGTGAGATGTTCGCTTTGCAGACCGTCAACACAAATCACCACAGCCAGTTTAGGCTTTGGCGCGTTTGTCGCTTTTTGGGCTGACAGCGTAGCAGAGCAACTCAGCACGAGGGCAAGTATGAAGATGTATAGTTGTCTCATTTTTTAGTGTTTGGTATTGTAAGGTTGTAATTCACTGAACGAATCAACATCGCTACCATCAGTGAAAGGAAGGCTGGGTGCATTTGTTGCTTGCCGAAACCATAGAATGCAATGGCAACGATGATGGCTACAGCATTCAGCCAATGATAGATGGTGAGATGTTTACGCCATGGTTTCTTGATCAATGCCAAGGCAAACAGTAACTGCAAAGGATTTATCCATAAGAGATTGTAGTTGCAGTGAACCAGAGGATGATAAGAGAAGAACATCAGATAGAACACCACTGTACCGAAGAAACCATAGAGTCCGAACATCACATAGTCAACCCATGGCTTGTATGTTCTGTGATGCCAATCGTTGAATGTCAGATACACAACGACTAACAGCCACAACAAACAGAGCACAACGGGATTGAATACACCATTGTTGGGTAGGGCTACTTCGTTGTATTTCAGAACGTATTTACCATTTGAAGTCAGCGGATAATTGCCGAGTTGTTCCGATTTTACCGTAGTTTGGTCGGCTATCATCTTGAGATAGCGCGGAAACGCAATCATCTGTGACCAATGTAACGGACGGTCTGCCTCTTCGCCCAACACGATGTCAATGGCAAAACGCCACCATGTATTCATGCCAAGATATTCCTCGATGATATTTCTAAAGGTAGCAGGCTTACCGTTGATGGTCTTGAGGTTGTCTGTAGGTTCTGCAGTCTGGATGTTCGGAATAATCTCTGTGCCCACATAATCCTGATTATCAAAGCCAACATGGATATTGCTGCCAATGGCTTTCATTACCATGTCATACGGACGGGTGGCACAGTTATCGTAGACGAAGTTGTAACGATAGAGTCGGTTCTTCGGCTGATTGTTTCGTTCCAGAGCACGGAAAAGGTCGTTGCGTTGCTGCAGGGTCAGATTCAGTTCCTGCGAATAGACAGAAGAGCGACGGTCGGTGTAGTCGAAAAGGAAAAACTTCCACGGCCAGCAACCGATGCTGTAGTCTGTGGCTCCGCTAACAAAACGTCCTACGAAATTAGGTTGCAGATAATCGAACACGCCATAGTGGTAAACCACGTCCATCATCAGCGTTGGGTCTATCACACGGATAGCCGTATGACCGAAACGTTCGTAGATGGCGTCGCCTGGTTCTGCTGTGATAAGAAAAACCTTCGACGACTGTGAAAGGGTGTTTTCCACCACGTTCACATTGGGGTCGAAAGGCTGAGCTACCACATGCAATGCGGCAGCCATCATCAGCAGAACTATCAGTGCTTTTTTCATTTGTTCTTATTGGTCGTTAAACAAAAACCATTAGCGGAGAATCAGTTCCATTCCCACCTTGGCTTCAGCATCCTTTGACAAGTTGTTCATCTTGTAGAGTGATGAGAGGCGGATGCCGTATTTCTGTGAGATAGAGTGGAATGACTCGCCAGGTTTAACGATATGACGTGTGTAAGCAGGAGCGGCTGTAGTTTTCTTCGAGCGAAGGAATACATAGTCGCCAGCAGGAATCAGATAGTCTTTGTCCGGATATTCGTTGCAACGAATGATAGAAGCCTGTGGCAAACCGAGTGCGTTGGCAAGGTCGTGAACCTTTACTGCATTGACTACGAGAACGGCTTCGATACCATTGATGGATACATATTTATATTGTACGGCATCGTTGGTTGGGTTAGTGGTATCTGTGCGGTTTCCACCACGACGGTTGCCACCACGGTTTGAATGTGTTCCGCCAACGGTATATTGCTTCAAATCAACAACATATTTCTCAGGATTTTCAGCATATTTGGCAAGGTCGTAGGTCTCGATGATGTTAATCAACTTCTCGGCATATTGTGGGTCGGTGGCATAACCAGCACGTGAAAGACCGTATGCCCATGCTTTGTATTTCGTTACAGGATAGTCGAAGAGGAAGGCATAGCGAGAGCCTCTCTTAAGGAACAGAGAATGGTCTTCGTAGCTCTGTGCCACTGAGTTGTAGCAACGGAAACACTCGTTGGCACGATCGTCGTCCTTGCTCATGGTCTTGCCGTTCCAGTTTGAACCGCATTTGATACCGAAGTGGTTGTTGCACTCGGTAGCCAAAGAACTGGTGCCTGCACCCGACTCAATCAGTCCTTGAGCCAATGTGATGCTGGCAGGTACACCGTTTGCCAACTGTTCGGAGGCTGCGATAGGGGCGTATTTCAGGATGTAGGCTTGATAGAGTTGATTTACTCCAGCGGAAGCCGAAATGGCAAAGGCTGTCAATGCCAATATGATTAACGATTTGATTTTCATATTCTTGTTGTTAGACTATTTCTGTTTTAAAGATGTTTTTTTATTGATAGATTCGTTGTCCGAAGATGGCACTGCCTACGCGAACGATGGTGGCTCCTTCGGCAATGGCGAGAGGGTAGTCGTGCGACATGCCGATGGACAATTCAGTGAACGAATTCAGCTGATAATCGTTTTTTATGCGGTCGAAGAGTGTACGCATGGTGTGAAACTCTGCTTTGGTCACTTCTGGGTCGTCAGTCAACGTGGCTATACCCATCAGTCCGCATACCTCGATATGAGGATAGTTCTGCCACATCTTTTCAGCGAAGAACTGTGTCAGCTCCTCCTCTGAAAATCCGTGTTTCGAGGTCTCTTGGGCGATATGCACCTCCAACAGCACTTTCTGCACCTTGTCGTGTTTGGCAGCTATGCGTTCAATCTCGTTGAGCAGTTTCTCATTTTCTACCGACTGAATCATATATGCCACAGGCACAACGTATTTCACCTTGTTGCTTTGGAGTGGGCCGATGAAGTGCCAGCGGATATCCTTTGGCAAAATCTCCACTTTCTGCATCAGTTCCTGAGCGCGACTCTCTCCGAAATCACGTTCGCCTGCTTCGTAAGCCTCGCTGATGAGTTCGGCAGGATGGAACTTTGACACACAGACCAGTCGCACCTCTGCAGGCACGCCAGCTCTGATAGTCTTGAGGTTGTCAGTTACACTCATGCTTGTGGTTCGGTTTTTTCTTCAGGTTGATATTGGAGCACGTCGAGGATATTGGTTTGTGACACTTGCACAATCTCGATGTCAGCAAGCGATTTGCTGATTTGTTGTTGGAGAGTGTCGACAGCTTGTTTGAAGTCGTCGGCTTGCACGAGCCATGTCTGTGCTGTGCGTTTGATAGTGCCTTTCTCTTCGTCAGGAATGAGGTAGTTGACTTTGCAACGGTACCAGAGGTTGACCTCACCGTTGAAACTTGGGAAGATTTCCACAATCTTCACGTGCTTGATGGTGTCCACATTCACTTCGCCTTGTGCCATAGGCAGAGCCTCTTTCAGCACACGCTCTTCAGCGTTGGTGAAGTTGATAGCATCCACTACATATATCTCTGAGCTCATCACGCGTGAGCCGTCTTGTTCTGAGATTTTTTCAAACTTAACTTTGCATTCAAACCAGTTAGCCATAGTTTTATTCTTTGTTTTTTAGGGTGTTATTTATATTTAGTGTAATGTAAAAGTCTTACTTATGAAGATGTCCACATCGCCTGAACGTTTGAAGTTGCTGTGCCTCATCAGGTTGATGAACTCCTTCAATGTTGGTGTGCTGTAGGCATGTGGGTGTTTGAGAATGTAGCGTTGTATGGAGCCACGAATCTCATTGCGAAGCTGACCATCATTCCAGTTGAAGGCTGGGGTGTTGTCGGTTCCGTACATAAAGAGTGACAGATAGTTGAGCCTTCGTTCGTTAATCACGTCGGTGAGTTCGTCGTCGGGATATTTGTCCATCAGCATGTCGCAGCAGAACAGACGGTGACTGATGACGCTGTAGTCCACCACCACTTCCTCATCAATCACGCTTGGCTTTTCGGCTTCGCGTTGGAAGATTTTCTGCAGCTCACGTTCGCATTCCGAGAGGTAGCGTTTGAATGTCTGGGTCTCGTACCACGGCATGACTTCTGCCATCGGTTCGCCTTCGAACATGAATAATGATATGCCATAACGTTCGTAGACTTGAAACTCTTTCAGCAATGTATCTTCGAGAGCTTCAATGTGTTGCATGCTTGTGGCAACTTGGTCGGCACTGTCCAGCCGTGCTTCCAACACCAAGGCAAGATTGTTGGCACATGCCAACTGGTAGGTTTGAAAACGCTCTCGCAGTTCGTTGGCTTGAGCTTTTCTCAAACGAGGCCAAGCACTGATAACCTCGGCGGCAGAGTCGAGGTTGTTTATGCAGATATCGTTGTTGACGTCTAGCCAATGGCAAGCCTGTTCGTAACGTTCCTGTCGGGCGTTACAACTCACCATCAGCACTAACATGCTTATAGCCAATAATCTACTGATGTACATATCAATTACTTATCGCCGAGGCGAAAGTCTTCTCTTTAATCGGACAAAGATAGGAAAAAAACGTGGAATTACCATCTCGTTCGGCCAACAAAGTTACGGCAGTGGCTGCGAACGGATTGCAGACGGCATGTGGTGTTTCTGTTGTTGGGTTCTCACCCTGCAGATAGGGGAGTGGGGGAATAAATGGTGTTTTTCTCTCTTGATTTTGCAAATCTACAAATGTAGACTCTCATTTCCAAAATTGAAATGGCGGTCGAGAAATGTAGACTCCTATTTCCAAAATTGAAATGGCGGTCGAGAAATGTAGACTCCCATTTTCAAAATTGAAATGGCGGTCGAGAAATGTAGACTCCTATTTTCAAAATTGAAATGGCAGTCGAGAAATGTAGACTCCCATTTTCAAAATTGAAATGGCAGTCGAGAAATGTAGATTCTCATTTCCAAAATTGAAATGGCAGTCGAGAAATGTAGACTCCTATTATCAAAATTGAAATGGCAGTCGAGAAATGTAGATGTTAACGACTATTAATTTTTAGGACTGTCTAGCCCCCATTCTGTTTAGTAAGAAATTGTGACTTTGAAAAATGGTGCAAAAAAAATGTAGTCCAACTTTCCCAAGCTGAACTACATTTCCATAAAAATCAATTTTCTATGAAAAAAATAATCTTATTGTATGATCTAATCATTATGAAGTCTTATTTTGAGCCAATGAATCTCAGCAGTTCGTCGGCATTTGAGCCGAAGGTGAATGTGCTGGCGAGCAGGGCGTAATGCGATTTGTCAGTGCAATAGCTATAAGCCCATTTCAAGAATTCAAGGCGGTTGCTGTCGAAGCTGAAGAGTTTGGCTATGGCAGCAAGTTGGTCGGTGTTGACACCATTACCCGCAATCATTTGCTTGGCTATTTCCATACGACGGCTGTCGAAGGATTCGTTGCGCAACTGTTCCATCATACGGTTGAAGAAGTTGTGGTCCATGCCGCCATTGACAGGACGGGCAGTGCCTGCAGAAGGACGGGTGCCTACGTTGCCAGGACGAACCTGGTTGTCGTATTGACCATATCCGTTATGATTGTTGTTGTAATTGTTGCCGTTGTAGGTGTTGTAAATCTCATGGCGAGTGCCTTGATGTGTATAGGTGTGACCGCTGTGTGAAACACCGTATGTGTAATCGCAGTAACCTCCGTAGGCGTTGGTGTTAGGTGCAAGGAATGGCATCAGGAGGTCAACGGTTTGACGACTTGAGCCAATGGCTTGCAGTGTGATACCATTGCTGTTGCGATTGATACGGAAGGTGTTGTTGCCGTTGTTCAACATCACACGGCGACCACAGCTGAAGGCTTCGCGACCTTCCATCTCTACGCGAATGACGCAGGTGGTGGTGCGGAGGTTGGTCACGGTGATAGAGCTGACAGAGTATTCGTTCTGCAGGATATTGTCGATGTAAAGCCAAAAACGACTGTTGTAACTATCGGTGCGGATGGTGAGGTTCTGAGCCACGGCAGCAAGGGTTGCCATTACCATCACGAGTGTGAGTATGAACTTTTTCATAATACTACTATTTTATTGGTTTTATCTATTTGACTGATTGGGATTGCAAAAGTAAAAATTATTTTGAAAAAAATCTCTCGCTCTGACTATGAAAAACAAAAAAGGATGCCGTTAAGACATCCTTTCAAGCGAGTTTGGCGGAAGCGGGGGGATTCGAACCCCCGGTACGATAATCTCGTACGTCAGTTTAGCAAACTGGTGGTTTCAGCCACTCACCCACACTTCCATGGGCTTTCGCCTAACTCAGCAAACAAATGGTGCAACACCGAAGATGTGTCCCTTGTTTTGCGGTGCAAAGGTAGTACTTTTTTTTGAAATGAAAAATCATTCCACAAAAATTCTTTTCCTAAAAAAAACTACTTACCTTTACATTCCATTAGGAAATAAACTAACGGTTTGACTCTCAGTGATGAAAAAGCATTTTAGGTGGATTATTGCGCTTGGTTTGCTGGCTTTCGTGACCATTTTGGTGGTTGTGATGGCTGCTTATGCCGTGTTGTTGAAGCCTAATTTCTCGGTTTCTGAGGGTGAAAACGGGTATGTCTATCTCCGTTCGGACGACGATTTCGACAATCTTATGGCTCAATTGGACACGGTGTGCACCATTTCCAACGAGGCGTCATTCCGTTTCTGGGCACGTCATCAGCACTTGGAAAGTCATCTGCATGCTGGTCGCTATCTTATCCGCAATCATGCCACCAACCGCGAGGTGGTGAATATGTTTTATGGCGGATTGCAGGAGCCACTCACCATTACATTTAATAATGTACGCTTGCCACAGCAGCTGGCTGCCCGTCTCGCTTCGAAGACAATGCTCGACTCAGCGGCTTGGATGGCTACGTTTACCGACTCGGCATTGCTGGCACACTACGATATCACTACGGCTACGCTGTTTACCCTCGTGCTGCCGAATACCTACGAGTTCTATTGGAATGTGACTGGCGAGGAGTTCATGCAGCGTATGGCTACGTTCTCACGTTCGTTCTGGACATCTGAACGAAAGCATAAAGCAGAAATGGTTCAACTGACTCCCGCCGAGGTGATTACGTTGGCGTCCATCGTAGAAGAGGAAACCAACAAGAATGATGAGAAACCAGTGGTGGCTGGTCTTTATATCAACCGTCTGCATAAAGGCATGCTGTTGCAGTCGGATCCTACGGTGAAGTTTGCCGTGGGCGATTTCACCCTTACGCAGATTCTGAATAAACACCTTGCCGTTGTCTCTCCATACAATACCTATCTGAACATCGGACTCCCTCCTGGACCTATCCGTATGCCATCGTTGGAAGGCATTGACGCGGTGTTGAATTATACGCATCACAATTATATATATATGTGTGCAAAGCCTGAACTCAACGGACGACATAATTTCGCCGTTACGTTGGCAGAACATACACGCAATGCAGCTGCTTATCATGCTGCACTTCGTCGCTGGCAGGCTCAGCATTAAAACAGACTAAACTCAAAACTCATTTATAATACAAAAATCATGAAAGTATTAGTAGCAACAGAAAAGCCATTTGCTAAGAAAGCAATTGACGGCATCCGCGAAATCGTAGAGAAAGCCGGTGGCGAACTCGTACTCCTTGAGAAGTACACAGACGTATCACAATTCCATGCAGCAGTTGCTGACGTTGACGCACTCATCGTTCGCTCTGACAAAGTTACTGCTGAAGTTGTTGCAGCTGCCAAAAACCTCAAAATCGTGGTTCGTGCAGGTGCTGGCTTCGACAACCTCGACCTCAAAGCTCTCTCAGAGCACAACGTAGTGGCTATGAACACTCCTGGTCAGAACTCAAACGCCGTTGCTGAGTTGGCTCTCGGTCTCATGATCATGATGGCCCGTAACCAATACACTCCTGGCACTGGCTGCGAGTTGAAAGGCAAACGTCTCGGTATCCAAGCTTACGGTAACGTTGGTCGCTTGGTTGCTGAACACGCTCGCGCTTTCGGTATGGAAATCTGGGCATTTGACCCATTCGTTGCAAAAGAGAAAATGGAAGCAGAAGGTGTTCACGTTGTTGAGAAACTCGAAGACCTCTACACAAACTGCGACTATATCTCACTCCACATCCCAGCAAACGACCAAACCAAAAACTCTATCAACTACGAACTCCTCAACCACATGCCAAAAGGCGGTTGCTTGGTTAACACAGCTCGTAAAGAGGTTATCAACGAGGCTGACATGGAACGTCTCCTCGAGGATCGTCCTGACATGAAATATGTAACAGATATCGCTCCAGCTAACGCTGCCGTTCTCAAAGAAAAATTCGGCGCTCGCTTCTTCGCTACCCCTAAAAAGATGGGTGCTGAGACAGCTGAAGCTAACATCAACGCTGGTCTCGCTGCAGCTAACCAAATCGTTGGCTTCCTCGTAAACGGTGTTGACAAATTCCGTTTGAACTAATCTAAATTAGATAAAACGATAACCACGGCAACACCTGGCAGTCACGCTGCCTCGTGTTGCCGTTTTTCGTAAACTATAGAATCTGTATCGTTTTCGTTTAGAAATGCTTCCCCGTAATCTGCTTGCACTCTATAAAGATTATCTGCTGCTGGAACGTGCTTTGGCTGCCAACAGCATAGAGGCTTATACTTCAGATATAGCGCAGCTCACCGAGTTCCTCGACGAGCAAGGAAACGATGCACTTCATTGCAATCTCTCCCTATTGCAGCAATACGTGGCCTTGTTGCATGAGTTGGGCGTTCAACCCCGTTCACAGGCACGTGTAGTTTCAAGCATACGATCGTTTTTCCGTTTCCTCGTGGTTTCTGGCGAACGTGAGGATAACCCGGCGGAGCTACTGCAACCACCTGCCATTCCTGCCCATCTGCCAACAGTGCTTACTGTTGAGGAGATAGAAAGGATAGAGCAGAGTATCGACCTCTCACATCCGCAAGGACATCGTAACCTTGCCATCATAGAGACGCTCTACGGCTCTGGATTGCGTGTCTCGGAGTTGGTCAATCTGAAACTGTCGAATATCAACTTCGACCTCGGTTATATGCGTGTGGAGGGCAAGGGCAGCAAGCAGCGACTCGTGCCTCTGTCGCCATTGGCAGTCGAGAAGATACGTTATTGGCTTATCGACCGCAACGAGCAAACCATCAAACCGCACAACGAGGATTTTCTCTTTCTCAACCGTCGTGGAGCGCAATTGACGCGTGCCATGATTTTCACCATCGTGAAACAATTAGCCAAGGAAGCAGGCATCACCAAGACTATCTCGCCGCATACCTTCCGTCACTCTTTTGCAACACATCTCTTGGAAGGCGGCGCCAGCCTTCGTGCCATACAACAGATGCTCGGACACGAAAGCATTATCACAACCCAGATATACACCCACCTCGACATGGAGTTCCTTCGCAAGGAAATCCTCACCAAACATCCGAGAAATAGGCGATAAGGCGATAAGGCGATAGGGCGATAGGGTGATAAGGCGATAAGGCGATAGGGCGATAGGGCGATGAGGCGATGAGGCGATGAGGCGATGAGGCGATGAGGCGGAAAAATAATCCCTCGGTGGTTGTAAAAAGAAATGGCCCACAACATTGTTGTGAGCCATTTCTGTTATATAAGCGTTATGTTGTCTCTACTCTTCACAAAGCGCTTTACGAACGCGAAGGCCAGCCAAACCTAATGCCATCGCAATCAAGAAGAAAATTCCTCCTTTGAGAGGAGTACCAACGTTACCTGTGCCTTGGTTTTTGTTGTCAAAGTCTTCCCAAGAGTTTGGGTCACCAGGTGCTTGTGTCGTGATGTCGGTGCTATAGTTTGCTGTTTCACCAAAGAGTGTTGCTTCTTGATTTACGTTTGGGGTAACAGTGCCGCCTTGTTGATAGATGCCGTCGGTGATTGTAACCTGGCTGAATGGCTCGTAGCTTGCAGCGCTCAAGGCTGTGCAAGCGCACAGCATGAGAACTGCCAAGAGCATATTTAATTTCAGTTGTTTCATTGTTGTGATAAGTTTTCTGTAGTTAGTCTTTACAATATATTATTTTACGTCAACTTTCTTTGTGCCGCGACCGTTGCTGGTGTAAATCTCAACCACATAGATGCCTGGGAGCAATGCGCTGAACGAAGCGTCGTTGCTGTTGGCTGCGATTGATTTCACCAATTGACCTGCTGCATTGTAGAGGCGTACGTTGTTCATTATGTCGCCGTTCATCACTTTCACTTCGCCTTTAGCAGGTGAGAATACTGTGAAGTCGAGGTCTACGAGTGTCTCATTGCCTGAGATGATAGGAGCGTAGTCCCATACCAAAGAGTAACGGAGTGGTGAGTCGTTGACACCGAAATTGACGGTCACGTTGTCGTGGTTGCCGTTCAATGGACGTTCTGTGCTGTCGTTAGCATCGAACAGACGAACATTCTCGCCGAGAGCCTCGAGGTTGTCGAATACCAATTCTACCTCACCATTTACGCCAGTCAAAACAATCTGAGCGCGTGTAGTGTCGTTGATAGCGTTAACCGCTACGCGAGTTGCGCCAGCCAATGTTCCGATTGTGAATACATCCTCGTCGAACTCACCAATAATAGGAGCATCTTCGGCAGAGTTGAAACCATTGGTTGCTTCGTTGTTGCGAACGAAGAATGTGTTGACGGTTCTATTGTTGTAGTTAGCAACGATAGATGTCGTATTACCACCATGAGCAGCTGTTTTGCGTGGAGCAGATTGGGCTGCTGTTGTTGATGTGGTGAACATGTTAGGAGTAAACATAAGGGTCAACATATCTGAACTTGTTCCTGTTGAAGTGCCTCCCCCTTGACTACCACTGGCTGCTTTATTTCCTGCATAAGTATTAAATGCGTTCCATGTGCTACTGAAGAAATTGCCGATGCCGTAGTCATCGCCAGCCCAAGAGCTATGATAAACAGAGCCTACATAGAAATATTTAGTCTTACTGCTTTCTGGATATAATGCAAAAGCGTTGTTTGCTTGAATAGCAATGGAACCGTCTGATGCAATACTAAATCCCAAAATCAGACTGTTGTCTTTACTAACATTGTCTGCATATTGTGATTCAACAGAGTAATCTGCAATGTTTACATTTGAACGAGCATTGGATGTGATTGTTTCACTATATTGACTTCCGTGGAGGGTAATGTTTCTTGTACCGCTATTTGCTGCGTAGATTGCCATATTGGTGCTTGATGCATTTGAACCAGTCCAACCATTATATGTACCAACAATACATCCTGGATCAATGGTTATTATGCCACCATTTCCATCTCGATTCATTGTTACTGTGCCTTCAATGTTTTGTGTGGCAATACCAGCAAGATTTGAGATGAATACTTTGTTGTTATTAGAAGGATGTTTGGAAATGGTGATGTTTGAGTTGCTTTGGCGCAAAGAGGTGTTTGTTCCTGAAGTACGAGTCGTAAGACCTCCGATAATACCCAGCCAAGGGCTTCTGAGTCTCCAATCAATGCTGGCAGGGGTTAATGTCATTTCATATGTACCTAACAAATCTGTTGGGTAGTTTGGCTGAACCTGACCATTGCCGCTCTCTACAGTAAAGCCGCTGTTGCGTTCGATGTATGGAGATGAGGTTATTGAGGTTTGAGTTCCGACTGACTGGTTTTCTATTAATTGACCAGTAGCATTGTTGTAGTAATACAATACGTCACTACCACTGGCATTGCTTGGTGTTCCATCACCATTGATATGCTTGTAGAGGTAGCATCCTGTGTATCCAGCGCGATAGTTTTCCTCCAAAAACTCGCGGATTTTCATTGTGGCAAATGCTGGGTTGCCAGCAGCCCAAAGAGCATTGTCAGAAGCCTGACTGCGTCTCAATGTAACAGTCAGGTTGGCTGCATCGTAAGCTGGTTTGCCTGCGTTAGAACGACTTGTTTGCTCTGATATATCGGAACGAGTACCATCGTTTTTGTAATAGTAATATTCAGTTGCATCAGAAGGCAAGTGGAAGTCTGCCATTTCGCTTGACTGATTTGCACGTGCCAAAACTTGGAAACCTTCGCCAACTTGGTATTCATAGTTCATTACATTGGTAGGTGTGCTCCATGCAGCATCATAATAATGCAAAGTGTAAGCATCGTAAAGCACGTCTACTGCACTTGCGAACAGACGTTGGTAGATAGAATAAGGAAACTTGCGGTTGTTGCCAGTAGTTCCATTTTCGCTATCAGTGTCAATCGCATCATATACTGCCGGTGAGAAAGGACCTACATATGTGCCGCCTTGGGTTGCAGTGAAGAAGTCACCCATGTAAGTTTGTTTCAATGGAGAAGAAAGCATAACATAACGGTTGGCTGGGATAACGATATCGGTGTACCAACCATCAGTAGCTACCAAGTTGTATTGACCTTCAAGCATTGCACCCTTTGCAAGATAAATCTTGCTGATGGTGATTTTTGCATCAAGTGAAGGAAACTTGTTGCCGGTAGGGTTTGTTGGAATGAATACCAAGTCTTTGTTATTGGTCTGACCAGGAAAATCTTGGGTATTTCCGTTTGGTTTTGCCCAGTTAGCAGTGTTGTCCCAACGATTGTCTGAACTGCCGCCAGTCCAAAGCCAAGCTTCGGCTGGACGTTGGAAGTTTAGCTCACCGTTGTTTATATCAACAGAGGTCTGCGCCGACATCGGAGATGCGAGGCACAGCAGAGCCATGATGATTGTGAAGAGTTGAGTTTTCTTCATGTCTTTTAAGTTTTTATTTGTTGTTGTTTATTTGTTTGCAAGTCTTTACGGTAAGAACATGAAGGAAAATGACACAGAATTGGCAAAAGTGTGCGCAATATTATCAATAGTCTTAGAGATGAAAGGTCTGAGTCACAACCTATTATAGTCTTACACAATTCTTCCTGAAAAGAACGTGCAAAAGTAGAAATTTTTTTTCGAAAAACGGTAATGAAAAAGCAACTTTTTTTGTTGTTTTTTCTCTATCCAAGGTTTTGAACGTCAGCATGCAATGCACGATTCCAGATTAACAAAATGAAACGATAGAAATTTTCCGTAAAACAGTAAGTTGCAGTTTGACAAAAAGGGTTCTTTAACGTAGCTCTTCTGTAGCAAAATGGCGGAGGCATTTTCGGGAAGAGTGTGTCTGAAACGACATTCTGCAGATTGGATAAATGAGGTGAAAAAATAGTTCCCGTTTTTGCAGAAAGGAATGACAAGAGGCAATGGCTGTTTTCGCAAATGGTTGCGGTATGGTTCGGGAGTTTTTCGTATCTTTGTGGCAGAAAAAAGAAATACTGCCCATGAAACGCGAGGAGGCAATAGCGAGAGGAATAACGGTGAGTGGCACAAAGCACTCGATGCTCCGAAGGACACCTTGGCACGATTATTCCCTGAAGGGGACATATATGCTGACGTTGGTGGTGGAGAACCGCAAGCCTGTGTTTGGCCGACTGAAGGGAAGCACTGCGGCTGGTATTAAGCCGTTTGTAGAACTCTCGCCGTTGGGCTTGGCGATAAGAGACGAGGAGATAAAGAAGATTCATCGTTTCTATCCGCAGGTGGAGGTCTGGAAGCTCTGCATCATGCCTGACCATCTGCACATCATCCTCCGCGTGAGAGAGGACCTCCCAGCAGGGAAGCACTTGGGGATGGTTATTCGGGGTTTCAAGGCTGGCTGCAGCAGGGCCTACTGGCGGCTTTTCTTTCCTGCCTCGGCTGTTCCCGCAGGAGAAACTGCGGGAACGGTGGCTATCGTTCCTTCGGCTTCTCCCGAAGGTTTTCCGTACCGCCCTGGGAACTGTAACGGCAGAGAGGCCGAAGGCAGAGACGGCCTCCCTGGGAACGGAAACGGCAGAGAAACTGCGGGAACGGTGGCTACCGTTCCTTCAGCTTCTCCCGAAGGCAGGAACAGCCAGCTTCCTGTGCTTTTTGAGGCGGGGTATAATGATAAGATTCTGCTACATGAGGGACAGTTGGATAACTGGAAACATTATCTGGAGGATAATCCTCGACGTCTGATGGTTAAACGAGAACATCCGCAGTTATTCACCGTGCTTTCTGGTTTGGATGTGGCTGGTGTCCGTTGTCAGGCTGTTGGTAATCGTTTCCTCTTGGATATTCCTGATAAAGTGGGTGTTATTGTGCATCGTAGATATACGGATGAAGAGAACGCTCGTCTGCGTGAGGCTTGGCTGTCTTGCGGAGAACGAGGTGGTGTCTTGGTGAGTGCTGCCATAGCTTCTAAAGAGAAAGAGGTGATGCGAGAAGCAATGGAACGAGGTTATCGCATCATTCTGCTGAGGGAGAATGGCTTTCCGCCAATATACAAACCGATAGGTGAGAGTTTTGAAGCCTGTGCAAGTGGTCAGATGCTGCAAATTAGTCCGTGGGCATTTCACACAGAAACCAAAGCGATAACCAGGGAACAGTGTCTTTGGTTGAATGAGATGGCAGAAAAGATTGCGGGCAATCAATAAAAATAGTGTATCTTTGCACCATAATTTCAACGTGAGGAGGGGAACAATCGTTTTCTCTCCCTAAACTATTTTGTAAACGTGCAGATTACAGAGTTTTTAGAATACTACCGCAAGCATCCGTTAGTCAAAGAGGCTTGCAGTTGGATGACCACACTGAAAGGCAATGTGGCTGTGGAAGGTGTGCAGGGTTCGATGCGTTCGTTGCTGTTGGCGGCGATGTATAGAAAAGCCTCGCACTCTGTTGTCGTTGTTCTTGACAATGAGGAAGAAGCAGCTTATTGTTATCATGATCTTGCTCAACTATACGACCGCCAGAAGATTGCTTTTTTTCCTTCTGCCTATCGTAATATCCATAAACATGGAGCCATTGATGAAGCCAACGAGATACTTCGTGCCGACACTCTTTCGCGTCTGCAGCAATCGGATGCTGTGGTTGTGGTGACCTTTGCCGATGCCATCTCCGAGAAAGTGGTGGCAGCTTCAGGGTTCAACAGTGCTAAGATAGAACTGCATCAAGGAGATACTGTCAGCGTGGACGACTTAGTGGAACGACTGGACAGCTACGGATTCCAGCAGATGGATTTTGTTTATGAGCCAGGACAATACTCGCTACGTGGCAGCATTCTGGATATCTTCTCTTTCTCCAACGAACAACCTTACCGTATCGATTTCTTCGGTAACGACATTGACTCTATCCGTGTCTTCGATATTGAGAAGCAACTCTCTGTGGAGAAACGCGATAACATAACCATCGTTCCTAATATCGACGAGATGGAAGGCGACCTCGTTTCGCTCTTGGAGTTTGTGGACAAGGACAACACTATTCTCTATCTAAAGAACAGCATGCAGCTGCGTGAACGTCTCGACGCTGTCTATGATGAAGCTTTGGTGAAAGCAAACCAATACAGCCAGACCTCGACGTTGGAATCCAGGCTGCTGACAGGAGAAGACTTCAAGAAACAGACTGCACAATTCCGCTGTATGTTGGAGGGTAAGAGTGCGTTGAAGGTAGGCAAAACCATTACCTTCAACCTCTCACCACAACCTTTGTTCCACAAAAACTTCGACCTCGTGACCAATTGTCTTTCCCGATATATGGGAGAGAGATACAATATATATATAGCTTCGGATAGTGTCAAACAGACAGACCGTATAGCAGCTATCTTTAAAGACCGTGGCGATTACCTCCCGTTCAATGCCGTGTTGAAGACCTTGCACGAAGGCTTCATAGACCACGACATGAAATGCTGCTTCTTCACCGATCACCAGATATTCGACCGTTTCCACAAGTTTGTCTTGAAGAGCGATTCTGCCCGTTCGGGTAAAGTGGCGATGACGCTGAAGGAACTGAACCAATTCCGTATTGGCGACTATGTGGTGCATATCGATCATGGTGTAGGTAAGTTTGGCGGACTGCTGACTACCGAAATCAATGGTAAACCTCAGGAGGTAGTGAAACTGGTGTATAAAGACGGCGACAATGTCTTTGTCAGCATTCACTCACTGCATAAAATCTCCAAATACAAGAGCAAGGAGGGTGAGGAACCACGAATCAACAAGATTGGCTCGGGAGCTTGGGAGCGACTGAAGGAGAGAACCAAGAGCAAAGTCAAGGACATAGCCCGTGACCTCATAAAACTCTATGCACAACGCATGTCTAAGCTCGGCTTTGCCTTCTCGCCAGATGGCTACTTGCAACAGGAACTTGAGGCTTCCTTTATCTATGAAGATACTCCCGACCAACTGAAAGCAACAGCCGACATCAAACACGATATGGAACTGCCGCAACCGATGGACCGTTTGGTCTGCGGCGACGTTGGCTTCGGCAAGACCGAAGTGGCTATTCGTGCTGCCTTCAAGGCTGTAACCGATGGTAAACAAGTGGCTGTGCTTGTGCCAACTACAGTGTTGGCTTTGCAACACTACAAATCGTTCAGCGAACGACTACAACTCTTCCCTTGTCGTGTGGAATATATCTCGCGAGCCAAGACAGCCAAACAGGTCAAGGAGATTCTCAAGGAACTTGCCGATGGTAAGATTGATATCCTCGTGGGTACACATAAACTGGTGGGTAAAGACGTGGTATTCAAAGACCTCGGACTGCTCATCATTGATGAGGAACAGAAGTTTGGCGTCAGCGTGAAAGAAAAGCTCAAACAGATGAAAGTGGACGTGGACACACTGACGCTCACGGCTACACCTATTCCAAGAACTCTGCAGTTCTCGCTGATGGGTGCTCGCGACCTCTCCATCATCAATACACCACCACCAAACCGTTACCCAGTGCTGACTGAAGTCATTGACTTTGACGAAGATATCATTCGTGATGCCATTGTCAACGAAATGAATCGCAACGGACAGGTTTTCTTTATCCACAATCGTGTGCAGAGCATCTACACCCTTGCAGAGAAACTCAAGGAGATAGTGCCTGGCATCCGCATAGCCATAGGACATGGTCAGATGCCGCCGCAACAGTTGGAAGAGGTCATCGTTGATTTCATTAACTACGAATACGACCTGCTTCTCGCTACCACAGTGGTGGAATCTGGCATTGATATGCCGAATGTCAACACCATCATCGTAAACAAAGCCAATCTGTTTGGCTTGAGCGATTTGCACCAACTTCGTGGTCGTGTCGGACGTAGCAACCGTAAGGCCTATTGCTATCTCATTGCACCAGAATACAAGGAGATGACCGACGATGCCAGAAGGCGTTTGGACGCCATCGCTACTTTCTCGGATCTTGGCAGTGGTTTCAATATCGCCATGCAAGACCTCGACATCCGTGGTGCAGGCAATATGTTGGGAGCAGAGCAGAGCGGCTTCATTGCCGACCTCGGCTACGAGACTTATCAACGTATCCTGAATGAGGCGATGATTGAGCTTCGTGATGAGGAATTCAATGACGTACTGCCTGACAAACAGACGGAAACAGCAGCTCGTCAAGACATTGACTTCGTTTCCGACTGTAACATAGAAACCGACTTCAACGTCATGATACCTAATGATTACGTCTCGAGCGTTTCTGAACGTATGTCACTCTATCGCGAACTCGACAATCTGACGAACGAAGAGGGCATAGCAGCCTTCAGAACCAAACTGGAAGACCGATTTGGTGCAGTGCCTGAGGAAGTAGACAACCTCATCGAACTGATTCGCATTCGTTGGCATGCCATTAAGATGGGCGTTGAGCGACTTGTGCTTAAAAACGGTAAGATGACCATGTATTTCGTGTCGAACACCAATTCGCCATTCTACAAATCGGAAATCTTCGGTAAGATGCTGGTTTACATGACGAAGTTCCCGAAAAATGTCTCCATTTCGCAAGCCAACAACAAGCGTTCCATGACTATCTCGCCAGTCTCTTTAATCGGTAGTGTGAACTATGTTTTCAACAAGATTGAAGAATGCCAGATTTCATGACCTTCGAATGTGTGATAATTAGCCGAAAATGATTACTTTTGCACCTCATTTTTCACAACTAAATATGCGACGTTTCTTAACATCACTATTGCTCTTGACAGCCTTGCTAAGTTCCTCATTCTTAGCAGCTGAAATCAAACAGCCTATCTCCGTACGTTTCGACGTGCGTGCCGATTGGGAGAATCATATTCTTCAAACTCCTGACACAAATCTCTACGAGTCAGGCTTTGCAGGCAAGTACCTCAACTTCATGTTGGACGGTAACATCAACGAACATTTCTCCTATCATCTGCGTTATCGTTTCAATAAAATAAACACTGGTTCCGACTTCTTCAACGCAACCGACTGGGCTTATCTTGATTACAATATCAATAAGAACTGGCGTGTATCAGCAGGTAAACAAGTGGTCTATATTGGTGGTTTTGAGTACGATGCTGCTCCTATCGATGTCTACTACTGGTCAACTTTCTGGAACAACGTCAACTGCTATGAGTTCGGTGTTTCTGGACAATATACCACCAACGATGGCCGTAGCACCATCTTGGCACAAATCAGCAACTCACCATTTGCCGACCGTGCCTACCGTCTCGATGGTCTTTACGCCTACAACCTCATCTGGTACGGCAGTTATGGTTGTTTCAAGTCTATCTATTCCACAAACTTGGTAGAATATGAGCCAGGCAAATATACCCATTACATTGCTTTGGGTAACCAATGGACAGCGGGACCTGTGACTTTCCAACTCGACTATATGAACCGCTACTACTTCCATCAGGAAGCTGGCTATTTCAACGATTTCACCCTCATCGGTAAGGTGGACTACAATATCAAAAATCGTGTGAATCTCTTTGTCAAAGGCGGTTACGACTACAACGACACAGGCAATGCCGACGCTTTCGTTCCAACGGGCACCAAGTACGGCTTCGTAGGTGCAGGTTGCGAGTTCTATCCTATCAAGGACAAGAAGAACCTTCGTCTCCACGCCTTCTGGCACACCAACAACGACAACAACTTCAAAGACCACTACGTAACCGTCGGTCTTAAATGGTTGCTCACCGCCTTTGAACACAAATAATTGGAAAATACAAAGTTACATTCAATGAATAAACAGAAAATGAAGCCCTCTACAAGAAAAATCGTAGAGGCAATCGTCTTCCTGCTGATCTTTGGCGCTGTGTTTGGCTTCCTCGGCCATCGCATGGGCACATCCCAAATGCTGAACACCATCATGAAGACCTCTCACGACCTTCTTCTCAATACCTGTTTCTATCTCATGGGTATCACAGTGCTGACCGGTGCTCTTGGTCACCTGTTGGTAGAGTTTGGTGTCGTTAACATGTTGGAAAAGATTCTTCGTCCTTTGATGAAGCCATTGTTCAACCTCCCAGGCGTGGCAGCATTGGGTGCGGTGCTCACTTTCCTCAGTGATAACCCTGCCATCATCACCCTTGCCAACGACAAGAACTTCAGCAAGTACTTTAAGAAATATCAGATTATCTCACTCACCAACTTCGGCACAGCCTTCGGTATGGGCTTGGTAGTCATTGCCTTCATGATGGGTCTTGGCTTCGGCACAGGTGCTATGGTGGGCTTGCTGGGTGCTGTGGTTGGCAGTATCGTGTCAACACGTCTCATGCAGCACTTTATTGTGAAATCATATCCACAATACAAAGAAGAAGCTGCTGCTGAAATTGCAGAGACCGCTACAGAAGAGAACACAAAACAGGAGAACATCCTGATGCGTGCCCTCAACGCCATCCTCGATGGTGGTAAAGAAGGTGTAGGTCTTGGCATGGCCATCATTCCTGGTGTGTTGGTTATTTCTACTGCTGTCATGATGATGACCTTTGGTGCAAGAGGCGAAGGTGGTGCTTACGCAGGCGTAGCCTACGAGGGCGTTCCTGTATTGCCTTGGTTGGCAGGTAAAATCGACTTCGTGTTCAAGTTCCTCTTCGGTTTCGAACATCCTGAGTTGGTGGCATTCCCAATCACTGCTCTCGGAGCTGTTGGTGCTGCCATCGGTTTGTTGCCAGAGTTTATCGCACAGGGTTTCGTTGACGACAATGCCATTGCCGTATGTACAGCCATTGGCATGTGCTGGAGCGGTTTCTTGTCAACCCACTCAGCCATGCTTGACTCTCTCGGCTACCGTCACCTCGTTTCTAAAGCTATTGGTGCTCATACCATTGGCGGCTTGTGTGCCGGCATCTCTGCCCACCTCTTCTTCATGCTTTACAACTTCATTCAGACCATGATATAATCGTCTGAATCGTTTCGATAACAAAGGACACTCCGAAACTTCGGGGTGTCCTTTCTTTTTGTCCGTATTTGGGTAGAAAATGAATCTAAATAATGATAGATTTACTAATTTGCTGATAATAAGGTAATAATAAAATTGGTACGGTTTTAATTTTAGTGTTCGTTAACATCTATAAATGTAGACTCGTAAAATCAGCTTGATTT
>JAKSNW010000013.1 GCA_024405895.1 Paludibacteraceae bacterium
CGGCATAATAAAACCCCGAAAGTTTTTTGTCTAACTTTCGGGGTTCATATCAAAACTGCCGCTCTTTTTTTTATTTTGCGAATGGATTAACGCAAAGAGTTTTTGAGTTTTTCCATTTTGTTTTGGGCATCTTCCAATTCGCCATTTTTCTTTTTCAAGTTGTCTTCCTTGTTGGCAAGGGCATTTTGTGTGTTCTGCAAATCGGTTTTAGCCTTGTTGAGTTTCTCTTCCATTGATGCAATGCTCTCAACCAAAGAGTTTACATTTTTCTCGAGTTTTGCTTTGTCGTTGGTGAGACCGTCTGATTCTTTCTGAAGTTTAGCAATCTCAGTAGTCAAGGCAGCAATTTGTTGGTTTACGTCATAGTTAAAGACATAGTCAACAAAACCTTCCATATATTTCATGGTTGACTCATAGAGGTCTGGGTGTGTTTGTTGGGTGATAGGAGTACCATTGTCTGAGCAAACCACCATAGTGATTTTTGAGCCAGCAGATTTCTTACCGAGGCTTTCTACGTTGGTGTAAACGCTAATTACAGTAGAACTGATAGAAGGAATAGTTACACCTTGATAAGCATTAAAGCCTTTGATTTTGCTGAGTTTCAAGCCTTCTGTTTTTTCCAGACGCTCTCTTACTGCAGCTGTTACGAGGTCTACATTTTTGTCAACAAGGGTCAACTCAAATGCACGAACGTTTTGTTTGTTCATTTCTGTGGTGGTTTCTTTCACTGAACCTTGAGCAGAAACCATCAACACACTGCAAAGTGCAATGGCAAGGGTAAATAATTTTTTCATTGTTTTGTATTATAATTTGTTTACTGTTTCTTAGTTAGTATGATGTCAAACATCGCCAAAGGTTTACTTCGGAAGCATCATATTGATGGCATTGGGAACAACAGACACAGAAAACGGTTTTGTGTACCTTGTTGCTATGCCATCTGTTTCAGCCAGCAGCGGTTCTGATGGTGAGATAGTCATCTGCGTAAAATCCAATCGTTTTACAACAGGATGATAGACCAATGTACCGTCAAACAAGGCTTTCACAATAGACCACAAATCCTTGACCTTAAAGGCTGGTAATGCCATGATAGACAGCAGTCCGTCTGTAGGATTGGCGGTTGCCACCTGTTTCAATCCTCCTCCAGAATAGCTGCCATTGCCAATCGCCATGGTAAACAAAGGAAACTGTATGGTCTCGCCGTCATGGCTGAGTGTCAGTTGCTTTGCATGAACCTTGAACAATGCCATCACCACAGCCAGTTTGTACAGCCAGGCTTTGCCTCCAAACACCGTTTTCAAAGAGTTGGTGATTCTCAGCACTTGGGCATCAAAACCAAAGCCGGCACCATTGATGAAGTAACGATTGATGCCGTCAGGATTTTCATCGGACGAGATTCGTCCCAGATCAACAGATTCGACATGCGGTTCTCTCAGCATGGTTTCGAAACCGTCCAACTTATTGGTCAGTTGCCAATAGCGAGCCCAGTCGTTGCCCGTTCCACACGGAAGCAGCGCAAGGGTCAGTTCTGAAGTATCTACCTGCGACAGGCATAATCCATTGACCGTTTCGCTAAAAGTGCCGTCACCGCCAACAACCAAAAACACACGACAGCCTTCATCTGCCAGTTGTTTTGCCAACACGGTAGCATGTCCAGCTGCAAGTGTTTTTTCGCAAGTATATATAATATTGTATCGACTTAACAACTTACACACATCATCCAAGAGATGTCGATGGTGTCGTTTTCCGGCTATCGGATTGACAATTACAGCCCATCGTTGTGTGTAGAGGTTCGATGCAATCATAAGGTGTTTGTGTTACGCAACAGCATCATGTCCAAGATGGTGATTGCCGCCATAGCCTCAACAACAGGCAATGCACGTACAGCCACACAGGCATCATGACGACCAGTGAACGAAGCCTCGACCTGTTCGCCGGCATCTGTTACGGTCTGCTGCTTTATCGCAATGGTTGGCGTAGGCTTGAATGCAACACGAAAACTTATATCATTGCCAGTAGAAATGCCGCCAAGGATTCCACCGCAATGGTTTGTCTTGGTAGACACTCGTCCGTCACTCGCAACGAAGGCATCGTTATTCTCTGAGCCACGCATGGTTGCAGCATTAAAGCCTTCGCCATAGTCAAAGCCCTTGCAAGCCGGAATAGAAAGCATGGCATAAGCCAGACGTGCCTGCAATTTATCATAAAGCGGTTCGCCAATGCCCACTGGCACACCACGAACCACACAGACACATGAGCCTCCAACAGAATCGCCTTCTGCCGATGCCTTGGCAATCTCATTTTTCATATACTGAGCCAACGAGTTATCCGGAGAAAGCGGAAAGTTTCTGTTTTCTTTCAGTTGTTCGAAGGAATAATTTTGAAACAACTCCCCTATGCCACCGATTCTATTGACACAAGATACAAATTCTATTCCGAAAGTCAAAAGCAACTGCTTGGCTATTGCTCCAGCAACGACACGCACTACAGTTTCGCGGGCAGAAGCCCTTCCACCACCACGATAGTCCACATGGTCATACTTACTATAATATGTATAATCGGCATGACCAGGTCTGAAAGTATGTTGATTCAATGAGTAATCTTTACTACGGACATCTTTGTTTTCCACCACAAAGGCAATGGGAGCGCCAATGGTACGTCCTTCATATAAGCCAGAGAGGAAACGTACCTCATCGCTTTCATGTCGGGCTGTGCCGCAGAGTTCCCGTGAAGGACGGCGACGGTCCAATTCCTGCTGAATAAGGTTCATGTCAAGACACAAACCGGCAGGGCATCCGTCAATGACACCGCCAACCACTTCACCATGCGACTCACCAAAGGTGGTCAAACGAAAGATTTGTCCAATAGTGTTACTCATCAATAAAGTGCATTAGTTGCAACCGCAGTTACCATCGCAATGGCATTCGCCTTCGTGGTCATGACCTTCGCCACAGCCACCGCATTCGCCACCACAGTTACCGCCACAGCCACCGCCGCAACCACAGCTGCTCTGATGGAGTGCATCGTATTGTTCGTCTGTCAATTCAATCAAGTCAAGCACTTTGCCTTTGAAGCGAAGTGTCAAACCTGCCATTGGGTGGTTGAGGTCAACCTTCACACCCTCTTCGGTGATGTCGAGCACACGGCTTGGAACTGGTTGTCCATCTTGTGTCATCAAGGTAACCATGGCACCTTTGAAGACTCTCTCTTCATCAAATTTGCCTTCAATGCAGAAGATATCTTTTGGCAAGACACGTACGTTCTCGTCTGCGCGTGGGCCGAATGTTTCTTCGCAAGGTTTTACGAAATCGTATTCGTCGTCTTTGTTCAACTTGCAGATTTCAGCTTCGAATGAAGGCACCATCATGCCATCACCAACGATGAACTGAAGTGGACGTTGTGGAGCGTTCTCTTCCAACAATGTCTCGTTTTCGCCTTCTACTTTATAAACATGGTATTCCAATGATACCAAGGTTTTTTCTTTCAACATATTGTATATTATTTTCTTTGTTATTATTCTCTAATCAATTAAAACCACTTAGCATTGCTGCTATTGTCGCTTCGTTTATCGTATTTCAAGTCACGCAACATAGCGGCATTGGCACCAATGGTCACCATAAACGAAGCGCCATAGGAAGCATAGCTGATAGGTGTTACCGAAGCATTGAGATACCAGCAGTGAAGGTCTCGACGTATCGTCATCGTGAGGTTGGTGATTTTCTTTACCGTCAAGTCAAATGAGGCATTATAGTTCACTTTCCATTTCGGTGTAGGATTGATGAAACCGTTGATGGAGAGAGAGTGATTGATGCCACGACGATATTGCATACGTTCATAGTCAAAGTTCTCAAGACCATTCTTAACCACCAATGCGATGTTATAGTTGACAGAAAGGCTCCATTGGAACTGTGGCTTTTCGTAACCATCGCCATCGGCTTCCACCATACCACCTTCATGCTCGTGCTCATGATCGTGGTCAAAGCCAGAGCCATAGATTTCCTCGCCCAACGTGCTGCCTTCATCCGGAATCTCGCCGTTGTTCTCACCTTGAGTATCGGTGGTCTTCTTGTTTTTGCGTTTGAACGTGTCGTTGTTGAAGGTGTATTGGAAACTGGTGGATGTACCCATGAAGTAGAGGTTTTTGCCATGTTTCCAACGCAACTGATTTACCCTTACAGGCTGTCCATTGGCATTCAAAGCATACATATATGGATCGAAATTGCCGCTAAGGTTCAAGGTAAACTTCTTGGTCAACTTCATACGGAGATTCATGGCAAGATACGACCAGTTGAGTGAGTCGGCTGCGAAGTTATAGCCTGTGGAAACGGCAAACTTATCAATCAGACTGACTTTCTTGTAAACGATATTCGACGAGGTGTCAGTTGCTTTCTTGTCTATCACCTTCATCTCGATATTATTATCCAAAGTCCAACTGATGGTATTCGTTTCGCCTACACCAGGTGCATCAATATAAGGAGAATAGCGAACGGTTTCTCGAGTAAACTGATTGATATTATTCTTATCTACCACCAGTTTATCATAAGTCTTATACATTCCCCAGAATGGTTTGCCAAAGTCAGGTGAATAGCTATAGTTGACAGATGGCGTCAAGACGTGACGGATACGGTCAATCTTATTGCCGAATATCTTACGGTTTGGTGTATAGAAACCGTACAGTTTCGTACTCAAGCTAATGCCGCCACTGAAATTCTGCGTATAGAAGAAACCAGGAACGGTATCACGCATTACTTGTTGCTGCTGAACATCCCAACTCTGCTCTACCTTGCGGAACGACATCGTACTGTTATAGTTGATAGTCGGTGTCAAGGTAATATACTTCAAGATAGTATAACTGGCTTGAATGCTTGGTCGGTGAGTAATTTTGTTGTTCCAGTCCTTTGCAAACGACGAGTGCATCAGTTGCGATTCCTTTGTCGTGATACTGTTTGAGAAGTTCATATTGTAACTGAACGAAATCTTCTCATAGAATCGTTCTTTACCCACACGGTTCTTGCGTTTGAAAGGATAGATACGTCCCAATGTCACGGTCAGCGAAGGCAGAGTCAACGAGATGGTAGAGTCGGCAGTACGTTGCGACAAACTGGCGGTCAAGGCAATGCTCCACTGACTGTCTGGGAATCGCTGCGAATAGTTGACACTACTTGATGTGATATTCTTCGACTGTTCTATTGGGTTGTAGTAATAGTTCACGTTACTCTTGTTATAACCACTCGTTGCAAAGTCAACGGAAGCAGAGAACGTGCTGAACTGACTTGATTTAGGATCTTGCTGATGGCGCCAAGCCAATTTGAAGTTGCGGCTTTTGCTATAGGATGGCAAGTTCTTCTCACCAGTAACGTCTTCACGATAGGTTGCGCTGATGTCACCGCTGAAATGGTAACGCCATTTATATTTCGACTGCATCGTAACGCCCCATGTTCCTTTGGTGAATATCTCACCTTTCAGCTGAAGGTCTACATAGTCGTTGATGGCAAAATAGTAGCCACCATCACGAAGATACAGACCACGCTGCATCTCATCACCAAACGATGGCATGATGACACCAGAAGAACGACGAGTAGTCATTGGGAAGAAACCGAACGGAACGGCAATTGGCAACGGCACATCCTCAAGTACCATGTAAGCAGGGCCAGCGGCAATGAAACCGTTTGGTTTAACTTTCGCTTTGGTCAGTTGCAAGTAGAAGTGAGGATGTTCATGGTTGCTACAAGTTGTATATTTACCGCCCTGCAGGAACAGTTGATCATCTTCTGTCTTTTTCGTTTTATCGGCAATAATATAACCTTCACCCTCTTCTGTTACACCACCACGGATGAAACCTTTCTTTGTCTTGAAGTTATAGCTCATTGTTTTAGAGCCATATTCCGAAGAGCCGTCTTTGAATACCGGTGTGCCACGCTCATTACCAAGACTATCCTTCACACCAGAAGCAAACACCGTGTTACTGTCGCTATTGAAAACGATGTAATCGGCAGTAATCTGCATTGGACGGCGTTGCTTATAAACCACTTCGCCACCACCATAGAGGTAGCCAATACCTTTGGCGGTGAAAACCAACGAGTCCGATGCCTTATACTCTACTGGCGCATCAATCATCGAACCGGATTTCTTCTTTGTGGAATTAGTCTGCTGCTCAAGACGTTTGTTCATGGCTGCAACAGAGTCAGCCAATGCCCTCGAGGCAGAATCCGGTTTTGACACAGTCTTGCCATTGAGCATTCCGTTGACGTCAATTTTCTTGGCACCTTGCGTTTTTTGTACAGCATTTGTGTTTTGCGCCATGCACATAACGCCCAACTCCCCTGAAAGACAAGGGAACACGAGACACAACACGACAAGCATGATGAGTCTTATCTGTCTATGGTTCAAATTATTGAACATTTGTCACACGGACACTTTTGCTGTAAATATAAGAGTACAAAGATAAGAAAAGCCACGCAATTAACAATATGTTTTATGCATAAGTTTTTGAGTGTCACAAAAATTTAAGGTTTAATTCCTGATGCCGCTTTTCAACAAAAACGACACGGACAAAGCATGCCAATTAAACCTATCCAGATGCTTTACATCAATAGAAGAAACAAAATACTGGAAGATGAAGACCCGTTACATAACAATCGTTTTTCTGCTCTGCCTGCTTAGCGGTTTACACGCACAAACTCTCAAGACCAAAGACTTTGCCGGTGAGAAGTTGACCTACCGTATCCGTTACGGTGTTATCACTGGTGGCGAGGCAAAACTTACCACTGCGAATGAGATGCTTGACGGAGAGAAAAACATGCACGTAAAAGTGGATATGTACACTACAGGTGTGGTTGACAACATCTATCACTTGCACGATGTATTCGAGAGTTCACTTCGCACTTCCGATGGTTTTCCACGTCGATTCATCCGCGATGCCCACGAAGGTAAATATGTGAAATGGGAACAGGTTGATTACTACGACAATTCCGTTCATAGCACAGAGACCGGCGATTACGAAGTAGATGGTCGCTATCACGATTTAGTTTCTGCCATCTATGCACTTCGTTGCATGGATTACAGCAAGATGCGCACCGGACAATATACTGATGTGCCAATCTATTACGAAGAGGCTATCATGAAGATTCGTGTATTCTATCAGGGAGTAGAAGAAATCAAGGTCAACGGCAAGATTTACCGCTGCCACCGTTTCGCCCCTATCATGAACCAAGTGGAAATGTTCGAGAAGAAAGCGCCTGTACTGATTTGGATTTCCGATGACAACCAACGCCGTCCTATCATGATTCGCGTCAACTTCAAAGTCGGCGCCTTCAAGATTGAGTTGAAAGACTAACCCTTGTCATCCAATGGTTGGGTAAGTAGATAACGCATACGATTCAGCATCTGATGCTGACGTTGCACCAAGCGCATAGCCGTTCTGCGGCGAGTGCGCTTTGTTTTTTGCAGCAAGGTCTCCATCTGTGCTATCAACGCATTTATCACTGAGAGTTTCCATTCATTCATCACAATCATGTACGACTGGAATAATTCGTTCTGTCTGTTCTCTTCCAGACGCTGCTGTTCTTTGCGAAGAATATTCTGTTTCGATTCCTCACTGATATTCAATGGCAAGGCACGTGGTTTAGTGAAATAGCGGCTGACAGTTTCCCTTTCTTCGCACAACGAGCACACCAACGAACGGAATGTCTCATCGCCATGATTGACCAATTGATTCAATGGTCGTTCCGAAGACATCGCCTTTTTATACTCTTTCACCAACGTATTGAACACCGTGGTATCCTTATCTTCATCCTCTGACAGTCGGATATTGCCGAAGCATGCCTTCACCATCTCCACGACATCAGTATCCCCTTCTTCACTTTCATCCAGATCTTTCAGCAGTTCATCCAGGTCATCGTAAAACAAGGCGATATCACGGAAGACACACTCTTCCACAGTCACGGGATTCTTATCACTGTCCACGCCCACAATCTGTTTGCCGTTCCAGAGCAAAGTGGTGAACATGTTCTTCTCCCGACCCGTCAAAGGTTCTTCCGTTGATGTTTCCTGCGACTGTTCTTCTGTCTTAGGTTCTTCCTTTTTTTCTTTTTCCTGTTTATAGAAAGTAGGCACACACTGCACGCTTCTCATTTTCTGCGCTTCGGTGGCATGCTGACCTATTGACTTCTTCACGGTCATCTCATCAATACCGAAATAAGCAGCATACTTCACACACTCGCTGGCCAGTTCCAGTTGCAACGTTGCATCAGCCACAGAACCAATCAGCTGCTCCATCGCTTGAATCACATTCACCATATAGTCAGGATCTTCGTCCATCTGGTCTTTATTGACCTCATAGACAAAACGTACCAACGACATCTTCTCTTCGTTGATATACTGCAGCAGCGCCTCCGTAGTGCCGAGTTTTTGTGAATAGGTATCCGGATCTTCACCTTCTGGCAGCATCACGGCTTCCACGGTAAACTCCTCTTTCAGCAATAGTTCAAAGGCACGCTGAGTAGCATGACGGCCAGAAGAGTCACCATCATATAGCACTATCACATGATTAGTGAAACGGTGCAACAGTTTTGCCTGATTGGCAGTCAACGCTGTACCTAACGAAGCCACACAGTTAGTCATGCCGTGGCTGTGCATGGAGACAGCATCAGCATTACCTTCCACCAAGATACAGTAGCCAGTCTCTATGATAGAAGGAATAGCTTGATATAATCCAAAGAGATTATCGCTCTTGGAATAGACAGCCGGTTTGAAGCCATCCACTTCTTCAGGATAACCAGTATTGACATATTTGCGATAAGCAGCAGCCGTGGCTTCCGTCTTACTCTTCAAGGTTCTGGCACTGAATGCCACCACATCGCCAGTAACGCTATAAACAGGAAACACAACACGACCATGAAATGGTCCAACATGACCTGTGCTGTAGGTTAAGAAAGCATTACGCAACAGCGTGTCACTATATTTCCCCGGAGTAAGCGATTTATAGAATCCATCTTGTGGTTTTTCAATATCATAACCCAATCCGAAGTGGCGGATAATCTCCTGAGGAAACTGGCGTTTATCTGCATAATAGCTCAAACCCACCGATTCGCCTTCGTGTGTTTCCCAGAGTGTGCGAACGAAATAGGCTTCGGCATCGTTATTGGCTTGATAGACGCGAAGGTTACAATCTTGCTCATCAACAAAGACATCGGGATCAACACCCTCTATCTCAAAACGACTGGCAAGCCACGAGAGCGTCTCGTTATAGGTGAGATGGAGAAACGACATCACCATGTCAACCACACCGCCGCGAGCGCCACAACGGGTGCAGTAGTACATCTGACGTTCCGGAGAGACCACAAAACTCTCGCCAGCTCCCGGATGGAACGGACAATTGCCCACATAGTCTGCACCCGAAGGTTTCAGATACAGAAACAGAGGTGCAACATCCAGAATGTCCACCTTGTCAAGCACAAGTTTCGCTGCCTCTTCTCTACTCATTGTTTATCGACTGTTGTTTACAAACTCACTGACATCATTCATCGTCAGGCCCAACTGTTTAGCGCAACGGTTCATGTAGGCGCAACGGCGATGCGCATCAGCCACAGCCTTGAAGAATGGCGTGAGGTGTGTGAGTATAGTATCATTGTCTTCCATGGCATATTGCTGAATCACAGCATCCACGAACGACAACGCATTGTTTTCTATATAAGCAAAAACCTCATCGGCTGTATGTTCCAACACAAACTGAGACCATGTGGCAGACTTGCAGTTCACCACTTTCACATTCGCCTCGAAACGCAGCAGCACTTCAAGATGATGAGCCATCAGTTTTTGATCCTCCGCATCAGAGCCACACAGCAATACCACAGAAGGATATTTCGCCACGGTTGGCGTGTAACGTTCATCCAGTTGATGATGGAACAACGTAGCAACATTGCCGTTGAGATTGAGCGGCTGCAACATCAGCACGTCTTCAAGACTTGGCACTAAGTAGCAGCACTCTTTCACACGACTCATTGGCAACTCATTCAGCCCGTACAGATTTTTCTGTGGGAAATAAACGGCAGTACGTTGTGGTTCTACCACCTGTGGTTTGTCCTCCATTTTCAGGCAGGCAAAAGCCACCACATTGTTACCGTTGTTTTTCACAGGAAAGACTGCTGTGCCGGGATTGGCATCCAGCCATTGGTTCTCTTCATTGCGAATGGCAAGATGAAGCAGTTCCAACAACTCGATGTCAAATCCCTGCGCTTTCACAGCCTGCACCAAAGCATCGCCCGTATCATTGACACGCCAATAGCCCAACTGCAGATTCTCAATCAGCGACTCATGCACATGAAAATCGTTCTGCAGATAAGCCAATGCTTCGGTGCTACGAATATCATTGTCATGCAAGGCGTCCTTCATCCATTCAGCCACCCATTGCATGAGTTGCAGCATGGCATCGCGACGCCTGCGTTCCTCCAACTCTTCCGGTGTCTGTTCTTTCTCCACTATGTCAATGTGGTACTTATTCGCCAGCCAGCGAATGGCATCGTAGAAGTCGAGGTGATAGAATTTTCTGACAAAGGTGATAGCATCGCCGCCTTCACCGCAACCGAAACACTTAAAATAGCCACGAACGGCATTCACATGAAACGACGGGGTCTTCTCGCCATGAAATGGACACAGTCCGACATACGACGAGCCGCGACGATGCAGTTCCACATGTTCACGCACCACTTCTTCGATACGCGCCGTCTCCTTGACTAATCTAACTGTTTCGTTGTCAATCATAATGTTCTCTTGAATTCTGAATCGGCATACATCTCATTGATAAGGTCGGCATAATTCTGCAGAATCACAGCGCGACGAATCTTGAGTGTTGAAGTCAACTCGCCCGACTCGATAGTGAATCCCTTCTTAATCAAGCGGAAGCGTTTAATCTTCTCGAACGAAGCAAACTCTTTCTGATGTTCCTCAATGCGTTCCATGAGCATGTCATAGACTTTCTGATTCTTCAGCAAGTCTTCAATGGAATTGAAAGCAATACCCTGCTCTGTTGCCCACGCTTTCAGTGGTTCGTGTGCTGGTGCAATGATGGCAGTTACGAAGTTGCGGTTATTGCCGATAACGGCAATCTGTTCGATAAACTTATCGGCACCCAGTTTTGTCTCAATCAGCTGAGGTGAGATATATTTACCGTTGGAAGTCTTGAACAAGTCCTTGATACGTTCTGTAAAGAAAAGGGTCTTGCCTTCCAATCGTCCAGCATCGCCTGTGCGGAAGAAGCCGTCTTCAGTAAAGGCTGCTGCAGTCTCCTCCGGTTTGTTGAGATAACCGATAGTAACGGTCTTACCCTTCACCTGTATCTCATTGTCTTCACCGATACGCACCTGAATATCTGGCATTACCTCGCCAATTGAGCCGAATGTATAACGTTTGTATGGGAAACAGCAGACCGTAGCCGTTGTCTCCGACAGACCATAGCCATAACACATCGGGATGCCAAGACTACGGAAGAATTTCAGCAACTGTTCATCCATTGCAGCACCAGCCACAGGGAACAATATACCATTCTCAATGCCGATAGCCTTTCGGAGTTTGTTAAACACCACCTTGTCAGCCAACTGATAGCGGAGCCACAGCATAGGTGACGCATGCTTACCGATACGGATAGAATCGACATTGTATGTTTTACCCACATCAATAGCCCAGGTAACAACACCTTTCATGAATGGTGAGAACGTATTGATTTTCTCTTTCACACCGATAGCCACCTTCTCCCAGAAACGGGGAACGTTGCACATCATATTAGGTTTCACCTCAGGAAGAATCTTGGTGATTTCGCTTGGACGGCGATTGAGATAGACCTTGGTATTCTTGAACATGCAGAAATAGGTCCAGCCACGTTCAAAGATATGTGAGAGCGGCAAGAAAGCCAACGACTTATTGCTCTTTGGCATCTTGATTCTGATATCATGGATACGCATGCACTCCTGCAAAGCCGAGTGCAGCAGCATAGCACCTTTCGGATTGCCCGTAGTGCCGGAGGTGTACATCACAATAGCGAGGTCATCGGGTGTCGCGGCTTTTTGTCGTTCACGCACGATGCGTTCGTTCTCTTCGGTTTGACCTTGTTGGAAGAAATCGGTGAAATAGCAGGCTTTTTCACAGCCTCTCAAGTCGGTTTTCGGATCGTAGACTATCACCTGTTTCAGCGATGGCATTCTGTCGAGCACTTTCAAGGTGTTGTCAAACTGCACCTGTTCGCCCACGAACAGCACTTTCATCTGGCTGTCGTTTACGCAGTACTCAATCTGTTCCGGCGACAAAGTAGCATAGAGAGGCACGGAGACAGCACGGTTGGCATAGTTGGCAAAGTCGCTCATCAGGCACTCAGGCATGTTTTGCGAGCAGATACCTACACAGTCGTGTTCTTCCACACCCACACTAACCAAAGCCTTAGCTGTAGCCATGACGCGGTCAGCCAATTCGCTCCAGGTTATGCCCTTCCACGTCGAAAGCAGTTCATCGCGGAAAAAGAGAATCTGGTGTTTGGCATATTTTTTTGCCTTTTCAAACACCATTGTTGAGAAATGAAGTTGACTCATTTTGTAGAGTTTATATATTGTATGAGGCACTATTACCCCACGTTATTTTTCATCGCTACAAATTTACATGATTTTCCCCATAAATCAGTGATATATCACATACTATTTTACAACGATTTTTGAGAGCGACACACCTACTCATCTTGACAACATTTCGGCACATCATCCCATAAAACAGCAAACCCCAAGAAGTATCAAACTCCTTGGGGCTGCCAAAAGAATAGAGACTACTTATGCAGCTGGTTCATCTGCTGCTTCAGTCTCACCTGCAGTGTTGTTAGACTCAGGTGTTGTAGTCGTCCCGTCTGTGGCTGTCGTCGACGAATCTTCCGAGTCATTTGATTCCACCTTCTGATTCGCCATGCGAGTAGTACGGCTCTTCGAGATAGTGGTGTAAATCATAATCAGCTCGTTGATTTTCGACTGCAACTCCGCCAGAGCAACATCGCCGGTCAAGCCAACGCAAACATACAGATTCATGTAGAAGAACTCGAATGTCGCAAAGACCTCATCTTTCTTCTCTGTGAAACAGTTGTGTGTTGCGCCGTAGTCCACACGATTCTGGTACACCTGTTGATAGTCGTTGGCAACTGCAGTGAGTTGCGCTCTCAACCCCTCCATGAAAGTACCAGTCAGATCAGCAGGCTTCCAAGCTCCATCGATGTTGTTCATCAACGCAGTCAGCATCTCGGAGGCATTCGTACGCATCACTTTGCCAGGAATGCGGTCCATAATGTCCAGCGCTTTAGTTGCCAGTGTCACCTCTTGTGGATTATTGCTTCGCTTGTAACCCTTCAGCATGTAGCGGGTGCCAACCCAAAACTGCTGCACGCGTTTCACTGCGTCATCCACAACCTTGTTGTCCACACCATAAGGTGCTTCAACAATCTGGTTCAACTCTGCGACTTGGTCTGCCAAAACGGCGGCTGAGTCTGTTAACATCTCTTCGTTCACACCTTTTACCAAATCTACTACCTTTGAGTAGAAAGTCGGTTGAAACGCAATGGGCAAACGTTTGATGCTGCCCAACGGCAAGAATGCCGATTTCTTTGTTTGAATTAACATTAGTAATAAGTAGTTTTTGTCCCATCAGAGAATTAAATGCACTGGGACGTTTGGTTAGTTTAAGGTGCTGCACTTAAATTTTTTTGTTATTGTTTCATATCTACAATTATCATCTTTGTACAAAACAAAAAACGGTCGTCTCTTGCACCTTATATCTTTATAGTTCGTCAAAGATCTAGTTCAAATCAATCAGCAGAAACAAGGTTTATATCATTTCTACCTGATACAAAGATACAACAAAAATCGTGTACCCCGACACATACTAATTGCATTTCTTGTGCCAAATTATCATTTTATTTATCGCACTATATCACAACGCATTACAAACACATTTCAACACAATCCTCAGCCAATCACTCCAACAAAATCGTCATTTCCGTACGGCTCAAAAAGTCATTTTCTGCTTGTCAAATCAAGCCACCAACAAAAACACCCACAGCAAGCGCTGCACCAACACAATATACAATATACAACAAAGCCCCACCGGGAGGTGAGGCTTGTGGAGTATTTTTGGGGGATAAGTGTTATTTCGCAATCTGCTTGAATGCCGTTTCAAAAACCCTTGCGTTCACAAAGTTCTGGAAGTCCTGGTTGGCAAAGTATGTCTGCACAAACTCAGTTTTTTCTTCTAGCATCCCCGCAATGATATTGATGATGTCATCATTAAACGTAATCTGAGCCACTTGTTTGTCGCCGTTTTTGACCGCATTGACAAAGTCCACGCTCTTGCTGATGCGATTAGGCAGTTCTTCTATCTGTCGCTGCACCTCGGCTTTGTCTTTGAACTCAATGCCGCCAAACAGGTCGTTGAAGTCCTTAACGATATTCGACAGCAAATCCATCTCTGGTTGTGGTTTGCCACCGCCTGAGCCAACGGGGATTGGAGCCACGGAAGCATCTTCATTTTCCAGAACGATGGCACGTTCTGCCTCTTTAATGATACGATACTTATCGAAATCAATATCGTCGAGCAGTCCTTTGGTAAAATCTTCCATCTTCAGTTTTGGCAATTTCTTGAGCAGAAGGGCATAGAAGATATACTGTTTCTCCCACTCCGTACTCTCAAACGGCATGATGGCAGACAAGAACGGATAGATGCGGCAGAAGTTTTTGATAGCGCTCTTACACTGAATCTGGTCGTCCTCGTTCAGTTCGTCCTTGAATCGCTTGACATCGGCATCAATGACGGCATCAATCTTCGGGCGGTCACTATCTGTTCCGGTCAACTTCAACTCCGTCACCTTGTCCACATCATCTTGCGTATAGAAATTGAAGCCCTCAATCGTTTCCGTGAGGTCATTGAGTTTGTTGATATCCGATTCTCCTTCAAGGATTGTCGTCTTGTAGTATCGTTGGAACGACTCGCGAATCACTTCGGGGTCGTTGGCAAAATCCAGAACAAACGTATCTTGTTTCTTTGGATGACAGCGGTTCAGTCGCGAGAGTGTCTGCACAGCCTTCAGGTCGCTGAGTTGTTTATCCACATACATCGTATGCAACAATGGTTGGTCGTAGCCCGTCTGGAACTTGTCAGCAACAATCAGGAAACGGTATGGCTCCTGTTCCATACGTTGCTCAATCTCGGCAGAAGGGAATCCGTTCAAATCAGCTTCCGTCACCACCTTGCCGGCTATCACCTTGTTGGTAAAGGCAACGATGGCTTTATATGAACTGTTGCGCTCAATGAGCATCTTTGATATGACTTTATAGAACTCGATGGCACGTTCGATACTACTTGTAATCACCATGGCACGAGCCTTGCCGCCAATCTTCATATACACCTTCTTCAGGAAATGGTCCACGATGATTTCGGCCTTCTTTTCTATCGTCTGTGGCTGTGCTTCCACATAGGCACGAATCTTACCCAACGCTCTTTTCTTGTCGTATTCCGGATCTTCTTCCACGGCTTTCATCACACGATAGTATGATGAGTACGGTGTATAGTTCTTCAGCACATCAAGGATGAAACCCTCCTCGATGGCTTGTTTCATCGTATATTCATGGAACGGGATATAGAGCGGTTCTTCATTCACGCGGTCTACCCTATCGCCAAACATCTCCAACGTCTTGTTCTTTGGTGTGGCAGTAAAGGCGTAATAGTTGGCATTCTTTGCCATCTTTCTACCCTTAAGAATGCGATGAATCTTATCTTCCACATCTTCTGGTTCGCTGAATTCTACAGGTTCTTCAGCTGCCATACCTAATGCCGATTCGCCTGTATGAAGCGGAATGACAGGAGCAGCGTTGCCCGAGATACCCGTTGCCATGTTGGCAGACAGCGAGCCATTCTGACTGCTATGAGCCTCGTCGATGATGATGGCAAAGCGTTTATCCTTCAGCGTATTGCCAATCTCGTCCAGAATAAACGAGAACTTGAAGATAGTTGAGATGATAATCTTCTTTCCACCTTGCAGCAACTCACGCAGTGAGGCAGAGTTGTCTGCCCATCCCACATTGTTGCTCAATCGCTGGAAGGCGTTGATATTGTCGCGAATCTGTCGGTCGAGGTTGATGCGGTCGGTCACCACGATGATGCTGTCGAAGAAAGGCTGCTGATTCTGTTGGAGCAGAGTCACCAACTGATAGGCGAGCCAGGTGATGGAGTTCGACTTGCCGCTGCCAGCACTGTGCTGAATGAGGAATCGACGGCCGATATCGGATATCTTTGTGACATAAAGCAGCGAGCGAACGGCATCCAACTGATGGAAACGTGGCCAAATAACTTTCTCTTTCACGGCATGCGACTTCTTGTCTTCGCTCTTTATCACCTGAGCAAAGTTCTCAATGATATTGGAGAGCGTTGGTTTGGTCAGCATATCTTTCCAAACGTATGAAGTCATCGTGTCGCCCTCCACTACAGGATTGCCTGCACCACCATCAACGCCACGGTTGAAAGGCAGAAACCAAGAGTCCTTGCCGCATAGTTCCGTACACATCCATGCCTGACAGTCGTCGAGGGCAAAGTGAACGGCACACCGTTTCTTCTGCAAGAGCAGTTCCTTTGGGTCGCGGTCGGTTTTATATTGTTTGATGGCGTTCTCGTAGGTCTGTCCCGTATAGTTGTTCTTCAGTTCGAAGGTGGCGAGTGGCAAGCCATTGATGAACACCACGAAGTCTATCTCGTTGGTGTTCACCTTCGAATACATCACCTGACGGATCACGCCGAAGATATTCTTTTCGTAGGCCGCCTTCGCACTTGGATTCAGTTCCGACGGCAGCGGATAGTAGAGGTCGAACGTAGAGCCGTTGAATTTGTATCCCTTGCGGAGCACATCGGTCACGCCACGCTTCGTAATCTCTTGGCTCAGTCGGTTGAAGAACTTCAGTCGTTCGCTTGGCGACTTGAAGCACATCGACTGCTCCACCTTTTCGGGTTGGGTTTCCGTCACGAATCGTTCCACCCATGTGTCTACCAACGCAAAGTCCTTGTTGTAGGCATGTGGTGTCTCTTGCTCGTAGCCGTTATGGTCAGTAAGCCATGAGACGATTATCTTTTCAAGTCCTGTTTCTGATGTGTCCATAATGTTTATGAATTACAATCTAATGTATGTTCTGTTACGGTTGCCTCCCCTTGCTTCGAGATATCCATACTCTGCAAGTTGACGCAGGTAACGTTTTGCTGTTGTATCGGTAAATCCGAACTGCTTTATAATCGATTCTGTTGTGAATTCCTTTTTATCGGCCACAAACAAGAGAATATCAGCCAGTTTATCGGCCAAAGAAGGCTTTATCGACCATTTATCGACCATTTTCTTCACATAATCATGTTTATCGGCCATTTCCGAATCAACACTCTTCATGTATTGGTCGATATCATTTCTGAGATGCTGGTTGTGCAGGCGACTCATACAATTCAGGAAAACCTCGATGTCCTCGCTTTCTCTTGTGTCGATAAGTGCCTGTATGTATTCTGCCTTATCCTCTTTAAGTACTTTCGTTGGCAGCACACCATATTCCATCTGCAAGAGATTCATCAGCAGACGGCACGTTCTTCCATTGCCATCAGCCCATGGGTGAATAGTAACAAGTTCGAAGTGTGCCCAGAAACTAAGGTCATAGACAGCAGCAATATCTGACGGATTTATCTCACTACGCCTTCTGTTCAATTCATCGCAGAATGCTTCAAGCTTCATTGGCACTTTAAGGTACGACATATATGACTTGCCTCCTATGCCTGCGGTCACGTTGAGTTTACGCAATTCGCCCTTTGAAGCATCGAAGTCACCGCCGAGGGAATGGTGTTCACTGCCAGTGCGAGCCATAACCTTTGACGCAAGCGTAACGAGCCAATCTACGGTTATGGGTTCATGCCTGCGAATCCACTGCATACCGTATTCGTATGCAATCTTCAGGTCAAGGTTCATCATCTGCTCCACCATGGTTCGCTTGCTGCTGGTGATACCTTCGTCAAACAGCAGTTGTGCCTCCACCTCCGTCACGGTACTTCCCTCAATGGCTGTGGAATGAGTAATGATGGAGTACAGATAGAACTTTTCGTAGTCTATCTGTTCAGAGATACCGAGTTCCCTATGTTGCTCAAGCAGTTTAAGTAATATGTCTTTATTCTCTTGTGTCATCCTTAGCAAACTTTTATCTGTCCTGTCACTACGTCGCTGATGAGACGTTGTTTGTATTCCTTTATGTCTTCAATCTCCTTGTTGATATTGGCAATCAGTTTGTCTATCTTAGAGGTCTTGTCGGTGATATAATCGGCTATTTGCTTCTGCTCTTCGATGGGTGGTACAGGAAGCCACAAATTAGCAAACGTATCAAACCTAAAGTCTGATGAACGTTCACGAATGCCTCTATACAAGGATAGAATGAAGCCGTTTTTGCCCATCAATCTCACTATGTGAGCATAATATTCGTTCAAGATATTATTTGACTTTGGTGTGCAAACGCTTAACACTGGAGTACCCATACCATCGGAATCCGACACACCAGCAGAACCAGCAAAAGCATCCATCTGATGTATAACGAGATCACCTTTGCAAATGTGTTGATAATGGCTATAATCTGTTGCTTCTGTGAAGCCTGTTGTTCTTCTATTCTTTCTCAGAGTTACTTCACCATCACGGAAACAAGTAACAATCTCGTCACCTTCTTCGACAGGACGTTGTTCTTTATTGAACATATGTTTTGCACGAAGTGTCTCCCAATGCTCTGGAACTTCTGGCAACCAAGCTATATTGGTAGTTTTCATCTTAACATCAGGATTAAGGCCTCGTGTCACGGCATCTGCGATGACACGTTGTTTCATTTCGCCAAGCAGTTCCACCTCCTTCTGCTTCTTCTCTATCCATTCGTCTATCTTTCCGCACTTATCGTCAAGGTAAGAGACAATGGATTGTTGTTCGGAGAGAGGAGGAAGAGGAGAAGCTGCACTATTCGCAAATTCTGTAGTTACTCGTTTTAATCCGCCAGTACCACGCATAGTTGATGCTCCTGCATTGATAAAACCACGATTTAGAAATGTATAGAATAAAAAACGAGGCAAGACCTTATCCTTTGCTCTAAACACAAAAAGTTCTGAACTAGCATAACAACATCCTTGTTCTACATGTGGAACTATTGCCAAGTTTCCATTCTCAAAGCAAGGAGTAACTTTTGCAAGAACAATATCGCCTTCTTCGCAATATGTTAATCCCGAAGTAAGTTTAGATACCTGAATCTTAGACGGATTCATTTTATCACATCTAATTCTTTCCATTGGCGCATAACCAACATACGAATCTTCTTCAAGATTTTTTGTTCTTGTTGGGTTGACGTATGCAATTCGACGAACTGGAACACACCCCCAATGTCCCGGAATTTCTCCGAGCCATTGTACTCCACTATCCTTATATGTATCGTATCGTTTTGTCATACGCTTATTCCTCATTGTTTTTATGATGCCAGAGGCATCTGATATTGGTAGCCAGCCATTCATATGGCTGGTATGCTATATTGGTATATATATCCCCGATGCCGTTAGGTATCGGACATTGGTTCATTGTCTATCCCATACCTACGGCATGGGTATTATTGTTTTGATTGCCATTTTCCAGGGATATGAATCCCTGGCTACCAATGTTTGATGCCGATGGCATCGTTCAACAATTTGCATCGCATTTGCATTTTCGACAATCGTAATTGTCGAATTGTATTGTTTTTTTGAATTGTGCACGGGCGCGTGCACAATTTCCATACATGCATCGTATCGTTGTGCCATAATGGTTAATCTTCGTTATTTATGATGCCAGAGGCATCGGATATTGGTAGCCAGCCATTCTTATGACTGGTACATTATGTTGGTATGTATACCCCCGATGCCGTTAGGTATCGGACATTGGTTCATTGTCTATCCCATACCTACGGCATGGGTATTATTGTTTTGATTGCCATTTTCCAGGGATATGAATCCCTGGCTACCAATGTTTGATGCCGATGGCATCGTTCAACAATTTGCATCGCATTTGCATTTTCGACAATCGTAATTGTCGAATTGTATTGTTTTTTTGAATTGTGCACGGGCGCGTGCACAATTTCCATACATGCATCGTATCGTTGTGCCATAATGGTTAATCTTCGTTATTTATGATGCCAGAGGCATCGGATATTGGTAGCCAGCCATTCTTATGACTGGTACATTATGTTGGTATGTATACCCCCGATGCCGTTAGGTATCGGACATTGGTTCATTGTCTATCCCATACCTACGGCATGGGTGTTATTGTTTGTTCGTCATTGTCCCAGCCATAGGAATGACTGGCTACCAATGTTTGATGCCGATGGCATCTTTTGATTGTATCATCGTATCATAATCGCATCTTTTGGTCGGATATTGGTTATGTTACACCTTTTAATATATATCGCTCATCGTATTCAATGCCTGCCTTCTTCAATATATCACGCATCTCATCATCGAACGAATGCTTTTTGTGATGTTCTTTTTGGTTTGCTATATAATTGCTGACTGCTGGCAAAAACGATTTACTATACGAAAACGCACCAAATCCCGATTGCCATGCGAAATTCACGCATTCGTATTGTTCCTTGATATGTTTCGTCGCTTGTATCTTCAACGATTGTACCAATTCCGACAACGACTCCTTTGGTGTCATGCCAAACAACAAATGAACATGGTCTTCCATACCATTTATTATATATGGGGTATGTCCATGATTTTTTAATGCTCCCGACATATAACGATACAATTCATCCTGCCATTCGGGACGTATAAGCGATTCACGCCCTTTAACGGCAAAGATGACGTGCATATATATTTGTGTATATGTATTTGCCATATTGATTTGTTGTCTATCCCATACCTACGGCATGGGTATTATTGTTTTGATTGTCATTTTCCAGGGATATAAATCCCTGGCTACCAATGTTTGATGCCGACGGCATCTTCTTTTTGTAATTCATCGGTTGCAACCGATGAATTGTCATTACCTCATTATCTCGTCCAACAATCCGTCGGTATCACGCTCAATGCTGCGGATATCCTCCATGATAGCATCGAGGGTACGCAACTGCACAGGCTTGTAGAAATACTTGGTGAAGGAGAGTTCGTAGCCGATGATAGGTTCGCCAAACTCTGCCTCGGTGTCGTATGGCTTAACCTCTTTTTCGTAGAAAGCCTCGATGCCGCCAGGATAGAGCAACGGTATCTGCTCGCTCTCCTTCTTGTTGCACGCCATCACAGGCTTTCCTTTCTTCAGAACGATATTGCCCTCGCCATCGCGTTTCGGACGGAGCACAGACACTTGCCAGTAGCCAAACTCCTCGTTACGGAATATCTTGCTCTCTGGGGTCTCCTTGAAGTCCATGAGGAGTTGCAGGATGCGACGGCGGTCGTCTTCGGTGGTCTCGCAGTTCTTCTCGCCGAGGTTCTTGCGGAGAGGGGTGCATATCTTGGAGGCATCGATGAGTTGCACATAGCCACGGCGACGTTCCTCCTTGCGGTTGGTGACAATCCAGATATAGGTGCTGATACCGGTGTTGTAGAAATCCTTCTCCGGCATGGCAACGATAGCCTCCAAGAGGTCGTTCTCGATGATATATTTACGGAGGTTGCTCTCGCCGCCACCCGCACTGCCGGTGAACAACGATGAGCCATTGTGAACTTCCACGATACGAGTTCCCAATGGAGTATCCTTCATACGGCTGATGTTGTTGGCAAGGAAGAGCATCTGGCAGTCGCCGATGTCGGGAATGAAACTTGTGATGCCGTCGAAGAAACGTGGGTCGGTCACCTCTTTCTTGTCGCCGAATCCCCAGTTCTTGAGATCTTCCTTCCACGGCGTGCCGAAAGGAGGGTTGGAGATACAGAAGTCGAAGGTCTCGCCGGCGTGTCCATCCTGACTGATGGTAGAACCGAAAGCGATATATTGGTGGTCCACCGAGCCGAGGCGGTAGGTGAACTTATTGATATTGCCGGAAATCATGAGGTCGGCCTTGCAGGTGGCGTATGTATCTGGCTGCAACTCCTGTCCGAAGATGCTGGTGCGCACACGTTTGCCTTCCTCGTTGGCAATGCGTTCTATCTCCTCTTGGGCAATGGTGAGGATGCCACCAGTACCACAAGCACCATCGTAGATAGTATAAGTGTTGTCGGTTATCTTATCTTTGATAGGTTCAACAGCCAACTGACCGAGCAGACGAACATAGTCACGAGGTGTGAAGTGTTCACCGGCTTCTGTCACGTTGTTTTCCTCGTTGAACTGGCGGAGTAGATCCTCAAAGAGGGTTCCCATGGTGTGGTTATCGAGTCCGGGGAGTCGCTCCGTGCCATCGTCCGTCAGCACAGGCTTGACGGAGAGGTTGATATTGTCGTCGGTAAATTTCTCCAGGAGAGAACCTAAGCGGTTGGTCTCGGTGAGGTTGTCGACCTGCTGACGGAGTTTGAACTTATCGATGATATCTTGAACATCTTGTGAGAAACCATTGAAATACTCTATGACATTCATCTTCAGACGCTGTGGGTCAATCTCGTTCTTCAGCGTCTTCATCGTAAAGGCAGAGGTGTTGTAGAACGGATAGCCCGTCACCTGAGTGAGGAAAGGGGTATAGTCCACAAGATTATGGCTGTCGCAGAATGCTTTCTTCTCGAGAACAGCCGCTTTGGTAGGCTCAAGAAGCACATCAATTCGACGCAGCACCATGAATGGGAGAATAATCTTCTTGTAATCACCCTTCTCAAAGGCATGTACCAGAACATCGTTGGCGATATTCCAAATAAAAGAGCGGAGTGTGCTGTATTGTTTTGTTTCCATAATTGTTATGCTTTATTTTTACGGCACAAATATACATATTTTCAGTGGGAACGCGAGGAAAAACGAAAAACTATTTTTACATCAATTATTTATATGTCTGCGCTGTAGAGACGTGGCGCGCCGCGTCTCTACAAATGTCGTGTTCCGTTTAACCAATCATTTATCCCCTACGCACCATGCAGCCTGTCGACAGGGCATAATACATTGCAAACAATGTTAAATGAGGTGAATTATGCCGTTTTTCTGGCTTTTCTACTTTTATTGCAAGGTTGCAGTAACTTCAAACTGAACAAAACATTGTTATTGCTAACTCGCAATTTCCATAATGTTAACAGAACCAAATGAATGTCACTTTGCAATTGAAGAAAAAAGTCTTGCTTGGTGTTATTGCTAACTCGCAATTTCTATAGTGTTAACAGAACTAAATGAATGTCACTTTGCAATTGGAGAAAAAAGTTTTGTCTGGTGTAATTGTTACCTCGCAATTTCCATAATGTTAACAGAACTAAACGAATGTCACTTTGCAATTGAAAAAAATTGTCTTGTCTGGTGTAATTGTTACCTCGCAATTTCTATAATGTTAACAGAACTAAATGAATGTCATCTCGCAATTTCCATGATGTTAACAGAACCAAATGAATGTCACCTTGCAATTTCTATGATGTTAACAGAACCAAACGAATGTCACTTCGCAATAACTCTGAACACTTCAGTTTTTTCTTACGTCAACTTTGCAATAACTGTAATCAAGTGAGTTTTGTCCTTACGTCAACTTGCAATAAGAGTAAGTAAAAGAAATTATGTTCGCGTCAACTTTGCAGTAAGTGTTATCAAGTGAGGTTTGCCCTTACGTCAAATTGCAATAGGAGTAAGTAAAACAGTTTACGCTTACGTCTACTTTGCAGTAAGTGTTATCAAGTGAAGTTTGCCCTCACATCAATTTGCAATAAGAGTAAGTAACAGAGATTATGCTCGCGTCAACTTTGCAGTAAGTATAATCCAGTGAAGTTTGTCCTCACATCAAATTGCAATAGGAGTAAGTAAAAGAAATTACGCTTATGTCTACTTAGCAGTAAGAGTTATCAAGTGAGATTTGCCCTTACGTCAATTTGCAATAAGAGTAAGTAATAGAGATTATGCTCAAGTCAACTTTGCAGTAAGTGTTAGTTGCAGAGTTGCCCAAACGGAACAGATGTTGTTCTTCGCAAGTAGCCGTTATTACTTTTGCCCCTACAGGGCGATTTTGTGTGGTTGCCTTTATTCCCAGGGTGTCGCTATGCTTACCCTGGGCTATTGACAACAACCCCTTCAGGGTTGAGCTGCCGTTAAGGTTCAAAAAGGGTTCAAGGGGTTTTCAACGTTAACGTTAACCATAACGCTAACTGGTTTTTGTTTTCGTTCCCGTACCGAAGGGTTTTGGAAGGTATGCCCTCACCCCCTGCCCCCTCTCCCAATGGGCGAGGGGCAGTTGTGGTGGTGGCGCTCCTTCCCCAGGGTGTCGCTACGCTTACCCTGGGCTATTGACAACAACCCCTTCAGGGTTGAACTGCCGTTAAGGTTCAAGAGGTTTTCAACGTTAACGTTAACCTTAACGCTAACTGGTTTTCGTTTTGGTAGAGAGTTTGAACTATTTGAACTACTTGAACTACTTGAGCCAAAGTCCTACCCCTTCAGGGTTGAACTGCATTATACATTTGAACCATTTGAACAAGAAAAGTCCTTCCCTATAGGGGAGGATTTAGGAGAGGCTCCTTGAACCACCTCAACCTTGAGCCTTACCTCAAAAACATAATCAGGCAGACTCCGAAGGGAATCTGCCTGATTAGCGCTATGAATAAAGAGAGGTTATTTGCAGTTGAACAGCACGGCTCCTGAGACCATGATGGCCATGTTGGAGGATTGCTGGAAGGAAGATGAGTAGCTGTTGTCGAAGAAGTCGGCAAAGCTGTAGGTGAAGCGGGCTTCGAGTTGATAGATGCCGGCACGGCGGGTGTTGAACTCAAAGCCTGTACCGCCACAGAGTCCGTAGTCGAAACGATGTTTCACCAGTTCAGTATGCTGAACCGATGTGGCAGCACCTGTTGATGAGTCGGAGACTTGGAAGGAGATCTGTGGGCCGAGGTTGATAATCCAACGGAAGATGCCTTTGCCAAAGAAGAAATGAGAGAGCAACGGCACTTCGACATAGGAGAGGGTGCGTGAGAAGTTGGATTCGTTTTCTTTCCAACCTTTCTGAACATAGTTGGCTTCGACCTGCAGTCCGAGGTTTTTCTCACCGCTGTAACGGAACATCAATCCGCCCCAATAGCCCTGTTTCAGTTGCTGGGCAACAGACGGAGAGAAGGTCACCATGGTCATGGTGACGCCTCCGTGAGCACCAACAGCCAGTTCGTTGCCTTCGTAGCGAACCTGAGCGTTGGCAGTGAGGCAGAGAAGCAGCGAGACAGCAAGGAGAAGGAGATGGAGCGAACGGGATGTCATGATGGTATTATTTGTAGCGAACAGGTGATGAGAAGGCTTGGCCGTTCCAGTGGATGAGGTAGTTGTTGATGTTGACGTAGTGTTTTCCGTAGCGTTCACGCATGAAGGCAAAAGACGACTGCAACATCTTGCTCTGTACGTTAGGCTCCTGAATGGAGACGCCGTTGGATGTGTGGCGTGCAGCATGACCGAAATACATCATGATGTCGTAGCCAAGGAGGTCGTAGTTAGGTGTCTCGGCAGCTGATGGACGAGAGCCGAACCACTCGGCATATTTAGCGTTGTAGGTAACGGTGGCACGAGGTGCAAAGAGGGTGAAATAGTAGGCATCCTGCATGCGACCAAGCAATGAACTCCACTCCTCAAAGCCCCAGATGGTCTGATAGGTGAGGTTGTTATCAACGAGTTGGTCGAGAACGAATTTGGCATCGCGTGTCTCGTTGGAGGCAATGAAGATGTTGCATTTGTTGCGGCCAATCAATGTGGCGATGGAGTCGGACTCGTAGTTGGTGATGGTAATCTCGCGATAGCTGATTTTACGTTTCTGCAATGAACGAACCAGTTCAACAGCGAGGTTGTTGCCACGGTTGTTGCTATAAGGGAATTTGATGATGACGAATGGTGCTTTGTCGCAGTTCTTGACGATGCGTTCTGCTACGATGGAGTACAACTCGCGGAAGGATGGGTTGAACTGGAAGACATACTCGTTGAGGTCCCAGTTGTTGATTTGCGAGGTGAACGGAATGACGGTGTAGATCTGATGCTGTTTGGCAAACTGTGAGACGTAAGGCACCTGAGCCTTGTAGGCAGGACCGATGATGAGGTCCATGGTCTTCATGGCTGGTTCGTTGAGTGCAGAGAGCAACAAAGAGGTGTCTTTGCCGATATCGTAGGTGTAGACATCCAAGGTTACGCCACAAGATTTGAGTTCGTCCATGGCCAAGAGGGCGCCACGATAGAAAGAGACGAAACGCTCTGCAACACCATCGACGTCAACAGTCTCAGTCATCAAAGGGAGCAAGAGGGCTACTTTGAGACGATTGCCAGAGATGGTGCGATTGGACCATGATGGCAACTCTTCGGTGAAATTGGCAGAAGATTTTGAGTTAGAGCCCTGCGAAGTGACGCTGGCAAGTTTAGCTGTGGTACTTTCGCTGACATTATTACCCTTCACTGGCTCGGAAGTCTTGGAAGAAGAGTTGCCTTTCTGCTGCGATGTGGTGCGGGTTTCACTGACAGGAATGAGGATGCGCTGTCCCTCTTTCACATGTTCGGTGAGTCCAGGGTTGAGAGCCAACACTTCGTTCATGTCTACATTATACTGACGGCAGATGCTGTAGAGTGTCTCTTTGTGTTTCACGACATGTTCGCGTGTAGACTTCACGGTCACACTCTTAGGTGCAGCGCTTTGCGCATTGCCTTTGCCGGCAACAGGAATCTTCAAGACGTCGCCGACCTTGATGCCGTTCTCACAGCCAGGGTTGTGTGCTTTGATTTGTTCGATGCTGACGCCATAGATCTTAGAGATGGCATAGAGTGTCTGCTGTGGCAACACGGTGTGACGGATGATGTGTCCGTTGGTGTTGGTGGTGTCAGCAGTAGCCATTGAGGCAGTTCTGCCTGAGTTCATAGCAGGGACAAGGATTTCCTGTCCGACCTGAATTTCAGGCACGAGTCCTGGATTGGCTTCGTGCAGTTCTGCCTGTGTGACATTGAACTTACGGCCAATAGCAAACAAGCCGTCGCCAGCTTCTACGGTGTAGACGTAATAAGATTTACTACCGATGGTACGGGTTGGATAGTCCTGTCCGTAAGCCACCAAGCTCAACAGGGAGCAAAGAAGTAGAAATATTGTTTTCTTCATAGTGAACTGTTGTATTCTTCTCAGGGTTTATATCAATCGCACAGCGAATAGAGGTCGCCACGCGGGTTTATCAACATAACAGGTACAGACGATTGCTTGAGTATCTTCTTCTCTTTGCAGCCGAAGAGGATATCGTCGAGTCCGTATTCGCGAGAGGCTGTAACGATGGAGAGTCCGCACTGATGTGCAGGGGCAGCCAGTGTTGCTTCAATCTCGATTTTCTCGCTGTTTTTCTCACCTTGTTGCTCTGTGTAGTGAAGAGAGAAGGTGTCGAGCAGTTTGGTTATGGCAGCGATGTTGCGACGTGCCTTTGAGCCATAGTCTTTCGGAGCGAAGATGAGTATCTCCGAATGGAAGAACCGACCGAATGCAGCAGCAAACTGTCCTTTCTCTTTCTCTTCCATGAGGAAGGTGACAGGCAAGGCGATACGCTGCAAGGCGATAGGCTGTCCTTCACGCACCATGAGGTATGGGACACGCAGTTCGCGACATTTGTCGAGGAGGAACTGCAGGTGCTTGTTACCCACCATCTCAAAGACAAGAACAGCAACATCTTTCTCTTCAACGAAGTCGTTGAGGAGGTTCCATTGCGTCAGTGGGTCGCCTGTGCCAGTGCATTCGACATCCAGACAGCGTGATTCGTAATGAAACGCTTCTGCCAAAGCATCTGCCCATTGTTTGGCGGCGTCGATGCCTGTGACGTTACTATGTATATAATATATCGGTCTCATGTTTATCTTTCCATTGGACGGAGTGTGCCAGAGCCACCTCCGAAGCCACCACCAAGACTACCGCCCAAGCCAGATGATGCGCCATTGGCAGAGCCGAAGGAGCTACCAGAGCCGAAGCCGAAGCCAGAAGGACGCTGTTCGTCGTTGGAGTTGGTCTTGGCTTTCTCTTTTTCTTTCACTGCCTCAATCTCAGCAGCAGCCTCTTCATCTTTCTGAGCCTTGCGTGTGGTTTTCTTGCCGTTCTCACCTACATTGCCGCCTGTACGGTGATGGGTATGATCGTCACTACCCTCCTTGTCTGCAACGCCCGCAACAATTTTCGGACTGTTAGGGCGGTAAAGGTCATTTTTGTCCAACGGTTTCTTTTCGATATGCCAGGAGTAGTTGGCAAGATACATCCTGTCGCTTGCCACCATATCCAACGGCAGACAAGAGCCCGAAGGTGCAGGATAGAAGACCAGTTTGTCGAGTTTCTCATCGATGATATAGGCACGGAGATAACTGCTCTCGATGGTATTCATGCCTATGATGCCACCGCCATCCTCTTCTGGGAAGAAGATACACTGGGCGTTGCCATTGACATCGACTTTCTCCAATTCATCATTGCGCATGTAGCCAACTATCTCTTTACCAGAAAGCTGGTTGTACATGGTAGAGTCAACCTCTTCGCATAGGAACGCCCGCCCGATGATACGAGCATAGTCGATGGAGTCGATGGAATAGAGACGGATGGTATCGCCTGTAATCTGACGTGCTTCACTCCAGATGATTGGCAGTTTCATGAGCTTGAGAACGGAGTCCTGCGTATTGAAGAACGCAGAGTCAGCCACACCTTGTACGTCGTTGCGATAGAGACGGACGTTAGGGAACGCCAAGACAACCTTGTAGGTGGTGTCCGTCATGACAGAATCGACAAGGATGGAGTCTTTCATCAAGTGAGTGTAGAGGGTATCGGCATGAAGGTAAAGGGTATCTGAAGAGGAATACTCAATGAGCAAGGCAGAGTCGGTGACGAGACCAACTTCGTCTTTCTCAATGTAGTAGCCATAGTTGCCGAAGAGCGACATATCGCGTGTAGTATCACGCAGTTCCACATGTCCGAAGCCTTCGCCTTTGCCATATTTATTGTCGTAGAAGATGGTGTCGGCAATGAGATACTTGCCGCTGTCGTGCTTGACGCTGGAGTTATCCAACAACATCGACTGCTCGGTCTTGGTGTTATACCATCCACGTTCGGTGACGATGTGTGTGGAGTCTTCGTAAAGAATGGTGGTAGGACCGAGAATAGTGGCAAGGTTGGTTTCGGTGTTGTAACGCAACGTGTCGCTTTGCATCAGCATGTCTTTATTGCGACCAACGACATTGCGCGTGAAGATAGCTGTCTTGCTGCTTGGATAATAGTGTCCGAGTTCTGATGTCAGCGTGTCTTCGTTGTTGTGGAGTTCACCACCATTGAAATAATAGCCTACGTCGTTTTGACGGTCGTAGTTCAAACTGTCGGTGATGAGTTCGACATCGCGATTGACCATGCGCACATCGCCACGGAGTCGAGCCATCTTCTCATTGCCAGAATAGGTCAGACTCTTGCCATAGATGGCCAACGTGTCGCCTTGCAGAATGCGGATATGACCGTAAGCAATGAAGGAGTTGTCGTTCTGGAAGAAATAGGCAGAGTCGCAATAGAGGAAGGCATCGTCATGACGGAAGCAGACGTCGTCGACCAGTAATTGTGCATCAGGCATTTCAACCTCGTTGTACAACATCTGCATGGCATGTTCGAGATAGACGTAGGTGACGTTAGCATTCGAATTGCCTGATTTGTTGCTCGGTTTCCTTGTGACTGCTGATGGTGGTTTGATGTTCGACTGCTGTATCACAGGCACTGAACGCGGTTGAGGACGCTTCGATGCCCTTGGATTGACAGTCAAGGTCGTAGCTTTGGGTTGTGCAACCATAGAGCCACACAAGACAAACAAACAGGCTATAACCGTCAACAGGTGTTTCATTGTCTTATTCTTCTTTCAACCAACCACGATGTTCATAGGTGCAGTTGCGCCATTCTGGGTCGATGTAGATGTATGTATCTTGGATTTTCTCGTCAATCCATTTGTTGACGGCTTCTTCGCTCTTCTCTGACTCACAGTATTGTTTGAGCAACTGATAGTCGTCGTTCATGTTGGCTTTATGTGCCTCTTTTTTCTGTTTGAGTTTCACTACCACATAGACTTCACGACCCAGTTTGGTGTCCATCATGGTAAATGGTTCAGACACCTCGCCGACTTTCATCTTGTTGATGTTCTTAGCCACTTCCTGTGGGAGGTCTTTCATCTCAAATTTGGTGGAGCCGTTGTTCTCGTTAGCCATCAAGCCACCGTTCATACGGGTGTTCTTGTCGGCAGAAAACATGGCAGCAGCTTCTTCGAATGTCATCTTACCAGTGCGAACGATATTAGCCACGCTGTCGAGTTTCTCGAGGGTGTTTCGTTTTATCTCAAAGGAGACTTTAGGACGAAGAAGGATATGACGTGCGTGAACGCGATCGCCACGACGTTCAACCAATTGGATGATGTGATAACCGAACTCAGTCTCTACGACGCGTGATACCTTGCCAGGCTCAGAGAGGGCAAATGCGACGTTGCTGAACGGAGCTACCATCATGCCACGACCAAAGAATCCGAGGTCGCCACCTTGAGAGGCAGATGCCTCGTCTTCTGAATAAAGACGTGCCAACATGGTGAAGTCTGTCTTACCGCTATTGACACGGTCGGCCATCTCACGGAGACGATTCTTCACTGCCTCACGTTCTTCAACAGGAATGATAGGGTCCATAGTGATTATCTCGACTTCAACAGTAGCCGGTACCATAGGCACGCTGTCTTGTGGCAAACGGCTGAAGTATTTACGTACATCAGCAGGTGTCACGGTGATATTGCCCACGAGTTTCGACTGAATCTGCTGAGCAATCATCTGGTCGCGAACGACATCGCGAAGATCTTCGCGCAACTGAGAGAGTGGTTTACCGAAGTACTCCTCTACTTTCTCTTTAGAGCCGATTTCACTCAGGAAATAGTTGACACGCATGGCAACCTGAGATTCCACTTGTCCATCAGATACAACGATACTGTCGAGCATAGCCTGATGAAGGAAGAGTTTCTGAATAGCCAACTGCTCAGGAATGATGCAGTATGGGTCGCCGGAATAACGTGTGCCTTCAAACTGAGCACGAACACGCTGTTCCTCTACTTCGGAACGCATGATGGCATTGTCGCCGACAATCCAGACCACGCCGTCCACCATGTTACTTTGTGCTGACACACCAAGGGTTGCCATGCACAAGAGTCCCAATAATTTATGTTTAAGATTCATCGTCTTATATATTTTCTTGTTTTCAAGAGCCTAAGCTCACACTTATTTTATCGTTCTTACCATGTCTTTGTAGACTACAGTCTGTATCTCACGCTCAAGGCGTTTTACCCATTGTTCCTCAAGGTAGTTCTGATAGTCTGTTATTACAGCACCACGTACATCGGTGTAAACCTCAGGAATACGGATGACATTGCCGTAAGTAAAGACGAATGGCAATTCTTTTGGCAAGGTTGGGTCGTCAGGCACGTTCTGTTTGAAGACATAACGGTCAATGACTTTGTTTTCGCCTTGTTTCCAAAGACCTATGATGGTTTCGACATATTTTGTGGTGTCGAGGTTGATACGTGTAGAAAGGTATGAGTTGATAGAGTCCTTTGGTGCAGTTTCCAACAGACGTTTAACAATCTTACCGGTCTGTTTGTCCTTGCAGCAGCAAATACGACCTTTGAAATGTGGTTCTTTCCAGACATAGTCGCCTTGATGTTCCTTAAAGAACTTAGACAAGCCGGCAGTATCCTGTGTGGCTTTATCCCAGACTTCATGGCTTGAGACATTGAACAAGAGGATGCCATCATGATACTCTTTCAAGAGGTAACGCAGTTCTGGGTATTTGCCTTCAAGTTGTGAGTCTTCATAAGCCAAAATCTCCTGAGCTACGAAACGGTTCCAATGGGCTTGCATCTCGTCTTTATTCAAAGCATTTTTCTCTGGTGTGACACGCTTGAGATAAGCCGCAAAGTCTTTCTGTGTCAATGAACGGTTGCTGAAGGTTGCAAGTGTTGATGTCAAGGTTTTTACCTTGAAGTCGTAGTCCTTTGTGTTTACTTTCAAGCCGTTGAGCGCTGTTACCAAACGACTCCAACTGTTTTTGTCGAAGAGGAAGTTATATTCTTTCTTCAACTTCTCCACAAGGTATTGTTGCACGATCATCGTACGGCCATCGTACTCCATCATCTTACGGATATTGTCTTTCTGGTCTTCAAATGAATCGATTCCTTTTCTATCCAAGAGTTTAATGATATGCCAACCGAAAGCGGTTTTCACAGGCTCGCTGACATCGCCGATGGCCTTGAGGTTGAAAGCTGCGGTTTCAAACTCACGCACCATCATGCCTACGCCAAACCAAGAGACATCGCCACCGATGGTAGCAGAACGAGGGTCTTCAGACATTTCATTCGCCACTGTCTCAAATGACTTGCCACCCTTCAGTTCGTTTTGCGCTTTCACGATTTTATCATAAGCACGACGCTGCTCTTCGGCACTCATATTCTCTTCGCAACGAACGAAGATGTGAGCACAACGAATCTTGCCGTGTGCTTTGGCACGGTCGAGTACTTTAATCAAATAGTAGGCATTGCCCACACGGATTGGCTTTGAAACGCTACCAACAGGAGTGTTGTAGATGGCGTTCTCTAATGGATAAACTGCCATGCCACCAGTGAACCATCCGAGATAGCCGTCAGGTTGACCGTTAACGGTCTCGTCCATCACCTCTTGGGCAAGTTTTGAGAAGTCTTCCTTCTGAGCACGTTTTCTGATGTCCATAGCTTGTTGATAGACAGCCAGAGTATCTTTTGCTGTATAATTGGCAGGCAGACGTAAAAGAATGTGCTGAACCTGCACGTCTTCTTTCATGCGGTTGTAAGCCTCATGATAGAGTGAGTCTTCTGCATGTTTGTCTGTCAGATAAGGGAGAACCAGTTGGGCACGGTAGTTCTTATACTCACTGACAAATGCTTTTACTGTATCCAAACCGAGACGCTCTGCAGCAGCGACTTTCAATTGGAAACGACGGTAGAGTTCTGCATATTCCTCTACGGTCTTGCGTCTCTCGTTATAGCTGCTGGCATTGTTTTTGAGATAAGCATACTGCAGTTCCGAACGGGTGATTTTCTTGTCACCGATTTCCATCACAACAGGGTCTACTTTCTGGGCAGAAAGTGTGACCATGCCGCAAAGCAGAAGTATTAAAAGCCAAAGTTTCTTCATCACTAATTATTTGATTAAGGAGTGACCTGTCATTTCTTGAGGTTGTTCCAATCCGAGGATAGCCAACAGAGAAGGTGCCACGTCAGCAAGTTTGCCGTCTACGACATGAGCATCTTTATTGTTTGAGATATATACGAATGGAACAGGGTTGAGTGAGTGAGCCGTATTTGGTGTGCCGTCGGCATTTTGAGCTTGGTCGGCATTGCCATGGTCGGCAATCACAATGGTTTCATAGCCATGTGCCTTGGCAGCCTCGATGGTATCGTGCAGGCAAGCATCCACAGCAACAACAGCTTTTTCGATTGCTTCATAAACACCGGTATGACCTACCATATCACCGTTGGCATAGTTTACAACGATGAAGTCATATTGTTCAGTAGCAATAGCGTCTACCAGTTTGTCCTTCACTTCGTAGGCACTCATCTCTGGTTTAAGGTCATAGGTCTGCACTTTTGGCGATGGAACCAGAATACGGTCCTCACCATCAAATGGTGTTTCTCTGCCACCGTTAAGGAAGAATGTCACATGGGCATATTTCTCAGTCTCTGCAATATGCAGTTGTTTGAGGTTCTTTTTAGAAAGATACTCTCCGAGGGTGTTCGCCACGTTCTCTTTATCGAAGAGGATATGGACGTTTTTGAATGTGGCATCGTATGGAGTCATGCAGCAATAGTGCAAGCCTGGAACCATTGTCATTTCCTGCTCTGGGAAATCTTGCTGTGTCAATGCCATGGTGATTTCCTTGGCACGATCGTTACGGTAGTTGAAGAAGATGACCACATCGCCTTCTGAGATAGTGGCAACAGGTTGATTGCCATTCATGATAACGACAGGTTTCACAAACTCGTCGGTCACGCCATCATCGTATGATTTCTTGACAGCATCGACTGGATCAGTAGCTTGAGTGCCGACGCCTTTAACCAAAAGGCGGTATGCTTCTGCTATACGGTCCCAACGTTTGTCGCGATCCATGGCATAGAAACGGCCAATGACAGAGGCAATCTGACCACCATTGTTTTGCAGATGATTTTTCAGTTGTTCTACAAAACCAGCACCGCTACGAGGGTCGGTGTCACGTCCATCCAGGAATGCATGTACATAGGGCTTAAGTCCATTGGCAGCAACCACATCGGTCAGACGGAGCAGATGCTCCAGTGAGCTATGAACACCACCCGTTGAAACCAAACCCATCAGATGAACCTGTTTTTTATTGGCGTTAGCATAAGCAAGCGCTTCAACTAAGGCTTTATTCTGAGCGATGGAGCCATCAGCACATGCGCGGTTGATTTTAACCAAATCTTGATAAACCACACGACCAGCACCAATGTTCAAGTGTCCAACTTCAGAGTTGCCCATCTGTCCGTCAGGCAATCCGACGTTTTCACCAGATGCCTGCAGTTGGGAGTGTGGATATTGTTTGAGCAACGCATCATAGTATGGCGTTGGCGTTACGCTAATCACATCATCGTGGCGACCAGAGCCAATGCCCCAGCCATCACATATTATAAGCAATGCTTTTTTCATTCTCTTAATCAATCATATAGACGCACAAAATACGCTTGCATCCACAAGAGTACAAGTGCCTTTTTTACCAACTGCAAAGGTAATGAAAACACTGCGTTTTGCCAAACGAAAAGCGGTTTATTTTAAGCCGTTATGAGTAAGGACATATGAGTAACACCTCTACCCTCGCATTTTCGGTTTTTCTACAGTAATATAAACATAAAAAGTCCCCGGGAGAATCATTCCCGAGGACTCATTTATGATGTGTATGTATTATTGTTGCGTTAGAATACGTAGCGAACGCAGAAAGCAACGTCCCACAAACCTGGAGTGTGGAATTTGATGCCACTATTGTGTTTTCCGTCAGGGATGACACGTTTGCCGACATCGATGCCAATCATTGGTCGATAATCAATTGCTAATGACAATGGCACGCTGCTCAATTCATATTCAAAACCAACGAGACCAAGGATACCGAAGAAACCATAGTCATACAAAAAGACATAGCTTTTGCCCTTTGAAATTGCATTCTCGCAAGCGTCACGGTAGCCACGTTCGCTCAAGTACCAAGAAGTAGTACGTCCTCTGCCCCAGCCTTCATGTTCAAAGTTTACGTTACGGCCACTTGGAGCATAACCGCCACCGACACCAAAACCACCGTATGATGACCATGTGCCAGATGCACTTGAGCCATTTACCTGACTGCGCCAAGCATAAGTGATAGAAGCTTGAACGCCACGATAAGCATAGCCACCCAAGTCAATTTGAAGCATGTTACCACGGTTTACTTCCTGTTGGAATGACAACTCAGCATTTTGACCAACGCGAACACCGATGGCATGAGGCTGAGCCACTGCTGAGATGGTCAAGCCAAGACAGCAAGCCACAATGAGCAATAATTTTTTCATATCTTTATTTGTAGTTTGTTTTATTAGTTGAATTTATATCTTACACTCAACGCAATGCTGGTCATACCATAATCATGGAAACCATGACCAAAGGCAGGACCAATGACTGGACGGTAATCCAAGGAGAGTTGGAGTGGGAACCAGAAGTTATACTCGATGCCTATACGACCAGCCACGCCAAGAAAGAAGCAGTAGCGACCGTCAACATCTTCCGGATGTTCCTGATTTTTACGATACCTATAATAGTTAGCACCCAATCCAGCACCAACGCCTGCATACCAATTCCAAGAGCCTTCTTCCTCCCACGATGTGATTGGGAAAATCCAGTCGTAAGTTGCAGCTACATGGGCACCACCAAAACGTGTAAACAGAGGTGGCACACCTGCTTCTACTTGCAACATGTTTCTATCGCCCAGCTGATGTTGATAACTGAACTCCCAATCGCCAACCAAACGGGCACCAATTGCACGTGGTTGAGCTGCTGCAGCGATGCTCACACCGAGCACAAGGAATAAAATCAAAGATAATTTCTTCATCATGTATTTTTTGGTTTTAATTTAACTGCAAAGATACTGCAAAACAAAGACATCACCAAGCAGAATGCCCGATATTTTTCCCATCGTACAATTTCCAATCATTTCATAAACCGTAAAGTCATTCAAAACTCTACAAACCAAGTATCAACCCACATCTGTTTTGATTATCAGGAAAGGCAAATCACTCGCAGTATCAACATATTAAGCACAATACTGATGCAAAAAGAAACAAGCCTCAGGTTACTCTTGCACTATGTTCTATGGTGTAGAAACAAAAAAATACCGCCATAACTGACGGTATTTTTTCGATAAGATCAGACAAGTCTGACCAACTATTAGTTGAAACGGTAGCGAACGCCAAGGCAAACGCCGAACAAACCTGGTTGGTTAAATTCTGCTTTGTCTGCAAATGCCACACCAATCACAGGACGCCAGTCCAAAGACAGCTGGAGAGGGAACCAGAAATTGTATTCCACACCGATACGACCTGCAACACCAACGAAACCGTGACCAGCCTCATGGTTTACGCAGTAGTTATAGCCACCAGCAAGACCTACGCCAGGATACCAGTTCCATTCACCACGATGTTCCCATGATTTGAAGTTGAACAACCAGTCATAAGTTGCAGCTGCATGGAAACCGAAATGGCCGTCGAAGAAGTAAGGCAAACCAGCCTCCACTTCAATCATATTTTGGCCAAGTTGATGTTGATAAGATGCATCGACATCACCACCAAGACGAAGACCGATAGCGCGTGGTTGTGCATAAGCTGCCAAGCCGAAGCCGAGAATCAACGCGAGAGTGAACAATAATTTTTTCATAATTAGTTGATTTTATTCATTTTGTTTTTTTTCTATCTATCCTTTTATACATATATCATTGGACACATACAAACGTATGACTCTGCAAATTCTCAAAGGTTTAACAACAAGCAAAACAAAAAATAGAAAAGAGCATCCGATAATTAACTCGGATGCTCTTTTGTATAACCGATTACAATAGTATTTCTATTGTTAGAGTTTGATTACACGTTGTGTTGCAATGTGAGACTTGCTGCGACTACGGAGGAAATAAGTTCCTTGTGGCCAAGATGTCACATCAAAGCTAAGAGTTTCACCTGGAAGGATTTCGAAGTTGATAAGTTGTGCGCCATTAACGTCGAATACCTCGCAAGAAGTTTTCTCTTCCACATTTTTAGCTGTCACACGAAGTGTTTCGCGTGCTGGGTTAGGATAAACAGAAATCATATCCTCAGCCTTCACGATTTCCACATCGATAGGCAACATAGTAAAGTCACCACCAGGGATAGCCTCTCCCATAGCATTTGAACAGATAGCCATTACGGTCCAAGTGTAGACGGCACGTGTGTTGATGTTTGGCACAATAAACAAGGTGTCGTTTACTGTGTATGAATTGGTAGAACCATCTGTTTTATTGGTAATATTTACCACATAGCTTGAAGCTTCGCCTTTCCAGTGGAGTTTCATCTGACTCTGGTTGGTGATTTCCCAAGCAAGATCATGAGCAGGTGCACAATCAGCATCATCGCCAGATTGGAATTGAGCACCGATACGAACGTCATCGAGGAACAGACCATAGCCATAACGAGGATTGCCTTTGAAACGTACTTGCGTGCAGTTGGCAGGAAGAGCGATTGAATCAGTATGCCAACCAGCAGCATTAGTATTGTAGGTTTGGGCAACTGTCCAAGAGGTAGAAGTTCCTTGACGATATTCTACAGTAAGAATATCTTGGTCGTTACTCCATTTTTCATTTGAATAATCAAAGTAGATTTTTGGATTCAAGCAAGAAGAGAATTCCAATTGAGGTGAAGTCAGGTAAGTGATATCACCACTTGTTGAGTTCAACTTACAGAAACCAAAGTATGAGCCATTTGGCTGCAAGCCACGAGAGTTGTCGCTGGCAGTACCACGAGCCCAAGATATTTGTGAACCTGCTGTTACAGTCCAGCACTGGTTAGAGATTTCATCTTCAAAGTCAAGTATGATTGGGAAAGAAGAAACCACGGTAGCACATCCTGTAGCAGCATCAGCAGTTACACCAGAAGAGTATTCGAAGATTGGTCCACGTGGGATAATGGAATACAATTTATAATAGTAGTGCTGTGATTGCTGAATATTGGTATGTGCGAATGAAGAAGCGCTGCCAACATAAAGCACGGTACCACCACCATAAATGGTTTGACCAACATTATAAGTTGTATTGGCTGGTGTGCCGAATTGATTAACGGTGTTGTAAACCAACATTACGTCGTAGTCAGTGCCTTTGTAAGAGAATGGACGCCAAGCAAGGTCTATTGTAGTTGGAGCGTTATAGGTGGCAGTAAACTCAAATGGGTTGAAAGCCTGACCGCCCATAAAGTCGAATGTGATGGTCTTGTTGCTGTTGTCCTCGGTGATTTTAGTGATTGGTTTGTTGGTTGGTGTGCCGTTCCAAGCTTTCATTGTTGGTGTGGTGGCATCGGTGAACTGAGTCTTATTGCTTGTGCCTGGAAAAGGAAGACCAGTGCCGTCGATGTTACCATAAGAACTGGTGCTTGATGTTGGGATAGAATAAGACGAGTTGGCACAAACAGGATAGAATCCTTGTGGGTGTCCATCGTTTGGACCATAATCAGAGAAACCTGAACCCTTACGATAGATTACCAAACCATGACCTGGAATATAGGAGTCGAAACCGATTTTCTGTTTATTTTCCAAAATGAAGAACTCATTGTTGGTGGCAGTTCTTACAATATAATAAGCATCTTTATCCTGCTCACTTGGCTGCATTACAACAGATGCAGGGAAGTCGAGTTCTCGAGGAGTAACCCAACCATAATCATAGATTTTCACGTATGGGTTATGGTGAGCTGGTGTAGTTCCGCTGTTGTTCCAAGAACCTGATGCCATGATATCCCAAGAACCAGTGCCATCGTAGCCAGAATAGTCGATATCGTAATAGTCAGCAGCACCGAACACGTGACCAAGTTCGTGACAAACCACACCAATGCGAGAGATATTGGAGCCTGATGCTCCACGACACTCAGGAGAGCAAGAGTATTTAGAGAGTTTCTTGCCGTCAAGAGTTGTTGTCTGAATGTTCCATTGGTGTGACCAAATAGCATTTGAAGTTGTACCAGCCTCTTCACCATGACCAGCAAATACAACGTTAATTACGTCAACCCATCCGTCGTTGTCTACGTCATAGCGAGAATAGTCAACATTAAACATTGTATCAGCAATCAAAACAGCCTCACGTACCATGTCGGCAGGACGCTGGTCGCTACCACCAGAAGATGAGGTGTTGGCACCATAATAAGCACGGTTGTGACTCAAAGGAATTGGACCATAGACATCAGCCTGAAGGTCCATTTGACCATATGAAGATTCACGGTAGAAATCACGTACACTACCAGTAGCGCCACCTGTAGAGTAGCCCAACTGATTGTAGAGGTTATCGAAATCTTGTGCTGTGTGAGAGAAAGTTACGTCAGTAAAAGATACCAGCAACACAACAACTTTCTGTGTGCCGAGGTAAGATTTTTTAGGACCATCTTGACCAGGGTTCTGTGTAGGAACCATGTTACGATGTGCTCTTGCCTGAGCGAATTGCGCTTTACTGAATGACAATCCTTTCTTCACGGTTTGAAGATAGGCAATTTCAGAGTTTGAACGTTTCTTCACATCAGAAGCAATGACGTTGGTAGGCACCATGTCGCCAGAAGGAAGGCAATAGGCATAGGTCATATAACCTTCTGAGTTGGTCAGCAAGGTATAGCCGTCTTCAGAGACAGCCCAGTGAATGTGTTCATCACCTTTCAAGGTAATTGTAACTGTTTCTCCGTTTGGCTGAGTAAATGTCACTGGTTTTGGATATGCAGGAACAGCCTTTGCAGCCACTGATACCATCAACGCAGCAATCACTAAGCCAAGAAACTTTGAAAGCTTTTTCATTTTCAAGTATTTGATTTATGTTTCCGTTTACTTTTTCAGTGCCGTATTATTCACATAGACCAACAAAAACAATGCTGGTTGTTGAAAAAACACAACGTGCAAAATTAAGAAAAAGATTTTAGAAAACAAGCAGCAGCCACCATTTTTTATCTGCAAAAGTGTGCTATCAATCTGCAATAAACACTATAACAAGAAGAAAACAAGAATAAAGAATGCTAACGATTGGACATTTCGCGAATAATCATCTCGCAATGAACGCAATCGAAATCGAGAATCCAACAATTCTTTCCGTGAGAGATTTCAAGAGGTTCAGCCAGGCGTTTTTTGCCGCCATTCTGTTTGGCGCAATAACCAAGTTCATGTTTCAGACAATAGCGTGTTCGCATCAGTTCTGCTCCATCCACATGTTGTTTTTCAAAGGCAGGTTGTACGATGGTTACTCCCACATTTTCATAAAACCGTTTTGCCAAGGCATTGCCAACGTTAGCACGATAGTCAAGCAAAGATTCAGGAGCAACAATCGACTCACATCGCGCTGCCCGAAGAGGACGCTGATAGTTTTTAGCACGCAATTCTACGAAAGCCTCGATAGTCTGACGACGGAAAGCTGTTATCTGCGACATCGGGACAAACCAAGAGAACGGCATATCAAGGGATACGGAGGTGGCTTCAAAATCAGTATCACCAAGTTTCTTGAATTGTGACTGCCAAGAATCACGCATCTTTTCTGCATTTTTCGCCGGTTCGAGAGCCTCAAGAGTGAACTGACGTGTCAATGAATTGCCGTTTTCATCACGAAGCATAACTTCCACACCCGTTTCATTCTCTTTAATTTCAACAGCGAGCATTATCTTACGTGAAGAGAAGTTCGGATTGTTCAATGCTTGCTCGTAAGCAACATCAAGATTCCGATAAACCGTGGCACTCAACAATCGTTCCTTAGGCATTTGAAGCGGATAGACAGTTTGACGGTCGGCTCGATTTACACGACAACCAATAACTTCTTCATCAGCTGTCACAAGACATAACCCGTCGCCATTGTTCAATATTTCATCAGTATCAACTACAAATGAATTTCGCGATTGCGCCACTACTCTGCCCAACTTTTGTCCGAGGGATTTTGGCGTCAGCATGGATGCCATAGATAGATTTCTGGATTTCAAGAAATAGTCGGTAAATCCACGTGAAAAGCTTTTATCTATAAGTGGTTGAAACGAGAAAGTAGTAATACCAGACGAAGCACGACACAACGATTCATCTCTAGAGATGATATCATCCAACAAACGACGGTAGTAAGCAGTCACATTCTTGACGTATGAAACATCTTTCAATCTGCCCTCGATTTTGAACGAAGTAATTCCTGCAGCAATCATCTCTTGAAGATGAGCCGAGGCATTGAAGTCTTTCAAAGAGAGCAAATGACGACGATCAAGCAACACTTTGCCATTGGCATCTTTCAAAGTGTAAGGCAGTCGGCACATTTGTGCGCAAGCGCCACGGTTGGCACTTCTTCCACAATATGCCTGACTCATATAACATTGTCCACTATAAGAGACACAAAGAGCACCATGAACAAAACCTTCCAACGGAACAGACGTGGAAGATGAGATTTCCCGAATTTCCGGAATAGAGAGTTCGCGAGCAAGCACTACTTGCGAGAAACCGCATTGGGAAAGAAACTGCACTTTTTCTTTTGTGCGGTTATTACATTGTGTACTGGCATGAAGTGCAATAGGTGGAAGATTCATTTCCAACAATGCCATATCTTGCACTATCAGCGCATCGACACCAGCATCATAGAGTTGCCACACCATCTGTTCCGCTTCATGCTGTTCTTCATCAAACAAGACGGTGTTAAGCGTAACATAGACTTTTGCATAGAAACGATGGGCAAAGGCAGTCAGGCGAGCAATATCCTCTACAGAGCAACCTGCAGACACTCGAGCACCAAATCGTGGAGCACCGATATATACTGCATCAGCACCACAACGAATAGCCTCAATGCCAACGTCTGCATTTTTAGCAGGTGCAAGAAGTTCTATTGCACGCCTTGTCATTCTCAGTTTCTATGAAGCTGTGAGATTTTATTTTTTCTTGGCTTCGCGTTTCTTGATAGCTTTCAAGCGTGTGGAAACCATTTCCTTGATATCGTCGTTGCCATGATAATTCTCCTGAAGGGCTACAAGATATTGTTTAGCTTGAAAATCATCAGACTGGGCGGCATAAACATCTGACAACAGTACAAATGCACGGGCAAGCCAATACTGATGAGGAGTGCCACGATCTACAAATGCAAGGAGCTCGTTTTCTGCCTCTGCGTACAGTTTCTTGGTAAAGTATACACCACCGATATAATAAGCAGCCTCAGCACCCCATTCATCGTTGATGTTGTTGGCAAGAAGTCGGAGATCTGGCAATGCAGAGTCATAGTTTTTCTGCATCAGCAACGACTTGGCACGACAATAGGCAGCCTCTTTCATTCGGGCAGAATCAAGGTTTGGCTCGTAGAGAATAGCCGCAGCCGTCTCTATGGTTTTTGAATAATTCTTCGCATTGAAATACGAACGAAGTACACCGGTCAAAGCAGCCTTTTGTTTTGTAGTATCGGCTGTCACCATTTGCAACTGAGAGAAGTAGTCAGCAGCATGAGTATAATCTTTTGCTTCGTATGCAAGGTCAGCAGCATTTGTCAATGCAGTTTCCAAGTAAGGTGTTTCATCAAATTGGGTGATGATGACGCGATAGTTGTTCAAAGCCTCAGCATAGTTTTTCTGACGGCGTTGACAATCGGCAAGATAGTAATAAGCCGTAGCACAGTTGGAAGTAGTTCTACCGTTACAATATTTCGCAATGTATCGTTCCATAGCAGTAGCAGCTTCTGCGGCATTACCTTTTGCATAAAGACGCTCGGCAGCAACGAAAGCCAACGAATCCTCAGAATGCTGAGGCAACGGAGATACTACATTTTGTGGAACAGTATTGCGGAATGCCATATATTCATCAACGGCGTTACGGTCGACATACAGACCTTCAAGACTTTCCATTGCAACCACAGCTTCCTCTGTGCCAGGATATTTATTTACAACATCTTTATAAGCATTGATTGCAAGGTCTGTCTGATTAAGATTGGCATGCAGCATACCGATTTCCACGGCAGCCGTACGGGCTTCACGCGATTTCGGTGCGGTCTCCATCAAGTTACGATAAGCTACAATAGCCTCAGCATATTGTTCTTTCATTACATAAGAACGACCAATCTCATATCGTGCAGCAGAAACAAGTGAAGATTTCGGATAATCTTTCAAGAATTCCTGCATAGCAGTGATTTTCGCACTATATTGTTTCTGCAAACCAAAAATGAATGCATTTTGGAATGCTGCATAGTCAGCTTGTTTTGGAGCAGCTGCCACAGCCTTCTGATAATATTGTCTGGCAGATGTAAAGTTTCGTGCATTGAATTGGCAATCACCCAAACGTTCCAACACATCACGATAGACAACATCCTGTGGGGTTGCATGCTTAGTCCAACGTTCATACCATGGCAATGCTTTTGCATATTCCTTGGTTTCGAAATAGGTATAAGCCATTGTATAATAGGCTTGCTGTTCAGAGGCTGCATCACGTTTCTGTGGAGCATTGAGGAAAGCATTGATGTCAGAACGGCATGCTTCCATCTTACCTAATTTATAATTAGCTTCAGCACGCCACAAATAAGCCTGAGCAGAGACCGAACGTTTGCTATCGTAAGCAGAAACTGCTTCATCGAACAACATTTTCGCACGTTCGTAATTATATTTCTGGAACGATTTGACACCCATTCCAAGACAAACATATTCTTTTACTTCACGCATTTTAGGCGTGGAGATATTAGTTTGTTTCAAAGCACGATAGGCTGCGGTATAATTCTCCTGTTCAAGGAAATTAGTAGTAATGATATCGTAAATCTGTGGCAGATGGGCAGATTTCGGATAAACATTGACAAAACGCATCAAAGCGCTGTTTGTTTCCTGGAATGGTGCATGAGCATCGTAGCAACAAAGGGCGTAATTATAGAGAGCCTCTTCATTCAGCTTAGCATCGCAATTGATAGAAGCAGCATTCTGGTAGGCAGTCTTAGCCAAAGGAATCTGCTGATTCAGACGATAGGAATGACCAAGATAAAGCAACGCATTCTGAGCCAAGGTATCACGACTATCAACAACAGTCTGCAGATGCTGTGTTGCTAATTCGTAATCTTTTGTCATATAAGCCGAAACACCAAGCATATAATGGTCTGCTCTTGACATCTCAGGGGTGTTCTGCTTGTAAAGTAGCAGATAGTTCTTTGCCAAGTTATAAGTTTTCTGACGGTATGAAGCCTCACCAAGCACACGGTATGCCTCTGGAGTATATTGGCTGTCAGGATAACGTTGAATCAGTTCCTCGCCCAAAGCCACAGCTTCATCGGTACGGCCGTTACGTTCCATCAACTGAAGACGAAGAAATTGTCCTGCTTCTTCATAGTGTGTACCTACAAGTGCATCCAATTGCGCTTCGGCATCTTCATCATTATTATCAAGATAATAGATGTAAGCAGTATAATATTTCGATTCAGGAGCGTAACGGGAATACTTCAGTTCTGCCAACAAAGGCAATGCTTGTTCTTTTTCACCAGTCTGGAGCAGTGAGTATGCCTTGATAAATCGATAGGTATTAAGTTCGTCGGCAGTCAACAGTTTCTCATCAACAACGGCAAGATGCTGCAAGGCTTGTTTGAAACGCTTTTTGTCCACGTTGATTTGAGCCAACATGAAATGAGCCTGATATGCAAGTGGAGCATACGGATAAGCAGCAAGACATTGTGTCAGTCGTTGCTGAGCATCGTTATCATTGTTTTGGAATGCACAAGCAGCAAGATAGTACTGCGACAACATGTAATCATCGCTGTTACGGTCGACCATCAAACTAATCTGTCGGAAAGCCTCAGCAGCGGCAGAATAGTGTCCTTCAACATACAGTGCTCGAGCCTCAACAGTGGAAGGCATGGTTTGAGCGTTAGTAGCGGAGAATGCCATTGTCGCCATCGCTACACAGGCAGCAAGGCGTTGTATGAATCGTCTGTTTTTCATATTTCAAGAGAAAAATTATCAACGTGCAAAGATAATAAAAGTTGTGGGCATATCCAAATTTGTAACCCGCTTTGTTACGGCAAGAGCTATTTTATAAAAATCTGTACCCTTAACAGCACATCGTATTGTTTTTTTCGCTACCTTTGTAAGCGCAAATTCCAAACTTTTGTAACTATGACTAACAAACGCCAACTCAAGAAAGCAATGGCCGAATGTGTAAACGAGGCCATCTTGGAGGCTTATCTCCAACTCAATTTCACAAAAGACTTTACTGCAGAACAATGCGAAGCTATCTGCGAGAAAGCAACTTCACTTTATTCTGAAGCAGTAAACGGTATCAACTGCCCTACCCGCAAAGACCGCAAAGCAACTCGTGCACAATACAACAACATCATCAGCACATTCAATGCTGGTATGACAGAAATCGAGAAATTGCTCGGACGCTAACGTATCACTTTTTGCTAAGCTATGGCAGGCATTAAGAAAACCAACGCAGCCAGACTACTTGACAGCAAGAAAATTGCCTACGAGTTGATTCCATACGTTGTCGACGAGAATGATCTCAGCGCCATTCATGTGGCAGCCCAATTGAACGAGCCGATAGAGCAAGTGTTCAAGACGCTTGTTCTGAAAGGTGACAAAACGGGGCATTTCGTATGCGTCATTCCCGGCAATGAGGAAGTGGATTTAAAGTTGGCAGCCAAGGTCTCTGGAAACAAAAACTGCGATTTGATTCCGATGAAGGAAGTGCTTCCTACCACAGGCTACATCCGTGGTGGCTGTTCACCTTTAGGCATGAAGAAAGTATTTCCTACATTCATTCATGAAACAGCCTTCAATTTCCCCTACATCTATATTAGTGCAGGTATTCGAGGACTACAAATCAAAATCGCACCAGAAGCACTCACTGCAGCCTGTCCAATGCAAAGCACATCGCTGATTGTAATACATTAGTATCACAGCATAGCAACAAACAAGAAAGGCTTGCCCGATTGGACAAGCCTTTCTTCATTTATTTGAATAACGATTAGTCATCAAAAATAACTGTGCTATCGTCAAATGCAGCAATCTGACGATTAAAGATTTCATCGAGTGAGATATGAAGGGTCTCAGTGCCGCTGATACCAGGAATCAAACTGATACGGTCTACGATGATATCGCGAAGATCACGGTTGGTATGAGCATAGAGTTTGATAAGCAAGGAATAACGACCTGTGGTAGAGTGACATTCTACAACTTCTGGAATTTCAGACAAAGCCTTGATAACCTCACGGTATCTTGCCATATCCTGAACCATAACACCAAGGAACGCACAAGTATTGTAACCAATCTTATTTGTGTCAACAATAAACTGTGAGCCTTTAAGCACACCAGCCTGCAACAGTTTCTGTACACGCTGATGAATAGCAGCGCCAGACACGTTACATTTACGAGCCACATCCAGGAATGGAAGGCGGGCATTGCATGAGATAAGACTTAGAATCTGTTTATCCAGTCTGTCAAGATGCTTCTTCATGACGATATTTGTTTTTTCGTATTTTCGTTTTGTTGATAAATCACTGCAAAATTACGAATAATATTTCAATTTTCGACAATTGGCACAGAAAAGTACCCGCACACGAACATTTTGTAAGCAAAAGCCCTCTACCTACGTGAGTAACACTTTGTACAGGCCTTCATTCTATTTTACCAACGCTCTCTTTTTTAATCGTTCCACAAGCAAAGGTACCATTTCGGCAGCTTTTCCCTGCAGATGTTCTGTCATGTTACGGAGCAGCATTTGCGAATCAGAAGAGACTTCGCCTGGGTCAACATAGTACAATTCGGCACCTCGAGGAAGCGGCATTGTCAATCCGGCAGATGGATAAACAGCAAGTGAAGTGCCAACAACAATCATAATATCGGCACGGCTGACTATCTCTTCTGCATCGGCAATCAGAGGAACTGCCTCTTGGAACAGCACCACATTCGGACGAAGTAAGTCGCCAGTATCTGGATGACGGGCATCGAGTGTCTCCTCTGCTCCATTCAATGGAATAAGCCGAGAGTTATCGTCACGTTCACTGCGAAGATTATCAAGGTCGCCATGCAGGTGTAAGATATTTGTTGAACCAGCCATCTCATGCAGTCTGTCGATATTTGTGGTGACAACAGTAACATTATAATATTGTTCGAGATCGCGAATGGCATAATGAGCAGCATTCGGCTGCTTGCCTTTCATGCCACTACGAAGCATATTCATGAAATCAATCACCTTGGCACGATTGCGAAGATAGGCTTCATGCGTACACACTTCGTTGACATCGTATTTGGTCCAGAGACCATCCACATCGCGAAAGGTTGGAACACCGCTGTCTGCCGAAACGCCAGCTCCGGTAAGCACTACTACATTTTTCATACGTTTGTTGTTTTATTTACAAGTTATTCGAAGTTGAATGATTTTCCAGGACAACAATCGGCAAGGGACCCCCCCAAAAAAAAAACACAAACGAGCAGTCTGGAGTTCATTAGCCCGTAATCACCCTGTCATTATCGGCAATTGATACATTATTATATATTGTCGAATGGCAGAATGCGAATTGTTGCCGACTGCAAAGGTAACGCAAAAATCCGACACAAAAGCACATCTTGTCTTCATGAAAAAACATTTTGTGAAACCAAACGCGCAATCATGTTTTTTCCATTTGCAAACCGTGCTACCAAACGGATTCTTCTGTTTTTCTTTTCACAGTTCTTTCTGCAAGAAGTACTGCAGGAATGCACTTTCCAACACGTTTCGAACCAATCAAACACAGAGATATTTCTACTTTTTTTGTCAAATGCAAAACAGTTGGGAAAAAGATTTTCTCAGAAGATGTCCGTAACGAAAAAAATCGTATATTTGTTGTAGCAAACCGCTCCTTGCAAAATCAGCCAGTTTGCTGCTCCAGAAAACAATAAACAACGCAAATACAGACAGTTACAAAAGTGGTTTAAAAACGGCATTTCAACGCCACCCGAGTAAAAAGACAACAACTATGGCAAAAAAACGGACGCTACACGACGAATTAAAGAAAAGATTTGGTTTTGACACGTTCAAAGGCAATCAGGAAGCCATCATTCAGAACATCCTTGACGGCAAAAACACCTTTGTGCTTATGCCAACCGGAGGCGGCAAATCACTCTGCTACCAACTGCCTTCACTAATGATGGAGGGCACCGCTATCGTCGTTTCGCCTCTCATTGCACTGATGAAAAACCAGGTGGATGCAATGAGAAGTTTCAGCGAACAGAACGGTATGGCTCATTTCCTCAACTCGTCGCTCTCAAAGCCTGCCATCGAAGAGGTAAAGCAAGACCTCTTGGACGGCAAGACTAAATTGCTTTACGTAGCTCCAGAAACACTCAGCAAGCAAGAGAACAAAGAGTTTTTGAAACAAATCAAAATCTCATTCTATGCTATTGACGAAGCCCACTGTATCTCAGAATGGGGACACGACTTCCGTCCTGAATATCGTCGAATCCGCACCTCTATCGATGAGATAGGTCTTGCACCTATCATGGCACTCACAGCCACTGCCACAGAGAAAGTGCAGCACGATATTCAGAAAACCCTGAAGATTGAAGATGCCACAGTTTACAAGTCTTCGTTCAACCGTCCGAACCTCTATTATGCCGTAAAAGAGAAAACCGAGTCTGTAGATAAAGATATCATCAAGTTCATCAAATCGAACGAAGGAAAGTCCGGTATTATATATTGTCTCTCACGCAAACAAGTGGAAGACCTTGCCGATATTCTCGTTCGCAACCATATCAAAGCAAAGCCATATCATGCTGGTATGGACAGCGAAGTTCGCACACAGACACAGGACGAGTTCCTCAAACAGAACATCGACGTCATCGTAGCCACCATTGCCTTTGGCATGGGTATCGACAAACCAGATGTACGCTACGTTATTCACTACGATATACCTAAGAGTCTTGAAGGCTACTATCAAGAAACTGGCCGTGCCGGTCGTGATGGTGGCGAAGGCCTCTGTATTGCCTACTACAACGTAAAAGATCTGGACAAACTCAAAAAGTTCTCCGAGGACAAAGGCATTCAGGAAAAAGAAATCAGCCGTCAGCTTCTCCACGAGACAGCAGGCTATGCCGTATCATCAGTTTGCCGACGTAAGATGTTGCTCAACTATTTCGGTGAGAAATATCCTGAAGACAACTGCGGCAGCTGCGACAACTGTCTCTCGCCAAAGGTAAAAGTCAACGCCAGCGAGGTTCTTTCCCTTGTTTTGGAAACCATACTTGCAGCTAAAGAGCAAGTCAAGTCAGACACACTCTGCAACATTCTTACTGGCGAAAAAGAAGACGGCATCATACGTTCATATAAATATGACGAGCTCGAAAACTTCGGCACACTGAAAGACGATGACGACAGTTCATTGCTCCAGCCAGTTATCCGTCAAGCATTGCTCACAGGACTGATTTCCAAAGAAATCGAGAACTATGGTGTACTGAAAGTGAATAAGTCTGGCCACGATTTCCTTGCCAAGCCAAAAGCTTTCTATATCACCAAAGACAACGAGTTCAACAGCGACGAAGTCAAGGAAACAATTCCGACAAGCGGTTCAAGTGCCTTGGACCCAGAGTTGCTTGACATGCTGAAGAAACTGCGCAAGCAGGAAGCAGAACGTCAAGATTTGCCACCGTTCGTAATCTTCCAGGACCCATCACTCGACGCCATGGCCACCAACTACCCTGTCTCAATCGAGGAGTTGCAGAACATTCCTGGCGTGGGCGCCAACAAAGCCAAACGTTTCGGTGAGCCATTCGTGAAACTCATCCGCAAGCATGTGGAAGACAACGACATCATCCGTCCTTCAGATATCAAAACCTACTCACGTCCTGACAAATCACGCGAGAAAATCTCTATCATACAATCCATTGACCAACGCAAAGACCTTGAAGTCATTGCTGAGTTCAACAACCTCACATTCGATGAATTGCTCGACCGCCTTGAGTCTATCGTCAACATGGGTACTCGTATCAATATCGACTACTTCATTGAGGAACTGATGGAACAGGACGAAATAGACGATATCTACGATTACTACAAGACTGCCACCGAAGACAGCGTAGACCTCGCCATCAAGGAATTGGACATGGAAAATGAGGAATGTGCCGAACAGAAAGTGCGTCTGGTACGTATCAAGTTCCTCTCAGAAATGGGCAACTAATTCACAATGAACACAATTCGCAAACTACTCTACCCATTCTACGAGATATACTTTCTCGCCATCGCCCTGCCTCTTATCGTTGCAACAACCATATTGGCTGCTGTCATAACGATAATTGTGCTCTATATCTTTGGCGATAAACGATGGACCTACTATCCTGGTCTCATCTGGGCAAGAGTGATTTGTGCATTGACATTTGTGAGAATGGATATCAAAGGAGGAGAAAACTTCGACAGCAAGAAATCGTATATCTTCCTCTGCAACCACCAAAGTATCTACGACGTATTCGTCATTTACGGATGGCTCAACAGCCGTTTCAAATGGATTATGAAACAGGAACTTCGCAAGATTCCGTTTGTGGGAGCTGCCTGCGAAGCTGCTGGACATATCTTCATCAACCGCGAAAGTGCCATCAAATCCAACAAAAGCATGCTGCAGGCTGAGCAGAAGCTGAAGCACGGGGCATCCATCGTGATGTTTCCAGAGGGACACCGTACCCGCGACGGCAAACTGCAACAGTTCAAACGAGGCGCATTCTTTATGGCTTGCGACCTCCACCTTCCTATCGTACCTATCACAATTAAAGGTGCTTACAGAGTATTTCCCGCAGGTTCATGGTTTATCTGTCCAGGCACCATTACAGTGACAATACACAAACCTATCGATACCACAGAGCTCACACATGACAATCTCCACGACTATTCCGACAAAGTGTGGAACACTATCAACAGCGCTCTGTAGCACCGCATTTTTCCGATTCTTTCAATGAGACATTTCATACTCGCCATTCTTGCCGTCATGACCTTGACAATGACGGCACAGTCTTCCGTTCCATCTGCCAGATTTCATACCAACAACAAGAAGGCAATAGAACTGCTGCAACAGGCTACAAGTTACGGTGTTGACCGTCATACCAAGCTTGTTCTTCTGCAGAAAGCACTTCAGAAAGACGATAAGTTCGTAGAGGTTTATTGGGAAGCTTCCCGAACATGGAATAGCCTCGATTCCACAGAGAAAGCATTGGCAGTGCTCCGTTCTGCCGACACTGACGGCATGCCAGAGAGAACCACCACCGAGATTATGATTGCAGAACTGCTGATGATGACAGGACGATTCGACGAAGCCATCACCACGCTGAAATCCATACCGGGCAATGAGTTCATGCAACATCGTACCTCATTGGAAAAGAGATGTCAGACATCACTCGACCTCATCAACAATCCTGTTGATTTCCACCCTGTAAACCTTGAGGCCGTGAACACCGAAATGGACGATTATTTTCCAAGTATCACAGCCGACGGCAAGATTTTCTCCACCACGGTTTCCGACCGCAACCTCAACCGCCAAGGACAGGAAGATCTCTATTGGAGTGTGAACGTAGATGGCAAATGGCAGAAAAGCCGTCCTTTGAACGACTTGAACACCATTGGCAACGAAGGATCACAGAGCTTCTCTGCCGACGGACGATATATGTTTTTCGTGGCATGCGACCGAAAGGAATCCGACGGCGGCTGCGATATCTACTACTCTATCCGCATGGGTGAACGTTGGAGTCTCCCTATCAATCCTGGTGCACCACTCAACACCACCAACTGGGAATCCAATCCAGTGCTTTCACCTGCAGGCAACGAGCTTTTCTACGTCACCAACCGCGATGGCCAATCGGACATCTGGCATTGCGACGTTGTAATTGGCGAAGGAGGCCGACTGACCTTCAAGAATCCACGTCCACTTGGTTCTCCAGTCAACACCAAGAAAGACGAATATGCCCCATTCATCCATGCCGACAACAAGACACTCTATTTTGCCTCAAAAGGTCATCCCGGTCTGGGACAGAACGATATTTTCTACTCACGTCGAGAAAACGGTCAGTGGAGCAAGCCAAAAAACATCGGCTACCCTATCAACACCTCAGGCGACGAAATGAGTTTCGTGGTTACGGCAGCAGGCGACAAAGCCTACTTTGCCTCCAACAAAATTGAGGGAGGTTCACGTGGTTACGATATCTACGAGATTGACTTGCCAAAGCCAGCCAAGCCTCAGTCAATGCACTGTGTTTACGGCAAAATCATTGATGCAGAGAGCCACAAGCCTCTCTCTGCTTTCATTGAGATTTTCGACACCGACGGCAAGACCAAAATCTTTGAGTCCGTATCCGACAAGAGCGACGGTTCGTTCACAGCCTTTCTGCCAACAGAAGGCATCAAAGGCATCGATGCCAGAAAGAAAGGTTATCTGTTCTACACCGACCACATCAACGCCAGCACCGACTCCATCATCATAGCCCTTCATCCAGCTATCGAAGGCAACAGTATTGTGCTGAACAACCTCTACTTTGCCACAAATTCAGCCGTCATTGAATCGCGTTCATACAGTGACATACAGCACCTCTATGAGTTTCTGACTCAGAATGCTGGAGTAACCATCCACATCGTAGGACACACCGACAACACTGGTACCAATGCCATCAACAACCAGCTCAGTCTTGACCGCGCCAACGCACTGAAAGAAGCATTGGTTCGCAAGGGCATCAAGGAAGAACGAATCACAACTGACGGCAAGGGAAGTAGCGAGCCGATTGACACCAACGACACTGAAGAAGGACGTGCCAAAAACCGTCGCGTTGAGATTCGTATCAACAGCAACAAAGCGCCAATACGTTAATCGACAAGAAGTTGCAACATGCCAAAAGTCAGCGTCATCATACCTTTGTACAATGCAGGTCCACATCTCAAGAACTGCCTTGACTCTATCAGACATCAGACGCTGAATGATTTCGAGGTCATCATCGTATCAGACGCCCCAACCGACGGTTCAGATGTCGTAGCCAAGAAGTATTGTGAACAAGACAGCCGTTTCCTCTTCTTTAGCAACGAGCAGAATCTCCACATCGGAAACAGCAGAAACAGAGGCATAACCTTGGCACACGGAGAATACGTCACATTTTCCGACCACGACGATATGCATGCAAACAACTGGCTTGAAATGATGTACTTGCAAGCACAAGCCGCACAAGCCGACATGGTTATTGCCTTGCCTCATACCGATCTGCCACACGACGAGACCAATATCACGGCTTTTCCGAACGAAGCCAACAATGACATACAACATTATATTGTTCGCGACCTCTTGACAAACGGCTGCGAAACAGGAAGGAACAACTCTTTGTTCAACCTCGTCATCGGCAATTTCTATCGCACCGATTTTCTACGTTCAAACAACATACAATTCGTTGACACACGTACTATTACACCAGAAGACCACATCTTTCAGTTGCAGGCTTCGTTGTGTACTATACACATTACACTGGTCAACGAGATACTCTACTTTCACAAAAGCCACTCCAACAACGAGGGCAACAGCGACAGCTACTTCAACATACAGAAGCGGATTCGTGGTTTGGAATACGTAGAGAGACTTGTCTCAAACCGCTCAACAACAAACGATTTAGACACATGGTTTTGCCAAGGTGCAGCCCTACAACTGATACTGCTTCTTGCCAATAGTCTACGCAGAAAGCCATCTCAAGCATTGACGACCATCCATGAGATAAAGTCGAACAGAATATGCAAAAAAGTCATTCCATTTGCTCCAAAATCAAGCAAGGGATTGCCGCAAAGAATCTTCAGACACATTCTTACACAGCCACTTAGATAGATTTCACGAAAACAAAAAAAATTATATCTTTGTAGTCCATACATTCAACATAAACAAATGGCAGAAAACAATAGTTTTTGCTATTCGAACCCACGTCCCACGCTGGCAGTTAATTGTGTGATTATTGGGTTTGATGGCAAACAGTTACATGTGTTGTTATATCAACGCAACAAAGAACCTAACGTTGGTTCATGGTCTCTTCCAGGAGCCTTCTGGCAGGAAGGCGAATCGGCAGAATCGTGTGCCAATTCCATTGTACAGGCAGTAACCAACACAAAGCCAAACTACCTGGAACAGCTTCATTTCTACTCAAATCCGAATCGCAACCCCAACGACAACATCGTATCTATCAGCTTTGTAGCCTGTGTCAACATGAACGAAGTGAGCGACATTGACCAAAAGAATGCTTATTGGTATCCGTTGATGGATGTGCCACCGCTCAATTTCGACCACAACACGATGGTGAAGGATTGTGTAGATATTTTGAAACAACGTATCTACTTTGCACCTATTGCCTTCAAACTCATCGGCAAGGTATTCTCTATCACCGAATTGCAGAACCTCTACGAAAGTTTGTTAGAAAAAGAGTTCGACCGCCGAAACTTTGCAAAGAAGATTCTCAGTTCCGGCATTTTGAGACGTGCAAAACGCCCTGCTCTTGCCACATCGAGAGCTCAGACCTTCTATTCTTTGAACGAGCGCGCCTACAAACTGTTGAAGAGTGCCAACAACACCATTCGACAGGAGTTTTAGTGCCAACGATACTCTGTAGACAAAAAAGCACCGTCTGTCATGGCGGTGTTTTTTTGTTTGCACACAATATGACAGGAAAGACCTACCCGAAAATCGTATTTTTTCCGTTTGATTTTGCAAATCTACAAATGTCAACTGCCAAAATCAAGTTGATTTTACGAGTCTACAAATGCCGACTGCCAAAATCAAGTTG
>JAKSNW010000014.1 GCA_024405895.1 Paludibacteraceae bacterium
CCGCATCGCAGACAGACTTCCAAATTTTGTGGAAACCAATTTCCGCATCGCAGACAGACTTCCAAATTTTGCGGAAACCAATTTCCGCATCGCAAACTGATTTCCAAATCTTGTGGAAACCATACCTGGATGCGCTTATCGTGTTCCTAATTTTGTGGAAGTTGGAAATAGTGGGCATACTATTAAGGGAAGTTAATAGGAGGTGGAACTTAAGCGATGGTTGTTAATATATGGAAATTTAGGCAATAGGGCTGTTCTGTTTATGCATAACAAAACCCCGGGAGTAGAAACACTCTCGGGGTTGTTTGTCTTATCTAAACGGTGTGGCTCTTAGAATCTCTCCAAGAGTTGCTCGAGGGTGAGCGTCTCTTGTGTGCCTGTGGCCATCTCTTTCAAGGCGATGGTGTTTGATGCCATCTCGTTATCGCCAACGATAGCTACATACTTTGCACCTGTGGCGTTGGCATAAGCCATCTGCTTTTTCATCTTGGCAGGCTCTGGATACATCTCTGCAGACACACCTTTACCGCGGAGGGCACGAAGCCAAGGTAAGCAGTATTTGATTCCTTCTGCATCGAAAGCTGCAAACATTACTGCAACGCCTTGATTCGTCTCGGCAGGGAAGAGGTTAAGTTGCTCCAGCACGTCGTAGATGCGGTCGGCACCGAATGAGAAGCCGACGCCAGAGACACCATCAAGTCCGAAAATGCCAGTAAGGTTATCATAGCGTCCACCACCGGAGATGCTGCCGATGGCTACATCAAGTGCTTTGACCTCAAGGATAGCACCGGTGTAATAATTGAGTCCGCGTGCTAATGTAAGATCGATGGCAACATTGTTTTTCAAGTTCGCCATTTCAACATAGCCAAGCACTTCTTCCAATTCTTCGATGCCTTTCAATCCAACAGATGAGGCTGCCAACACTTCCTTCAATGTATTCAGTTGCTGGTGATTGTCGCCAGACATATTTAAGATAGGCTGAAGCTTCTTGATGGCTTCTTCTGAAATGCCTTTTGAGCGAAGCTCTGCAACAACACCATCAATGCCAATCTTGTCGAGTTTATCGATAGCAACGGTGATGTCGGTGATTTTGTCTGCTTCGCCGATAATTTCGGAGATACCGCTGAGAATCTTACGGTTGTTCAGTTTTATTTCAACACGGATACCAAACTTGGTAAATGCCTCATCAATCATCTCGATGAGTTCTGCCTCATAAAGCAGTGAGTTGCTGCCCACGACGTCGGCGTCGCACTGATAGAACTCACGATAACGACCTTTCTGAGGACGGTCGGCACGCCAAACTGGCTGCATCTGGAAACGCTTGAATGGGAATGCGATTTCTTCGCGATGCATTACAACAAAGCGTGCAAATGGCACGGTGAGGTCATAACGCAAACCCTTTTCACAAATCTTGTTTGTCAAGTGGATGCTGTTGCGTTCAAGCAATTGCTCATCGGTGAGGTTGGCAGCGAAATCGCCTGAATTCAAAATCTTGAACAAGAGTTTGTCGCCTTCTTCACCATATTTACCCATCAAAGTAGACAGTTGTTCGATTGATGGTGTTTCAATCTGCTTAAATCCGTATTTTTGAAACACACCGCGAATTACAGAGAAAATATAATTACGTTTCGCCATGATGGTTGGCGTGAAATCGCGTGTGCCTTTTGTTATGCTTGGTTTCATTTGATTGTGTTATGATATTACGGTGTTGAACACTTCTTTCATTATGAGAGCAGTAGCACCAGTATTTGATTTGACATATTCTTTTGCTTTCTTGCCAGCGTCGGCATCGAAGAACAACTCGTTGGTAAGGTTTTCGAAGCGGCGGAATGTCTTGATGGTATATCCATCGCCGACAGCGAGGAGGTCGCGTGCTTCCTTGAATTTCTTGTAGTTTGGACCAAAGATGACCGGCATGCCCCAGACGGCAGCCTCCAGGATATTGTGGATGCCGACGCCGAAACCACCGCCCACGTAGGCAATCCGTCCATATTGATAGATGGAAGAGAGCAATCCGATAGTATCAACAATCATACAGTCGGCATTCATTGCCTCATCGTATGTTGTCTCGGTGTAAAGCACGAAACTGCGACGCAGACCATTGCAGATCTGTTGGATATGTGCATCGTCTATTTCATGCGGCACAATCACCATCTTCTTCTCTTTGTTGGCGTTGATGTAGCGGATAAGAATCTCTTCGTCTTTTGGCCATGTGGAACCTGCTACAATGACATCGGCATCTTGCGCAAATGCTTCGATGATAGGCAACTCCTTGGCATCTTCGGCGATGTCGCAAACGCGGTCGAATCGTGTATCACCAGCTAATTTGCCGTTAAGGCCGATTCGTTGGAGCAGTTGCTGCGATTCCTCGTTCTGCACATAGATGCCGTTGAAACATTTCAACATCTTACGGAACATGCCGCCATACCATTTGAAGAAAGGCTGACTCTCACGGAAAATTCCTGAGATGAGATAGGTCTCTATGCCTTTGGCTTTGAGTGTCTCGAGCATGTTGCCCCAGAACTCGTATTTAATGAAAATTGCCTTGACCGGATTCAATATCTCCACAAACTTACGTGCATTACTTGGTGTGTCAAGTGGAAGATAGCAAATCAAGTCTGCCCCTTTGTAATCGCGTCGAATCTCGTAGCCGGAAGGAGAAAAGAAAGTCAACGCAATCTTATACTCAGGGTGATGTTGTTTCATCGCTTCAATGATAGGGCGACCTTGTTCAAATTCGCCTAATGAAGCGGCATGAAACCAGATATACTGTGCTTTAGGGTCACGTTTCTTTGACAGCACCTTGAGCGCTTCTTTTGCTCCCGATTGGCGTTTCGAAGCCTTAGGAGAGAAGAGTGTAGCCACTGCTGTTGCCATTCCATAGAAACGGATACCTATGTTATAGAAAGGATTCAAAATATCAATATTTTAGTTAGTACTGATGGTTTTGATAATCTGTCTTTTGTGATGTCGTTAGTTCAACTTCAGATTCGAGCGTCCTTCTCTGCCGAAGCTTCGATAGGTATCGTAAGGAATCTCAATGTCGGGCTCAACCAATGCCTTGACTTGAGGCAGATGGAACGCCAGGTATTTGATTGTAATACCCCTTGCCAACCATTGCTGCTCATAATAAGTCTTGAGGTCGAGTGGAGACTTTGTTCCCCATTCTGAAACGTAGAGGTCATTGGTGTTGACGATGGTGTTGAGTTCGTTCAACTTAACCAATGCATCGGTGTATGTGTAAAGAAAATTACTGTCGGTTTTAAGATGTATGATGCCGTTGTCTCGCATTACCTGACGGTAGATATTGAGGAACAGTGTTGAAGTAAGGCGTTTGCGGCATTTCTTCATCTGTGGGTCTGGAAAAGTAATCCAAATCTCGTCTACCTCATTCTCTGCAAAGAAATGGGTAAGATGGTGAATGTCTGTGCGAACAAATGCTACATTGGTGAGATTCTTTTCCTGACTCATTTTAGCGCCAGTCCACATACGAGCACCTTTGATGTCGATGCCGATGAAGTTCTTGTTTGCGTCACGTTCGGCTTGACCCACGGTGTATTCTCCTTTACCGCAACCGAGTTCCAATACTATTGGATTGTTATTGTGGAAGAACTCCTGCTTCCAGGAACCCTTGAGCGGAAATTGCTCGCCGGCAAGTACCTCTTTGGTCGTTACCTGAAACACATGGGAGAAGACCTCCATGTCGGCAAATTTCTTCAGTTTATTCTTGCCCATGGCTTATTTCTTTTTCATCAGTTGCATACCTATCTGCGTGAGACCTTGCACGTTCTCGTGGCGCATCAGGTGTGTGACATTGTATTCGTAAGTACCGCTGTGGCGATAGCGCAACGAATCCTGATAGATGATTATGTTGTTGAAGTTTGAACCGATGCCACGACCACGCCAACGTCCAAATTCATCTGCAAGGATGATGTTGAGGGTGTCGATATGTTGAACGGTGTCTTGAGGACCTTCCCAAGCAATTCTCAGCCAGAGGTTCTGGTCGGGGAAGTTGTTGTCGTTTCTCAAAACCATATCCAATTCGTAGAGAGATGTTGTATCTTCTACGTTGATAGAGTAGTGATAGACACTGTCTTTGTTCCAACCATCTGCAATGTTGTCTACCTCACAAAAAGGTACGCGTTTTGAACAGCTGGTTGTAGCAACTGTCAGCACAACGAGAAGGAGGATAAGCTGATATAAGTGTTTCATATTAGTTCTGTTCGTTGTTGTTTGGTCGGTCGTTTCTGTTGTTGCGGTTGTTGAAACGGCGGTGGTCTCGGCGATTGCCTTGACGGTAGCGGTTGTCGCCTTGGCCTTGCATCTCGTTCTGTTGCTGACCATCTTGTTGCTCACGTTGTTCATTATTGAATCTACGGTTGTCGCGGCGGTCATTGCGGCGTTCGCCATTGTTCTGACCATGGTTGCGGCGATTGTCGCGATTGCGGTTGTTTCTGCGCTCAAACTCTGGTGCTGGGAGCGATTCCTGAACCATTTCGCCTTGCATCTCTTCTTGTCTCATCTCTCCCATATCCTCGCGACGATTGTCTCTGCGGTTGTCTCTTCGTTCGTCGTTGCGGTTGCCACGTCTACGGCTCTTACCGCGTTTTTCCTTGTCGAAACGTGTGAGACTGTCTTGACCAACTACGTTTTCGTAGTCGATTGTTGCTGGCATTTCACCTTCTGTGCCGCTCTCCAGGTTGTCCACCTTGATGCCTTGGTTGTTCAGTGCGATGATTTCCTTGACACGGTCCACAGAAAGGGTTACCATGTTCGATGTCATGCCTGGGGCAGAGGTGTATGTCATTGTGCGATTGAATACATCAGTCTTGAAGTGGTGGAAATCGCACTCCTTGGTTTGCAGAACGATGCGCTCGTCTGGCAAGTCGCGTTTTGCTTCGGTGTACGATTCCAGTTCGTAGTTGATGCAGCATTTGATTTTTGCGCATTGACCTGCCAATTTCAGAGGGTTGGTGGAGATGTCCTGCATGCGTGCTGCTGAAGTGGAAACGGACACGAAACTGCTCATCCATGTGGTGCAGCAGAGTTCGCGGCCACAAGGACCGATACCACCAATACGGCCAGCTTCCTGACGTGCACCAATTTGCTTCATTTCGATACGGATACGGAACACTTCTGCCAGCACTTTGATGAGTTGACGGAAGTCGACACGGCCATCGGCAATGTAGTAGAAGATGGCTTTGTTGCCATCGCCTTGATATTCCACGTCGCCGATTTTCATGTTAAGGTTGAGGTCGGCAGCAATCTTACGAGCCTTGATCATCGTATCGTGCTCTTTGGCTTTGCTTTCCTCGTATTTCTCCAAATCTACGGGTTTGGCTTTACGGTATACGCGTTTAATCTCGTAGCGTTCGAGATTGATGTTCAGTTTCTTGATTTGAGCCAGAACCAAACGGCCCATCAGTGTAACGCGTCCGATATCATGTCCTGGGCTTGATTCAACGGCAACGATGTCGCCCTTTTGGAGCGGCAATTTTGCGCTGTTGAGATAGTAGCCTTTGCGCGTATTCTTGAATTGCACTTCCACAAGGTCGGTCTCCAGTTGTGTCTCTGGCAGATCGGCTAACCAGTCGGTTACAGGCAATTGCTGATTGGTGTTTTGGCGTGTGCCTCCCAATCCTGGATTGCTTTGGTGGTTGTCGAGTGTGAAATCTTTCATTGTGTCAAAAGTAATTATTTTACAGGGGCTTGCCTATTCAGCAAGTTATATAGTTTAAGCACCACGTCGAACATGACGATTTTCATGCTGGCATTTTGCTCAATCTGGGCTTGAGCCAGGGCCAGTTCGTTTGTGATGCCTTCGATGTTGTTTTGGTGGATGAAACGGGCGAATCGTGATGAAAACTGCTCTTCGTTCGTATTCATATAGGTGATTTCTTTCATCTGCATGTTGTAGATGAAGTTCTCACGTACAAGGCGTTGCGCATTCTGTAGGAAGGTGACCACCCAAGTGCGTTTGCGACTGCCTATTGCTTCTGTCCAAGCCTTGACATCAAGTATGATAGGTCTGTAAGACATACGCATAAGGGTTTGAAATTCGGTGAAGAACTCATCTTCCTCATTGTCCTCGTTCAGCCCGTTTTGTATGGCACTCCAACTGCCGTGGGCATTGCGAATGAGATAGTTGCATTGGTCATCGTTCAGTTCCGGATTCTGCTCTTTGAGGGCTGTATAGAGGCTCTCATCGTCGATAGGAGGCACGTTGATATGCTGTAGGCGACTGAGTATGGTGCCGATGATTTTCTGTGGCACATCGGAAACCAGCAGAAAGACGGTGTCTGAAGGTGGCTCTTCTATGATTTTCAGCAAGTGGTTGGAAGAGGTCTCGTCCATGCGTTCAGGGCACCAAATGACAATGGTTTTGTATTTGGCAATGAAACTCTTCATGTTCACTTGACGGATAATCTCGTCGCTTTCGCGGTCGTAGTAGCGGGCTACTTTGCCATCGGAAATCTGTGCCGACCATTCATCGATGCTGATGTATGGGTTCTCAATCACCGTGTCGGCAAAGGTTTCAAGAAACTCGCTACACAGTGGTGAGTCTTTGGCTTTTTCCGGCTTCACAAGTGGAAATTCCAGATGGAGGTCGGGGTGACGCAATTTGGCAAATCGTAGGCACGATGGGCAGACACCGCAAGAGTCGGACCCTGTTGGGTGTTCGCAGCAAAGTCGCTGTGCATAAGCCAATGCCAACGCCAGTTTGCCGCGTCCTTCACCGCCGCAAAACAAGAGCGCATGGGGTGCTCTGCCGCTGTCCTGCATTTGAATCAGGCGCGATTTGAGGGTTTCTTGACCTATGATTTCAGAGAAGAGCATAGTGCTACAATTTGTCAAAACTATTAGTGGGCAAAGTTAATGATTTTTCTGCAGATAATGGGTGGTTTCGAGCCTAAATGTTACGATGATGAATTGCATGGATTATTGAGCGTTTCATATCAATAAAATTCGCTGTTTTTCTTACCTTTGTAAGCGTAAAAACAAAACACTAAGAACGATGGAAAAAACGATTAAATCGGAAGATATTCAGGGCTATTACCGTCATTTCAAGGGCAATTACTATTATGTTTTGGGTGTGGCTCTGCATAGTGAATCCTTGGAGCCTATGGTGGTGTATCAGGCATTGTCTGGTGAGAGGAAAATGTGGGTACGTCCGTTGGCAATGTTTTTTGAGCAAGTGGATAAGCCGGAATATCATGGACCACGTTTTACCCGTGTCAATCCGGAAGAAGACGCCTGTTGCCCAACACGATAGCATTTTCACAGTGTAAATAATGATTGACGAAATCAGTCGAACCGATTGGTTTACCGTATTTTTATTGCGGAAATGTTGCGATAGTTTTTGACGGAAGTTTTGTCTGTTTCCGAAATCATCTGTTGCATTGGCCGGAAGCAATTTCCGTTTTGAAAATATGAACTGCCGAATCGTTTTTCTGTAAAATCAGGTCGTGGAAGTTTCTGCAAAAAGGTATTTCCTGTTTTGTGATTTTGCAGTTGGAATGTCAAACGGATGTGTGCAAGTTTATCAAATGAATGATGAAAACGAAAAGTCTCTTTTCTCGAAATCACACGATGTTACGGATAAAAACAAAGGTTGCCCGATGAAAGAGCAACCTTTATTTATGACTTGTTCTGAAGCGCTTTTGTCTCTGCCTTAGTCCATTCGACTGCGATAGTCGGCATAGCCATATTCACGCAGCATCTCTACTTCGCCATTGAGGTGATAGATGGCAAGTGATGGGTGAGATACACCATTGAACATGGTGGTTTTCACTGTGGTATAGTGGTTCATGTCTTCAAAGACAATGCGTTGGCCAACCTTCAGTGGTTCTTGGAAACACCATTCGCCATAGTAGTCGCCACTGAGGCAACTGTTGCCACCCATGCGGTAGCCACGTTCGCCTTCTTGAGGGTCGCGAGCACCTACGATAGCTGGTTTGTAGGGCATCTCAAGGCAGTCGGGCATGTGACAGGCAAACGATACATTCAACATGGCAGTGCGAACGCCATTGTTCTCTACGATATCTTCGATGGTGCTGACTAACACACCGGTACGCCAACCGAAGGCACTGCCTGGTTCCAGAATGACTTCCAAGCCAGGATGACGCTGTTTGAATGCTTTCAGCAAGGCAATGAGGTGGTCGGGTTCGTAGTCTTTGCGGGTCATGAGGTGACCGCCGCCAAGATTCAACCACTTGATATTGCCAAGGTGCTGACCGAAACGTTCTTCAATGACTTTAAGTGTACGTTCGAGATCGTAGGAGGTGGATTCGCAAAGGGTGTGGCAATGGAGTCCCTCAATGCCTTCCGGGAGTCCATCTTTCAGTTTCTCGGAGGTTACACCAAGTCGGGAACCTGGTGCACAAGGGTTGTAGAGCTCGGTTTCGACATCGGAAAACTCTGGATTGATACGCAGACCACATGATATGCCACGACGCAGAGCCTCGGCACGATAACGCTCAAAATGAGAGATGGAATTGAAGGTGATGTGGCTGCTGCAGTCGGCAATTCTGCTAAACTCATTCTCTGCATAGATAGGGGCGTATGTGTGAGCCAGACAATGCATCTCCTCCTTGGCAAGACATGCCTCACTCAACGAACTGGCAGTACATTTGAAACCGTATTCCCTGAAAATTGGGAACAGTTTCCACATGGCAAAAGCCTTGAAGGCAAGGATAATTTCAATGCCTGCTTCCTTGCGAACGTGGTCAATGAGTTGAAGATTGCGACGGAGGTCTGCCTCATTCACCAGATAACATGGTGACGGAACGGCTTGACATGCATCTTGAAAGTTGTTGTATATCATAGGTCTGTTGTTTGCTTATTTTGTGTTGAGCAACTCGTCGAGAGTGCCGAAGGTATAGCCTTGTGCAATGAGCCACTGGATGGACGGTTCGAGTGCACCCAAGAGGTTGCGCTTGGCTTTGAGTGAGTCGTGGAACACGATGATAGAACCATTGCGGGTATAGTGCTTCACAATGCGAATTATACGCTCGGGCGGTAGCTTTGCGTTGTAGTCGCGTGTGATAACATCCCAGAAGACAATCTTGTATTGCTTGCGAAGTGCTCTAAGTTGATTCCAGTGGATGCGTCCATGTGGCGGACGGAACAACTCGCTATGAATGTAGCTGTTGGCTTCGGCAATATCGTCAAGATAGGTCTGCTTTGGGGTGGAGAAACCTCGAAGATGGTGCATGGTGTGGTTGCCTACGATATGACCGTTGGCACTCAGTTTGGCAAATTCTTCGGGATATTTCCTGACATTGTCGCCAACACAGAAGAATGTTGCTTTGATGTGATAGCGATTCAGTATGTCAAGTACCTGTTGCGTGGTTTCCGGGTTAGGCCCGTCGTCGAAGGTAAGGTATACTTTGTGTTCTTGCGGATTCATCCGCCAGATACCTCGCCAAAGATAACGCAACAGTTGGTTGGATTGTTCTATTATCATAGTATTTCGGTGATACCGATACAATGATTAACGCATCCGCACTCACCTGACAAAGAGTTGGGTTGGGTGAACTCTTTCGATGAACATGCGGATGCGTGTTGGTTGTTTTATTGTGGTCTCAATAGTTAAACTGAGACTGGCTTATTGGAGCGTAGAGGCAAACTCTTTGTAGTATTGTTCAAAGAGTTGGTTACACTTGTCTTGCATATCCTGTGGTCCGAAGGCCATGCAGGTACGGCTGATTTCTTGGAGAATACCGATGTTCTGACGTGGGCTCATCTCGCTTGAAACGTTGAGGCGTTTGCTGCGAGGCAAGCTCTTAACCCATTCCAGACGAGTTACACATTCGTCGATGATGGTGTTCATGATATCGTTGGCATTCTCGGTCTCGCCGATACGGTAGTAAGACATGGCAATGCGGATTGCACTGTAATCGTAAGGTACGTTTACATGAGGAATCTGCTTGATGGCAAAGTCGAGCACTTCTTTTGTGCGTACGGTATCGCCTCGGTTGATGAGGGCATTGCCAAGTTCGCCAAGGTAGAGACGGAGGGTTTTACATGTACGCATGGTGTTGTCGTCAATGTAAACCTTAGGGTCGTCCATGTTACCGTATTTGTATTTATGGATGAAGTTTTCGTAGCATTTGTCAACGTCCATGCCCTGATTCTTTTCTGCAGGTACGATACGATAGGCAAGGCCTTCCATTTGCATGTATTTGCCCAATGCAGGATAGAACTCTTCACCTACTGTAGATGAGATGTAGAGTGGACGTTCCCAGTGACCAGAGTTGATCATCTCAAGAAGCATCATGTCGCTCTTGCGAATCATGCCGTTGAGTTTGACAACCATGGCATTGACCATGGAAGAATCGTTGTCGGCAAGTACTTTGTTCTTGACTACTTCATCACGGTTGACTGGGATAACGAGTGTCTGGGTTGGTACGGTACCAATGCCATTCTCAACACGATCGCCATGTTTCAGCATGTCAAGAGCATCGCTGAGAAGCATGTAGTCGCGTTCGTTGATAACACGGGCTACGTCAAGACGGCCATCCATGTATTCCTCTTGTTTCCAATTGATAGGAAGAGGAGCAGACTCATAGTAACCACGCTTCATCTGGTCGATGTACCAGTCGGTCTGGATGTATGAGAGGTTACATGAACGAATGTCAGTGCGAGTGCCTTCAACTTCTTGGCTGTACCAAACAGGGAAGGTGTCGTTGTCGCCATTGCAGAACAGTACAGCATTCTCTTCACAAGTGTTCAGGTAGTCAGCACCGATGTCACGACAGATGAAACGATTTGAACGGTCGTGGTCGTCCCAGTTCTCAGCACCCATGATTGCAGGAACTGCCAATGAAGCAAGGGTGGCAATGAGTGCTGCTACTGTAGATGGCAGTTTAGCACTACGGAGAATCTGCCACAATGCCATAACACCAAGACCTACCCAGATGCAGAATGCATAGAACGAACCTGCGTAAGCGTAGTCACGTTCACGTGGCTGATAAGGTGTTTGGTTCAAGTAGATGACGATAGCCAAACCTGTCACGAAGAACAGGATGAAGGTAATGAGGCTGTGTTGCTTGCCGCGTTTGTTGACGGTAAGTTGCCAGCTGATACCGAGCAAACCGAGCAAAAGTGGCAAGAAGAAATATCTGTTGTGACCTTTGTTGTTCTTCAATGATTCTGGCAGTGCGTCTTGGTTGCCAAGACGGGCATTGTCGATGAATTTGATACCGGAAATCCAGTTGCCGTGGTCAAGTTCGCCATGGCTTTGGATATCGTTCTGTCTGCCGACAAAGTTCCACATGAAGTAACGCCAATACATGAAGTTGCATTGGTAACTGATGAAGAAACGGATGTTTTCGCCCATGGTTGGCTTAACGCGAACTTCTGGCTGACCGCAACGGTCAACAGTGATACGCTCACCTTGGATTCCTGCCCAAGCCTTGTAAGCATCTACGTGGCTTTGTTTTGAGCTGTACATACGAGGGAAGAGCATGTTGAAACGTGGGTCCATCTCATAACCGACGGTCGCACGGCCACTGCTGATATATTGGTCTTTCTCGTTCTCGTTTTCTTTAATCTTGCGAACCCATTTCTCTTTGCCAAGTTTCTCAACAGGACGGCAATATTTGCCTTGTACCTCAAGCACTTCTGGGGAACTGTAGACAGCACCGTAAAGCAATGGTCTGTCACCGTATTGTTCGCGGTTCAAGTAGCTTTGCAAAGCGAATACGTCCTCAGGAGAGTTTTGGTCCATTGGAGGGTTGGCAGCAGAACGAACCATGATCATGGCGTATGATGAGTAGCCGATAAGCATCACCATGGCGCAGAGCACGATAAGATTCAGAGCCTTGCTGCTCCATTGCTTGAAGAACATGCCTGCAATCAAGGCAACAGTCAAGAGTATGCCAAGGATGATTTTGTTGGCAAGGAATGGAACACCAAGCAGAATCATTGTGGCACAGAAGGAGATGTTCTGGCGGAGGTTGCTTTTATTGGTGTGAGTTTCCCAAAGTGTCCAGATAATGCTTGCTGCTGTCAAGATGAGGTAGATGAACAGACCGCTGTTGAACGGCATGCCCAACTGATTGACAAGGAACAATTCGAATTTGCCTGCTACTTTGGTGAAGCCTGGAATCAAACCATACAATACGGCAAGTAGGATTACGCCAGATGCTACCAATGACAAGAGAACACCTTTTACGGTTGGTTTCTCGTTGTGTTTGTAGTAGTAAACCAAGACGATGGCTGGAATTGTCAGCAAGTTCAACAAGTGGACACCAATACTCAAGCCCATAAGATAGGCTATGAGGATAATCCAACGTGAAGCATCGCCATGATCGTCAGCGTCTTCCCATTTCAAGATACACCAGAAAACGATTGCAGTAAAGAATGATGAGTAGGCATAAACCTCGGCTTCAACGGCAGAGAACCAGAATGTGTCTGAGAATGTGTATGCCAACGCACCGACCATACCGGCACCAAGGGTAGCGATGATGTTACCGACGGTGTAGTCGCTTTCGTCTTTCATAATCACTTTCCTTGCCAGGTGCGTGATGGTCCAGAACAGGAACAAAATGGTAAATGCACTCATAAGAGCAGACATGGAGTTTACCATCATGGCTGCGTGTTCTGCATCAGAAGCAAGCAATGTGAAAAGTCTTGCTGTTAAAATGAAGAAAGGTGCTCCAGGTGGGTGGCCTACTTCCAAACGGAAGGCTGAGGCTGTAAATTCACCACAATCCCAGAAACTTGCAGATGGCTCAATGGTCATAAGATAGACCACTGCTGCGATAGCAAAGGTGAGCCAACCGACGAGGTTGTTGCAAATCTTGAATTTTTTCATATTCTGTATGTTGTTTTTGCGCTTAAAATCAGTATGCAAATAGGGCATACTAAATCAAGATGCAAAGATAAGTTTTTTTTGTGTGATACGTGGAGTTATAGTCTCACTTTTTGTTGTATGTTTTCAAGTGCCGAAAAAACAAACATCCCCCTTCTCAAAGTGAGAAGAGGGATGCGATTCTTTTTGCGTGTCCGTTATTATTTACGGATGTTGAGAGCTTTGATGATAGCACGATAACGCTCGATGTCTTGTGACTTCAAGTAGTCCAACATACGACGACGTTTACCAACAAGAGCTTTCAATGCACGCGCAGTGCTATAATCTTTGTGGTTCTTCTGAAGGTGTTCAGTAAGATGGTTGATACGGTATGAAAACAATGCCACTTGAGCCTCAGGTGAGCCGGTGTCAGTGTTAGACTTTCCGTATTGACCAAAGATTTCTTGCTTTTTCTCTGCGTCTAAGTACATAGAAATGTTTGTTTAAGAGTGATTTGATATTGTTGTCTAAAGCGGCTGCAAAAGTAGTGCTTTTTTTGTTCACCACCAAATGCTTTGCCTACTTTTTTATTTTCGTGTTGACGATATGCTTTATTCGAAGTTGAATACAAGAGTGAACATTCTTGATGTCAACTTGTTGAGTGCATTGGTGAATCGGTGTTCGTCTGGTGTAAGTGCATCGCCGCTTCGTTGGTCTATTGGCGTGAGCAAATCGTTGAAACCGAACGAATACTTCAATTCAGGAGATATTCTAAAGTATTTAAGGTAGAAAGTGCATCCTACACCGAAATCAACGAAATAGTCGGTTTGGTTCAGGAGAATCGGACGTTGGCGGTCGCGGGCAAGGTCGAAAGAGATGCCTCCACCAGCAAGCAGATAGAATCGGTAGTTGTTGAGTCGTGGTGCACTGTATTTAATATAGAGTGGCACGGTGATAAGAGCACTCTTGACGTTGGTTCGCAGTATCTCGTCGTTGGCATCGTTGCTGTAACTCAGTGTTCGGTCGCCGAGGTGAAGGCAAGGAACGAGTCGCAGATTGAAATATTCTGCCAAACGGAGATCACCGATAACGCCGACGGTAAAGCCAGGTGTGATGCCTGTTACATCGGCTTGATAGATTCTTCCGTTGATGCTCTGCAGGCTTGGCTTGATGCCGAAATCCATCATGTTGACACCGATGGTGAAGCCGAAGTGTGCAGTTTTAAGGTCGCTCATCGGCAGGTTTTGTGCAAAGACATAACCCGTGGTGATGATGGTAGCGATTATTGTGAGAATTGTCTTTTTCAACATTGTGATGTGCTGTGTTTTGTGTGTGAGGTGGTTCGTACACCATTCCTCAACTATATATAACGTAGAATAGGTGCTTTTATTGTGTTGTAAAAACAGATTATTGCCTTGTGATAATTAGTTGAGAAATTATTTGCGAAACTCCAAAGAAATGTCTACCTTTGCACCATAATTTTTACAACAATTACAAACTAAACAACAACAACAATGGCTTACGTAATTTCAGACGATTGTGTAGCTTGCGGTACCTGCATCGGCGAGTGCCCATCAAGCGCTATTTCTGAGGGTGATATCTACAAAATCGACCCAAATGCATGTGTAGACTGCGGTACTTGTGCCGACGTTTGCCCATCTGAGGCTATCCACCCAGCAGAATAATTACGCCTACCTTTTAGGTATTCGTAAGAAAAGAAAAAGCATCATCTTGCAAGAGATGGTGCTTTTTTATTGCTGTTATTTGTAGAATGTGACCCAGTTTGTGGTGTATTTTGTCCGTTGGCTATGGATGAAATGCACCTTGCCTTTCTTGTCGCGATACCAGGAATAATTCCAACCGGCACCCATGTCGAGATAAATGGCGTGTTTCATGCCGTAGGTGTTGAGTGCTTCCCGGAATCTCTGAAACTCTATGGGCTTGCTGTCGGCAATGCAGATTCGTCCGTTACTGTCTTCGCAGAGACAGCGGTACTCATTGACGGCATTATCTCTGAATGGCTTGCAGTCGGTCAGTTTCCCGTTATATACAATCATATATTGTGTGAAAGCCATTCCGCTTGCTTCTTCAGTTTTCTTGAGCAGATTGGTGCGGGCTTCTTTGCTTAATCCTGAGTGAAACTCTGCCTTGCCGTTGGCGTAGGTGAACCAGGTAGAGTAGCCATGTCCGCAACCTTTATAATAATGTCCGCTTGACACATGCGGACCAATAATATTTGTATGTTTGAACGAATCGAGAAGTTCTGCCGTGAAGGCGGCTTCGGCTACGAAGATTACGTCGGTGTTTTCTGCTGAAGGCATTGTGTCGCAGATATGGTCAATGCGACTGTATTGAGGATAGTACACCTTGAGATTGTCTGTCTCAACGATTTCCATTTCTGGAAATCCGTCGTTTGATATTTCTGCCTTTCCTGTTGTGCCTTTCTTATCGGACGATTGGTTGCCGCATGCACAAATGCCTAATGCAATAAAAAGTGCTGCAATGATGTGATGTCTCATAGTGGGTAGGGTATTGGTAATAAAAAACGTACGGCTGCGTTCCAACCGTACGTTTTTTCTATTGTTGTAATGAACTTATTTGATGATGTTCATTGCGTCTTGTTTAGCGTCGCCAAGGATTTCGAGCAATTCGATGTCGAAGATCAATGTTGAGAATGGTTTGATTGTGCCCATGTCGCGGTCGCCGTAAGCGAGTTCTTGTGGAATGAACACTTTGAACTTAGAACCTACAGGCATCAATTGAAGCACTTCGGTCCAACCTGCAATAACTTGGGTAACGCCGAACTCAGCTGGTTCGCCACGGTCAACAGAGCTGTCGAATACTGTGCCGTCGATCAAAGTACCGTGATAGTGTACTTTTACTCTGTCGGTAGTTTTAGGAGTTTCACCTTTACCCATTTTTACAACTTGATATTGCAAGCCGCTTTCGGTGGTGATTACGCCTGGTTTCTCTTTGTTCTCAGCGAGGAATTGCTCACCGGCAGTGCGGTTTTCTGCGAATTGGAACTCAAGTTTAGCCTTGCGTTTCTCTTCTGCATATGTGGTGTAGAAGCTTTGAGCGTCCTCAGCTTTCATGATTGACTCGTCGTTAACGAGGTAGTTGATGATACCGGCTTTAACCATGTCGATGTTGGCTGTGAAGTCTTCGATTTGGATGTTAGGCATTTGTTGCAACATACCGAAGAGTTGACCTGCAATAGCTTTACCTTGAAGCACAGCTTCGTAGTTGTTGTTGCTTGCTTTCTTCAAACCTTGGTTGAAGTTTTTCTCAGCCAAAGCTTTTGGGTCGAATGTGCAGCTGTCGTTAGCGATGAAGTCGATGTAGTTCTTCATGCTGTTGCCGTTGAGTGCACCGAAGGCAACGTTCATTGAATCGAGTTGCTCAGCAGAACGTGCAGATTGGTCCATCATCAAGCGTTGGAACTGTTGGTTGAATGCAGCAATCTCTTCTTCTGAGAATTCGCCGTTCATACCTTTGCGGATGTTATCAACAAGCACTTTCTTGTCGAGAGTGAAGGTTGAGTCGCCTGAGAAGAAACCTTTCTTCAGGTCTTGACCAACTTGATAACCGAATGTGAGCACTTGGTTTTCAAATTCTTCTTGTGGAGTTGCTTCTTTGAAGTTCTCGCGGAATGATTTGATGAAAGTGTTTTTGTAGTTGTCGTCTTTCTCTGAGAGGATGTAGTTCTGAATGAACTCACCTTGAGTCATACCGAAGGCGTAGCTGACAGAGTCAACTTCGTTGGCAAGAGTAACTTTCTCTGCCTTTTGTTTTGGTGTGCAAGCTGCCAATGCTACGATAGCGAGGGCGATGCATGCAAAGTTGAAAATCTTTTTCATTGTTTTCTATTGAGTTGAATGTTTTATTTTTCGATGCCAAGGAGTTCAACCTCGAAGATGAGGGTTGAGAATGGTTTGATTTCGCCTGCACCTTGTTCGCCGTATGCGAGTTCTGATGGGAGGTAGAGACGATATTTTGAACCTACTTTCATGAGCTGAAGTGCCTCGGTCCAGCCTGAGATTACTTGTGTGAGACCGAATACTGCAGGCTCGCCACGGCGTACTGAACTGTCGAAAACAGTACCGTCGATGAGTTTGCCTTCGTAGTGAACCTTGACGCGGTCTTTGGTTGTTGGTTTTTCGCCGTTGCCTTCGGTGATTACTTCGTATTGAAGACCGGAAGCTGTGGTGATGACGCCTTCGCGTTTTTTGTTCTCGACGAGGAAGTCCTCATTGACTTTTTTCACTTCTGCGAACTGTTTTTTCTGTTCTTCTTCTACTTTATTGGCGTAGTCATTGAGCAAAGTGCGAGCTTCGTCCAAAGAAATCTCTGGTTGCTTGCCTTCGCACATTGCCTCGATACCAGCGGCAAAATCAGTGTAGTTGATACCTTTAACGCCTTGTTGGCGAAGCATTTGACCAAAGCTGAGGCCCAATGCGTAACTTGTTTTATCCATGTTTATTTGTATAAAAATTGTGCTTGTAATTCAACTTACAAAAGTACGTAATCTTTTGTTATTACATATTCTCAAACGCGATGTTTTTCTAAAGAAAAAAATCGGCCTTTTTTTCGGAGGCATAATGTGTTTCCAACATCCTGACGTGGGAGCTAAAGTCTTCGTTGTCAAAATGCTTTGCTTGATTAGGGCAAACCCTGATGCAGCCGTGGCATTTGATGCAGACTCCGTCCTCCAGCGGTTTACCCTCCGGTGACAGTGTGCCCATTGGGCAAAGGCTGCTGCAAAGACCGCAATGTGTGCACAGTGCTTCGTCGGTTTGCGGTTTAGCCTTGAGAAAGTTCACGGGATTGCCGTCCATTCCCTTCGGTGTGTAGTATTTGCATGGCCATTCGCCTGGAATCTCTTGGCTTATAGCGTTGTAGTCTTTGGTGATGATGTCTTGTGCAAATCTTCTTACGGCTTCAAGGTCTTGGTTTGTTGGACGTCCTTTGGCAAGTTTTTCCGTGAAGGCATGTTCCGAAGGTATGGCTGCTGCTCCCGTCAACCTAAATCCGCGAGCCGTCAGCACCTGCTCCAACTCTTTGAGTGCATTGTCGTAACTTCGGTTGCCGTAGGTGACGGTGATAATCACAGGCGTGTTGTCTCCATGCAGATTATTCTCAACGAAAGGCAACAGTTTGTTTGGAATACGTCCAGCATAGACAGGCAGACTGACCACCACGATGTCGTCCTTGCCAAACGAGTAGTCGGTTGTCCTTTTCTGGGGTGTTGTGATGTCAATCAACTGTTGTCTTGACGTTGAGGGCTTTAATGTCTGAAGTATGGCTTGACATACTTTCCGACTGTTGCCCGTAGGACTGAAACAAATGCCGTAGGATGAGGTTGTTGCCATTGGTGTAGCTTCGTTTATTTGGGGCTGCAAATATACTGATTAGTTTCAGTATCGGCAGCTCGAAGGTCTGATTTTACACTTGTGTTAGGTTGAAAATCGCTCTTTATTATTGAGAACATCGTGCCAAATCGTGTTTTTCTCTCTTGATTTTGCAAATCTGCAAATGCCGGCGGTCAAAATCAAGTTGATTTTACGAGTCTAAAAATGCCGACAGCCAAAAACAAATTGATTTTACGAGTCTACAAATGCCGACAGCCAAAATCAAGTTGATTTTACGAGTCTACAAATGCCGACAGCCAAAATCAAGCTGATTTTACGAGTCTACAAATGCCGACAGCCAAAATCAAGTTGATTTTACGAGTCTACAAATGCCGACAACCAAAATCAAGCTGATTTTACGAGTCTATATTTGCAGATGTTAACGAACACTAATTTTTTTGTCGTATTTCTTTTCAAAAACTCTGATTTTGGACTTGAAGACGGATGTTTGTGGTCGAATGAGACGGTAGGGCAAAAAAATAGTCCCCTCCAGAAATTGGAGAGGACCATTGTATGGATTGAAATCCTTTGGATTATCCGCCGAAGTTGTCGAAACGAATCATATCGTCTTCAACGCCAAGGCTGTGCAAGAGGTCAAGCACGGTCTTTGCCATCATTGGAGGTCCGCAGAGATAGTATTCGCAATCCTCTGGTGCCTCGTGTGCCTTGAGGTAGGTGTCGCCCATAACAGGAGCTACGAAGCCAGCTGTATACTTGATACCTGCTGCATCTGCTTTTGGATCTGGACGGTCGAGGGCCAAGTGGAAGTGGAAGTTAGGGAAGTCCTTCTCAAGCTGCAGGAAGTCGTCGAGGAATGGGATTTCCTCAAGAGCACGTGCACCATAGAAGTAGTGCATTGGACGTTGACGATCTTCTGGTGCGATGCCATTGCCTTTGAGCATGTGCATGATTTGTGCACGGAGAGGAGCCATACCGGCACCACCACCTACCCAAATCATTTCGCGGCCTGAACCATAGACAGGACGGAACTCGCCGTAAGGACCTGACATGATTACTTTGTCGCCTGGTTTGAGGTTGAAGATGTATGAAGAAGCGATACCAGGATTTACGTCCATGAAGCCAGGACCCTGCTCTTTTGGTTTGAAAGGAGGGGTAGCGATACGAACGTTAAGGGTGATGATGTCGCCTTCGTCAGGATAGTTGGCCATTGAGTATGCACGGATGGTTGGCTCTGTGTTAGAGCAGTGCAAATCGAAGAGACCAAATTTCTCCCAAGCTGGAAGATAGGTGTCTCCGATGAGTGAACGGTCGTAATCCTTATAGTCAATCTCGAATGCAGGAATCTTGATCTGAGCGTAAGAACCAGGTTCGAAGTTCATGTGTTCGCCAGCAGGTAGAGCCACTTTGTACTCCTTGATGAAGGTAGCCACGTTCTTGTTGCCAATAACGGTGCATTCCCATTCTTTTACGCCGAGAACGCTTTCTGGAACCTGCATGTCGATGTTGTTCTTAACCTTAACCTGGCAACCGAGACGCCAGTGGTCTTTCATCTGTTTGCGTGAGAAGTGAACGGTTTCTGTTGGGAGAATCTCGCCACCGCCGTCAAGCACTTGGCATTTGCATTGACCGCAAGAACCTTTACCACCGCAAGCTGATGGGAGGAATACACCTGCGTTAGAGAGTGAAGAGAGCAGTGAACCGCCAGCTGGGATGTTCAGGGTGGTGTCACCGTTGAGTCTTACTTCAACATCGCCTGAAGCTACGAGATAGCGTTTTGCTATCAAGAGCACAATCACAAGCAAGATGATAACTGCCAAGAATACCACCAAGCATGTGAGTATTGAAAGTGAATTAATTGCTACTAACATAAGATTATCCAATTTTCAAGCCTGAGAAACAAAGGAATGCCATTGACATGAGGCCTACGGTGATGAATGTGATGCCCAAGCCGCGGAGTGGTGCAGGAACCTGTGAGTACTCCATTTTCTCTCTGATAGCAGCAAGACCTACGATGGCAAGCATCCAACCAAGACCAGAACCGAGAGCATAGAATACTGTGTCGAGGATACCGGTGATGGCTTTTGGGTCGGTTGGCTCGAGGCCGATACGTTGTTGCATGAAGAGTGAAGCACCCATGATTGCGCAGTTTACAGCGATCAAAGGCAGGAAGATGCCCAATGAGGCATAGAGTGAAGGTGAGAATTTCTCAACAATCATTTCTACCAATTGCACGATAGCAGCGATAACTGCAATGAACAAGATGAAGCTCAAGAAGCTGAGGTCGAGGGTTGCGAAACCTTCGCCCAACCATGCGAGAGCGCCTTTCTCCAACACTTTGGTCTGCAAGAGGTAGTTTACTGGCAATGTAACGAGCAGCACGAATGTTACTGCAACGCCCAAGCCCAATGAGGTTTTTACGTTCTTAGAAACAGCAAGGTAAGAACACATGCCCAAGAAGAACGCAAAAATCATATTGTCCACGAAGATGGAGCGTATGAATAAGTTAAGTGCGTGATCCATAATAATTTGTTAGCTTCCTTGAAAGGATAGCGTTTCTTTTTATTGGTTGAACTTTTCTTGGGTTTATTTCTCTTGTAAATCCTTGTCGATTGAACGGTGAGCCCAGATAACGCAAGCTACGAGAATCATAGCCATGGCAGGCATAACCATCAAACCGTTGTTTACATAGCCGTGTTCGTAGCACCATTTTGGAATTACGCGGAAGCCGAACAAGGTGCCAGCACCGAACAATTCACGGAAGAATGCAACGATGACCAAAATGATGGCATAACCAACGCCGTTGCCGATACCGTCGAGGAGGGAAGCACCTGGTTTGTTACCCATGGCGAATGCCTCAAGACGACCCATCAGGATACAGTTGGTGATGATAAGGCCGATGTAAACAGAGAGTTGTACGCTGATGTCATAAGCAAATGCTTTCAAAGCCTCACTTACGATAGTTACCAAGGCGGCAACTACTACCAATTGTACAATGATACGGATGTTACTTGGAATGGTGTTGCGGAGCAATGAGATAACCACGTTGGCCAAAGCCACGATGATGGTAACAGAGAGACCCATCACAATAGCTGGCTTCAACTCTACGGTTACAGCCAATGCAGAGCAAATACCCAGCACTTGCACAGCCACAGGGTTGTTTTTGCTCAATGGGCCGAGCAGTGTGTTTTTGATATTATCACTCAATTTCATAATGTTTCCTCCTCGTTAATTGTTTCTTCTTCCTCAACGACAGCTTCTTCAACTGGCTCTTCTGCAGGAGCAACGCCTTGGTTGAAGAAATTGCTGTATTGTGAGAGGCAGTCTTTCAACATGGTCTCTACGCCTTTTGATGTGATGGTACCGCCTGAGATAGCGTCAACTTGGTCTTGACCTTCTGCAGTCTGACCTTTCTTCATCACTGCGATAGAAGCGAAGATACCTTCGTTCATGACATGTTTGCCTTCGAATTGTGTCTGGAACTTTTTGTCGGCGATTTTAGCACCGAGGCCAGGAGTTTCACCTGCGTGTGAGAAGTAAACGCCGTAAACGGTGTTTTTGTCTTCGTTCAAAGCGATGTAACCCCAGATGGCACCCCAAAGACCGGCACCGTTGAGAGGGATGATGTATTTGGTTTCGCCTTCGATGTTAGCTACATAGATAGGAAGGTCGCCTTCCTTGAGTTCGTAGTTGAAGTCGATGGTTTCGCCGAGAGTGCCGTCCTCGTTCAACAAGCAGTATTGTTGGATTGTCTGGTCGTAGAGTGCTGAAGCATCTGCGCCAACGAGGTTGATGGCTGGCATTGAACTGAGGATTTGTTTCTTCTTGTCGAGTTCAATGTTCTTATCTTGTCTTTCTTTCAAAACACCAGAGGTGATTGAAAGCAACAGAGCAACGATGGCTACGATTACAATAGTATATATAATAATGTAGACATTGCTATTCTTGTTGAATCCTTTCTTTTGTTCGTTTTCTGCCATGGCTCAATTATTTTGAAATACGTTTCAAACGTTTGTTAATATTGCGTTGAACCACGAAGTAGTCGATGAGGCAGCCGAAGATGTTCATCAACAAGATGGCGAGCATCATGCCCTCTGGGTAACCTGGGTTCAATACTCTGACTACGATGGCCATTACACCGATGAGGAAGCCGTAGATCCATTTGCCACACTCTGTGCGAGCAGAGGTAACAGGGTCAGTAGCCATGAAGACAGCACCGAAAGCAAAGCCACCGAGTACGAGGTGTTCGTACCAAGGGAGGTGTGCGATGGCGGTGTCAGGACCCCATGTGTTGAATGCGAGAGCTGTGAGGGCACCACCTACGAATACTGAGAGCATTGTCTTCCAGCTTGCAACACCTGTGATAACCAACAAAGCACCACCGATGAGGATGGCAAGTGTGCTGGTCTCACCGATTGAACCAGGAATCATACCGAGGAATGCTTCCTTGAAACCGATGATGTTGCCGAGGATGTCGTGATAGGTAGCGGTTGCCTCAGCAGAGGTAGCGAGTTGGCCGAGAGGAGTAGCACCTGAGATGGTGTCGAGTTTGTCGCCTGCGCCCCACCAGAAAGCGTCGCGGGTGCGAACCCATACTTGGTCGCCGCTCATGAAGGTTGGGTAAGCGAAGAAAAGGAATGCACGGGTAACCAAAGCCACGTTGAAAATGTTGTAGCCAGTGCCACCGAATACTTCTTTTGCGAAGATTACTGAGAATGCGGTAGCGAGACCGAGCATCCACAGTGGGGTGTCAACAGGAACAATCATTGGGATAAGGATACCAGAAACGAGGAAACCTTCTTGGATTTCTTCTTTCTTGATTTGTGCGCTGGTAAACTCGATGCCGAGACCTACGATGTAGGAAACGAGGAGTTTTGGCAATACGGCGAGGAAGCCGAAGAAGAATTGTTGCCAGAAGCCAGCGTCTTGACCTATGGCGATGAAGTGTTGATAGCCTACGTTCCACATACCGAAGAGGAGGGCAGGTATCAAGGCTATCACAACTGTGATCATGAGTCGCTTGGAGTCGATGGCATCGTGGATGTTCACACCGCTTTTTGAGGTGGTGTTAGGAACAAACATGAATGTTTTGAAACCATCGAAAACCGAGTGAAGCTTCGATAGTTTGCCGCCTTCGGAGAAGGTTGGCTCGAGTCTATCTACAGTTTTCTTTAGAAAATTCATATTGTTAGATATTTTGTTTTTCTGTTTTGTGGCTCTGTTGTTCACAGAGGCCTAAAAGATTTACTGTAAAGTTGTATGCTTATTCGAGTTCTTGGCGCATGTAATCCAAAGCTTCGCGAACGATGCGTTGAATCTCGATTTTTGATGTGCACACATATTCGCAGAGTGCGAAATCCTCAGGAACTACTTCGTAAGCACCAAGTTGTTCCATTTTGTCGAGGTTCTTGGCAATCATGGCCTTGATGAGTTGCTCTGGCATGATGTCCATTGGGAATACTCTCTCGATTTCGTTGCTTGCGATGAAGGCTCTCAAGCCACCGAGTACGCGGGCGTCAAATTTGAATGTTTTGTTTTTATTCAAACATTTAGCCAGTTTAGCGGTGAAGAGGCTGCTGTTACTGAACATGTTGAAACGTGGGGCAATCCAACCGAACATTTCGTCTTCGGTGTCGCCTTCTGCGATGACAGAGATTTCGTTGACAACTGGTGTTACGAAGCCGTTCTCCATGCATACTGGTTTGCCGGTGAGGACGTTGCCGTTGATTACGCGGAGTTTCTTGCTGTTGTCAAGTTGACCTTCAACGAGTTCAGCCATACGTGTACCAACTACTGCTGATACGTATTTTGGTGCTTTCACTTCTGGACCAACCAATGCGTATGTCTTGGTGAAGTCTGCTTTTCCTGTGCGGAGGAAGCGGCCCATCATGGCTACGTCTTGGATGTTCATGGTCCAAACGGTCTCACCCTTGTTGATTGGGCAGAGGGCATTGATTTGTGTGCCCACGTTGCCTGCTGGGTGTGGTCCGTTCATCTCGTTGATCTCCACGCCGTTCATGTTGCGGAGAGCTGCGCTGGTTTCGCTGTTGACGGTGTAGAATACTTTACCGGCAGTCAGTTTTGCCAATGCAGAGAGACCAGCTTGAACGTCGGCCTCACGACCTGCCAATACGTAGTTGTAGTCGGCAGCAAGTGGGGCTGTGTCGAAAGCTGACACGAAAATGTTGTTTGGTGTAACCTCAGGGTTTGCAACTACGCCGTAAGGACGTTGTTGAATCAAAGCGCCGAAGCCACTGCCAAAAACCACGTTGCGGAGGTTTTCAGGTGTGAGTTTTGAGGTCTCGAATTGTTCGTAAGCTTCTTCGTTACCGCGTGTTACGGAAACGTAGAGCAGTTTGCGACGTTCACCGCGAGCTACCTCAGCCACAGTACCGCTGATTGGTGATGTGACTTTGAGTTCTGGGTGTTTTTTGTCGAAGAACAATACGCTACCAACCTTAACTGCATCACCCTCTTTCACTGCAACTTTTGGGGTCAAGCCATGGAAATCGTCTGGCACCAAAGCCACGGTCTGTGGTTGTTTGGCGGAAACGGTCTCCTGGGTTGCATTGCCTGAGATGGCAATGTTCAATCCTTTTTTTACTTTTAAGGTTTCCATATAAATGAATTACGTTTTGTTTTTCTGCTATAGAATAGGTGCAAATAGTGAGCATAACCACGCACTCCGAATAAATCCGAAGTCTTGGCAATTCATACTAACCATTTGTACACTAGTATCTTGCAATGAATCGGGCGTGCCGAGTCCATCGCTGCTAAAGCAAATGCAAAGATATATCTTTTTTGAAATCTTGGAGATTATTTTAATTGTATTTTTGTTGCAGATTTGATTTTAATGCAAAAGAGGCTGCACGGTGTTGTCGTACAGCCTCTTATATGTATGATGGAAAAGTGTCTATTCTATGAATCCCTGACGGCGGAGTGCTTCCATCAATCCTTGACTCATGGCCTCGTTGTCACGGCGTGTGTAGCGGATGTCGGTGAAGATTTGTGCCAAGGTTTCCTTGTTGTTTATTTCCACAAAGTGCTTGTTTTCTTCAAGTGCTTCCTTTGCTGCATAATGACGGTCGATGTCGGCAGGAGTGTAGTCGTGATAGGTTTCTTCGTGAACAAAGGCTGGCACGTCGAGACGGTCGGAGAGTGCTGGCTCTTCGTCTGGCCAACCAACTGTAAGAGTGGCAACTGGCATAACCAGTTTAGGCAATTTGAGCGTGTCGATAATCATCTGAGGCATATAGACCGTTGTGCCAAGGAAACAAAGTCCAAGTCCTTCTTCTTCAGCAAGATTGCAGAAAGTCTGCGTGAAAAGCAAGGCGTCTGTGGCAGCGTTCATGAACGAAAGGAAATTGTTGTAGCCAGGGTCTGCCTTGCGGTTCTCGCACCAGGTGGTAGTGCGGCGAAAATCGGCGCAGATGGTCAGTACTACGGAAGCTCCCTTCACCATTGGTTGGTTGAAATGGGCAGGAGCAAGGGCGGCTTTCTGAGCTTCGTCGCGTGTAACCACAACGGAATAAAGCTGGAGATTGCCCATGGTCTGTGTACGTGCAGCTTGTGCAAACAATTTGTTAAGCAGCTCGTTGCTGACTTCTTTCGAAGTATATTTGCGTATAGTTCGTCTTGTGTTGATTGTGTTCATGTCTGTTTTTGTTTTGTGGCGCAAAGGTAATGATTTTTCGGGAATTGCCCGATGTCTTGTGGTATGAACGTACGATGATTTGCTTTATGGCTCTCTATGGATTGCTTTTTGCAAAATGGTGTGAGAGATTCTTCCTTGCAAAATTGTTGCTGCCATTTTGTTGACTGATACATTATATATAATAATGTCGTTTCGTAATGTGATGCCGTGGTTATTATTCTGGTAATCATGGCTGCAAAATGGCATCGGGCAGTTTGCAAGGCAAATTGCTTGCTGTCAATTTGTGGCTGAGGGAAACGGGTTGGTTTGTGGCTTCTGCAAAAATGGTGTGGACGATTTTAGGTCAGAAAATACCATTCGCAAAAATGAGATGAAGATTTTTTCTTCACAAGTTTGCGTAATCCAAAATAATGTACTAATTTTGCCGCCCAAAAGTGTAACCGCTGATAGGAGCTCTTGGTAGCCTGTGAATGTTGCACTTAAACCAACTTAATAAATTATCATACAATGGATTTCATTAAAGTTGCCGAACAGGCTTTCGCTGTTGAACACAGCTACCCAAAATTCAAAAGCGGTGACACAATCACCATCGCTTACCGAATCAAAGAGGGTAACAAAGAGCGTATACAGATGTATCGCGGTGTAGTAATCAAAATTGTTGGTCACGGTGAAAAGAAACGCTTCACTGTTAGAAAAATCTCTGACAACGTGGGCGTTGAACGTATCTTCCCAATCGATTCTCCATTTATTGACAGCATCGAGTTGAACAAAGTGGGTAAAGTACGTCGTGCTAAACTCTATTACCTCCGCAACTTGACAGGTAAGAAAGCTCGCATCAGAGAAAAACGCATGAACTAATACGTTTTTCCGAACAACAAAAAGGTCGTCTGGCATTTGCTATGACGACTTTTTTTGTCTCCATTCCAAAGGATACAATATATATAAATTAGAAAAAATATTGTATCTTTGTGCCCTTACTTTGGATGCGTTGTAGGCGCATTCGCAATACCTTTGAATAATAATTTAAAACACAGATAAAAATGATAAAAACAGATGTTGTAAAAGTTGTAACTGACTCTGTTACCGACATTGCTGGCGATAGCGCTAAAATTGCTGGTATGGGTAATACAATGAAAGATGGTCTTAACGACTTGGTAACTAACGTGGCTCAAGGTGACCTTCAAGGTGCTACCGCAGCAAGTGTAGATAAACTTGGCTTGTTGCTCCAACAACTCATTGAACTCGGCGTAAGCCTCGGTAAGAAAGTAATGATGGCCGTTATCATCTATCTCGTCGGCCGTTATATCGTACGTTTCCTGAAACGTGTCGTTACTGGCTTCCTTGAGCGTCGTAACGTCGTTCCTGAGGTTAAGACATTTGTTAGCAGTATCGTTACCGTCAGCTTGAACGTCATCCTCATCATCTCAATCATTGGCGCTCTCGGTATCGAGACAACCTCATTTGCCGCCATCCTTGCTTCTGCCGGCGTTGCCATTGGTATGGCTATGAGCGGTCAGATGCAGAACCTCGCTGGTGGCGTGCTCATCCTCCTCCAGAAACCTTACAAAATTGGCGATTATGTCGAAACAAATGGTATCCAAGGCGTTGTAGAGAGCATCCAAATCTTTACAACAAAATTGAAAACCGTTGATAACAAAGTAATCACCATTCCTAACGGCTCAATCAGCGGCAGCGTGCTCACCAACTACAGCGACCAACCTCTCCGTCGTGTTGACTTCAGCTTCGGCGTAGAATATGGTCAGGACTTCGAGCAGGCTAAACGTGTGTTGATGCAAGTTATCGATGCCGACGAACATATCCTCAAAGATCCAGCTCCTTTCGTTGAACTCGGCGAGTTGGCTGACAGCAGCGTGAATATCACTGTTCGTGTATGGTGTAACGGTGCCGACTACTGGACTGTCTTCTTCGACATGAACCGCAAGGTCTACGAGACATTCAACAAGGAAGGCATCGGCTTCCCATTCCCACAAATCACTGTTCATCAGGCTAACGACTAATCTCTTTAGACGATGAAAATCAGACATCTTGCACTATTGACAATGTTGTTTTTGTTGCCGTCACTTCACATGGCGGCACAAAGCGATGTTGTTTTGCTGAATAAATGGCTTGCTACCTACGACTCTGTTTTCTCCAAAGTGGGTCAGGTGCGTGTGACTTCGGTTCGTAAGAATGAAAGCACACTTCAGTGCGATGTCTTGATGAACTCAATCTTCTCGTATGTGCCATTCCGCGACGAGTTGATTGATAAAATGCAGCGAGAAGTACAACAGATTGTTGGTGAGCAGTATACTGTCAATTTTATTACCAATAATACTGATGTACGCCTCTTGGTGCCTAATTTTTACCGTAAGAAATCAAGCATTGACCAGCAGCGACATTCTAAACAGGGCAATAAGGCTGCTTTGCCGCTGACGGTCAATAAATCAAAACCTTATAGTGTTCGTCGTGGTCTGCAAGGTCGTCATTTGGCTTTGTGGAACAGCCATGGACTCTATTATAACCAGACCACCAACGACTGGCGTTGGCAACGTGCCCGTCTGCTTTTGACGGTGGAAGATAAACTGTCAACTTCGTATGTACTTGACTATCTTCTGCCAATGTTGGAGAATGCGGGTGCCAACGTGCTGCTTCCACGCGAACGTGATACACAGACCCACGAGGTGATTGTTGACAACAACGGTTCTTCTCATGGTTCCAAGTATGAGGAAATGGTGCGTGTAGGAAGAGCACTCGACCACAAGCCTGCGTTCGCTATGCCAGAAGAACAGTTGGAGGTTGGCGATAATCCGTTCCTTATGGGAACTTCTCGTAAGGTAACTACCTCTGCAGACGGACGTAATAAGTTCGTTTGGCAGCCGAATATTCCTGAACAAGGCGATTATGCTGTTTATGTGACCTATAGCTCTTTCCCTAACTCTGCTATTGCTCATTATTCTGTCTATCATGCTGGCGGTGTTACCCATGTGGATGTGAACCAGGCAATAGGTGGCGGTACGTGGATTTATCTCGGCACGTTTACCTTTCATGCTGGATGTCATGAGTCGGGCAGAGTAGTGCTGAGCAATGCTGGTAAGGATGCTACACATATCATCTCTGCCGATGCCGTGAGATTTGGTGGCGGTATGGGTAATGTGGCTCGTAAACCAGCAGACCCTGAGGTGATTGCAGAACAAAAGAAACAATCGCCTAAGCTGAAATACACCACCAACAATCCGAATGCACCGTATGAGAAAAGTGGTGTTCCACGTTATCTCGAAGGTGCTCGTTATTGGATGCAATGGGCTGGTGTACCGCAGCGAATCTATGAATATTCTGCTGGTCTGAATGACTATAAAGATGACTACGCAGCCCGAGGCGGTTGGGTCAACTATCTCCTTGGTGGTTCGTCGTACGACCCTGATTCTACAGGTCTTAAGATTCCAATCGACTTGTCGCTTGCCTTCCATACCGATGCAGGAAATACGCCTGACACCACCGTTGGCACTTTGACAATATGTACCGTTGAGGATGGAAATCTTCCAAAGAAAACCATCAATCCGAACGGACAGTCACGTTGGGCTTCACGCGACTTTGCCGACCTTGTCTCTACCTCTGTTGTCAGCGATGTTCGTGCGTTATACGACCCGGGATGGTCTTCTCGTGGTATCCGCAACACCAACTATGCCGAATCGCGCATTCCTCACACACCTGCCATTATCCTTGAGACATTGTCACATCAGAACTACGAGGATATGGCACTTGGCTTAGACCCTCGTTTTCAGTTCACTGTAGCTCGTGCGGTCTACAAGGGAATCCTTCGTTTCGTTGCCTCGCAGAACAATATTGACTACGTTGTCCAACCTTTACCTGTCACACGCTTTGCCGTTCAGATGAAAGGAGATAGCGTGCGTTTGTCATGGCATCCCGTTGACGATCCTCTCGAACCAACTGCCAAAGCCAAATCCTACGTCATCTATACTCGTATGGAAAACGGCGGCTTCGACAACGGTATCTTGGTTAGAGATACCGTCAAGACCCTCTCGCTTCCTATTGGTAAGATAATGAGTTACAAAGTGACGGCTGTAAACGATGGCGGCGAGAGTTTTCCTTCGGAAGTCCTTTGTGCTTATCGTGCAAGGAAACATGACACGCCAGTGCTGATTGTCAATGGCTTTACGCGTATTTCAGGCCCAGAAGGTAAGAAAGTGTCGAAGACCGTAGGTTTTCCTGATTATCTCGACCATGGTGTGGCTTACAAACGTAACCTCGCGTATGTTGGCCGACAGATTGAGTTCAACAGAAACAAGAAATGGGTGAGTGATGACGATCCTGGTTTTGGTGAGTCGCTGGATACCTATGAAACAGCCATCGTTCGTGGCAACTCCTTCGATTTCTGCATTGTACATGGCAAGGCATTGAAGGAAGCTGGCTGCAGTTTCGTTTCTTCTTCTGCCGATGCCGTTGAGCATGGCATTGTGAATATGAACAACTATAAAATGGTTGACTATTACCTTGGCGAACAGAAAAGCTGCCGTTTCGGTAATGTTGACACCACCTATAGTTTCCAGACGTTCTCTCCGAAAATGAGACAGTTGCTTGCCGAATATGCCCAACACCGTGGCGCTCTCTTTGTCTCTGGTGCTCATATTGGTGAGGATGCCTATGTCACCAATCCTTCCGACGACGCCAAGTTATTCCTCAACGAGGTATTGCGAGTTCGATATAAGAAATCGCATGCCTGCAGCACTGGTAAACTGGAAGGTGTTACATCTAAGGATGTCTTGATTGTGGGTAATTTCCACTATTGCACAAAGCCAGACGGCTTGACTTATGAAGTGGAAAGCGTTGACGCACTGTCGCCAGCACAGTCTGATGCCTGCTCTGTCATGCGATATGTAGACAGTGGACTTGTGGCTGCCGTTACAAGCAAAGCAAACCACTTCACCACTTTTGTCTGTGGTTTCCCATTCGAATCGATGGAGGATGAGGACCAACGCAACGGCTTGATGCATCAGATCGTTGAAATACTCTTGAAGAATAAGTAAATCAGATTTTTATGCGAAAACATATACCTAACATACTCACCTGCCTGAATCTCCTTTCTGGTGCTTTTGGCGTGTGCCTCTTGTTGTCGGTTGGCAACGGCAGCGAAAGTGCTCTGGTTCAATGTGTAGAGAATAGCAACGTTTGTTTGGAAACCTTGGTCTTCCTGTGTGTTGCCTGCTCTGCCGTCTTCGACTTCCTCGATGGCTTTGTTGCTCGTTTGTTGGGTGTGTCGTCGCCTATAGGTAAGGAGCTTGACTCTCTGGCCGACCTTATCAGCTTTGGTATGTTGCCTACTGCCATGGCTTTCACCATGGTTTCCACTCACTTAAGTACACTGGAAATGAACTTTAATCTCAAAGTGCTGATTGAGTGTTTGTGTTGGATCATGTTGGCATTCTCGGCTTTGAGATTGGCTAAGTTCAATGTGGACACGCGACAGACCACTTCCTTTATCGGATTGGCTACGCCAGCCAACGCACTGATGTGGTTAGGTTTGTTCTGCAGTGGTGTATGGATGTCATTGCCTTGGTGGGTGATGTTTGTCTTGATTTTCGTTTGCAGTTTCCTGTTGGTCTGCGAGTTGCCTATGTTCTCGTTCAAGATTCACTCACTACGTTGGGCAGAAGCCAAGTATCAGATTCTTCTTGTTATGGGTGCAGTCTCGCTCTTGCTTTCCTGCGGCTTTGCTGGCTTGAGCCTGACCATCATCTGGTACATCTTCCTGTCACTGTTGAAATTAGGTTTGGAAAAGAAATAATACAGGCCGTTGTCCCTTGCGACTTCTATCAGATAAACACCGTCAGGCTTGGCGGTGTTTTTTTTGTTTTGAAGAAGCATTTTTCCCGTTTGTTTTTGCAAATCTATAAATGTCGGCAGCCATTTCAAAAATTAAAATGGCAGTCGAGAAATGCCGACTCTCATTTCAAAAATTAAAATGGCAGTCGAGAAATGCCGACTCCCATTTCAAAAATTGAAATACGAGTCTACATTTGTAGATGTTAACGACTATTAATTTCCGGATAGTCTTTTGTCTCCTGAGTTGTTGTCTGAGGGTGAGAAAATCGTTGTAGATGGTGTTGAAAATGGGTTGACTCTTGTAGATTGATGCTTTGTGAACATGGATTAGGGGGCTGACTTTGAGCAAAAAAAGAAACGGCAAGGTGGTTGATCCTGCCGTTCCGATTATCTTGCAGTTTGAACAAACTGTTTGGTTGACTGTGTATTATTTGTTGTGGAGCTTGTTGAAACAATCACGGCAGATTGGTTCGTACTTGTCGGTTTCTCCCAACAGCACCTGCTTATCTCCAGCCACGAGTCGGTGTGACACGTAGGCAGGCATGCCGCAATGCACGCAGATGGCATGAACCTTGCTCACGTCGTCAGCTATGGCCATCAGCTTAGGCATCGGACCGAATGGTCGGCAGAGATAGTCCATGTCGAGGCCTGCTATGATGACACGGATGCCCATCTTGGTCAGTTCCTGGCAGACATCAACCAAGGTTTCGTCGAAAAATTGTGCCTCGTCGATACCTATCACATCCACATCGCCACATAGCAACAGGATACTCTCGGCGGTTTCGACAGGTGTGGAAATCAGAGCGTTGTGGTCGTGACTCACTACCTCGTCCTCGGAATAGCGGGTGTCGATGGCTGGTTTGAAAATCTCAACGCGTTGTTTTGCAATCTTGGCACGTTTCAGTCGGCGAAGCAATTCCTCCGTTTTTCCTGAGAACATGGAGCCGCAGATTACCTCGATACTGCCGCGTCGTTGGGCTTGATTGACGTATGATTCAAAAAAATCCATAAGTTTTGATTTGATGATTTATGATGTTAGAGTTGGATGAATATGTATTCTATAATAAATATTGTGTTGTTTTAGCGGCTGTCAGTGCGTGTAGAATCATGAAAAACATGTACTTTTGTATCCATGTTATCTCGCACCGATTCGTGTGACAAAGATAGCTCTTTCATCTGTTAAATGCAACAATACGAAAAGAAAATGGAAAAAGAATATCTTACCTCGCTGATTTCCCGCGATCTAAATGACCTTCGTCAGTTGGTTGACGGGTTTCTGCAGATGTCGTCATACCCAGAACCATTGGTTCAAATGGCTGCTGAAAAAGCCAAAGAATTGTCGGACAATCTTCTGAAACTGAACGAACTGAACGCCGTTCAAGAAGAGAGTGCGCCTATGTCAACAACTCCTGCTGTAGACGGATCGTCCAATGAGCCAGACGTGACGGTGGAGTTGGTGTTTGAAGACGATTTCGAGGAAGAAGAAGAGTTGGCTTCAAAGACAGAGGATGAAGTTGCAGTGTCTGAAGAGGTGGTGGTAGAGTCTGTGCCTGACAAGGTGGAAGAGGAACCTGTTCAAACGGAATCGGGGGAGACTTTGTTTGCCAAACTCTTGACCGACAACGTTGCCAACACCGTAGGACAGATGCCTATCGATGATTTGTCAAAAGCCATTTCATTGGTAGACCGTTTCCGTTTCATTCGCGAGTTGTTTGGTGGCAATGGCGAACTGATGAATACCACTATTGATGATCTTAACTGCTGTGATACAGTGGCAAAAGCCAATGACTACCTCGTTGCTCACTTCCCGCATTGGGACACTGACAATGAGGCGGTGGCTGCATTCTTGAGTATTGTTTCACGAAAATATCTCTAACAAGTGGCAAAATTGTATTTGGTACCTACACCAGTAGGCAATCTCGAAGATATCACGCTCCGTGCCTTGAACATCCTGAAAAGTGTGGACCTTCTTCTCGCAGAGGATACACGCACTACAGGCTTTCTGTTGAAACACTTCGACATCAACGTGCCGCTGATGTCTCATCATAAGTTCAATGAACATCAGACGGCTGAACGTATCGCCGAGAAAATTGAGGCAGGTCGCGATGTCGCTCTTGTCTCAGATGCTGGAACACCAGGCATTTCCGACCCAGGCTTTCTCCTGGTTCGCACCTGTGTGGAACATGGCATTGAAGTGGAGTGCCTTCCTGGTGCAACGGCTTGTATTCCTGCCATCGTCGACTCAGGTCTGCCTTGCGATCGGTTTGTCTTTGAAGGCTTTCTGCCACAAAAGAAAGGACGTGCAAGTCGCCTTGAAGCCTTGGTCGATGAGCCTCGCACAATGATATTCTACGAATCGCCTTACCGACTGGTGAAAACGCTCCAGCAATTTGCAGAGGTCTTTGGTGCTGAACGTGAAGCCTCGGTCTCACGTGAGATTTCCAAAAAGTTTGAGGAGACTCAACGTGGCACACTCACCGAGCTGGTGGCCCATTTCACAGAGACGGCTCCAAAGGGGGAAATCGTCATCGTGGTTGCGGGCAAGGAAAAACCACAACGTAAAGAAAAGAAATCGTATAAAAACGCCGAGTCGGAAGATGAGGATTAGCAGTGGCAAACTGCAGCACATATTTCCAATCTGCGAAAACATGCAACAGACCCTGAATTGAGGATTCTCAAAATATGGATGATGGCAAACGATTCCGTTGCATACAATATTATATATGTATACGGCAAACAAAACGGAACCTTGTCTGTCTGTAAAATGAAACATTGTCTGCGTTCCCGTTTTCCCGAATTCTCAAAACCGAATTGCTTGTTTCAATGAGTAAACTGCCAGTGACACCCCGACATATCCTGTTTGACCTTGATGGCACATTGTGGGATTTTCGCACCAATGCCATCGCTTCGCTGAAGGAATTGTTTGAAACTCATAATCTTAAACGATTCTATAATGAGTTCATCGATTTCCATCGTCTCTATGCTCCATGCAATCATGCCCTTTGGGATGCCTATGCGAAAGGTGAGGTTACGAAAGATTTTCTCATCGTGGAACGATTTGCCAATCCGTTGCGTGCCGTTGGGGTAGAGGACCGCTCCATAGCCGAGGCGCTCAGCCGCGATTTCTTTGTCTGCCTCTCGAAGAAAAACCAGCTCATGCCCGATGCCCTTGAAGTAGTGCAGCAGCTTTCTCAACACTATCCGATGTCTATCGTTTCAAACGGATTCCCTGAAATACAGTTTCAGAAAATCGGTAATTCGGGACTTGAACCCTACTTTCAGCACGTCATCCTATCAGAAGAAGTGGGTGTGCCAAAGCCACAGAAAGGCTACTTCGACGCAGCACTCAAAATCTGTGGCTGCAAATCTTCAGAAGTCTTGCTCATAGGCGACGAATATGCCACCGATATCGTGGGTGCTCATAATGCAGGAATCGCTTCTGTCTGGTACAATCCGCAGAAAACAGAAGCCCCAGACAATCTCCATTCCGTTGAAATCAACGCCCTCGCCCAACTCTTGCCGATGCTTCTTAGCCGAAAATAAACGGCCTGACGCCCTACTTGATATATATTATATATTGTATAAAACGGCGAAAAAACGAAGGTTTGACCCTCTCTTTGAGGCTCAAAAATAGCGAATAGCAAATCTTTCTCTTCCTTTCTGAGGCTCATCTACTGATAATTGCATTTGCAGTAAACAAGAAAAAAAAGATTTTTCTTCATTTTCTTCCCCAAAATTGCTTGCATAGTCCAAAGAAAAACACTATCTTTGCGGCTGATTATTTTCGTAAAGTGTATACTTGCGAGAATATCCCTAAGTTGATAATAATTAGTAATAACAAAACTATCTATCCAAACTCTATGAAAAAGCTAATGCTATTAGTCACCTGCTTGTTGCTCGCTTGCACAAGCATGGTGTATGGACAATCTCAGTCCATCAGTGGCACCATAGTGGACGGTGAAACAAACGAACCCATTATCGGAGCTACAGTGCAGGTAGAAGGTAATCTTGAAAACGGTGCAGTGACTGACCTCGATGGTCACTTTACCATCCAAGTTCCTTCTGCTAAGTCAAAGCTTGTCGTAAAGTATCTTGGTTACAAAGACCAAGTTGTTGCAGCCCAAAACGGTATCCGTATCGTTATGGAGTCTGATGCAAAACAACTTACTGAAGTAATCGTAGAAACTGGTTACGGCGCTCAAACCAAAGTGTCATCAGTAGGTTCTGCTGCTGTTGTTGATGGCGAAACCATCGAGAACAAGAACCCTAGTGATGTTACAAAGGCACTTGCCGGTGAGTTCGCTGGTGTGCAAGTTACAAACTCAAGCGGCCAACCTGGTCAAACTGGTTCTATCCAAATCCGTGGTGTCGCTTCTGTGAACGCAAGCACAAGCCCTCTCTACGTTGTCGATGGTATCCCTTACATGGGCGACATCGCATCAATCAACCCTAACGATATCGCTTCAACCACCGTGTTGAAAGACGCTACAGCTACCTCACTTTATGGTGCTCGTGGTGCAAACGGCGTTGTCGTTATCACAACAAAGAAAGGTTCTACTGGTACTCAAGGTAAAATCGACGTAGACGTTAAATATGGTGGCAACATGCGCCTCCTCCCACTCTACGACGTAATCTCAAGCCCAGAAGAATACACCGAAATGGGTTGGCAGAGCATCTTCAACTACTTGTATTACATCGCTGGCAACAACAGAGAGACAGCTGCTACACGTGCAGGCTATCAACTCTTTGGTGGTGCAGAAGGTGTTGCTCGTCGTTACAACATGTGGCAAGCCAATGGCGCTGACCTCATCAACCCAGAAACAGGTAAATTCTACGAAGGTACAGACCGTAAATACGATCCAGAAGATTGGAAAAAATTCATCTTCCGTACTGGTAACAAATTCGAAGCTACCGTTAAATTCAGCGGTGGCTCAGACAAAACCACATACTACACATCTTTCGGCTACTTGAAAGATCAAGGTTACTACATCGCTTCTGACTACAACCGTTTGACAACTCGTTCAAACCTCAACTTCCAACCTAAAAAATGGTTGCGTGGTGACTTGAACGTATCATACGCTTACTCAGAAATGAACAACCCAGGTCAGGGTTCTAACATGAACAACGGTTTCGCTTATGTAAACGAAACTCCTCCTATCTACCCAGTTCTCCAACACGATCCTATCACTGGTGAAGTGCTCCAAGACGAACGCGTAGGTGGCGATGCATTCGACTACGGTTCATACACTGACGCTTATGGCTCACGTGGCTACGGTCTCGGTATCAACCCTGCAGGTGCTCTCCGTCTCGACAAACAACACTACTCAATGCACCAATTGGTAATGAGCGGTGACCTCGAGGCTCAACTCTACAAAGGCAACAGCGCCAACGCTACACACGACTTGAAATTGACCGCTAACGTTGGTTACCAATACTACGGTCAATCAGCTTACTCACTCACCAACATGTTCTACGGTGACGCAGAAGGCGTAGGTCGTATCTCTAAGAACTACTACAACTACATGACCCTTACAGCTAACCAGATGTTGAAATATGGTACTGTAATTGCCGATGACCACACTCTTGACGTATTCCTCGCTCACGAGGCAGTTATCGACTATGCAGAATCAGGTTCTGGTTCAGTTTCACAACTCCTCTTGCCTGACGGCGTTGAATGGTCAAACGGTGCTATCTACGATGGTCTTTCATCATCAACAGGTCGCGAACGTCTCGAATCATACTTCGGCCAACTCCGTTACAACTACGCTGACAAATACTCACTCCACGCTACACTCCGTGGCGACGGTAGCTCTGTATTCGCAAAAGGTCACCGTTGGGGTGTCTTCGGTTCTGTAGGTGCTGCTTGGATGATGTCACAAGAAAACTTCATCCGCGACAACGCTAAATGGATCAAAGAATTGAAACTCAAAGCCAGCTGGGGTACCGCTGGTAACAAAGATATCGGCTCATACGCTTGGACCGATCGCTATGCAATCGAAATCGTTGACCAAAAACCAGGCCTCGTTTGGGCTGCTCGCGGTAACCGCAACCTCACATGGGAGAAAACAGCACAAACCAACGTAGGTGTTGAATTCGCATTCTTCAAAAACGGCATGTTCAACGGTGAAATCGAGTACTACCACAAATCAGTAACCAACCTCTTGTTCCCACGTTCAGTGGCTTCATCACAAGGTTACTCTTCATACTACGTAAACGATGCTGCTCTTGCCCTCAACGGTGTTGAATTCCAATTCGGCGTTAAAGCTGTTGACCGCAACAACTTCAAATTGAACTTCCGTTTGACAGGTGCATTCGAGCGCGATAAGATGACTCAAATGCCTATCGACCACGACGGTTCAGAAGAGCGCATGCTCATGAACGGTGCTATGTCACTCGGTCACTCTAACTTCGAATGGTTCTTGCCTGAGTACATGGGCGTTGATCCAGAAACTGGTGAAGCTATGTATGCTACATACTCAGATCCTGAGAACTCAGAAGAAGTTATCACCAACGTATATCTCTACGAACTCCAACACCCAGGTTGCAAACTCGAAAAGAGCACAACCAAGAACCCATCTTCATCTGATGGTTATGCCGCTTCTAACTACGTTTACAACTCAAAAGGCAAATGCCTCCGCGCTCGTCCTGACTTGTATGGTGGTTTCGGTATCGACATGAAACTCTACGGTGTTGACATCTCTGCATTCTTCAACTACCAACTTGGTGGCTACGGCTTCGATAGCTCTTATGCTATGTTGATGGAATCAGGCAAATTCGGTGCTCGCAACTGGCACGTTGACATGCGCAACGCTTGGACAGAAAACAACACAAACACCGACGTTCCACGTCTCTCAAACGGTTATGACTTGTATTCTAACTACTCATCAACCCGTTTCTTGACTTCACTAAATGCTCTCCAATTGGCTAACGTACGTATCGGCTACAGCTTGCCAAGCAAAGTGGTTTCAAAAATGAAACTCAACAGCTTGAACCTCTGGGTATCTGGCGAAAACCTCTTCGTTCTTTCAGCTCGTCGTGGTTACAACCCATTCGCTTCTTACACTGGCGGCAGCAGCACCTACAGCTACTCACCACTTAGCACAATCATGGGCGGTATCAAATTCCAATTCTAATAATCAACAATCTAAAGATATAGAAAGATATGAAAAAGCAATTATTGACATTGGTCGTTGCTGCTGCTATGCTCTTTAGCTCTTGCTCATCAAACTTCTTGGAACTCAACCCATCTGGTGGTACTGTTATTCAAGAACAATATGATGAAGCATACACTGCCTTCGACGCAAACGTGCTTGGTATCTATAGCTTGATGATACTTTATGGCAACCACGACTTGTTCGGCCAGAAATGTATCGACCTCCACACCGACCTCGGTGTTGGTGATGTTGCCCTCCGTGGCCGTAACTACGGTTGGTTTGAAACTGCTGCCTTTATGTCTGAGTTCGGTTACTCTTCATTCGGTAGCTACATGTGGACATCATACTACTACAAAATCATCAAGAACTGTAACGTTATCCTCGCTCACCGCACTGACGAAGCTTACGCTAACGTAGACTTCACAGACCACGATAACCTCACAGACGTTGAAGAAAATGCTGCATTCGCATTTGGTCAAGCTTTGGCTATGCGCGGCTTCTGCTACTTCTGGTTGGCTAACTACTTCGGTGAACAATGGGGCAAGGGTCAAACCTCTGCTAACGACCTCAACGCAATCTGTGTTCCTATCTACACAGAGGAAACCGAGATCGGCGTTCCACAACCACCATCATCAGCTGAGCAAGTTTATCAACAGGCCGAAAACGACCTCTTGCTTGCTGTTGACTACCTCAAAGGCTTTGGCCGCACTTCAAAAACTTATGTTGACGAAACTGTTGCTAAATGCTGGTTGGCTTACCTCTACCTCACACGCGGTTATTTCCACAACGAAGACTTCGAAAACGCATACAACTATGCTAAAGAAGTTATCGACGGTGGTGAATATCGTCTCCTCCCTTACTCAGAAGTTCTCTCAAACGGTTTCAATAGCGTTTCTTCAAAGAACTGGATCTGGGCTGTTGACGTAACCAACGAAACAGCTACTGGTCTTGGCTCATTCTTCGGTCAAGTTGACGTATTCACCTATAGCTATGCTATGGCTGGTGACTACAAAGCTTGCGACGATGCTCTCTATGCTTTGATTCCAGAATCTGATATCCGTAAACAATGGTTCCAGGACACTGACACCAACAGCCAATACAACAGAGTATTTGCTTTGGCTCCAATGCAGAAGTTCTACGACTCAAAACGTATCATCGGTGGTGACCGCGTTTGGACAAACGATATCGTGTTCATGCGCTTAGAGGAAATGTACCTCGTAGCTGCTGAAGCTGCCAACGAAATGGGCAATGCTGACGAAGCTGCAAACCTCCTTAACGAACTCGTTGCTGAGCGTGATCCTGAAACAACTGTTTCTGCAGAAAACTTCGTTGATCAGTTGATTTACAACTGGCGTGTTGAACTTTGGGGTGAAGGTCGTTCTTACCTCACACGTAAACGCATGGGCTTGACAATCGCTCGTGGTACAAACCACTTCCAAGGCGCTGGTCAAGGCACTGCTTACACCATGTTCTATTACAACATCCCAGCTGCTGAGTCTGAGTACAACTACAACTTCAACACTGGCGACGAACAGTAATAAGTGATAATGAAGGTTGGGCTTGCTGAGCAAGTCTTGGCAATCCCACCTTCTTTTCTCTTGACTTTAGTTCAATTAACTACTTATACAAACAAATTAAAACAAAACAAGCATTATGAAAAAATTAATGTTCTTTGCTGTTGCTTTGTTGACTTTGGCTTTCGCTTCTTGCGGTAAAACTCCTGGTCCTAACAACCCAACAGGTGATGTTAAAGGTATTACCCTTAACAAAACATCTATCATCTTGTCAGAAATCGGTTCAGAGCGTCTCACCGCTACAACTGATCCTGCTGGTGCTCAAGTAACATGGAAATCATCTAACACAGAAGTTGCTACTGTTGCTGCTAACGGTTTGGTAACAGCTGCTGGTATTGGTACATGTACTATCACCGCTACTGCTGGTGACAAAACTGCTACTTGCGAAGTAGAAGTTGCTGGTTACTTCGACCCACGCGTTGTTGATATCCAATCATTCTTGACAATGGAAGCTGAGAAAACTGGTGAGACATTCACATCAGAAACCTCAGGTAACACTTACGAGTGGACAAACTACACCATCCTCCTCATGACCAACGGTATGGCTTATGACCGCGAGGCTGATGACTTTATCGGTCCAGACCAATGCCCAGCATTCCTCACAATGGGTCTCGGCGCATCTGACGACCAATACATCTACATCCTCGGCGACTGGGAGGCTGTTGACACAGAACTCACAGAGGCTTCAACATTCCGTGCTGGTTATGTTGCTAACGACACTCTCTACGGTTCATACTTCACAGAGTGCGTAATGGGCGCAGAAGGTTATCAATTCGGTAGCATCTACGGCTTCATCAACGCAGGTAGCACATACTGCCTCGACCAGAACAGCGTAGTTCCACGTTACAACATGAACGTTACCCTCGGTGACGAAGCTGCTACAACTATCGTTTACACAAAACAAGGTTCAGCTTCTTTCGACGGTGAAGGCGTTCAAGCTTACAACCTCGACGGTCACAAATGCGTTCGCATTCCTTTGACTTTGGTTAAAGAGCAAATCGCTGCTTCAAAGAAATTGACACGCAAATAATCTAACTCACGTTTGATTATACAACGGGATGCCTCCAGAAATGGGGGCATCCTTTTGTTTTTGTATTTATGTCGCATTTTGTTGGCGGTTCGCAGATTTTTCGCTACATTTGCACGTTAGAATATCAATGGCTCACGAGCCAGAAAACGATGGAACATAGCTTGATTCTCATAGTCTTTCTGCTTTGTGCATTCCTTACCAGCGCCACGTTGTCGGGAATGCTCATTCCTCGTATTCTATCCCGTAGCCTCAAGAAAGGACATCTGGACAAACCGAACTATCGAAAGATGCACAGCGGCTATGCTTCGCGTCTCGGTGGCCTCTCTTTCTTGCCTGAGATGCTGTTCTCTGTTGCTTTAGTCATTGGCATCTATATCTTTACTGATGCTTCCGACTTCTTCTGCTTCCAGGGCTTTTCTTTGTTTAGTGGCGGCTTTCTGTTCTTGAGTGCTGCTTTTGTCTATTTTACTGGCGTTGTCGACGACCTCAAAGGACTAAATTACCGCATTAAGCTCATTGCCCTCTCTCTGACAGGTATCAGTTGCTATTGCAGTGGTTTGCGTATGCCTTCTTTGGCAGGCTTGTTGGGCATCGGGCAGCTGCCTCAAATGGTCAATGCACTTGCCGTTGTCTTCCTTGTCGTTGCTGTCATCGTGGCCATCAACCTTATCGACGGAATTGACGGACTTGCCTCTGGATTATCATCTCTTGCCTTCATTTACTATGGCACACTCTTTATAAAATATGGCGCCTATTCCTATGCTCTTGGCGTCTTTGCCTTGTTGGGTGTAATCGTGCCGTTCTTCTTCTATAACACCTACAACAAAAGCACCAAACACCGTATCTTCATGGGCGATACTGGTAGTATGACCTTAGGCTTGTCGCTTGTGGTGTGTGCTTTGTTGGTGAATAGCCTGAATCCTCAGAGTGAAGACTTAAACCTCGTCAAAGCATTCGTGCCTTTGATGGTGCCATGTCTCGATGCTTTCCGTGTCTTTGTCTATCGGTTTGCCCATCATCTCTCACCATTTCATCCCGACAAGAATCACCTTCATCATAAGCTCTGTGCAATGTACAACTCGCAAAACACGGCACGTCGAATCATACTCCTCGTAGCCATCGTTTATGCTGCAGCCAATATCTTGCTGATGACTTATACGGGCATCAATATCAATATCTTGCTTGCTATTGATGTGCTCTTGTATTTCGCTTGGAATATCATACTTTCCAAACGTCTCAAAAGAAAAAAATAATGACGTTTTTGTAACGTCCCTTCCACGAAAAATTAGTATATTTGCAACGATACAGCGGACATCTCCGTGTTGCATCAATCGTTTATAATACAATCAATAACTCCTTTACCCCATACAATTATGGAAGAAACCAAACAACCCTCAGAAGAAAAACTCAAGGCACTGAGACTTGCTATGGACAAAATTGAAAAAGACCATGGCAAAGGTACCATCATGAAACTTGGCGACGACCACATCGAAGCTATCGAAGTTATCCCAACAGGTTCCATCTCTCTCAACCTCGCCCTTGGTGTCGGCGGCTATCCAAAAGGCCGTATCATCGAAATCTATGGCCCTGAGTCAAGTGGTAAAACCACCCTTGCCATCCACGCCATCGCAGAAGTACAACGTCAAGGCGGTATTGCAGCTATCATCGATGCTGAGCATGCCTTCGACCGTTTCTATGCAGAGAAACTTGGCGTAGACACCAACAATCTTCTTATCTCTCAACCTGACAATGGCGAGCAGGCACTTGAAATCGTTGACCAACTCGTTCGCTCTTCAGCGCTCGACCTCGTAGTCGTCGACTCTGTAGCTGCTCTTACTCCTAAAGCCGAAATCGACGGCGAAATGGGTGATAACAAAGTAGGTCTTCAGGCGCGTCTGATGTCTCAGGCTTTGCGTAAACTCACAGCAAGCATCAGCAAGACCAAAACCACCTGTATCTTCATCAACCAATTGCGTGAGAAAATAGGCGTACTTTTCGGCAACCCTGAGACCACCACTGGCGGTAACGCACTGAAGTTCTACTCTTCAGTTCGTTTGGATATACGTCGTATCGGACAAATCAAAGATGGCGACAATATCCTTGGCAGCCAGACCCGTGTTAAAGTGGTCAAGAACAAAGTGGCACCTCCATTCCGCAAGGCAGAGTTTGATATCATGTACGGTGAGGGTATCTCTCGTTCTGGCGAACTCGTTGACCTCGCTGTAGAAGCTGGTGTCATCAAGAAAAGTGGCTCTTGGTACAGCTACGGTGAAACTCGTCTTGGCCAAGGTCGTGAATCCACAAAGAGTTGCATGATTGACAACCCAGAATTGGCTGCAGAAATCGAAGCCAAGGTAGTGGAAAAGTTCACCGCCACTTCTTTTGAGTTGATTTAATAATACTCATCGAATCAGTAGGACATTAGAATAGATTCAATATGGTCGTAGGCGTTCTTCCCGGAGAACTCCTACGACTTTTTATCCCCACATAGAACATCAGTGTCAACCGACTACAAACAACTCCTTAATCAGCCTCAGTATGAAGCCGTCACCTATAATGATGGCCCTTCTCTCATTGTAGCAGGTGCAGGTTCTGGCAAGACGCGTGTCTTGACCTACAAAATCTCCTATCTCATAGAGAGCGGGTTTCCTGCGTCCTCTATTTTGGCACTTACCTTTACCAACAAGGCTGCACGCGAGATGAAGGAACGTATTGCCAAGGTTGTGGGTGAGAAGTTCTCCCGATACCTTTGGATGGGCACTTTTCACTCCATTTTCTCGCGTATACTCCGAGCCGAGGCTGAGAAGATTGGCTTTACACGCGACTTCACAATCTACGACGCCGCCGACTCCAAGGGACTTATACGCGATATCATCAAGGAAATGGAACTTGACGAGAAGAAATACAAGGTCAAGGATGTTGTAAATCGCATCTCCTATGCAAAGAATAATATTATTACAGCGGAGATGTATGAAAATAATTCAGATTATAGAAGCGACGATTGTAACCGTGGAGTTGCTCGGATCTTTGAGGTTTATAAGAACTATAGCGAGAGATGTAGAATCTCCAATGCTATGGATTTTGATGATTTGCTAATGTATGTCTTCTTGTTGTTTAAAGAGCATCCAGAAGTATTGGAGTATTATCAACAACGTTTTGAACATATCTTAGTTGATGAGTATCAAGATACAAATGTATTACAACACCGAATTGTTACGATGTTAGCCCAAAAATATCAACATATTAGTGTTGTTGGCGATGATGCTCAAAGCATCTATTCTTTTAGAGGGGCTGAAATTGATAATATGTTGAAGTTTCAGCGAACGTTTCCTACATGTAAACTTTTCAAACTTGAGCAGAACTATCGTTCGACCCAGACCATTGTTAATGCTGCGAATTCTTTGATAAGTAATAACAATCACCAGATTCCGAAAACCTTGTTCTCTAATTTGGAATTGGGCGATAAAATTACGGTTCATTGTGAAGACAATGAGTATTTAGAGGCTTTAAGTGTTGTTGAACAAATAAAAAGAATAGTTCGTCGGAATAGGGAAAGATTCATAGACCTCTGTCCTTATTCAAAAATCGCCATTTTATATCGTAAAAACTCCCAGTCTAGATTATATGAAGAGAGGCTACGTAAGGAATCAATCCCGTTTAAAATTTTCGGTGGTGTCTCTTTTTATCAGCGCAAGGAAATAAAAGACGCATTGGCTTACATGCGTCTTGTGATTAATTCAGAAGATGAGGAAGCCTTCAAGCGTATCATTAACTATCCAGCCCGTAAGATTGGTGCTGTCACCCAGAAAAAAATATTGGATGTGGCTCATCGTAATCGTGTGAGTCCAATGTATATTATCAATCATATAGATACATTGTGTGTTGAAATAAAGGGCTCAGCTGCGCAAAAGATAGTTGATTTTGGTAATATGATATCTGAATTTACTAGTCTTTGTCAAGAAATGGACGCTTTCGAATTATCTAATTATATTTTAGAGCGTTCTGGTATTTATGCTGATATTGCTGGAAATGATGACGAAGAGAATAAGGAGCGTAGAGAAAATATAGAAGAACTTCAAAATGAGATAAAGGCTTTTTGTGAAAAAACGGAAAATATAGAATCGGAGAGTTGCTCTTTGCGCAACTTTTTGTCGGAAGTCTCTTTGCTAACAGATCAGGATGTAAATGCTGGAGATTCGGAAGACTATGTGTCTTTAATGACGATTCATGCTGCCAAAGGTTTGGAGTTTCCTTATGTTTTCATTGTAGGAATGAATGAAGAGGTATTGCCTTGTTGCAATAGTCAAACCGCCAAGATTTATAATCCTAAGGAATTGGAGGAAGAAAGACGCTTGTGTTACGTGGCATTAACACGTGCCCAACAGGCATGCTATCTTGTCTATTCTAATCGCCGTCGAACATTTGTTGATTCGAATGGTAAAAGTTGTTCTGAGGAATCTGATACAGCTCCAAGTTGTTTCATTGAAGAGATGGGAACACAATTCTTGAAGTTACCTAATTCATATTTCAAATCATTCAATAGAAACAATAGTACTATGTTTGATTTTCGTCAACTATCAAAGAAAGACAATTTTCCTCCTCGTGAGCATGCGTCTAATATTCACCGCTTAAAGCCTATTGCAGCCGTAACTTCTCAGCAAACTCTCAACAATATTGCTGATGCCTCGAAAATCCAGGCAGGCATCAAGGTTCGTCACGCCAACTTTGGCGAGGGCGTTGTCTTGTCTGTTGAAGGCACAGATGCAAGTTCGCGTAAGGCTGTGATTAGATTCCAGACGGCTGGCGAACGTACCCTTTTGCTCAAATATGCTAAACTCGAAATTATACAATGAAGAACTATAAGTTTATACTCTTTGCAGTAGGTTATCTGCTTGTCATTGCAGGTGTTGCACTCCGTGTGTTTGATGTTGCGTGGTGTAAGTACGTGGTTGTTGCAGGTGTGGCACTTGCCACCGTCTTCCGTTTGTTGAACCTTCCGAAGAGTGACCATCGTGCTGTTCGTCACCTTAACGTTCAGCAGCTCTTCTGTGCCGCATTCCAGTGCCTCGGTGCCTATATGATTTGGGTCGGCATGACCTCGTGGGTGCTCCCATTCCTTATCTCGGCATTAGCAGATATTTGGTTGTCAACGGCTTATTCTCGTTATTTGGATAAATAATAATATAATTCAACGTATATTTTCCAGGCAGTCTCTTGCAAAGAGACTGCCTTTTTCTTTGTTCTTGACCTACTGTTTATTTGGCAGAAGTCATCCTTTAGGGTGATAATATGACCGAAAAAATTAGTGTTCGTTAACATCTACAAATATAGACTCGTAAAATCAGCTTGATTTTGGCAGTCGGCATTTGTAGACTCGTAAAATCAATTTGTTTTTGGCAGTCGGCATTTGTAGATTCGTAAAATCAGCTTGATTTTGGCAGTCGGCATTTGTAGATTCGTAAAATCAACTTGATTTTGGTTG
>JAKSNW010000015.1 GCA_024405895.1 Paludibacteraceae bacterium
GGATGAAATAGGAATACCGTCGAATGGAGAGAATGAACGAGGAACGAAGTGATGAGGAAGGGGTAGTATTACATGATGCTTTTTGCCTTCCCTGACTTCCCTGAATCCCCTAAGAATTGTTGCAATAGAGTCGATTGAACTGGTGGAAATGAGGGTGGATATGCATAAATGGATTGACTGTAGCTCTTGTTTATTGCTGAAAAATCGTTACTTTTGCATTCTTTACAAAAATAACCGAGATACGATGTTTCCGCAATTGTTTCATAGAGCGCTTTTGGTTTGTGTGCTGCTCGCGTGTTCTGTTTTTACACGTGCGCAGTTCACTACCTTAGTCCGAATCTCTGATCCGGGCTTGATTCCTGTTGTGGATACTACTTATAGGTTTACTGATGGGGTTGATGGTGTCAGACTTGTTTCAGAAGATCCGAGGTTGAACGAGATATTGCAGTCGTTCACTTTCTACGATTTTGCGATGTTGGATTCGCTGAGTTCGAATCCGGCAGTGAGGCAGTATTTTGTTTTCCGTTTTTATTCCACGGGCAACAGGAATCGGTTCCGCCGAGAGATTGAGGCGCGTTTCGGTAATTCTTTTACGGAATGGTCGAATATTGTTAGCTTTTATGGTAATTATTATGAAGAAGAGTTGATCAATAAACGAATAAAAATCGTGGCTTCTAATACTGAAGAACTTTTTGCTTTGAGTTTTTATTTGGAAGAATTTAGTTCTTTGGATGAAGATTATCTCTATCCATATATCTCAGAAAAAGATTTGGATCTACGTCCTTATTTGTCTCGTAGTCCTCAACTCGATTCGCTTCTTAAAACATTTAGTATACGGGCATTACTTCCTTTAGAGGGAAACAGAACATATTTACAATTTATTTCGAATGAAGAGAAGAATCGTTTTTTAGAAGCTGTGACAACTTTATTTCCTGACCGATTCCAAGATGTTCGTGAATTCACCAAGGAAGACTGGAACATTACGAATTTGGCTCCTAAAGTTCAGTACTTTTTCTTTACCTCAGTTAATTTTAAATTTAATTGTATCGCCACTTTTTTGAATGAGTATGGTCAACCTATTCCCAATCTGAAAATTACAAAATTACACGAGAAGGCGCTTTTGTATACTAGCAATACGGGATTAGCTATTATTTCTTCATTAGAGCGTAGTTCATGTCTTAGTTCTGGTGTTGGTTACCCACCTCATTTTTTGATAGTTTCGGATGTTGATGGTTCTTCAAACGGATGTTTTTTGACTGATACAATCTTTGTAAATTGTAAATTAAATTCCTATCGTTCTCTGTTACCAGCAGAGCGTCAGATTCATTATGAATTCTCTTCGCATTTTGTTTACACTATGTATCCAGTTTCTCAATGTGAATGGGAAGGGTGTTCTTCAAAGTTAGTGAATTGTGCTGACAAAGCGACTTCAAGCCCGACAACATCACTTAAATCATCCAAAAACTTTAGTTCTTATAACTTTATTTACTATCCTAAGTTCGATCAAGACAATCATCACCCTTATTTTGAGTATAAGGTTAGTTCAGAAGCAATCCGTCAGTATTTCAGAGCAAATCGTAAACAATCTGTAGATGGCACTAATTTGGATTGGAGATGTGGCGATTTCTCCGAATTTTCTTTCCTGATTAACAAGAAGGGAGAAATTGTGAAGGAATCCATCACGCTGATTTCGGATGGTGATATCCAATCTCCGAAGAACCAAGAATTGATACGGCTATTGGCATCCATGCCAAGATGGACGCCTGCAGTTAGGAACGGGAAAAGAGTAGAGTGTCGCTGTGAGATGTATATAGACCATCTATTAAGTCGCACGAGCAATATCAGAACACAGTTCTTTTATATGGAGTAAGCCTGTATATAGAATTAGAGGTTAAAATTTGTTTGTTACACGACACATTAATTAAAGCAAGAGAAATTGTAGAGATTTCACGGATTTTCTTTTGCTTACGTGTTGTCTTTTGATTCTTGTCATTTGTTGTTATGAAATGCTTTTTTTTTGCCTTCGTGAGAATGCAATATTTCATGGCATCTGATATTTTATACACAAATAGGCAATTCTCAGAAGTTTTGTGATAAGTTGTGATTGTTGATGGCTAATTATTTTAATATATACTTCTTACTATATAAAAAGAAAAGGCACCCGAATGGATGCCTTTTCTTTTTGTTTGTTGAGAGGTCAACTTATTTCACTTCCTCGAAGTCGGCGTCTTCAACGTTGTCGTTGTTGCTGGTGTTCTGCTGTTGCTGAGCACCACCGTTGAAAGGTTGGCCTTGCTGCTGCTGTTGAGCGTTGGCAGCGTTGTACATGTCCTGACTTGCAGCATGGAAGGCGGTGTTCATAGCCTCCATGGCTTTGTCGATAGCGTCGAGGTCCTGAGCCTTGTGGGCGCTCTTCAACTGCTCGAGGGCTTGCTCGATAGGAGCCTTCTTGTCGGCTGGGATCTTGTCGCCGAGTTCCTTCAACTGTTTCTCGGTTTGGAAGATCATAGCGTCAGCCTGGTTGATTTTGTCGATGCGCTCCTTAGCCTTCTTGTCGGCATCAGCGTTAGCCTCTGCCTCTGCTTTCATGCGTTTGATTTCCTCGTCAGACAAGCCGCTTGAAGCCTCGATGCGGATGGATTGTTCCTTGCCGGTTGCTTTGTCCTTGGCAGATACTTTCAAGATACCGTTTGCGTCGATATCGAAGGTAACCTCAATTTGAGGAACGCCACGTGGAGCGGCTGGGATACCGTCGAGGTTGAACATACCGATCTGTTTGTTCTGGTTGGCCATTGGGCGCTCGCCTTGGAGTACGTTGATTTGTACAGATGGTTGGTTGTCACTGGCTGTTGAGAACACCTCTGTCTTCTTGGTTGGGATGGTGGTGTTGGCGTCGATGAGTTTGGTCATCACACCGCCCATGGTCTCGATACCGAGTGAAAGAGGGGTTACGTCGAGCAAGAGCACGTCTTTTACCTCACCGGTCAACACGGCGCCTTGGATGGCAGCACCTACGGCTACTACTTCGTCTGGGTTAACGCCTTTTGAAGGGGTCTTGCCGAAGAAGTCCTCAACGAGTTTTTGAACGGCTGGGATACGTGATGAACCACCTACGAGGATCACTTCGTCGATATCAGACTTGCTGAAGCCAGCGCTTTGCAATGCGTTTTGGCAAGGAGCCAAGCAAGCGTGGATCAGACGGTCTGCCAACTGCTCGAATTTTGCACGGGTGAGGGTTTTTACCAAGTGTTTTGGAACACCAGCCACTGGCATGATGTAAGGGAGGTTGATTTCGGTTGAGGTTGAAGAAGAGAGTTCGATTTTTGCTTTCTCTGCTGCTTCTTTGAGACGTTGGAGTGCCATAGGGTCCTGTGAGAGGTCGGCGCCCTCGTCGTTTTTGAACTCCTGAACCAACCAGTCGATGATTACCTGGTCGAAGTCGTCGCCACCGAGGTGTGTGTCACCGTTGGTAGATTTCACTTCGAACACGCCGTCGCCGAGTTCGAGGATTGAGATATCGAAAGTACCGCCACCGAGGTCGAATACTGCGATCTTCATGTCTTTGTTTGCTTTGTCAAGACCGTAAGCCAAGGCTGCTGCTGTAGGCTCGTTGACGATACGGCGTACTTTCAGGCCTGCGATTTCGCCGGCTTCTTTGGTTGCCTGACGTTGAGCGTCGCTGAAGTAAGCCGGTACGGTGATGACTGCTTCTGTCACCTCCTGTCCGAGATAGTCCTCAGCGGTTTTCTTCATTTTTTGAAGCACCATGGCTGAGATCTCTTGTGGGGTGTAGAGTTTGCCGTCGATGTCTACGCGTGGAGTGTTGTTGTCGCCTTTTACCACTTTGAATGGTACGCGCTCGATTTCGCGGCTGCAGAGGTCATAGGTCTCACCCATGAATCTCTTGATTGAGTAAATAGTTTTCTGTGGGTTGGTGACAGCCTGACGTTTTGCAGGATCGCCAATCTTACGTTCGCCGTCAGCGACAAAAGCCACTACAGAAGGGGTTGTTCTTTTACCTTCGCTGTTAGCGATTACTACAGGTTCGTTGCCCTCCATTACAGACACACATGAGTTGGTTGTGCCGAGGTCAATACCGATGATTTTTCCGTTTGCCATAATATGTAAGTTTTTTTTATTATCTGATTTATTTCTTGCCTTCCGTTATTGGTTGGCTATTGTTATTAATACAAATCGCGTGCCAATTATTTTATTCTTTTCTATATTTTTTTGACGCCCCCAATTTTTCTTCTTTCATTGGGTCCATGTCATACTATAATAGTTAAATAATAAAAGAAAAGGCATAGTAAAATATGCTTTTACCATGCCAATATGTTTTTTCTTATTTATATGATTAATTTTGAACTATTTCTTTATGATAGGATCAGCGCAGAACTCTTTTCTTAGACATTTGTGACATTGTTTTCCCATCCATACCTCATCAAACTGCATGACGGCGGCTTCCACTAATTGCGGCTCATCGGTCAGTATGCCAGCTTCGAAATTCCTGGTTCCTTCGCCTTTCATTCCTATGCCAGCTCCAGTGAGATTGGCACTCCCAACATAGACTGTTTGACAGTCAAAGACCATCATTTTGAAATGGACGCGAGGGCAAAGTACACGTTCTAGACGGTTGTAGAGAACGGGAAATTTATCGAAATCCTCTCGGAAGGCTGGCCCAGGCTCTTTTGCATGAATCAATCGCACCTCTACGCCTTTACGAATCAACTGGGCTATCAGTGCCAGAAAAGGTTGCTTTTCCTTGCCAATCTCTACATAGAGATCCTTAATATCTGCAGTGCCTATCCAAAGCGTTTGCTTCACATCTTTAACACGGGTCAGTACCTCGGCATAATGCTGTTGATTGGCAATGTAGGTAATCATTCCTTCTTATTTCTTTGCTTTGGCTTCTAACGAAGGGAGTAGGGTGTTCTTGACGTAGAGGAAATTAGGTGCGAGTTTGAGTATCTTCTTACAGATAGTGATGGCCTCGGTAGTATTACCCAGTTTGTCATAGGCTTGTGCCATCGTCATCAACGAAGCCATGTAGTTCCAACTGTTAGCGGTTTTATGCTGGCGTTCAAACTCATATGCCGACTTCTTGAACGAAGAGAGCGCTTCCTTCTTGTTGCCTCCAAAGATGGCAGGACGGTAGAAATCAACATTACCTTTCAGTGATAGAGCCATTGGATTTGTAGGGTTCATCTCTACTGCATGATTGCAGTATTTGATGGCTTTTAGACCATTGGTTGCCATCTTACCGGTGCCTAATTTCACCTGATAGGCAGCTATGGACGCGCGATAGACATAGAAAATGCATGAGTCAGCATACTTCTGACTCTCCAGTTGACATACAATCGCTTCCAAGCGTTGAATTTGATGTTCTGCCTCACTCTTCTTGTTTTTGTCAATCAGCCAAGCAATGTATCCGTAGGTATAGTTTGCAGCATCAAGAAGGGTTTGTTGTGTTGGTGATTTTTCCTTCTCAACTTCAGCAAGGGCAGTTCCCCAAGCAGTCAAATCACCTGTTTGATAAGCCTCGAACAATTTCTTGTGATTCATTTGTCCAAAGGCACAAATGCTTGACAAAAAGAGGGCTGCAAGCAGAAAACTAAACTTTCTCATCGTTCTGTTTCTCTGTCATACGTTTCACAAAATCATCCAACAACGGCAACGTGCCGAGTTTTCCGTGGATGGTGGCAACCGAGTCGAAGCGAGCGGAGTTGCACAATACCATGTCAGGAAGACGGAATATCTTCTGGTCGAATATATAACGCATGCCCTCTTGGCGCATATTCAGTACTGAAAGGAAACTCTCGCGAGAATGAAGTGGTGTCTTAAAGGCCATTGTAGCTCGTGCCACCACCAGTTCTACTCCTTCATCGTGTAGTTGAGCGAAACTGATATCGTTTGCCAACAAAAACTCATGGCGTGTGTGTTCGTAAAAATGTTGGTAATTGGCATTGTTCACAATACCTTGAAGGTCGCATTCGTAATCGCGAACCTTGAATTCCAATTGGAACATGTAGTTCTGTTTCATCTATTTCTTTTGCATAATTGTTAGACCATCTCTCATAGGCAAAATCACTTTTTCTATGCGTGAGTCGTTGGCTATCATATTGTTGAAAGCCAGAATAGCGCGTGTTTGCTGATCTCCGTGCTGAAGTGGCTGAAGCAATTTTCCCCCCCAAAGTGTATTGTCTGCGAGAATGAAACCGCCTTGTTTCACCTTCGGCAATACCATCTCGAAATACTCGGAATAGAGTCGTTTGTCGGCATCAATAAACACTAAGTCATAATCATTGCCTAATGTAGGAATCACCTCACAGGCATCGCCAATATGAAGTGTAATTTTCTCACCATAAGGTGACTCAGCAAATACTTTGCGTATATTGTCCTCTAATTCGTCGTTTATTTCTATCGTGTCAATATGTCCGTCGGCATCTAACCCTTCCGCCCAGCATAGGGCAGAGTAGCCGGTAAATGTTCCGAGTTCCAGAATCTTTTTCGGTTTTACCATACGGCATAGCATCTTCAGAATACGTCCCTGAATATGTCCAGCAGCCATGCGAGGGTTTATCGTGTGAAGATTGGTGTACCGTTGCAGCTTTTGCAATAGTTCAGGCTCAGCTTCAATGTGTTGGCAGATATATTCTTCTTCGTCTATTGTCATATGTAAAGTAGTTTGACCATACTGTCTGGATTGAATAGGCGGCAAGCGAGTTGCTGCACATTCTCAGATGTAATCTCACGGATACGTTCTTCCGTCTTGATGGTCTCGGGGTTAATATTCTCGTGTAAAGCTATCTTTGCCATACTCAAGATGTTGTTCTCCATGCTCTGTGATGCAATGAGCAACTGTCCCAGTAGTTGTCGTTTGGCTCTTGCCAATAACATGTTGGAGAGGGGTTTCTCACAAATCTTTTGTAGCTCCTTGTCCACCAGTCGCATGCAGGTGTTTACATCGTCATGGTCGCAGCCGAAATAGACCGACCACAGGCCTGTGTCGGAATAGGCAGTTGTTGACGATTCTACCGTATAGGCAAGTGCCCTCTTCTCGCGGATGGCAAGGTTCAGACGGCTACTCATCATTGGACCACCAAGGATATTGTTTAGCAGAGCCAGTGAGAAACGGTCATCATGATTTAGTGGCAGAGCCTCGCAGCCTACCATGCAGTGTGCCTGACTTGTTTCGCGTTCTATCTGTTTTGTAAACCCTTTTGCTGCCAATGGCTTTGTACGAAGATTTGCATTGTGCAGTTGGCTCTCCACTGGGTCGAAACACTTGTTGCAATACTCTACTAAACGCTCCTGCGAACATTTACCTGCATAAAAAAACAACAGATTGTCAGCAGTATAGTTACGCTCTACAAAGCGCTTTAAACTATCAGAGTCAAACGTCTCCAATACCTTAGCCTCACCCAAGATGGCACGTCCGATGGGGTGGTTGGGGTAGAGCAGTTCTTCGAAATCGTCGTAAATAAGTTCTGATGGCGAATCTTCGTAACTCTCAATCTCGTCGAGAATCACCAATCGCTCCTTCTCCAATTCCTCCTGTGGAAATGTAGAGTGGAAAATAATGTCCGACAGCAAGTCAATAGCACGGAATGTATATCGTGTGGGAAATGAGGAATAGACAAAAGTCTCCTCTTTCTCAGTATATGCGTCTAACTGCCCGCCCACGTTCTCCAATTGACCAATCACCTGTGAAGGACGGCGTCTTTTTGTCCCCTTAAACAGCATATGCTCAACAAAATGCGCCATGCCGAGTTCTTCGGGATGCTCGTCGCGTGTACCGGCGTTGATTGCGAAACCGCAGCATGCCACTGGCGACTTGCACCAATGGTAAAGCACTCTGATACCGCAAGGGAGTTTGAAAAATTCCATTTGTATTTTTTGCAAAAAATTGACTGCAAAGATAAGACAAAAAACGTATCTTTGCACCATTAAACGATAAGAAAACCTTATGGCAACCCTTTCCTACTCCGTCCGTACGAAACTGGTGGACATCCTGCTTGAAAACAGCGACCTCATCACTGTGTTGGAACGTATGGGCATCTCGCTCGGCTTCGGCGAAGCCACCGTCGGCCAGATATGCCGGCAGTATGGTCTCGACGTGGAGTTTTTCCTGATGCTCTGCCAAATCTACCACAACCCGAAGTTCGCCCCCGACTCCAACCGTCTGACCCATGCGGCGCTTCCTCAAATACTCCGTTATCTCAAGGCTTCGCACAACTATTATATACAGACGCTGTTTCCGCAGTTGGAGGCGATGTTCTCGCAGACCGTCATGCAACTCAGCACGGAGCATCAACAGATACTGAAGCATTTCTATCAGGAGTATCAGGAAGAGGCTATCCGCCATTTCGACTACGAAGAGAGTCATGTGTTCCCTTATGTGGAGCATCTGATAGCCTGCGGAGGCCGTTGCAGCAACAGTTTCCATATCCAGCAGTTCTCGGAGAATCATACCGACATAGACTCCAAGTTGCACGACCTCAAGTGCATCTTCATCAAATACATCCCGTCGGCTCCGAGTTCGTGGAATCTTCTTCACACCATCTTCCATCTTGAGGACGATCTCCTTCGTCATACCGTCGTGGAGGACAGCGTGCTGACCCCTCTGGTGCTTCGTCTGGAATCAGAAAACAAGGAGGAGAAATGAAGCCGTCTGCACGCCCACACGTCCTTATCGTCACGCCTGCCTATGTGGTGGGTAGAGGCGTCTTTGAGTCGCTCTCAGCGCTCTCAAAATATCATGTCGTTGACCCGATAGGTTCCCTCGCTGATGTTACCCCGGAGAGGCTAAAAAGGATGCGTCCGTCCGTCATACTCCTTGACCCCTCGGAACTCTCGCCGTCCGACCGCACTCAACCTCATGCCATCCTTCCTGCCGACCTCAATATCCCGGTGGTGGCTCTTGTGACAACGTTGACCGACCCAAACACCCTCGCTGCCTTTGACGGGGCAATCAATATCTACAGCACCCAGAAGCAGATGGAGACGACCATCGACAATGCCTTGCAGCAAGGCAGTCTCTCGGCTGCAGTGTCGGAGAAGACCACCGAACTGAGTGCCCGCGAACAGACAATCCTCTGTCATGTGGCACGTGGATTATCGAACAAGGAGATTGCCGATGCCCTCAACCTCTCGGTGTTCACCGTGACGACCCACCGCAAGAACATCACCCGTAAACTCGGCATCCGTTCCATCTCCGGCCTCACCATCTACGCCATCCTCAACCACCTCGTTGAGCCTAACGAACTTTAGGGCGGAAGGAGGTTGGGTCTCGGAGGCTTGGCTCTTCGGCTCTTCGTCCCTCGGACTTTTGGCTTTTTGGTCCTTGGTCTTTCGGCTCTTTGTTTTTTGGTCTTTCGGATCTCGAGTTCTTGAAATTTCGGAATTTCGAATTACTGATTTCTTGAATCCTCGTTTCCTCAAATAATCAAATTATCCTTCTCCCGATTTCCTCAAAATCAAGAGAATTTTCGTATCTTTGCACCTTGTAATATCAATCAACGCAAAACTATGACAAAACGCAGAACATCCCACCGTCGTCAGACAAAAATGAATAAAGTGATCACCGTGGCCGTTGTGGTCGTTGTCCTCGTCGTAATGGCGCTCACTTGCCCTAAGAAACAGCAGCACGAAGACGCCGTGAAAGAGAAAATGTCGCACGTGATGAAACAATCCGTCAACGAAAGCCTCGGCGACAACATGCTCGTCAACCTCCTCTCCGGCACCCTCATCAACGGCGGATTGGATTACGCCCTCAGCAACAACTTCTGCGTCAAGGACTATCTCCTCTTCTCTGTCGGCCATTTCCATGGCGTTGACGACAAAGAAAGCACCATCTCCTTCGGTATCTTCAACCATGTCTTCACCCCAAGCGAAGAACGCATGCGTGAGGCTGTCAACCAGCAACGCGACAAACTCGTGGACGGCATCAAAGGCGAAACAGGCAGACGATAAACCGACTTTGCCGTTTGAAGAAAAATTTGTATATTTGTGCCTCGTAATTTTCTACTATGAGCGAATCAGAATTAAACGACACAACAGTAAACGATAACCTCGTCGGCGAATATACCGACGAAAACATTGTCACCCTTGAGGGACTCGAGGCGGTACGTAAACGCCCGGGCATGTATATCGGCAACACACACGGCGGCTCCGATCAAGGAGGTGGCCTCTACCTCTTGCTGAAGGAGACCATCGACAACTCCGTCGATGAGTTCCGTATCCATGCCGGCAACCTCATCGAAGTGAAGATTGAAGACGGTCTCGTTTCCGTACGCGACCATGGACGTGGTATCCCACAAGGCAACCTTGCCACCACACTCTCCACACTCCACACCAGTGGTAAGTTCGACTCCGAGAGTTATAAGAAATCGGTCGGTCTGAATGGTGTTGGCTCCAAAGCCGTCAACGCCCTCAGCACATGGTTCCGTGCCGTCAGTTACCGCGACGGATGGGCCAAGGAGGTGATCTTTGAGTGCGGCAAACTGAAGGAAGACCGCGAACTCGTTCCCTCAAACGAACAGGGCACACTCATTGAGTTCCGGCCTGATGCCACCATCTTTGAGAACACCAACTTCCGCGACGAGTACGTCGAGCAGATGCTCGCCAACTACTCTTACCTCAACGTAGGACTCTCGCTCACCTACAAGGGTAAGAAATACCACTCCCGCAATGGTCTCGTAGACCTCCTCAACGCCAACCTTTCCGAAGACGATATGCTTTATCCGCTCGTTCACCTTCAGAACGGCGACATCGAGATTGCGTTCACCCACACCAACCAGAGCCGCGACGACTACTACTCATTCGTCAACGGACAATATACCCCTCAGGGCGGTACCCATCAGGCTGCCTTCAAGGAGTGGATTGCACGCACCGTCAAGGAGTTCTACAACAAAAACCAAGATCCTAACGATATCCGCAACGGCCTCGTGGCGGCTATCAATATCAATATCCAGGAACCTGAGTTTGAGGCTCAGACCAAGGTGAAACTCGGCTCTCGCACCATCAACCCGATGGACAAGGACGCTATCTCTGTCAACAAGTTCGTGGGCGACTTCGTGAAGAACACCGTGGACGATTATCTACACAAGAATCCAGACACAGCCTCAGTGCTGCTGACGAAGATTCAGGAGTCGGAACGCGAACGCAAGGAGATTGCCACCATCACCAAGAAAGACCGCGACGCCAAGAAACGTATCAGTTTGCGCAACAACAAACTGCGTGACTGCCACATCCACCTCAACGACACCAAGGTGGGCAAGGAAGACCGCCGCGACGAGAGTTGCATCTTCATCACTGAGGGTAACTCTGCGAGTGGCTCCATCACCAAGATCCGCAATGTCGAGACCCAAGCCGTGTTCTCGCTGCGTGGTAAACCGCTGAATACCTTTACCGCGACTGCTCAGGATGCCCGCAAGAACCAGGAGTTTGCCTTGCTGAATGCTGCCTTGAATATCGATGAGGGATTGGATGGATTGCGCTACAACAAAGTGATCATCGCTACCGATGCCGATGTCGACGGCATGCACATCCGACTGCTGCTGATGACCTTCTTCCTCAAATACTATCCCGACCTTGTGAAGAAAGGACACGTCTATGTGCTGCAGACCCCACTCTTCCGCGTTCGCAACAAGAAAGAGACCCGCTACTGCTATAGTGAGGAAGAAAGACTGGAGGCTGTGGATGCTCTCGGACCAAAGCCAGAGATTACACGATTCAAAGGTCTGGGTGAGATCTCTGCCGACGAGTTTGCCGTATTCATTGGCAAGGACATGCGACTCGACCAGATGCAACTCCGCAAGGAAGACGGCTCAACCCACGACATGCTCTCGTTCTATATGGGCAAGAACACCGACCGCCGTCAGCGTTTCATCATCAACAACCTTGTAGTAGACGAGGAGATGCTTTAAGATTCGATTTCCAAGCGTGCCCTGTAATGCGTCGTTGACGTGACGGGACACAGTGACAGATAGCCTTTGACGATTTTCCCTTCGTGGAGCGTCAGAGGCTTCTCTTTTTGTTGGAGGAGATGATTGGAGAGAAGTTGGGAGGCCTCGGTGTAGAAGTCGATGTAATAGCGGCCGTGGCTTCCGGGAGCGAGCCAACGTTTCGAGAGTTCAAGAGCCACATTGCCCATGGTATTGCGCATATTCACCTCCACGGCAGGGTTGAGGCCATAGCCGTCGGCATTGCGGAAGACAAACATATCGATGCCTACGTTACCTTCGTAACCCTTCAACTCTTCGGCAATGAATCGGGTGCATGCCTCGCGGACAGCCAGCAGAGTGTCTTTGGCGATATATTGTGTGAGTACCGATTCGAGATAGGCCTCATCGCCTAAAAGGCTGTAGGCATAGACGCCGTTCTTTGTGCCGAAGACCGAATAGCCGGTGAAAGAGGTCGCCGTTTCCGTCCGCAGGAACTCCATCGCAAAGTCCTGAATCACCTCCTGGCGCATTTCGCCCATTACGCAGCCTTGAGACAGCAGCAGTTTGCGACAGCGGTTCTCGTTGGCTGGGGTCAGCGAATCGGTTGCCCACATCAGTCCGCGGCCACTTCCGCTCCAGGGAGCCTTGAGGACCACAGCAGGATACTTTTTTATATATGTATCGATCTGCTCCATCGTAGTCAACTGTTCCGCTGCCGGAGGAAAGGGGAAGGGGAGTGCGCAGAGAGACTGGGCCAAACGGCTGGCGGTGCTGCGGTGTGAGAGTTTCCTGACCCTCTCTATGGACGACGGATTGGGGAGTTGCTCGGGGAGGAAGCCCTGACGGAGCAGACGGTGGTATTCCGCTTTGTTCCAGCCCCAAGGGATGACGGAGTCGTAAGCCTTGGCGATGAGTGTTGAGGCTGAGGTACATCTGCCCCCTAAGGCATGATATTCCTCCACCAGTGGCAACGGGCTGACCGCCTCGCCCTCCGAGGTAATCCAGCAGGGGAGAGTAGCCATGTCCACAGCAAATAAAGCGGCATTGGGCGGCGCCGTATAATGGGCACTGTCGGCCGCCATGGCGAGGTCATGATCGGGGTTGAAGTGGAGTAGGGTCTTGCTCATCGGAAGGGCTTTTTTTGTGGCTGCAAAGGTAGCAAGAATATCGGTAGTGAGCGTTTCGGTGAGGCCGATTTTTCTCTGAATAATAAAAATGTAGCAAGGCAACGAAAGGGCTGTAAGAAAAAAAGAGAAATCGTAGCAAAAAATTAAAATCATGCTGCCATGAAATCGAAGAAAAAATCGTACCTTTGCCCTCTCATAATTATCGACATATCGTGAAATAAAATATATCAGAACAATGGACAGCAAAAAACGTGTTTATACCTTCGGTAACGGACATGCTGAAGGCAAAGCTGACATGAGGAATCTGCTTGGTGGTAAAGGTGCTAACCTCGCAGAGATGAACTTGATTGGTGTACCAGTTCCTCCTGGATTCACTATCACAACCGACGTTTGTAACGAGTATTTCCAAGTTGGCAAAGACCAAGTGGTTGCCCTCTTGAAAGAAGATGTAGAAAACGCTCTCCGTCACATCGAGACTTTGATGAACTCAAAATTCGGTGACGTTGAGAACCCACTCCTCGTTTCTGTTCGCTCAGGTGCCCGCGCTTCTATGCCAGGTATGATGGATACCATCCTCAACCTCGGTTTGAACAACGTCGTAGTAGAAGGCTTGATCAAAAAGACAGGTAATGCCCGTTTCGTATGGGACTCATACCGCCGCTTCGTTCAGATGTACGGCGACGTAGTACTCGGCATGAAACCTGTAAACAAAACTGATATCGACCCATTCGAAGCAATCATCGAAGAGGTTAAGGCTGCTAAAGGCGTTAAACTCGATACCGAACTTGACGTTGAAGACCTCAAAACTCTCGTTACCCGCTTCAAAGCCGCTGTTAAGAAACAAACTGGCAAAGACTTCCCAGAAGATGCTTACGAACAACTCTGGGGCGCTATCTGCGCTGTATTCGACAGTTGGATGAACGAACGCGCTATCCTCTATCGTAAGATGGAAGGTATCCCAGCAGAATGGGGCACAGCCGTTAACGTTCAAGCCATGGTATTCGGCAACATGGGCGACACATCTGCTACTGGTGTATGCTTCAGCCGTGACGCTGCTACCGGTGAGGACCTCTTCATGGGTGAGTACCTTATCAACGCTCAAGGTGAGGACGTAGTTGCCGGTATCCGCACTCCACAACAGATCACCAAGATCGGCTCACAACGCTGGGCTATCCTCCAAGGCATCTCTGAGGAGGTTCGCGCAAGCAAATATCCTTCAATGGAAGAGGCAATGCCTGAGATCTACAAAGAACTCGACATGCTCCAGACAAAACTCGAGAACCACTATCGCGACATGCAGGACATGGAGTTCACCGTTCAAGAAGGCAAACTCTGGTTCCTCCAGACACGTAACGGTAAACGTACCGGCCGTGCTATGGTGAAAATCGCTATGGATATGCTCCGTCAGGGCATGATCTCAGAAGAAGAGGCTGTTTTGCGCGTAGAGCCTAACAAACTCGACGAACTCCTTCACCCAGTATTCGACAAGACTTCTTTGAAGAACGCTCACGTCATCACCAAAGGTTTGGCTGCTTCTCCAGGCGCTGCTTGCGGTCGTATCGTGTTCAACGCTGACGACGCTTCTGTATGGCATGCCAATGGCGAGCGCGTAGTCATGGTTCGTATCGAGACATCTCCTGAAGACCTCGCTGGTATGGCTGCTGCAGAAGGCATTCTCACCGCTCGTGGTGGTATGACCTCACACGCTGCAGTAGTTGCTCGTGGCATGGGTAAATGCTGCGTATCTGGTGCAGGTGCTCTCGTTATCGACTACGCTGAGAAAACCATCAAGGTTTCTGGCGTAACCCTCCACGAAGGCGATTACATCTCATTGAACGGTTCTACCGGTGACGTATACGAAGGTGCTGTTGACACCAAAGATGCTGAACTCGATCAGGATTTCCGCGAGTTGATGGCTTTGGCTGACAAATATGCTCGCCTCAAAGTACGCACCAACGCTGATACCCCACACGATGCTCAGGTTGCTCGCAACTTCGGCGCTATCGGTATCGGTCTCTGCCGCACAGAGCATATGTTCTTCGAGGGCGAGAAAATCCGTGCAATGCGTGAGATGATTCTCTCTGAAACCGTTGAAGGACGTAAGAAGGCTTTGGAAAAAATCCTCCCATATCAAAAAGCAGACTTCAAAGGTATCTTCAAAGCAATGGCTGGTTGCCCAGTGACAGTTCGCTTGCTCGACCCACCTTTGCACGAGTTCGTTCCTCACGAGGAGCGCGAACAACGTGAGTTGGCTGAGATCATGGGCGTTTCTTACCAATATATCCACCAGCGCGTAGACTCACTCCACGAGGCTAACCCAATGCTCGGTCACCGTGGCTGCCGTCTTGGCAACACCTATCCAGAAATCACCGAGATGCAGACACGCGCTATCCTTGGCGCTGCTCTCGAGTTGAAGGCAGAAGGCATCGAGGCTAAACCAGAAATCATGGTGCCTCTGACCGGTATCCTCTACGAGTTCGCTAAACAGGAAGAGGTAATCCGCGCTACTGCTGCCAAACTCTTCGAGGAAGTAGGCGATTCTATCGACTATAAAGTTGGTACAATGATCGAGATTCCTCGTGCTGCCCTCACTGCCAACCGTATTGCTACCAAAGCAGAGTTCTTCTCATTCGGTACAAACGACTTGACCCAAATGACCTTCGGTTACTCACGCGACGATATCGCCAGCTTCTTGCCTGCATATCTCGACATGAAGATCTTGAAGAACGACCCATTCCGCGTTCTCGACCAGAATGGTGTTGGTCAGTTGGTTCAAATGGCAACCGAGAAAGGTCGCAGCGTTCGTCCAGACCTCAAATGCGGTATCTGCGGCGAGCATGGTGGCGAACCTTCATCAGTTGAATTCTGCCACCGCGTAGGCCTCAACTATGTGAGCTGCTCACCATTCCGTGTGCCTATCGCACGTTTGGCTGCCGCGCAGGCTGCTATCAAAAACGCTTAATCTCGTCGCGGATTATCCGTTCTACAAATAATAATAACGGAGGGTATCGTTTGGGTACTCTCCGTTTTTTTTGTATATAAAGAATGAGTATATATAAAAAGAAAGTGCACCCGTCCGAAAACTGATGCACTTGTTGTTATGTAAGTTATTCAGATTAAGCCTTAGCTCATGCTCTTGTTCATCTGGGCAAGGAATTCCTCGTTGTTGCGGGTGAGTTCCATTTCTTTCTTCATGAATTCCATAGCTTCGATGGTGTTCATGTCGGAGAGATAGTTGCGGAGTACCCATGTACGGCCGAGTGTCTCTTTCGGAACTAGAAGGTCATCACGACGGGTGCTTGATGACATGATATCTACTGCAGGGAAGATACGTTTGTTGGCAAGACGGCGGTCAAGTTGCAGTTCCATATTACCTGTGCCTTTGAATTCCTCGAAAATAACATCGTCCATCTTAGAACCGGTATCGGTCAGGGCTGTTGCGATGATAGTAAGTGAGCCGCCATTCTCAATCTTACGGGCTGCACCGAAGAAACGTTTTGGTTTATGGAGGGCATTGGCATCCACACCGCCAGACAGCACCTTGCCGGAAGCTGGTTGGAAAGTGTTGTATGCACGAGCCAAACGGGTAATGGAGTCGAGCAGAATAACCACGTCGTGACCACATTCTACCAGTCGTTTAGCTTTTTCGTGAACAATATCTGCCACTTTAACATGGTGTTCGGCAGACTCGTCGAAAGTAGATGAGATAACCTCGGCATTTACACTACGAGCCATATCGGTTACCTCCTCTGGACGTTCGTCAATAAGAAGGATAATCATGTATACTTCTGGGTGATGCTCAGAGATGGCATTTGCAATCTCTTTCAACAAAACGGTCTTACCGGTTTTTGGCTGAGCTACAATCAAACCACGCTGACCTTTACCGATAGGGGAGAAGAGGTCGATGATACGCATGGAAAGAGAGTCGTTGTGACCATTAGTGATAGTAAACTTCTCGTTAGGGAAGAGTGGGGTCAGATGTTCGAACGGAACTCGGTCGCGAGCCTGTTCTGGGGTGAGATTGTTGATACGGTTAACTCGAACAAGAGGAAAATAGCGCTCGCCTTCCTTTGGTGGACGAATTGGACCTTCTACAGTGTCACCTGTTTTCAAACCGTAGAATTTGATTTGGTTTTGTGAAACGTAGATATCGTCAGGAGAAGGTAAGTAGTTATAATCGGAAGAACGGAGGAAACCATAGCCATCTGGCATCAGTTCCAATGTGCCGATACCCACCAATACATCATCGAAGTTATAACTCTTATTGTAGAGTTCCATGATGGAACGTGGTGCCTGTTCTTGTATTTGTGGCTCTTGTGGTTGCTCTTGTGGACGCTCCATGACAGGAGGCATCATCGTAGGCGCTTCGTTCACTGGCTCTTGGCGAACAGGTTGAGTAGCAGTCCGCTGAGGCTTGATAGGTTGAGCCATACGTTTTTCTACTGTTGCGTTGTTGTCCTCGTTCAAGGCTGCTGAGGCAATAGGCTCGGCTTTGGTTGCACCGATACGTTTTCTCTTTGTCTTGGTTGTGGCTGCTGGTTGTTCTTCAACAATAGGTTCTTCTGTAGCAGGAGAAGCTTCTGTAACAGGCGCTTCTGCAACAATATGAGCCTCTTCTTGCTCAACCGGTGCTTTGGCATCTATAGCCTTGGCTTTCTTTGAAGTAGTTTTTTTCTTGCTTGCAGGCTTTTCCTCTGCCATATTAGAATCTTTCTTGGAAGAAGTTGCTGCAGTTGTATTTGTGTCAGCAGATTGATTGTCTGCTTTTTCTTTTTTCTGTTCTGCCTTGTTTTCTTTCTTCGACGTTTCTTTCTTGGCTTTGTTGTTGGCCTTTTTGGCTTCTGGTCGAGCGGCAGCAACGAGGGCTTGCTGGTCAAGAATGGCATAAACCAGCTCGTCTGCCGACATAGAGCTTACTTTCTTGATGCTCATCTCGTTGGCTACAGATTGTAGTTCAACAAGAGTCATCTCTTTGAGTTGTATGATATTATACATTGTAAAAATTTGAAACGGGCGAATTGGTCGCCGTCATTTGTCTGATTTGTATGTGAGATAGGGAAGGGACAAGGGGCAGAATTTGCTTTTGTGTTACTGTTACTTTTGATACAGTGTGATGCCCTTGTTTTTAGCGATGCAAAGATACAACAATTATTTGAAATAACACGATATCTTGCTACCCATATTCATTGATTGTATCTAAGTGAAAAAAACTATTTGAAATCTGATTTTTCCGAAATGGGCATTTTAACTGACAAATGGTTGGACGAAGATTGATAGAGAAAATATTTTCTGCAAAATCTCAGTTGCCTATTTTATTGGCAAACTATGAAATCACATTATTCGTAAGTAATGTTTTCTTCAAATCTCGTTGATTTCAAATGTCATCAGGATTTTTTGAAATATGATTTGCTGAAATCTGTTTAGCAGATTTTGTTTTGGAAATATGAATATGTTCTGCTTTTTTGAATTTTGTGGTTATACAATATATATAATAAAAGCAAAACGCCAACACCGGTTTTGAGGGCGATGTTGGCATTTGTCTCGTATGGATTGTCGTTTTATTGACGTTTGTTTTTACGTTCCTGGCGAGTTACTCGTTTTTGCAGACGGGCTTTCTTGCGAATGCGTTGGCGTTGCAAACGGAGAATCTTGAGGAAGTTGATGTAAGGCATGATGTAGCGTTTGCGTTTTTCTTCGAGCAAGTCGCTGATTGTTACCATAATACCTGTCTCATATACTTCGCCGAACTCGTAGTTGATACCTGTGCCGAAAGTCTTCATCGTGTTACTCAGACCGATATAGGCATTGAACATCGGTGGAATATTCTCGCCAATGACACGGGCTTCTTTCTGCAATGTCTTGTAGTTGGCCTGTTTGTCTTCGCCTGAGAAGATGCGGTTGGCAATGTCATAGGCATCGTTGCCGATGGATAGCGGTTCTGTTGGACGGATAAGTTCTTCTGGATCTGGGAAGTAACGCTCAAGGAAAGCATAGAGAAGGTCGCGAGCCAATGTGTTGTAATCGCGATAGATAGTTACTTTGCCTATGAGGTAGTTGACGTTTGGATTTTTGTGAATGATAGCGCCGAGTCCATCCCAGAGATTGTCAAGTGCAAACAGACTCTTCATGCCCATGAGGGCTGTCTGATATTTCGGCTGAACGAAAGCTCGTCCGAGTTCGATGGTATGAGGAAGATAGTCTGTGCAGAATTTTTCTGAGAAGTGGAACATGTGGGCAGAAACGAAATTAGGCTGTCCGTTTGTCAAAATGGCATCAGAGCCTTTGAGATAACGGTAACCACCTACAATTTCTTCCTTCTCCGGGTCCCAAACGATGAGTTGACGGTAAGGTTTTTCCATCATATCGTAGTCGTCGATATCTATTTCTTCGCCAGTGCCACCGCCACCAGAGCGGAATGCCATTTCGCGAAGACGTCCAACCTCACGCATGAGATTAGGACATTCGTGTGATGAAAAATCGTACAACTCGTTGTTAGCCTTATTGGTAGGGCGCAGGAAATGTTTTGGAGTCAATTCCTGTTTCAATATTTCCTTGTCTACGGGAGGAATAATCTCCTTTTGAACGGCAGGTTTTTGTATGCGCATAAAAAAATTTTTTATAACGGGTGCAAATTTAGCATTTTTTGCGGAAAAACAGAACACTTGTTCTATAAAAACTATTGCCGTAAGCCAAAGAATTTGCGTATCTTTGTCCCTTTGAAAAAGCAAACAACAAATAGATAAATTATTAGACGTGGAAATGGGTTCGAAAAACACCTCGCAGTATATTGCTAAGTTTGACACGAATTTCTTTGAACGCTATGCACGATTGACTCTCATGGAAAAAGTGAGTGCCGACTATGCCTCACTTTTCAATGCAGACAGACCAGACCTTCAGTCACCAGACAAGCAGTTTGGCGTAGAAGTAACTCGTGCCATGGTGGAAGACAAAACCATAGCCAAGGCACTTATCAACGAAATGGCTGGTAAGCGACTGAGTGCTTCGCAACGGATGGAGGTGGATGCCATGGAGTCGCAACAGAGCGGTTATGCCTTCGGTTTGTCAGACCTCTGGATCGGTGAACGTGAGTATGACTACTGGAATCTTGCGTTGCCTATGAAACGTATTGTAGCTTCGAAGGTGGACAAAGTGGCAAAGGGTTTCTATGGTGATTTTACTAAATTCGGACTCTATATATTTACAATGGAGAAACTGACTGATGTGGACATCGAGGCGTTGATTCATTATACCATAGATCTTCAACGTCATAATGAGAGACACTATGACGTACTATATGTATCTCTAATTCATAAACTTATTGTTTGCGATCTTACTTGCGGAGCCTATCAGAGTTATGAAATCTCACGCCAAGAGAGTAGAGAGTTCTATCGTAAGGCTTTGTATAATATAGAATAGGTTCCCGAAAGGCTCAAAAAAGTGTGCTTGGAAAATCGCAACAAAATGCGTATCTTTGCGGTTCAATTCAAAAAGTAGAATGAATAATACACTCTTACAACGTCTCGACGGTTTAACTTCTAGGTTTGAGGAGATTAAGACTCTTATCTCTGACCCAGCAGTCGTTGCCGATATGAAACGTTTCGTTAAGCTGAACAAAGAATACAGCGATTTGGAGCGTATCGTGGCGCAGAGAAATGCCTACGCTCGTCTGCTGCAGGAGATTGCCGATGCCCGCGAATTGCTTGATCACGAGCAGGACGCTGACATGCGTGAAATGGCAAAGGCCGAACTTGATGACTTGCTTCCAAAGGTAGAACCGATGGAGGAGGAAATCAAACTGATGCTTATTCCTGCTGACCCAGAAGACAACAAGAACGTAATCATGGAGATTCGCGGCGGAACCGGTGGCGATGAAGCTGCCATCTTTGCTGGCGACCTTTTCCGTATGTACTCGAAATACTGCGAAACCAAAGGCTGGAAAACGGCTGTTTCAAGCTATACAGAAGGAACTGCTGGCGGCTACAAGGAGATTATCTTCTCTGTAACCGGCGAAAAAGTCTATGGCACTTTGAAGTATGAGAGTGGCGTTCACCGTGTTCAACGTGTACCTGCCACAGAGACCCAAGGTCGTGTGCATACCTCAGCTGCCAGTGTGGCTGTATTGCCAGAGGCTGAGGCTTTTGATGTGGAAATCAACGAAGGCGAAATCAAATGGGATACTTTCCGAAGCGGTGGTGCCGGCGGCCAGAACGTCAACAAGGTTGAATCTGGTGTTCGCTTGCGCTATGTTTGGAAAAACCCTGTTACAGGTGTTGCCGAAGATATCCTGATTGAATGTACCGAAACTCGTGACCAACCTAAGAACAAAGAACGTGCGTTGGCTCGTCTCCGTTCGTTTATCTACGATAAGGAACATCAGAAATATCTCGACGATATTGCTTCTCGTCGTAAAACTATGGTCAGCACTGGCGACCGTTCTGCTAAAATCCGTACCTATAACTATCCGCAGGGACGTATTACTGACCACCGTATCAACTACACAATTTATAATCTCTCTGCTTTCATGGATGGCGATATTCAGGATTGCATCGATCACTTGATTGTAGCCGAAAATGCTGAACGAATGAAGGAGAGTGAGTTGTAATAAAATAGCAAATAAATAAAATCTTACAATATTAACATGAAAAAAGTAATTTCTACCGTCTGTTTGGTGCTTGTAAGCCTTGTGGCTATGGCGCAGATTGGAAATCCTATCACATGGAAATTCACTCAGCAGACCATCGATGACCAAACAGTAGAAGTGCAGATGAATGCCACTATCGAAAATGGTTGGCACCTCTACACAATGGACAATTTTGGTGATGACGGTCCAGTCTCACTTGCATTCACTTTTGATCGTTTGAAAAATGCTAAACCTATTGGTAAGGTTGTTGCAAAAAGTTCTCATCATGAGATGTTCGATCCTATGTTCGAACTGACTGTGAAATTCTATGAGAAAAGCGCTAAGTTTGTACAGAAATTCCAAGTTAGCGGAGATTATGAAATCAGCGGCTATCTCAAAGGTCAAGGTTGTAATGACCAGGCTTGCATGCCTGTAAATGCAGAGATTCGTCTCAAAGGTACAGCAAAAAGTAAAGCTGCTGTAGAAGAAGAACCTGTAGAAGAGACAACCGAAGAACCAGCAGAAGAGGTAAGCGATTCTACCGAAGTGGCTGCTGTGGCTGAAGTAGAAGAGGGCGACCTCTACCGTCCAGTTATCGAAGAAATGAAAGCCTACGAGAATGGTGGCTCAAACGAGAAAAGCCGTTCTTTGATTTATATCTTCCTGATGGGTATCCTTGGCGGTCTCGTGGCCTTGGTAACTCCTTGTGTATGGCCTATCATCCCAATGACCGTCAGCTTCTTCTTGAAACGCTCTGGCGATAAGAGAAAAGGTCGTCGCGATGCTATCCTCTACGGTCTCTCAATCATCGTTATCTATCTTGCCCTTGGCTTGATTATCACGGCAATCTTCGGTCCTTCAGCATTGAACGGATTGGCTACTAACGCCGTATTCAATATCATCTTCTTCCTCTTGTTGGTTGTATTCGCCGTTTCATTCTTCGGCGCATTCGAAATCACTTTGCCTGCATCATGGTCTAACAAGATGGACGAAAAAGCTGAATCAACTACCGGTTTCCTCAGCATCCTCTTTATGGCATTTACCCTTGTGTTGGTTTCATTCTCTTGCACAGGTCCTATCATTGGTACCTTGCTCGTAGAAGTTGCTACCACTGGTGAATGGCTTGCTCCTTCAATCGGTATGCTTGGCTTCGCTATCGCTTTGGCTGTTCCATTCAGCCTCTTCGCTTTCTTCCCAACCATGTTGAAGAATATGCAGAAATCTGGCGGTAACTGGTTGAACAGCGTAAAAGTTGTTCTCGGCTTCCTTGAGTTGGCTTTGTCATTGAAGTTCCTCTCTGTTGCCGACTTGGCTTACGGCTGGCACATTCTCGACCGTGAGGTATTCGTATCTCTCTGGATCGTTATTTTCTTCATGCTCGGCTTCTACCTCCTTGGTAAAATCCGTTTCCCACACGACGAAGAAGCACTTGAAACCGTATCTGTTCCACGCTTCGGCTTGGCTCTCATCTCCATTGCCTTCGCTATCTATATGATTCCAGGTCTTTGGGGTGCTCCTTTGAAATCTATCAGCGCATTCGCTCCACCATTGAATACTCAGGACTTCAACCTCTATGAGAACGAAGTTCACCCAGACTTCTCAGACTACGAAGCTGGTATGGCTGCTGCCCGTCAAAGCGGCAAACCTGTCGTTATCGACTTCTCTGGTTTCGGTTGCGTAAACTGCCGTAAGATGGAAGCTGCTGTTTGGACAGACAACACCGTTGCCGACATCTTGAACGACGAGGTTGTTCTTATCTCTCTCATGGTGGACGACAAGACTCCATTGGCAGAACCAATTGAGGTAACAGAAAACGGTCAACTTCGTGTTCTCCGTACCATCGGTGATAAGAACTCTTATCTCCAGAGCCATAAGTTCGGTGCAAATGCTCAGCCATTCTATGTGGTTGTTGATGCCAACGGTAATCCTATGAATGGTTCACAGGCATTTAACGAAGACCCATCTGTCTTCATTAACTTCCTCCGCAACGGTATCAACAATTTCAAAGAAAAGAAATAAGTTCTACCTAAGGTAACTTGCAAATATGCCGTCCTCGCTTTTTTGGTGGGGACGGCTTTTTTTGTATCTTTGCCAAAAAGAATAAAGTATTGTCTATGCGCAAAATCGTATTACTTCTTGTATTATGCCTTTTGGTAGGCTGCTCTGCAAAAACTGTTGAACCAGTGGTCGTTGCCTATGCTTCTTGTGGTGGAGGAGAATTGCCGAATCCGGAAGATGTTACTCATATTAACGTAGCATTTGGTGGAGTGAATGCCACTTTTGACGGCATAGAAATGCGTGATACCATTTTCCTTAAGCGGGTGGTAGAACTGAAAAAGACCCATCCAAACCTTCACGTCTTACTTTCCATTGGAGGTTGGACTGCTGGGGGATTTAGCGAAATGGCAAGCGATGAAACCCGCCGTCAACATTTTGCCGAAGACTGTGGTCGTTGGGTAGAGCATTTTGGACTTGACGGAATTGATATGGATTGGGAATATCCTTCCAGCAGCGAAGCCGGAATCTCTGCTTTGCCAGAAGATATTCAGAACTTCACATTGCTGATGCAAGATATCCGTCGTGTTATCGGTAAAAACAAACTGCTTACTGCAGCTACAATTGCCGATGCCCTCTATATCGATTTCCCAGCAGTAAAACCATACATCGATTTTGTCAATGTCATGGCATACGACGTAGCTCGTCCCCCTTATCATCACTCTCCAATCCATCGTTGCAGTCTGGCTGGTAGAATCACCGTGGAAGAAGCCTTGAATGCTCATCTCGAAGCAGGTCTTGATCCGGAGCAGATTGTCTTGGGAGTTCCTTTCTATGGTCATGGCCATGAGCCTATCAGCGACTTTCTCGATTATCGCGATATCCTAAGACTTCAAGGATATGAATATATCTGGAATGATACAGCTAAAGTGCCTGTTCTTGTGGATAGTATAGGAACGATAATGATGTGTTATGATGATTCTGCATCTATTGCAGAAAAATGTCGTTATGTGCTTGGCCGTGGTTTTCGTGGTATGATGTATTGGGAAACCAAGTGCGACGATTCTGTGCGTACATTGGCCCGAACGGTGGCCAATGAGGTACTTAGGAAAAAACAATAGATTTTCTCTTCTTCCGCTATCGTAATGTTGCTCGAAAAGGATGTCTTATTCACGCGAATTTTAGTATCTTTGCACTCTTATTTATAGCACAAAACGTGAATACTACACTTGCGATACTATTTCTCGGCTTTGATGTCGTAACCGTGTTGCTTTTGGTGGCTTTGATAGCCCTGTTGGCAGCTTCTGGTTGGGCATCGGCTTCTGAAACAGCCTTTTTCTCTCTTTCTCCTAAAGACCTCGAAACACTTGAGGAGGCTCATGAAGACGATCATGCTTCTCTCCGCGTGATTCGTTTGCGCGAACGTCCAGACGAGTTGTTGGCATCAATTCTCGTTACAAACAACTTTGTTAATGTGGCGATGGTTGTTATCTCTGCCATCACTCTGAATCGTATCTTCGACTTTTCAGAAGAACCTGTCTGGGGCTTTGTCATTGAGACCGTCATCATCACCTTCCTACTTTTGCTCTTTGGTGAAATTATGCCGAAGATTCTTGCTACTCGGTATGCCTTGACCTTGAGCAGAGCCAGTTCTGGTATTCTTACTTTCCTGGGACGCATGCTCAAGCCTATTGATATGGTGTTGGTGAAATCTACTTCCTTATTGCGTCGTCGAATGAGTCATGCCCATGTTGATCTGTCGATGGACGAACTTGGAACGGCATTGGAGATTACCTCTCCTACCATTGTGGAAGATAAAGAACTGCTTGAAGGTATTGTCCGTTTCGGATCTATTGATGTTGGCAGCATCATGACTTCCCGTTTGGATATGGAAACCATTGAGTTGCGAAGCGATTTTGCCAAAGTGCTTAGTGTAATTGAAGAATCAGGCTATTCGCGTATCCCAGTCTATGAACGTACGCACGATAATATCCGTGGCGTTCTCTATATCAAAGACCTCATCCCTCATCTTAATAAAGGTAATGCGTTTCGTTGGCAGACTTTGATTCGTCCGGCAACCTTTGTGCCTGAGACCCGCAAGATTGATGACTTACTGCAGGACTTTCAGAAACTCCATGTACACATCGCTATTGTCGTGGATGAGTTTGGCGGCACACTGGGACTTGTTACAATGGAAGATGTATTGGAGGAAATCGTAGGCGATATCTCTGATGAATATGATGAAGAAGAAACCCTCTACACAAAGACAGACGAAAATACCTATGTCTTTGAAGCTAAAATACAACTCAACGATTTCTTCCGAGTGCTTGATCTCGATCCGGAACTCTTTGGCGATGCTGTCGATGAAGCTGAAACATTGGCTGGATTGCTGCTTTATCTCGTAGGAGAAATGCCAAAACAACGTGAACGTGTAGAACTTGGTCCTTGCACCTTCATCGTTTTGTCGGTTAATCGCCGCCGTATCATTAAAGTGAAAACCATCGTTGACAGAACAAAAATAGAACAGAATAACAATGAAGAAGAGTAGTATCCTTGTATTATTGATAGCTGCATTGGTAGTAGCCGCTTGTACCAAAGTGACTATGCCTCGTCCATACGCCTATTTCCGTATCGATTTGCCAGAACCATCTTACCATCCTGTAGAACAGGACACCGTACTGCCTATCAGCTTCGAGGTTTCTGACTATGCGGAGATTTCCACTTACCGTCAGCACGACGATTGGATAAATGTGGATTACCCTCAATGGAATGCCCGTATTCACTGCAGTTACATGCATATCAACCGTGATACATTTGCCATTGCGTCGGAAGAGAGTCGCGATCTTGCATACAAACATACGATGAAGGCGAATGCTATCTATGAGAATCGCTATGAAAACGATACCAATAAGGTCTATGGCATTCTCTACGAAATTACTGGCAATGCGGCTTCACCAGTTCAGTTCTATATGTCTGACAGCTGTAAACACTTTTTGCGTGGTTCGTTGTATTTCAACAACCTGCCTAATTCTGATAGTGTAGCGCCTGTTTGCGAATTCATCTTGAACGATATGCTCCATCTCGTAGAGACATTGAGATGGAAATAAGCAACCGATAAATAAATTTGTAACACAAAACCTTGACAATATGCTCATCCTTAACGAGAAAATCAACGATAACGCCATCCTTGCCATGTGGAAGGTGGAAGAAAGCGTGGAAGAACTTCTTTCCATGTTGTTCAATCGCGAAGAACATCGTGCTGCCATCAGCAAAATGGGAGCCGAGAAACGTCAAAAAGAATATCTGGTGTCTCGCGTTATGCTTAATGCCGTGTTGAATGATGACAAAACAATTGCCTATCATCCTAATGGCGCACCTTATATCACCGATGGCTCATACAATTTGAGCATTGCCCATACAGGTACTTATGTAACAATCCTTCTGCATAAAACTGCTAAAGTTGGTATTGATATCGAAAGAATGTCTGACAAAGTGGTTCGTGTGCAAAGCAAATTCCTTAGCGATGGCGAATTGCAGATGCTTGACCCTACGAACAACAAGACACATCTCACCCTTCTTTGGGCAGCAAAAGAGGCTTTGTATAAAGTTATGGGCGTGGAAGTAGTTGATTTCGTTACCAACCTTACAGTCAATCCTTTCAAACCATATCTTGATGGTGAAATGACTGCAGAAGAAAACGTTACTCCTGACCACCATAAATATACTCTCAACTATCGCGTATTCCCAGAGTTCGTTCTTGTTTGGACTATTGCTTAATGACTATCTATCAACATATTCTGCAACGTATTGAACAAGGCAAGAAATGCTTTGCCGTTCTCATCGACCCAGAGAAAACACAGGGCGATAAGTTGGTTTCGTTGTTGAACTATGTTGTTGAGGTTAATCCGCAACTCATACTTATCGGAGGTAGTGGCTGGCAGCATTCTATGGATGAGGCTGTAACGACAATCAAACAACTTACGGACATTCCGGTGGTTCTCTTTCCTGGCAATGCCACACAGCTTTCTCTATCTGCTGACGGACTGCTTTTCCTTTCGCTCATTTCTGGTCGTAATCCAGAGTTCCTCATTGGTCAGCAGGTAAAAGCTGCTCCGCTGTTAAGCAAAAGTCAGTTGGAGATTATTCCTACTGGCTATGTGCTTGTTGACGGTGGCGTGCAAACTTCAGTGGCTCGCGTCAGTCAGACTCTGCCATTAAGCAATGCCAACGAGATTATAGCTACTGCCATGGCTGGAGAGATGATGGGGCAGAAACTTATTTATCTTGAGGCGGGTAGTGGAGCGCTCCGTCCGGTGGAACCTGAGATTATCCGTCAGGTCAAGCAACAAATACACATTCCGCTTATCGTTGGTGGCGGACTGGTCAACCTCGATATGATTAGACAAGCGCTTGATGCAGGTGCTGATATCATCGTTGTTGGCAATCATTTTGAAAAGCATCCGGAAGATATCCCCTCGTTTGCTTCTCTGTTTAACTAATCCTTTCGATTCCGCATATCTATGGTTTCAATCGAACATCTCACGATGGAGTTTAGCTCCAAACCCATCTTTGACGATATCACTTTTCTTATCAATCCAAAAGACAAACTAGCTCTTGTTGGCAAGAACGGTGCGGGCAAGACCACGCTCCTTCGATTGCTTGCAGGCGAGCAGACGCCTACTGCCGGCAACATTGCCAAAGTGAAGGATTTGACCATTGGCTATCTGCCTCAGCATCTCTTGGTGAAAGATGCAAGAACGGTCATGCAGGAGGCTCAGACCGCTTTCAGCGATATCTTGGACATTGAGAAAAGGGTAGAGCATCTCACGCAACAACTTGCCGATCGTACCGACTACGAGAGCGATGCCTATCAGGAACTCATAGAACAACTTTCTCATGAGAACGAACGCTTGACTCTTTCCAACGTTGCCAATATGACGGCTGAAATAGAGAAAACACTTCTCGGTCTTGGTTTCGAGCGTAAGGACTTCGAGCGTCAGACTTCTGAGTTCTCCGGTGGTTGGCGTATGCGTATCGAATTGGCTAAGGTTCTGTTGAAACATCCTCAACTCGTTCTGCTCGATGAACCTACCAACCATCTTGATATTGAATCTATTCAATGGTTGGAACAATTTCTTGCCAACTATAATGGTGCTGTTGTTTTAGTCAGCCACGACCGTGCTTTCCTTGACCGCGTTACCACACGTACCATTGAGATTTCTTTGGGACGAATCTACGATTATAAAGTACCTTATACACAATATGTAGAACTCCGTAAGGAACGCCGAGAACAACAGTTGCGTGCTTACGAGAATCAACAGAAAATGATTGCCGATACCGAGGCTTTCATTGAGCGATTCCGTTATAAAGCAACAAAAGCTGTTCAGGTTCAGAGCCGAATCAGACAGTTGGATAAGTTGGAGCGTTTGGAAGTGGATGAGGAGGATAACTCAACACTCCGTTTGAAATTTCCGCCAGCTCCTCATTCTGGTACCCTGCCTGTCAACATCGAGGGCTTGACAAAAGCTTATGGCGATCACGTTGTCTTCCATGATGTAGAGATGCAGATACGCCGAGGTGAGAAGGTTGCCTTTGTCGGCCGTAATGGTGAGGGTAAATCTACCTTGGTTAAGTGTATCATGGATGAAATCGACTATCAGGGTAACCTTCAGTTGGGTCACTTGGTAAAAATCGGTTATTTTGCCCAGAATCAAGCTTCTCTGTTGGATGAAGAGAAAACCGTGTTCCAGACCATTGATGACGTAGCCGTTGGCGACATTCGCACAAAGATTCGTGATATCCTTGGTGCTTTCATGTTTGGTGGCGATAACATCGAAAAGAAAGTCAAAGTGCTTTCTGGTGGCGAACGAAGCCGTTTGGCCATGATTCGTCTGTTGCTTGAACCTGTCAACCTCCTAATCCTCGACGAGCCTACCAACCACTTGGATATGCGCTCAAAAGACGTTTTGAAAGAGGCTATCAAAGACTTTACGGGAACGGTCATTGTGGTTAGCCACGACCGCGATTTCCTTGATGGACTTGTTGAGAAAGTTTATGAGTTTGGTCATGGCCAGGTACGTTTGCACCTTGGTGGCATTCGTGAGTTCTTGGAGACAAAACAGTTGGAAAACCTCCGTGATATAGAAGCTAAAGACAAAGTCGTTGCATCTGCAGATGAGGCGAAACCTGTAGAAATATCTGCCAACAAACAGAACTATGAAGAACGTAAGCAGCAACGTTCTCAACTGCGTAAGGTAGAGCGTGAGGTAGAGCAAGTAGAGCAGGATATCGCCCAAATGGAGGCTGATATTCAAACCATGGAACAACGATTTGCCAATGGCGAGAACTCTGAGGAACTGACCAACGAATATGGTGCTCTCAAACATCGTCTTGACCAGAAAGTATATGAGTGGGAGCTGCTCTCTGAGAAAGTGGAAACGCTAACAAACGCTCTTAATTCATGAAGAAAGTTCGTATAACCGTCATTCGTAAGGCATGTTATACCGACTTGATGGAGAAGTATGAAAATCCCATTGAGCATGCCTGCGATCTCCATGAAGGTGATGTTTTTATAGCAGACGGGTGGGAGCGTCCTGAAGGCTTTTGTCAAAGCGCTTGGGACACGTTGTCTCCTTTTGTCTTGGCTTTGGCTACAGGCGGCTCCAATTTCTATGATGGCTGGATGAAGAACCCAAAATCAGCGATGCTCTCATGCAACGATGGCTTCCGTCCCGTCAGTTTCCTTATCGAGACCATTGAAGAATAATCAGACAGAACTGATATTTTTGATAAAGGGAATATGAGAATCTTCTTATTCCCATACTTTTTATTCGCGTAACTTCTCCTTGTTTCCTTGTACAAGTTATTGTTTCTGACTTACATCTATTCTATAGAAATATCGCAGACAATAAAAAAAGCGTTCCCGGTTGAGGAAACGCGTTGTATATTGTATGCTTGAGGTACGGACACAAAAAAAAGGGTAAGCGACCTATATCGCACCGCTCAAGCTCCTACCCTTGCTGCGGTCAGGCCCTGGGGGATTTAAAGCGAGCTGGTCGTATAGGACTTACCCGAGCACAAAAGTACAACATTTCCACAAAATGAGCAAGGTTTTGCCCGACTTTTTTTGCTTCCCTCTTTGAGGTTATTATCAGTTTGTTAGAGACGTAGGCGCACAAAAAAGACCGCCTTTGCAGCGTGGCAGAGACGGTCTTGTGTATGTAAATTAGCGTGCTGACGCTTATTCCCAAGGGGTATTGAGCATACGTTGGTAACTTCTGTAGCGCCATTGGGCGTTCTCCTGAGCGGCACGGAAGAGTTCTTCTGCCTCTTGTGGGAACTGCTTCATGACGGAAGCGAAACGGACCTCACCTTTGAGGAAGGCGTTGAAGCCGCTCCAGTCTGGCTCTTTGCTGTCAAGCATGAATGGGTTCTTGCCCTCTTCCTCCAACAGTGGGTTGTAGCGCCAGAGATGCCAATAGCCGCAAGCCACAGCGGCAGCCTCTTCGGCTTGAGCCTTGCCCATGCCGGCTTTCAAACCGTGGTTGATGCAAGGAGCGTAGGCGATGATGAGTGATGGACCTGGATAAGCCTCAGCCTCGCGGATAGCCTTGAGACATTGGGCTGGGTCGGCACCCATAGCCACTTGAGCAACGTAGACATAACCATAGGTGGTGGCAATCATGCCGAGGTCTTTCTTGCGAACACGTTTGCCTGCAGCAGCGAACTTGGCAATCGCACCCACTGGAGTAGATTTTGAAGCCTGTCCGCCGGTGTTTGAGTAAACCTCGGTATCAAGCACGAGGATATTGACATCCTTGCCGGAAGCGATGACGTGGTCGAGACCGCCGTAGCCGATATCGTAACTTGCACCATCGCCGCCGATGATCCATTGTGAGCGTTTCACGAGATATTGCTTCAACTCGGCAATCTGACGGCAGTAGTCGCAACCGCAAGCCTCAACCTGAGGGATGATGAGTTCGGCAAGGCGTTTGGATTCCTCAGCCTCGTCTTTGTGTTCAATCCATTGGTTGAAGAGATCCTTCAGTTCGGCAGAACAGCAGTCGCAGCCTTGAGCCTCAGTCATCAGACGGACGAGACGGGCACGCATCTTATCGCTGGCGAAAGTCATGCCGAGGCCATACTCGCAGAAATCCTCGAACAGAGAGTTGGACCATGCTGGGCCCTCTCCTTTCTCGTTGGTCGTATAAGGTGTTGAAGGCACGGAGCCGGAGTAGATAGAAGAGCAGCCTGTGGCGTTGGCTACCATCTCGCGAGAGCCGAAGAGTTGGGTGAGGAGTTTCACGTAAGGAGTCTCGCCGCAACCGGAGCAAGCGCCCGAGAACTCAAACAATGGGGTAGAGAACTGTGAGTTCTTCACGTTGGCACTGATGTCCACCAGACCTTGTTTTGAACTTACTTTCTCCACGCAGTATTTCCAGTTGTCTGCCTCCTGACGTTGTGAGTCTAGGCTGACCATCTTGAGGGCTTTATCCTTGGCCATGCAGACATCCACGCAGTTGCCGCAGCCGAGACAGTCCATCACGCCCACTTGCATGCGGAAGTGCATACCTTTCATGGCAGCCGGTGCTTTCATCGTTCTTGTAGCCGCATTGAAGCCCTTGGCCTCCTCGTCGGTCAATACGAACGGACGGATGCAAGCATGAGGGCAGACAAAGGCGCAACGGTTGCACTCGATACACTTCTCAGCATCCCATTCTGGCACGAGGGCAGAGACACCGCGTTTCTCATAGGCAGCAGTGCCAGGTTGCCAAGCGCCGTCCTCAATACCCTTGAAAGCAGATACTGGAAGGAGGTCGCCGTCTTGTGCATTGATAGGACGAACCACCTGCTCAATGAACTCAGGGGCAGCCTCAAGCGTTGAAGCCTCGTCTGGGAGATTGGCCCAAGTTGGGTCGATAGGGAGCACATGATACTCTCCGCCACGATCCACAGCGGCATAGTTCTTGTTGACTACGTCCTCGCCTTTTTTACCGTACGATTTCTGGATGAATTTTTTCATCTGCTCAATGGCAAGATCCACTGGGATTACCTCGGTGATGCGGAAGAAAGCCGATTGAAGGATTGTGTTTGTACGATTGCCCAAACCGATTTCGCGGGCGATAGTCGTGGCGTCAATATAATAGACGGTAATATTATTCTGTGCAAAATATCGTTTCACCTTGTTGGGGAGATGTTCCGCCATCTGTTTCTCGTTCCAGGTTGTGTTCAGCAAGAACGTGCCGCCCTTTCTCAAACCACGAGTCACGTCGTACATACGGAGATAAGCCTGAACGTGGCATGCCACGAAGCAAGGCGTATTGACGAGATAGGTGCTGTGGATAGGTTGGTCGCCGAAGCGGAGGTGAGAGCAGGTGAAACCGCCAGACTTCTTGGAGTCGTAACTGAAATAAGCCTGACAGTATTTATTGGTGTTGTCGCCGATAATCTTCACAGAGTTCTTGTTGGCGCCCACAGTGCCGTCGGCACCGAGACCGAAGAACTTAGCCTCGAAAGTAGAGCAGTCGCCAAGAGCCATCTCCTCAAGTTTTGGAAGAGAGGTGAAGGTCACGTCGTCTACGATACCGATGGTGAAGTGGTTCTTAGGCTGTGGTAAAGCGAGATTCTCGTAGACGGCAAGAATCTGTGCCGGAGTCGTATCCTTTGAGCCGAGGCCATAGCGGCCGGCAACGATATTAGGCATCTTGCGGCCAGACTGAGCGAATGCCTCAACCACATCGAGATACAATGGGTCGCCGTTGGCACCAGGCTCTTTCGTGCGGTCGAGAACGGCAATCTGCTTCACCGTCTCTGGCATCACATCCATCATATACTTCGTTGAGAACGGACGATAGAGATGAACAGACACAAGGCCTACCTTCTCGCCTTTAGCCATGAGGTGGTCCACAACCTCGCGGGCAGCCTCGGTGGCAGAGCCCATGCAGATGATGACACGCTCGGCATCCTTGGCGCCATAGTAGTTGAATGGCTTGTATTCGCGACCCGTGATGCGGGTGATCTCCTTCATATAGTCAGCCACGATATCGGCTACACCCTCATAATAGGTGTTGCAACTCTCGCGGTGCTGGAAGAAATGGTCGGGGTTCTCAGCCATACCCTTCGACTGCGGATGCATAGGATTCAAGGCACGCTGACGGAACTCAGCCAAAGCCTTCTGGTCAAGCAGAGGAGCGAGGTCGGCAGACTCCATCAGTTCCACCTTCTGAATCTCGTGTGAGGTGCGGAAGCCGTCGAAGAAGTTGACGAAAGGCACGCGGCTCTTGATAGTAGCCAAGTGGGCCACGCCTGCAAGGTCCATCACTTCCTGAACAGAACCTTCTGCCAACATGGCAAAGCCTGTCTGACGGCACGACATCACGTCTTGGTGGTCGCCGAAGATACAGAGGGCATGTGAAGCCAGCGTACGGGCTGAGACGTGGAACACGCAAGGCAACAGTTCGCCGGCAATCTTGTACATATTAGGAATCATCAGCAAGAGACCCTGTGAAGCGGTATAGGTGGTGGTCAACGCACCTGCCTGCAGCGAACCGTGAACGGCGCCTGCAGCACCGGCTTCCGACTGCATCTCCTGAACGGAGACGGTCTCGCCGAAGATATTCTTGCGTCCGGCTGCAGCCCATTCGTCCACATGTTCTGCCATCGTGCTTGATGGGGTGATAGGGTAGATGGCAGCCACCTCGGTGAACATATACGAGATATGTGCAGCCGCTTCGTTGCCGTCGCAAGTAATGATTTTTTTAACTTTTTCCATAATATAATATTGTTGTAATATCGGGTTGATATTCTTTGTTGTCGTTATTTGTTAGGAGAGAGCATCTTCTGGTACTGAGCCTTGTTGCCAAGCAGTTCGCTGGCTGTTTTTACCCAAGGGTCGTGATACTCGATATAGGCATTATAGCCTTCGTTGAGATAATACTTCAGCACGATTTCTCCTTCGAGATATTGAATGATAGACTCACGGAATTGCTGAAGGTCCTTTTCAATATCAGGCTTCAGAATGGCTTCCAACTGGCTCATCAGTTCCTTGGTCTGGTCGGTGTAGCCGTCGTATTCAATCTGCTCCTTCATGAAACGGATGCCACGGGCCGACTCCAGTTCGTAGGTGAAGTCTCTGCTTTTCACATAGGCGATGAAGTCGTTGTATTCCTCATCGGTCAAGTGGAACTTCTGAGGCTCTGCAATCGTAGCATGGTTCATCTTGTAGCGAACGGCATAGTCGAAGATAATATCTTTTGTATAGAGATTATAGGCAATATAAGAGCCCTCTTCCTCTGTGAGCACAGAGTCTGGAGTAATGCCACGACCATCGCGAACGATACGTCCGTGTGCGGTTTTGAAGGCATTTGTCAAACTGTCAGGAATAGGCTTGTTTCTGTTTTCTGATTTGTTGGCGTAGTCGATGGCTTGGATGCAACGGCCGGAAGGGGTATAGTATTTTGCCACCGTAATCTTCAGACTGCCGTCATAGCTGAGGGCACGGATATTCTGTACCAATCCCTTGCCGAAAGTGCGTGTGCCGAGCACGAGACCACGGTCGAGGTCCTGGATAGCACCGGCAAAGATTTCAGAGGCAGAGGCTGTTCCTTCATCCACCAACACAGCAATAGGGAGATTCTCATAGAGTGGAGTGAGTGTGGTCGTATAACTGCGGGTGCCGTTAGGAGTTCCCTCTTTCATCTTCATGGTCACTACTTTCGTATGCTTAGGCAGAAAGAGTGAGAGCATGTCAACCGCTTCTGCCACATTGCCGCCGCCGTTGTAGCGAAGGTCAACAATCAGTTGCTTCATCTCGCCAGTGGCATTCAGTTCTGCCAATTTCTCCTTAAAGAGGTCGAACACACCTTCTGTAAACTCGTCAACCTTCACAAGGGCTGTTCCTGGGGCTACAATGCCGGCATAAGGAACGGATGGACGTGAGATGATATCGCGAACCAACTTCACGGTGATAGGTTTTGAGGTGCTTTGACGCTTGATGGTCACGGTTACGTTTGTGCCAGGTGTGCCGCGAAGCATCTTGGTCACATCGTTAATCTTCATACCTTTGGTCTGCTTTCCGTCAACGGCGGTAATCAGGTCGCCTGCTGTCAATCCTGCCTTTTGGGCTGGCATACCTTTCACCTCCTCGATAATCATTACATAGTCGCCCGACTGACGGAGTGTAGCGCCAATACCGCCACCCATATCGCCGGTGGTCAGCAGCTTCAGATAGTCCTCATTCTCGGCAGGAACATAGACGGTATAAGGGTCTAACGAGCCGAGCATGGCATTGATGGCTGTGGTGATGAGTTGTTTGTTGTCGATAGAATCCACATAGCTGACATTCAGCTCGCGGAGTATGTCACCAAACGCCTCTGTGCCCACAAGGATATTGTTGAGTTTGTCGTTGGTTTTCTTCGTGTCGTCCGATTGTTGCGCCTTCATAGGTGCTGCAAGCATCATTAGCGCAGAAATTGCTATTAGTGAGTACCTTTTCATCTCTGTTAGGTGTAAATTTATCTATTGCAAAAGTATTGTATCTTTACCGAAAAACCAAATATTCTCTCTTGGAAAAAAGGTGTTTTTTGTTGTCTATTTTATGCCTCTTGCGGCCTTGATGTAGTCGTAGGCCTCCTGGATGGCTTGGAACTTCTCCGTAGCCTCCTTCTGTTTCTGCTCCGACTCGTTGGCAAAGCGGTCGGGGTGATACGTGGCAGCCAGTTTGCGGTAGGTCTTCTTGATCGTCTCCTCATCGGCGTCGGGGGTCAGCCCCATCACCTTGAAGGCGGTGTCGAGGGCACCTTGCTGCTTCTGTCGGCTGGAGTAGCCGTAGTCGCCATAGCCGCTGCCGGTGTTGCCGTAGGCGTTGCCGCTCTGGCTGTAACTGTGGTTGCCGTACATCTGTCCGATGGTGTGCTCCAGCACCTGCATCATCGGCATACTGAAGCCGAACACCGAACCGATGTTGTAGACCACCTCACGCTCCTCGTTGGAGATGTTGCCGTCCACCATGGCTATCTCAAACAGCGTGAAGAGGATGTTGGCTCTCACGTCCGTATTGGTGCATTGTCTGATGGTGTGTGCGCACTCCACCGCCTTGCTCTCTATCTGGAAAGGCTCGTTCAGCAGTTCCCTCAGTTCTCCCAATGCCATCAGCACGGCATCGTCGGAGAGGTTTCTGCGGAGATACTGCTTCACCACGTAGAGTTCGCTCTTCAGCACCTGTCCGTCGGCCTTCATCACACAGGCAAAGAGCCCGAGGATAGACTCCAGAAATTCCGCTTGCGAAGGGGGACGCTCGTTGCTGAAGTCCTGTCGGCGACCGGTGGTCGTATGTATTGTCAAGGCACCCGTTATCAGTCTGATGAAAAAGCGTATGCCCATGACAACCAGCCATATGATACACAGCGTACCTATTACACTTGCTTCTTGCATTACTTTTCTGCGTAGTTTATTTTACATCCATGTGGCTGCGACCCTTGCCAACCGATTTCTTGCCGTATTCGATGGCTTTTTGTGGGCAGCGGTTGATGCAGCCGAGACATTGTGTGCAATGACCTTGCCAAACGGGACGACCGTCCACGATCTTGATGTTGCCTTCGCCGCATTGCTTGGCACAGAGTCCGCAGCCGGTGCAGGCGTCGGTGGTGTAGAACGGCTTGTCGCTCATCATGTGACGCATGAAGAGAGGGTAGATCACCTTCGACTTCAGCCAACTCTGGTTCGTCTTCACATACTGACTCGTTGGCTTGTTCGCCTTCACCGCCTCAGCCAGTCGTGGCAACATCGCCATCGTCTCGGCAATCTTCTCGTTTCTCAGCGTCTCGCTGTCCACGTCGAAGCCCGGGAAAATCATATAGGTGTTAGGCATCCTCACCGAGTAGATATGATTGGTCTTGATGCCTTTCTTCAGCAGTTCTGTCTTGACCTGTTCGTTGGCGAGTCCGGAGTCGTCGCCGCAGGTCATGATGGCATAGACCACCGTCTGGGCGTTGACGTTCTCCACCCTCATATCGCGGACAAACTGCAGCATACGCTTCGGGATGCCCCACGAGTGGATCGGGAACACGATGCCCAATGTCTCGCCCTCAGCGAGTTTCAGCGCCGTGTCTGTCTCTGCGGTCACCTGCAGCAGGCGGTCGTTCATCAGTTTGCTCATCTCATTGGCAACGAAGGCAGAGTTGCCTGTGCCAGAATAATATATAATCATAGTATGATGTTGTTTTTCGGAATCTTGTTCCAGTTGAAAAGGGGTAACAGTTCTTGCGGACTGATAGGCTGAGGCTCGGGAGTCAGGCCAATGGCATGAGCCACCAAGCCAATCACCTCCTTGGCAGTGTGTTGCTTCTTCAGTTCGTCCAGATGGAGTGCCACATCGCGTTTGCAGAGTCGGCGTCCGTCGGCGGCGCAGAGCAGTGGGTGGTGTGAGAACGTCGGTGCCGGGAGTTCCAGGAGGTCGTACATCGCCAGTTGCAGCGGTGTCGACGACAGCAGGTCGCAGCCTCTCACCACCTCCGTGATCTTCATCTTGGCGTCGTCGGCAACCACGGCGAGTTGATAGGCCCAGGCGCCGTCGGCACGTCTCACCACGGGGTCTCGGAGTGCTTCCTCGCCCACGAACAGTCCGTAGTGCCCGTCCTCGAACGTGTTGCGAGCCGTCTCGGGCAGTCGGCATTTCCAACTTGCTGTCCGTTCCTTGCGCATTGTCTCCCGTTCCTCTTCCGTCAGGAAGAAGCAGTGGCAAGGCAGAGGCTTCGGGTCGGTCAGATGGGGTGCTGAGGCAGCCAGACGGTCGGCGCGGGTGCAGAAGCAGGGGTAGAGCAGAGCCTTATCGGCAAGCCTCTTGAAGGCCTCTTCAAACACCTCATATCGTTCGCTCTGCACATAGGGGCCGTAGTCGCCTCTGTTGTCCAGACCACCCTCGTCCCAGGTCAGTCCGAGCCATAGAAGGTCATCTTCAATCTGTTGCGCATACGTCAGTCGGCTTCTCTCGGGGTCAAGGTCCTCATGTCTGAGCACCCACACGCCCCCCTTCGACTTCACGCTGAGCCACGACATCAGAGCCGCCATCACATTGCCCAGGTGCATACGTCCCGTAGGTGATGGAGCAAATCGTCCTCTATATATGTCGTTACCAACCATTTGCAATAAACCCTTCTTGTGGCAAATTACCGTACAAAGTTACAACTTTTTCTTAATAAATGATAGTGCAAGGTGTACTTTTGAAGCAGCGAGAGCAGAACCAAGCTCGCTTGGGTATGCCGAACGGAAGCAGAGTCATTGTGAAACAATGAATGTACAACATTCAACATTAACGAAAAGCAACCCTGAAGGGGTTGTTGTCAATAGCCCAGGGATTAGAAGCCCAAACAAAAAGCCCCACCCTTTCGGGTGAGGCTGGGAGATTTAGGCGATTAGGCGATTAGGCGATGGGGCCGGTCTCTGGCTCTTCCGGACTTTCCGGGTTCTTTTGCTTGTCAAAAGAACGTTCCGCCGATGATGCCGCCGAGAACGGCTACGATAAACTGAAGCACCTTATAGACGATGCTGAGCCATTTCGGAGTGTTTTGGTTGATTTCCATGGTGTTTAGGATTTAGGTTAAAGTTTTTTTTTTCAACGGGAACGTTAACGATAACGTTAACTTTGGGCGATAAGGCGATAGGGCGATGCCTTCGGCTTTGGGCGATTAGACGATAAGGCGATGGGACCAGAAGTTTTCGTTAAGGTTAAGGTTATCGTTAGCGTTAAGGTTAAGGGTTAAAGAGCCTACCCCCATCCCCTCCCTAAAGGGAAGGGGGAAGGTTGTGGTGGTGCTCTTTCCCCCAGGGTTATCACCCTGGGCTTGGGACTACAACCCCTTCAGGGTTGCTTTTCGTTTTAGTTTTCGTTTTCGTAGCCGTTAGGCTTTTCGTTCTCTACGGCTTCCATTCCCTCGAGGTCGGCGTCGTCCTGAAACTCCGTCTCAGGTATTTCCGGGTCTTTCGCCTCATCGCTCGGGTTTGGGTTCTCGTTCCCGTTCTCGTTTTCGTTCGCGTTCGCGTTCTTCACGCGGGTAGCGTGTGCCTTGGCGGTAGCGGTGTACCAGGCGATGAGGTCGTTGATGTCGGCGAAGACCTGTGCTATCTGCACATCACCGGTGTTGCCTACGAAGGTGTAGATGTTGAGGTAGAGAAACTCAAATGCCTCGTAGAGGTCCATCTTACGTTCGGTGTAGCAGACATGCTGTGCACCACGTTCGATATGCTTCTGGAGTGCCGTTGAGTAGTCGCCGGCGAGGGTGGCAAGCTGTGCTGCCCAGGTCTCAAGGAACGTGCCGGTGAGGTCGGTCGGTTTCCATGCGGTATTGATGTTGTTGGAGAGGGCGGCGAGTTTAGCGCCAGCGTTGGAGAGCAGCAGTCGCGGACAGTTCATGCGTTGGAACATATCGAGCGCCTTCTCAGCGAGTTTGGCATCGGCAGTATTGATGCTGTGTCGGTAGCCCTTGAAGAGGTGTCGTGTGCCTTGCCAGAATCGCTCTGCACGGGTGAAGAGATCGTACATCTCCTGAGCATCGGAGACAGCGGAGGCGTTCACCTGGTTGAGCACCTCATGCACGAGGTCGCCGAACACGGCAGCGGAGTCCACCAGTTCCTCGTTTTGTATGTTCGCCACGAGGTCTGACACATGTGAGTAGAACGACTGTTGAAACTTGATGGGCATGTGTTTCACGAAGCCCAGCGGCAAGAGACTTGCCTTCTTGTTGTTTGAAAGAATCATTTTAGGTTAAGGTTAAGGTTAATGATTTTGGGTTGTAGAGGTGGCGGATCGTTGGTTCGCAAAGTCTGTTTTTAATGGTTATTGGTGTGTCTCTGAACGCTTGTTCCGCCGTTGTCGTCTCCTTGTTCAGCCTTGCTCCGACCGAGCGCTCTGATAGTCGTCGTTTTGGCCTCCCATGGGGTCGTTCTCAAACCCACTACAAAGATACGAAAACTTCCTGAAATAGAGAAATTTTAGGGCAACTTTTTTTGCAAAAAATGAACAAAAAAAGCCTCCTTTTTGGGGAGGCTTAGGGGTTATTTTTTTAGGTAATCTGAGTTATAGCAGACTACTAATGCTTAGACCAATATTCGTGAGTGTCATTCATCTCATCACTTTCAAACTTTTCCTTTTCTTCTTGATTGTGAAAAGTTCTTCCATAGAGTTCTTTTGCTATATCAAAGAAACCCTGACCACACCTATAGCTACCGGAAAGGACAGATACGCTTGACAACATTGGGCGTCCTTCCGCTACTTCTTTCTCAGAGAATCTACCTAACAGTTCGCCTAATTGTCCTCTGTCATAAGGTATAGACATATCCAATTTTAAACCAGCTTTTTTTACTAGGTCTGAATAGACAACGACACTTTTTTTTCTTGCTGTTTCAATAAGTATGTCTCTGACTCTTTCTTGTTCTGGAGTCAATACAATAGGTTTGGGATCCATAAAAACGAAGTTGTTATAATGCGTTGTTGCTTTTGTTGTTTATTCTTCGGTTTGACTACTCATGTAGTTAATACGACTTTCAATGTATGTTATTTGTTCGTCGCTGAGGTCGTATTTCTTATAGAGTTGTTGGTCGATTTCGTGCTCATCGGCTGTAGCGATTGAGGAGATTATCTCTCTTGCTCTTTAATTGTTTCTGCCGTTTCGGAGGTTGTCCATTCTCCACCAAGGGCGGTATAGAATTCCATAGCGCTCTTCAGGTTGTCCAGCCAAACCTTCAAGAATCTACCCTCATGGTAGGTGCCGTTCTCAAATATGATTCTATAAAGAATTACCTGGTCATCGCCAAGAAGTCCTTTTTCGTGTGATGTATCGTGCTTATATATTGCATCTGCCAATTCTTTGCATTCGGACAAATGGATACCAACATTAAATTTCCATTCGTGTTGTTTTGATGCGCTATTATATTCTAAGCGAGGTCTTGTGCTCAAGACTCTATTTACAGTAATGTCTTTTCCGTCTACTAATAGTCTAATTGCTTTTACATCATATAATGTTTCTGTTGTCGTTCTGTCCCACCAAAAGATAAAATTATTGATTGAGCCATTAGATTGTTTTTCAAAGACGCTATATGAAAACTTTTCAAGCAGTCCTGTATTTTTTTGGCTATACTTTGTAATGTTGTCGAATGCATCTTTGCCCACATACCAATTAGAAGCATTTGCTTTCATAATTTGAGATTTCTGCTCAAGGGTTAGTTGTGGTTGGGCATAAAGATTGGTAACGCATAATGCTGAAACCAATGTAATAATGAGTGTGATTCTTTTCATTTTGGTTTGTCATTTGTTTAGTGGTGCAAAGGTACTATTTTTTGCTGAAACGGAAGAGTTGTGTATTTTTTCGGGAGAAAACATCGTGTTAGGTGTTGTTGTTTTGATTTAGAAGATGTAACTTTGCAACCAAACCCATAAACAAGAATAAAAATATGGAAGAAGAAAAAAGATCATCTCTTTTGAAATTTGTGTATCCGTATGAGGATTTGAATAAAGTTGTCATCAAGGCTGATTGGGCAAATGGAAAATGCGGTGCAATGATTGTTAGAAAAGAAATAGATGGATATCAGGCGCATTTTGTTTCTTTCAATTATAATGAAGAAATGGATGTGTTATTAAACGATAATCCTAAGAAGGCCTTTCAAATTACAGAACAAAAGATTGGTGGTGGTTCGTTGGTTGCTGTTGGATTTCTTGGCCATTTGTTGGCTAACTATCAAATGCTTCTTGAATGCAGAAAAAGTGCAGTAGATGTCTATAAGGAGTATTTTGACTATAGAATAAATGCTTTTGATGCAGAGCAACAAAGCAAACCAATGCAAAAAAGACTAACAAGGGCTGATTTTGTTAGACAACATTTGAAAAACGAAGGATTGGCCTTTGATTACTCAAAATCTCAAAAGTTATTCAGTTTTTTTACTTTAGAAGACACTTTTCTTCTACTTGACTACCTTTGGGATTATATGTTATATTTCAAGGATAATAGTGGCTGTATCTTTAGTATAGAAAAAAGATTATGCATTAGGTGGTACTAATTTGAATATTATTAATGCAGAAAAATATATTGAACATGACTTACTTTTTGAAAATGGACAAGTGGGAAGAATGGTGGTAGGGTGTGATTCTTATGAGTTGGATGATGATGTCAAAGAATTCCCTGAAGACTATTATTGGCTTACTTTCTACAACAGTGATTATGATAGTGTAGTTTTGGCATCTGGTTTTATGGTTTACTATTTGTATAATCAAAACGAGGAAACCCCTTCAATATTCAACGGTTATTATGAATGGGCAAAAAAACAATACTATAATACCTTGGCCAAAAAACCGAGAGTAGCAACATTAGTTGAAAGTGAGATAGAAAAAGAATTTGCAAAACAGCATATTATAGATGAGGAAATTCGTATTAAAGCATCGTATGCATTATTTGACTATTTTCCACTTTATGGTTGCAAAAAAATATATGAGTTTAGTAAAGCCTATATAAAGTATGCAGAATCAATAAAGAAACATCTATGGAATGAGGCGGATGATGAAGTTGATATTATCATGAATGATGGGGCATTGGACAATGGCGTTAAAACGCCATCCGCCGACACTTCAAAAGAGATGTATCCGGATGAGGAGAATTCTAATCCTCAGCCTACCGAAACCGAGGCCGAAGAAAATAATAGCGTAAAGCATTCTTCAGAAGAAAAGAGTAAGGATGAGGAGTTTCGCATGCTTATTCCAAATGATAAAGACAAAAACGACATTATGAATAAACTCCATAATGCGTTAGATGGCAAAAAAGGTGTGATTGTGGTCAAGGTTCTAAAAGCTGCCAACAAGTTAGGCTGGATATTAGACTATCCTTCATACGAAATTTTCGTCAGAACCTTTGATTGCCGTCACAACAAATCAAGTTATAATACACAAATTGCCACTAATTATTCTGATAAGGATTTAGAACCATATATAACGTCATTATTAAAAATTGAGTAGGTCAAAGTAGGTCAAAAGTGGTCTTTTTTGAAATTCAAAAATGACCTATTAGACTTTCTTTGAGGGTTTTATATATCCCACTAATTTTGCACTCGGAATTCCAACACGGAGTTTCGGGTGCATTTCTTTTATGTGCCCGTCAAAAACTGAGCACGGCTCCGACCTTGGCGTGAATAACATAAGTTTTCCTATACGACCAAGGAGTGCGAGGATTACGTTTAATACCACTAAATATCATGACACAGGTATTAGACAAAGCTTTTTTCGCCGGCTCAAGAGGTAAGAACGAGCCAAAGCGAATCTCAACGATCTTTGACAACATTGTCAACCAAGAACAGACTGCATGGGCAAGTCGCCTGAAGCAGTTGCGTAATCAACCCCTCAACGTAAAGGAGGCTGCTTATGAAAAATAGCAAGCCTCTGTTTCCGTCCACTGAACCGGATGTGGATTTGAAAATCAGGAAACGTACGCCGGGACGCCTGCAGATGGGCGAGCGCATCCACGGCACGATGGTGCGCGACGGCCGCTTCCACTACGAGATGACGGAAGACGAGCCGACAACGAAGAGGCTTCGTAGAAAGACACGGTATGTCTATCGTGGCGAGCTGGTCAACGTTGTCGAACAGCCCGACGGCACAAGGATCCTCACACTGCGTAGGGTATGCTCGGTAGAAAAAAACAGCAACAAGACGCTGGCCTTTATGAGCTACTGCTGCAAGCTACTTCGTGAAATCAGTCAGATCGTAAGGATGACGAGAATCTAAGAACAACAATCTGTGACAGTGTGACAGTGTGACAATACGAAATAAGGTACTTTCCACCCTCACTTATACCTTATTTTAATAATATAATATATTAATAATAAGATAGTTATATATAATAAGAGAGGGTGATTCCTTGAGTAGGTATATCCTTTTTTTTAACTGTCACACTGTCACATGTCACACTTTCCTACAAAGCAAAATATCTAACTTTTTGATTTATTATGGATTACAATGTTTTTTCTTCCAAAGCACCTACCATGCCGAAGGCTGGTAAGGGTACAGAATTCGTGAATTTGGTGCTCTTACAGGCCACGAAATCGATGCAACAGCCCCTTTTGCCTATGGTTTTACCCGCTGTTGCAGCACACCTCTGTGAAACGGAGTTCCAGTATTCCGACAACAAATACTACGAAATGTGCGGTCAGATGGGTCATCTCATCGGAAATTCGGGCGTAGGCAAGGCACAACTGTCACACCTCATCGAGGCGATCATGCACGATTTCCGCATCCACGACGAGGGCGAGTACAACAAACTCGTAGAGTGGCAACGCAAGACGAAGACCTCGAAGGCTAACGAGCGCAAGCCGGAGCGTCCCGAGACGGCGTTCTGGTTTCCGCCTGCCGACGTGACCAACGCTGCTTTCCTCCAGAACGCCATGGCGCTTGAGAAGGACGGCAGTCGCACCCAGTACATCAACCTCCCGGAGGTGGAGATGGCCGACAGGATGTGCGGCGGTCACCGACAGGTGTCGCAGATCGTCCGCAATATCTACGACCGCGAGCGTGCCGGCGCTCTCCGCGCCACCGTTGAGGGCGTGACAGGCAACCCGCTGCTTCGAGCCAACATCACCTTTACCTCTACGCCGGAGGCGGCAAGGAAGTTCTATAAGAACGACCTCAACAACGGTTTCTTCGGCCGCATCCCGTTTGCCTTCAAAGCCCGTGAAGCCCGCGTAGGCAAGATTCCTCGCCAAGGCAGCTACAGCCCCGAGTTTCTCGCCGAACTCGACCGCTACCTCAGACGGGTGGACGGCTGCAAGGGGCAGTTCTTCGTCAAGGAACTGAACAATGTGGCGGATAAACTGGCTGAGGAGATGGCGACGATTGCCGATCTCGCCGACGACGACACACTCTTCGAACTCTCCCACCGCAGCATTTTCGCCGCTTGGAAGAAAGGGTGCGTGCTGTGGGTGCTCAATGAGCAGCAGTGGAGCCGTTCCATCGGCGAATTCGTGAAGTGGTTCTGCTACTACGACCTCTGGAGCAAGATTCAGGTCTTCGGCGATATGTTCCACAAGAACGAGGACGAGAGCGAGGCCGACGGTAAGCACGGTCCGAAGAATATGCTGGAAGACCTGCCTGGCACGTTCAACGAGAATCAGCTCATCGCCCTCCGTCAGAAGGCCGGCAAGAGCGAGAAAGGTGCCAACGCACAACTGCGTCAATGGCTTCACCGTGGCTTCGTCACCTACGACGAGGAGACCCGCTACTACAGTAAGGTGGTTGACGTGAACAAGAAAAAGAAAAAACCTTAACGAGAACGGGAACGTTAACGATAACGATAACGATAACGATAACGGGAACTGTTTGGGCCCTGAGGTTATGGTTAAGGTTAAGGTTAACGTTGACGTTGAAAACCCCTTGAGCCTTAACGGCTGCTCAACCCTGAAGGGGTTGTAGTCAATAGCCCAGGGCAGCGCCCTGGGGGAAAGGAGAGCCCCCTAATAATTTCCCCTCGCCCATCGGGAGAGGGGGTAGGGGGTGAGGGCTACCCTTGCCGGCAGTTGTCTTACTTTTGCCCCTTCAGGGCGATGGATTCTCTCTCCTCGGCATTCCCTAGGGCGCTGCCCTAGGCTTGGAACTGTTGGGCCTTCAGCCCGTCAACAACTCAAACCTTGCACTATCATTGCACCCTGGGCTTAGGACTTCTGCCCTTTCAGGGCGTCTTACTTTAAACTTTTCGAACCCTAACGGCCTCAGCTCAACCCTGAAGGGGTTGTTGTCAATAGCCCAGGGCAGCGCCCTGGGGGAAAGAGCACCACCACCTTTCCTCCCCCTCGCCCATTGGGAGAGGGG
>JAKSNW010000016.1 GCA_024405895.1 Paludibacteraceae bacterium
TTTCCGCATCGCAGACAGACTTCCAAATTTTGTGGAAACCAATTTCCGCATCGCAAACTGATTTCCAAATTTTGTGGAAACCAATTTCCGCATCGCAGACAGACTTCCAAATTTTGTGGAAACCAATTTCCGCATCGCAGACTGACTTCCAAATTTTGTGGAACTCAATTCCCGCATCGCAGACTGACTTCCAAATTTTGTGAAAACCATACTTGGCTGCGCTTACTGTGTTCCAAATTTTGTGGAAGTTGAAAATGAAGGCTTTTTCGTTATGGGAAGTTAATAGTAGGCGAGGTTTGAGTGATGATTGTTAAGATGTTGAAAATGGGGCGAAAAAGAAATAGTGCCTGTTAAGGTTGGTGTTTTTGTTTTATGATCAGTCTGTAGAGGTTGCAGCCGAGGAAGTTGCCGAGGACAAGGCTGAGATAGAGTGGGAGAACGGTGCTCCAGTTGGTGGCGAGGGTGTCGATGGGGACGCAGAGGTAGTAGAAGGCATCGGCGATGCAGTGTGGGAAACCACACATGATAAATAATGGTACACCGAACAGCAATGGGAGAAACTGCTGCTTGCGGGCAAAGGCAACCGCTGTGGTCATGATGAAGCCGCAGCCGATGGCAAGGATTCCGCAGCGGAGGATGCCGGTGCTCATCCTGGCAGTAAGGATGTCGGTGGCAGTCTCCTGCAGTGGCAGAGGAGAGCAGCGGGCAAGCAAAGAGACGAGCAGACAGCCTACGATGTTGCCGAGAAGGATGAGGAGCAAGGTGCCCACCTCACCACGTTTGATAAAGCCAGCCGTACCTGTGTACAATTTGAGTTTGTAGTGAACAACAGCAAGCAGTCCGAAAGCAAACAGGACTGCACCAATGATGGATTTCTCGGCCAGGTAGCCGAAACCTGCTATGCCGATGCAGATGCCGGCAAGCACTGAACTCTTGAAGTTTTCTATCATAATTCTTCGATTTTTGTGGGGATAAAGGTACGACAATTTTTTAGAATTGTTTCATGGCATAATACTAAAAAAGCATACAGGCAGACCCCGTGAGGAATCTGCCTGTATTGTGACATATCAACTTGTATTGTCTTCTATTAGTGCCTTGTTTTGACTAAGTCGAGTGAGATGCGTGGTTTTGAATGGCTGAAATTCAAGTCCGAAGCATTGTCAGTGTTATACATGTAGAATGCCGATGATAAACCATATTTGCATATGATGTTGGCAGGTTGCTGAAAAAGAGTCCATTCTAAAGCATTGATTTCTTGTGTGGCTTTTGACTCGAGAATTGTATATGCTTTGTCGTTGAAAACTTCAATGGCAACGATGTCAGAGTTCTTCAGATAGTTTGGGCGGTTGGTGAATGCTGCCAACAGTTTCTGGTTTTTCCAGATGACAGGAACATCGCCGATTCTTCCACCTATATATACATCTTCGCCCGTGAAACAAACCGAGCTTGCCACGGAATAGTCGGCATTTTCCGTGCCTTCCAAATAGTCTTGCTTGACGGCAACACCATCTACTCGCCATTGGCATGCACGGTCGAGGTTTTCGCCGCAGACAATAAAAGATGTGGTGTCTATCTTTGTGAAATCATTGGCTTCTGCCAAATCAAGCGAAAGTAGCAGTGGTGTGGCAAGATTGCCGGCATCGCAGAAATAGGCAGATCTGTCTTTGTAGCCTGTCATGTAGAATGTCTCACCGTATTTCTTGATGTTTCTGATTTCCGAAATCGGACCGCCAATCTCGGTATGTCTTTGTTCTGCAATCTTATATGGTGTTCCACCATTCAATGACACTTTATAGATATAGCCTAACAGATGTCTGCCCAGTCTGTCTAATTCTCCAGTCTCATAGGTCTCATCGTAGAAGATATAGATGCCCTCTTTTGCTGGGATGATACGTGGCTTGTGCTCCATGGCAGGTTCTGTCTCGTAGTATTTGATGAAACCGTTGGCATTGATATATGGCCTGCCAGTACCATCAATTTTAACGTATGTATTCTCGTAGCCAGGTGTGTTGCTCCTCTTCATTAAATAGTAGTAGCCAGTTTCAAACGTGTTGTTGTTTTCGGTATAATAATCCGTTGGGTACAACTTTCTAAAGATGGTGTCTCCATCTGCATCAATAGTAAATTCGGAAGGAACAATTCTGTTGAGGTTTTCTCCGTAATCGTTGGTGATAAGCCAACTGTTATTGACAACCATGGTGTATTGCACGTCGGAGACTTCAATTTTTTGACATCCGACAGTTAAGAAACATAGGAACATGCCAAGCGCAAAGTAAAACTGCTGGCGGGAAAACGAGTTCTTCATAATAGGATGTTTTTTGATTGCTGCAAAGTTATAAACTTTTTTAAAAAAAATCAAGCCTTTTGAAAATAATTTACTGATGGCTTCATCATTGGTGCGTTTGATTACAATCTGTAACCAAATCGTTGCTTCACTTTTGACTACTCAGTGTGTTAATACTCTATGGGTCATCCCGACCAAGGTTGGGACAGCGAAAATTACTGTTGCTGCGACTTTGCTGCTCGTTTGGGAAGTTTGAAACGCTGTTTCTGAAAATTTCAGAAAGTTTGGGAAGTTTGAAACACAGTTTCTGAAAATTTCAGAAAGTTTGGGAAGTTTGAAACACAGTTTCTGAAAATCTCAGAAAGTTCGAAAAGTTTGAAACACAGTTTCTGAAAATCTCAGAAAGTTCGGGAAGTTTGAAACGCTGTTTCTGAAAATCTCAGAAAGTTTGGGAAGTTTGAAACGCTGTTTCTGAAAATTTCAGGAAGTTTGGGAAGTTTGAAACACAGTTTCTGAAAATCTCAGAAAGTTTGGGAAGTTTGAAACACAGTTGCTGAAAATTTCAGAAAGCATATTTTAGGCAATGAGGCTATGGTTCTTGTTGATAGATTTTTGATTTTTCCTATTTTGTGGTTCGAGGGGCAATCTCGGAGGGTAGATAGTATGGAAGGTTGTCTAAGATGTTTTTGTATGTTGTTTCTATTCAGTGTTTTAGACGCTGTCGGAAGGCTCCGTTACTCCACTAAAAACATGCAGGCAGACTCCAGATGGAATCTGCCTGATGAACGATACTATATATATAGTGTATTAGCGAATGACCCAATCGACGTCGTCGTTGCCAGTGTAGATGTGGATGATGTTTTCGGCTACGCGACGACACATGGCAATGCGGCCATCGATGGTGCCAGTGCCAATGTGTGGCGACATGACAACATTGTCGAGCGTGAGCAACTCGGGAGAGATTTTTGGTTCAAACTCATAGACATCCATGGCAGCACCCCATAGTTTACCGCTTTGAAGGGCTTTGACCAATTCTGCCTCGTCAACAACGGCACCACGGGAAGTGTTGACCAGAACGGCACCTTGTTTCATGGCAGCAAAGGCTTCGGCATCAATGAGGTGGTGTGTGGCTTGTGTGTATGGAACCATCGGGATGATGTAGTCGGATGTGCGAAGCAGTTCCATCTTGTCAGCGCAATAAGTTACACCAGCACGCTGTTCCTCTTCGGCAGCAAGGCGATGACGGTTGTGATATATGACACGCATGCCACAAGCCAAAGCACGACGGGCTACAGACTTGCCGATACGGCCCATGCCGATGATACCGAGAGTTTTGCCGTAGAGCGAGATGCCGAGGTTGTTCATCACACCGATGGTGATGTCGGAGGTTTGACGCATCTTGCGGTCAAGTTCGGCAGTGCGGTGTGCCACAGCCATCATCAATGTGAACGTCTGCTCGGCAGTTGGCTCGATGACAGGGTCAACGGTGTTGGTGACCTTGATGTGACGTTCGCGGGCTGCGTCGAGGTCAATATTGTTGAATCCGACACCGAAGTTGGCAATCAGTTGCAGTTTAGGTGCTGCAGCAATCATCTCGGCGGTGATTTTATAGTCGTAGGTTGGAACCAGTATGTCGCAGTCGGGAAGACGCTGCATCAACTCTTCCGTAGTAAATTTAGGTGACTGAGGGATGATGAGTTCGTGCTCGCCAAGGGCATTGAAACCTTCTTTTGGGAGACGTGTGGTAAGAAGTATTTTCATAATCAGTGTAAGATTTTAAAAATAAGTTCGCGAAGAATGTCGTTGTCTGTTGTTGATGGTGTGGTGCCGAAACCTTTGCTTTGTGCATCTGCCTGACGGAGGTAGGAAATGATGCGCATAGTTTTGGCAATGGGGTAGAAACGAGATGCTGCTGCCAGTTCCGATACGCCTTTTGTGCTCATGCCCAACTGTCGTGCTACAGCGTAGGAATCGCTTTCGCGCATTGACTGATAGGCAAGCAGATTGCTGAAGAAATAGAACAGCGTGGCAATCGTTGGAATAGCCGAGTTGGCTTTTGGGTTCTTGGCAAAGTTCTCGATGATGGTGTTGGCTTTCAAGATGTCGTGACGTGCAAGAGCGCTCTTCAATTCGAAGTTGTTGTACTCGCGACTGATGCCTGTGTATTCAGAGACCATCTGGGCAGTAATCTCCGGTGCTTCTTTGGGCAGAATGATTGCCAGTTTGTCGATGGTATGAATGAGCGAAGAGAGGTCGTTGCCGATGAATTCCACCAACAGTTCCACTGCTTCAGGTTGAGCCTTGATATTGCGTTGGCTAATCTGCGCATCAACCCATCGTGGTAAGAGTGAATCGTCAATTTTGACAGTCTCCAATACCTCGCCAACAGAAGGAATAGCCTGAACAGCCTTCTGTCGTCCGTCGGGTTTGCCGTGCTTGTAGCAAAGCACGATGATGGTGGTGAGTGTCGGCTGTTTGAGATATTTCTGTAGCGAGTCGAGTTTGCCCAGACTCTGTGCCTCCTTGACAATGATAACCTGATACTCTGCCATCATCGGGTACTGACGTGCCATGGTTACGACGTTGTCGATGTTGGTGTCAGCGCCATAAAGTATGGTCTGGTTGAACTCACGCTCATCCTCTGTCAAAACATTGTTCTCAATGTAATTGGAGATGAGGTCGATATAGAACGGTTCGTCACCACACAACAAATAGATGGGTTTGAAACGTCGTGCCTTGAGGTCGGTGAGTATGCGGTTGGCCTCTGCGACTGTATCGGTTTTGTATCTTGCCTGTTTGGCCATGAGTGATTAGTCGAAACGGAGGTGCTTGATGGTGGTGCTGTTGTTGATAAGTGACATCAATGACTTGATGCCAATCTCCAAGTGTTCGTCGCCGTAGTTGGCAGTTACCTTACGGTCGCTCTCTTCCGTCTTGATGCCTTGGTCTGTCATTGGCATATCGCTGACCAGCAGCAATGCACCGGTAGAGATGTGATTGTAGAAGCCTACGGTAAATAACGTGGCTGTCTCCATGTCGACAGCAAGCGAACGGCAGGTGCGAAGTTTCTCTTTGAAGTTCTCATCGTGTTCCCAAACGCGGCGGTTGGTGGTGTAGACAGTGCCGGTCCAGTAGTCGCGACCAGCATCACGGATGTTGGATGAGATGACACGCAACAAACTGAATGCTGGTAGGGCAGGAACCTCTGGTGGAAAGAAGTCGTTGGATGTGCCTTCGCCACGAATAGCTGCCAATGGCATGATGTAGTCGCCTACACGGTTCTTCTCCTTTATACCACCGCATTTGCCCAAGAAGAGCACGGCTTTAGGCTTGATGGCCATGAGGAGGTCCATGATGATGGCGGCATTAGGAGAACCGATGCCGAAGTTGATGATAGTGATACCGTTGGCAGAGGCGTTTGGCATGTTGCCTTTCTCGCCAACGATAGGTACGTTGAACATCTCGGCAAAGCGTTCCACATAGCTGTTGAAGTTGACCAGCAGGATATATTCTGTGAAGTCTTCAAGTTGACGGTGAGTATAACGCACCAGCCAATCTTTTACGATACTTTCTTTTGATGCCATAAGTGTATGTTGTTTATTGTGGTTGTTATGATTGTTTCTGTTTGGCTACAAAAATAAATTGCATTTCTTTTTGTAGTTAGTCGGGCTTGCTGTAATTTTGCACCTCGTGATGTACAAACTCAATCTACCAGAATATACGCTTCAACTACGCGATACTGACGGACGCCCGGAGGTGTTCGACAAACTGCGTCGTTGCTGGGTGGCTTTGACACCTGAAGAGTGGGTTCGTCAGCAGATGTTTGAACATCTGGTAGGTACGTTGCAGTATCCTGCCAGCCGAATGAATCACGAGCAGAGCATTGTCTATAACGGTATGCGCAAACGATGCGATGGTGTGGTTTATGACCAAAGCGGTGCTCCGCAAGTAATCATGGAGTACAAGGCTCCAACGGTAAATATCAATCAGAAGGTGTTCGACCAGATAGCTGTTTACAATCTCCGATTGAATGTGCCATATCTTCTTGTCAGCAATGGATTGCAACATTTCTTTTGTCGCATGGATTTCGAACAACATCGCTATGTGTTTGCCCACGAAATCCTTCCGTATGCTGAACTGTAAATAACTCAGCGTTTGTTTTTCTTCTTTCCCTGTTTTTGATTCTGTAGCTTCTGCATCTTGTTGTTGCGGCGTGGATCGTCGTAGCCTGGACGCATGTTGGAGAAACGCAAAGAACCGGGAGCAAGATTCAGACGGCCCATTGACAAGGCATTGATATCTTGAATGATGAAGTCGTCGTTGAAGGTCTCGTTGTTGTTCAGCTGATAGATTTTCTTCATGTGATTGCCCAATACGGTCAAAAGATCGTACTTATAAGGCGAATCAGGCATTTGAGCAGCATAGATGATATACTTTTGTATGATGGTGCCGTAGTGACGGAATCGAATATTACTCTGTGTGTTGCTCATCGGTTCCGGCTTGACTGGTTCGGCAAGCTGCTCTGATACAGGGTATGGGTAGTCGACATCGAGTTTGAAGTCGGACATGATGGCGAGGTGGTCCCACAACTTGCATTTATACTCTTCCACATCGCGCAGATGAGGATAGAGGCTGCTCATGAAGTTGACGATGGTGACAGCACAATGGTTGCGCTCATCACGATTCTCCAATGTGAGTGCATGATTGACCATCTGTTGCACATTGCGACCATATTCCGGCATACGCAATTCGTTGCGGCTCAGATAGTGGATGGCAATGGGTTTGTTTTCTTCTGCCATAGTCATTAAAACAATTTCTTTGGTTTGATAGCCATATATTCCTTGAGGTAGAATGGCTCGTAGTAAGCCACATCCTCAAAGGCTTTTTCGTTGTATTTCTGTTCTGCCACCTGACACATCAAATTTGCTGTAGGAACGATGTTCGCAACGAAACGGATGTTGGGATGTTGGATGACAGGAACACATTTTTCTGCACCATTACCACACATCGTTACAATGCCTTTCTGCAGTTCATCGGCAAAGGAGTGTTCATCGATGATGAGTGCCTCAGGCTCGCAGACTCTCTTGCCATCGTGTGTGTAAAGGGCAGAGTAGACTTCCATGCGACGAGCATCAATCATTGGTCGAACCAATCCCTCGGTGGCTTGAGCACCAAGGGCTATGATTTGAAGCGTGTCGATAGAAATGAGCGGACATTTTAGTGCGTAGCAGATTCCTTTGGCTGTTGAGGCTCCGATACGAAGTCCGGTGTAAGAACCAGGACCGGCGCTGATGGCAACGGCATCGAGTTTCTCGTTGGAGGCGTTGAGTGCTTCCATGGCCTCGTCGACAAACAAAGGCAACTGTACAGCGTGGTTTTGGGCAGTGTCGCAACGACGTTCGAACCATGGTTTTCCATCGCGGGCGATAGTCAAGGTGCAAACGTCTGTTGCTGTTTCTATATTAAGAATGAGGGCCATTATTTTGCAAATTCACGGTAGAACTCCACGATGGCTTCGATGCCTTTGCGGAAGATATCAAGACGGTTGTTCTCGTTTGGTGAGTGGATGGCGTTGGATTCGAGGCCAAAGCCCATGAGCACGGTCTTGATGCCAAGCACTTTCTCGAATGTGGCAATGATAGGAATACTTCCGCCACGACGAACTGCCAATGGCTTCTTACCGAATGCCTTGGTGAAGCCTTTCTCTGCTGCCTGATAGGCAGGGAGATCAATTGGGCAGACATAGCCCTCGCCTCCGTGCATAGGTGTGACTTTTACTTTTACACTCTTAGGTGCAATGGATTGGATATAATCGCAGAAGAGTTGGGAGATGACGTCGTGGTTTTGATTGGCTACAAGACGGCATGATACCTTGGCTGTGGCTTTTGATGGGAGCACGGTTTTGGAACCTTCGCCGGTATAACCGCCCCAGATACCGCAGATATCAAAAGAAGGACGGCAGCTGTTGCGTTCCAAAGTAGAGTAGCCTTCCTCGCCTTGAACCTCGTCGATGCCGATGGCTTGTTTGTAGTTGTCAAGGTTGAAAGGAATCTGGGCAATCATCTCACGTTCAGCAGCAGGAACTGGGAGTACGTCGTCATAGAAATGAGGAATGGTGATGCGACCTTTCTCATCAACCACTTTGGCAAGCATGCCGCAGAGAGTGTTGATAGGGTTGGCAACAGCACCTCCGAAGTGACCAGAGTGGAGGTCGCGGTTAGGACCGGTGACTTCCACTTCCCAGTAGGCAAGACCACGCAAGCCTGTGGTAAGGCTTGGCAGTTCTGCACCAAGCATGCTGGTGTCGGAAACAAGGATGATATCAGCTTTGAGCAACTCTTTATTGGCTTCGCAGAAAGCTTCAAGTGATGGTGAACCGATTTCCTCTTCACCTTCGAAGATGAACTTCACGTTGCAGTTCAACTCGTTTTCTTTGTTGAGATACTCAAATGCTTTTACTTGCATGAAGCTCTGGCCTTTGTCGTCGTCGGCGCCGCGAGCCCAGATGCGACCATCTTTAACCACAGGCTCGAATGGGTCTGTATGCCAGAGTTCCAGAGGTTCGGCAGGCATGACGTCATAGTGAGCGTAAACAAGCACGGTTGGTTTTGAAGGATCAACGAGTTTCTCGCCGTAAACCACTGGATTGCCTTGTGTTGGCATAACCACAGCCTTGTCGGCTCCGGCAGCCATCAACAGTTCTACCCAACGTTCTGCACATTTTACCATGTCGGCTTTATGCTCTGGCAGTGGGCTAATGCTTTGAATACGAATCAACGAGAATAACTCGTCGAGGAAGCGAGGCTCATTGGTCTCGATATATTTTCTTATTTCCATTTTGAAGTGATTTTTTCGTTTATATAGTGTAGTCCGTGCGAAACGGATTCTTGTTTTTATGCTTTGGAAATGAGTTGCGCGAAAGTTTTCTTGCCTCTCAGATAATATGCCAGAAGAATGGAGTTTTGATACATTCCTTCTGGAGATACGGATTTTGTTTTCTGTTTGTTTTCTTCTCTGCTGCTTCGGAAATCTGATTTCATTTTCCAAAAATCGCGTTGTGCTTCCAAGACGGCTTTCGCGTTTTTGGGTTTTCCTTGCAATAACATCTGCATGGCTGCAACCAGATCGAGGAAGAAGCGGAGGAATGCGATAAGACCATAATGTCTCATCACGTTTTTGTACAACATCAGTTTGTTGTTTCTGAAGTTGAGATAGGTCTTACGTGGACTCTCAGCGGACAATGTGCCTCCACCGATATGAAAAACAGTGCTTTGAGGCAGACATACGATAGAGTGTCCTTGTGCTTTGATTCGCCAGCAGAAATCAATTTCTTCCATGTGGGCGAAGAAACGGCCATCGAGACCGCCCAACTCATGATAGAGATGGCTGCGAACCATCAGACAAGCGCCTGTGGCCCAGAAAATCTCTCGTGGCTCATTGTATTGGGCATTGTCTTTCTCTATGCTGCCGAAGATACGGCCACGACAGAACGGATAGCCCAAACGGTCGATATAACCACCAGCCGCACCGGCATATTCGAACATTTCGCGTTGATGGTAGGCAAGCAGTTTCGGTTGGCAAGCTGCTGTTCCGGGATGGCTGTCCATGAAACTGATGAGTGGCTTGAGCCAGCCTTCTGTTACTTCCACATCGCTATTCAGAAGAATGTAATACTCGGCTTCTACCTGCTTCAGTGCTTGGTTGTAGCCTTCGGCAAAGCCATAGTTCTTTGGCATGGCGATGGTGCGAACATGAGGCATCTCGTTGCGAAGATAATCCATGCTGCCGTCGGTGGAGCCGTTGTCGGCAACAATCACTTCGCCTTCTGGTGAGTTGCTTACCACATTAGGTAGCAGTTCACGAAGATATCGCTCGCCGTTGAAATTTAGTATTACGATTGCTACTTTTGTCATAGTGTTTATTTACTGCTGTTGTTCGTCTGCTCTGAGGTTGGTGGGTTTATTTTCCAACGTCTATGTGACCATAGCCACAGCTCTGGACGATGTACGATGGTTTCTTCCAGACAATGGGCAAACTTCTCGATGATTTCGGCAGAGGTATGCTCTTTCGGATGGTCGCAAAGCAATTCTACGTTATATACATATTGTCCGTCTGCCGGGCGTTGGATGTCGACGTAGACAATACGATGGTCCTGACGTCTTGACAGTTCTTCCCATCCTGTGAGAAAGGCTGTAGGTCTGTTGAGGAAAGAAACGAAGTGGTTCTTTGCGCTACGAGAAGGCGATTGGTCGGCAATGAATGCCATTACAATCGGTTGCTGTTGTTTCTTGTATTCCACCAAGGTTCTGAGAACCTGTTGCTTTGGAACGCAACGAACACCGAAACGGCTTCTGTAGTCAAGACAAATCTCATCGAATACTTTGTTCTTGAGTGGTTTGTAAAGTGTGGTGACTACGTCATTAGGGCGAAGAAACAATGGGGTGGTGCAAATCCATTCCCATCCAGCCACGTGACCAAACAATGCAGTTACATTGCGTCCTTCATCCAATGCTTCGGTCAGGAGGTGCATGTTGCGAAACTCCACGTGGTCTCGCATCTCTTTCTCATCAGCCTTCAGCATCCATAGTCCTTCTACGGCACTATAAGCAAGGTGGCGATAGAACAGGTGCTCAAGGTGTTGAATCTCGTGTTCCTTTTTGTGTGGAAACGATTTTATAAGATTGTCGTTCACTACTTTTCTACGGTAGCGAACGACATTCTGTGCGATGAAAGCCAGACCATCGGCCATTTTATAAAGAGTGGTGAGTGGAAGACGAGCCACCAGACTCAACATTTTCTTTGTAAAATGGTGTGCCATAATCTGGATTACCAATTATTCGTGTGATTATTCTTCGGCGTAGATACCGATCTCCAAACCATAGCCGAACTCGCCGTCGAGGATTGAAGCAACGTCTTCTTCTGAGAGGTTGAAGTCCTTGTCGCTCTTAATGGCAGCCATGATGTATTGAAGCATGTCGTCTTCTGCAACTTCTGCTTCTTCTACAACTTCTGACTCATCCTCATAGAAGTTTTGGTCGTCGTAATAATCATTGATGAGATCGAGCACGTATTGCACGTCGTCTTCTGTGATGCGTGTGCGTTCTTCATCAGTGAGTTGATTCATGATGAATTTGATAGCCTCGGTGTCATCAAATTCGATAATGTCTTTTTCTTTTGCCATATATGCTTTTGTTAAGATTGGGCTACAAAGATACTGAAAAACAAAGAGAGGAGCAAAAATATCGACGTTTATTTTCGACTATTTTGCCTCTTGCAATTCGCTATGATAGAATGAAGTAGCGATTGACGGATTCGTCAATTCATCTGGAGGAGTTCGCGTGCGTTGTTTAATGCCGCTTCGGTAGGTATGGCTCCGCTCAGCATTTGTGCCAACTCCATGATTCGTTGCTCGGAATCGAGCGCCTGAATGGTTGTGACAGTATCTGTCTCGTTGACCTGTTTTGATACTTTGAGATGGGCACCTTTTTGGGCTGCAACTTGAGGCAGGTGGGTGATGACCATGAGTTGAATCTGCTGCGCCATTGTGCTCATTGTGCGACCGATAGCCATGGCTGTCTCACCTGATACACCAGTGTCAATCTCGTCGAAAATAAGGGTTGGCAGTTGCACTTGTTCTGCCAGCATTGCATTCAATACTAACATCAGTCGTGAAAGCTCGCCGCCAGAGGCTGTTTGGGCCACTGCAGAGGTTGCGTGATGCTGATTGGCAGAGAAAAGGAATTGCACATTGTCTGCACCAGCTTCTGTCCATTGAACAATGTCTTTCAATGGCTCAAGTGTAATGTCAAATTGAGCATGTGGAATACCTAATGGCTGCAGGCGGTTGGCAATTTCTTTCGCTATTGCCGGAGCTGCTTTCTTTCGGGCTTTTGATAATTCCAATGCGCTCTTTTCCAACTGTTTTTTCAACTCTTCAACATCTTTCTTCAACTTGGAGATTGAGAGGTCGAAATTGTCGATTTGTTCAATCTGACTCTGGTATTTATCATGCAGTTCTTGCAACTCAGCAATGGTGGAAACATGATATTTCTGCTGAAGATTGTAGATAAGGGCCAGACGTTCTTCCACACGCTCTTTTTCCGACGGATCGTAATCGAGCGATTCTGCATACGAAGACAAATCGGCTGCAATGTCATCCAATTCTATGCGAGCAGCTTCCAGACGGTCGGCATAGCTGTTGCCTTGTTCCCAATAAGATGTGATGCGGCGTAGCATGGAAGTAGCTTGGCGGAGTTGTGAGGTAATGCCTTGCTCGCCATCAACGGTGTTATTGATGGAAGAGAACGAGAGTTTCAACTCTTCACTATGTTGCATCATAGAGAGTTGCTGCTCCAAGGCTTCCTGCTCGTCTGCTTGCAGATTTGCATCATGCAGGGTGTTATATTGGAAGGTGATATAATCCTTTTCCTGCTGCGCTTGAATAGAGTCGTTTATCAATTGCTCCAATTCATCTTGCTTCTGCAGATACGCTTTTCTTGCGTTTTGATATTGCAAAAGCAAATCCTGCGATTGTGAGAGCGTATCAAGGATATGAATCTGGTAGCGATTCTCCGTAATCTGAAGCGTCTCATGTTGCGAATGGATGTAAAGCAACTTGTCGGCAATGGCAGCCATTTGCTGAAGAACCACTGGGGTGTCATTGACAAAAGCACGTGACTTGCCAGCGGCTGTAATCTCACGGCGGAGGATGAGTGGCTCGGAATAATCGATGTCGTATGCCTCACACAACTCCTTGATACCGAACTTGTCGATATGTTCGAAATGTGCCTCTACAATACACTTGTCTGTTCCTTCTCTAACCGTCTTGGCATCGGCTCTCTTGCCGCGGATAAGCGATAATGCACCCAACATGATTGACTTGCCGGAGCCTGTTTCACCTGTTATGATGGTCAGATGAGGCTCAAACTCAATCTTAAGATGAGAGATAAGTGCATAGTTCTTTATTTCGAGGTACGAGAGCATGGATGGTCGGGTGATTAAAAGTTCGTTAGACTATTGCTTGATTTGGTTGTAGTCGTTGGAACGTGTCGGATTGATGGCTGTGAGGTGGTCGTAGACAGTATTTTTCTCTTCTGGAGTGCCTTTTTTGAAGATGGAAACCAATTCATCGCTTTTGGCATTGATGAAAATGGTGACCATGGCATTTGATGGGTCGAGTTTGTTCGATTCTCTTACAACTTTTAGGTCTTCTGCAATACGGGCACGTGCTTTGGCAGTATTGGTTGCCATGTCGTCAAGGGCAAGACGATGGTAGGTGTAGGCATACTCACGCATAGCACGATAGCGTTCGCTCATCAGACAGTTGACGATGGCGTAACGGTTGGTATTGCTGGTGAAAGCCTTCCATCCGTCACCTTCCGAACCGCTTCGGCTCTGAGAAAGCGAGACAATATTTTCAGCATTTTGGAACATGGCTGTTCCACCCAGACGTTCGTAGGTGTCGAGGTCGAAACCGATGATGAGATAGGCGTAATAGGCGAGAACGGCTGTGAGGTTGTTGTCGTACGAGGCGTTGAGCTCCAACTGGTCGTATTCGTTGTAAGAGAAGGTTACCTCGCGGTCGCGGAGGTTGAGAATTGTGGTTTTGTATGAAGTTCCGAAAACAGGACGCAACGACTGCACGGTGAACTCGCAGGACATCGTGTTGTTTTCGTATTGTTTCACCTGGATAGACAAACTGCAGTCAATTTTCTCGTTCTGTGCGTAGGGGAGCGAGGTCCATTGACGTTGGTTCATGAAGTCATCCACCGATTTCTTGAAGGTTTCGAATACCTGTTTGTTTGTTCCTGTAATCTGTGCGTAGTTGATCATTACGTTGCATTTCAACTCTTGCGCATGGATTGGGGCAAAGCACAAGAATAGGAAAAGCGAAACAAATACGTGTCGTAAACTAATGCGTCTCATGACTGATTAGAGCATTTCTATTTGTGTCAGAATATCTTGCGCAACCTCCACCTTTGGTTTAAGCGGATACTCCAACTTCTCACCAGAGGCTTTGTAGATAGTTATCTTGTTGGTGTCGTAGCCAAAGCAGGCTTCCTTGTCGTTGAGTGAGTTGAGCACAATGAAGTCAAGGCGTTTTCTACGCATCTTGTCAAGTGCATGAGCCTCCTCTTCGTTGGTTTCAAGGGCAAAGCCTACCATAAACTGGTTATCCTGCTTGATAGCACCGGCTGCAGCTGCAATATCGTGTGTGGGCTTTAATCGGATGACTAGGTCGTCCTTTTCGCGCTTAATCTTGGTGGTAGCTACGGTCTCTGGGGTGAAGTCGGCAACGGCAGCGCAGAAAATGGCGCCATTGCAGGTTGGAAAATTCTCCATTACAGCTTCGTACATCTGCTGTGCACTCTCCACATCAATACGTTTGAGATTAGGATGTGATAGGGTGAGTTTCACAGGACCGGCTATCAGAATCACTTCATGGCCTTTGGCCAGACATGTTTCCGCCAAGGCAAAACCCATCTTGCCTGATGAGTAGTTGCCGATAAAGCGAACTGGGTCGATACGTTCGTAGGTAGGACCTGCTGTGATTAATATCTTCATACGATAGTCTTATAGTGATTCGTCGAGATAGGAAACGATGTTTTCCGGTTCTTCCATTCGTCCCTTGCCATCTGTGCCGCATGCCAACGGACCATATGCTGGGTCGATAATCTGCACATCAATGGCTTGAAGTTGGCGGAGGTTTTGTTGAACAATTGGATGACTGTACATCTTATTATTCATGGCTGGGGCAATGAACACGGGTTTGTCGAAGGCAAGGAATGTGGTGGAGAGGGCATCATCTGCCAATCCGTGGGCAAACTTGCCGATGATATCAGCAGTAGCCGGAGCCACCAATAGGGCATCGCCCCAATCGGCATAGCTCACATGTTCGGGACTGTAGTTGACAGTGGAGTCAAATACTTCACTATACACCTTATGGTGTGTCAGGGTTGCCAATGTAACGCCAGAAACCAGTTTTAACGCATTCTCGGTGGCAATCACGCGAACCTCGGCACCTGCCTTGATAAGCAGGCGCGCGAGTTCCGGTGTCTTATATGCTGCGATACCACCCGAAATGCCGAGCAGCACCTTCTTTCCTTCTAACATCAGATAAGCGGTTTATTGAACTTCTTTCAAGAAACGGTCTGCCTCGATGCCTGCTTTAGCACCACTACCGGCAGCTGTGATAGCCTGACGGTAGCGTGGGTCTGCTACGTCGCCGGCTGCAAATACGCCAGGAACATTGGTCTTTGGAGTATCTGGTTGGGTCTTGATGTAACCCTCAGCGTCTGTCTCGATGAACTCTTTGAAGACGTCTGAGTTTGGATGGTGACCGATAGCGAGGAAGAAACCGTCGATAGCGATGTCGAACTGCTTCTCATCAGCCTCACCCTTGCGGTAGACAATGTGAGCACCTTCTACGCCATCTTCACCGAAGAGGCCTACGGTGTTGCATTCGTACAAAACTTCGATGTTTGGAGTCTTCTCAACACGCTCCTGCATGATTTTTGAAGCGCGAAGGAATGGCTTTCTAACGATGAGATAGACCTTCTCAGCCAAACCTGCGAGATAGGTAGCCTCTTCGCAAGCGGTATCGCCACCACCAACGACAGCCACTTTCTTCTTCTTGTAGAAGAAACCGTCGCAGGTAGCACAAGCGCTGACGCCCATGCCACGGTATTTGTTTTCGTCTTCCAAACCGAGATATTTGGCAGAAGCACCTGTGGCAATGATAACGGTTTCTGCATAGATGGTTTGCTCTTGGTCGATTTCCAACATGAAAGGACGTTTGGAGAAGTCTACCTTTGTAACGATACCGGTGCGGATGTCGGTGTTGAAACGGAGAGCCTGAGCACGGAACTCTTCCATCATATCGTAACCATTGATACCTTGTGGGTAGCCTGGGAAATTTTCAATCTCGGTGGTGGTGGTCAACTGTCCGCCTGGTTGGATACCTTCGTACAATACAGGGGAGAGGTTAGCACGGGCAGCATAGATAGCAGCAGTATAACCAGCAGGGCCTGAGCCTATAATCAAACATTTAATTGTGTCTTGCATAATGATATTGTGTTACTTTAAGTGTATGTGATTCTTGTTGTATTAAAGGAGTGAGAGAGCCACTTCCATCATATTGGTGAAACCTTTCTGGCGAACCTCTGGGGTGGCGGCGATGTCGGTGCCTGGCACGTCGGAGATGGTGCAGATACAGAGGGCTTTGTTACCACTCTTGGCTGCGTTCATGTAGAGTGCAGGCGCTTCCATTTCAACGGCAAGGCAGCCCATCTTAGCCCATTTAGAGAGGGCTGTTGGGTCATCGTCATAGAAGGTGTCATTAGAGACAATGTTACCTACTTGGTAACGGATACCCATCTTTTCGGCAGCATCAACGGCACGACGTGCGAGATCGAAATCGGCAATAGGTGCATAGGTGCCAGGGAGGTTGAATTGTGCGGCATAGTTAGAGTTGGTGCATGAACCTACAGCGATGATAACGTCGCCAATCTGCATGCCTGGCTGCAAACCGCCGGCTGAGCCTACGCGTATAATGGTTTTTACTCCATAGAAGTTGAAGAGTTCGTAGGTGTAGATGCCGATGGAAGGAATGCCCATGCCATGACCTTGGATAGAGACGCGTTTGCCATTGTAATAGCCTGTGTAGCCGAGCATACCACGCACTTGGTTGTAAAGTTTTGCATCGGTGAGATATTTCTCTGCCATGAATTTAGCGCGTAGTGGATCGCCTGCCATGATGACAGTCTCTGCTATTTCTCCATATTGTGCTTCAATGTGTGGAGTAGGAGTGTGATTGCTCATAGTTTTTGTGTTGTTTTGTGGTTTATGTTTGATGGGATACGGTTGCTCTGGTTTACTTGTTCATATTGACACGTGCTTCCAATTCTACCGTTCTTATCCAATCTTTATATGTGTTGTTTTTGTTTATTTGTTGTATGTTGAGCGATGAGTCGGAGTTGCCGCTCCAGCGACGGCAAAGATAGAGCGACTCGAAGATGCGTCCCAGCTTGTATTCGCGGCTAATGCGTAAGCCCATCATGTAGTCTTCACCATAGCTGGTGTTAGGCATGTGTATGGCTCTGAATACTGGGGTGAAGAAGGCACGAGGTGCTCCAAGTCCATTGATACGGAGAGCATTGTTGTGTCCGTTCTCGCTGGTCCATTCCTTATGGTCAATCAGTCCTGGCGGAATTGGATTCATCTCGCTGTCTGTTAGGGTGTACGAACCAACGAGCATAGCGCATTTCTGTTGATAGAAAGCGTCGACGATGGTTTGTAGTGTGGCAGGTGATGAGTAGACATCATCGCTGTCCAATTGTACGGCAAAACGTCCGCAATGGGCACTGTCTACACCTTCATTCCAACAGCCTCCTATACCGAGGTCGTTACGTTGTGGAATGAGGTGAACCACGCGTTTGTCCTCTTGTTTGAGGGCTTCGATGATATCTGAGGTTCCGTCATCGGAGTGGTTGTCAATGACGATGACATTGAATGCAAAGGTGGTCTGCTGACTGAGTACCGATTTGATGGCATCGCCAACGGTTTTGGCTCGGTTTCTTACAGGAATGATGACAGAGGCTTCGCAGGGGAATGTGCCTTCGAAGTTCACTTCGTTGGTGCGTTCTGGCAGCCATCCGCCTATCTGTTTCAGGTGACGGGTGCAAGCTTGTTCCATCTCAATTTGGGCATCACGGTGTTTGCCGAGGAGATAGTCGAACTGTTTCTCACCGCTACGGCGGAAATCAGTCTCTTTTTCGGTGTAGAGCATTTCATTTACATGTTGCAAACCTTGGTTGCTCAAGTAGAGGCGGAGAGCATAGAGACCAGCGAAGTGGTAGGTGTGTTGCTCCTGTTGAAGATAGCTGTCAAGTGCTTCGTGGCGTATGAACCAGAGTGGTCCGAAGTCGAAATCGTCGCGCAGACTGCCACGTTGGTAGTCGATGGTAGGGTGTGCAGAGGCATTGCCTGCTGCGTCTTCGCTACGATAATCAGTGTAGAGCAGTGGTGCTTGTGTATCGTTGGCTATTTGAACCATGCGGCTAAGTGCATGCTGACCCAAGATGACTGTGGTTGGTTTGTTGACCATCAAGACAAATGGTGTATCAGCCTTGCTGACAATGGCGCGGAGTGTCTCTGTTGAGTTGAACTCGCTGACTAACAAAATCTCGCAACCATCTATGCTGATTGGTTCTGTGCTGATGAGACAAACATGTTTTACCTCGTCAGTACATACAAACTGGCCCGCCATCCATTGTGCTTGCGCCTCTGAAACTACGGGAATAAAGCAACTGATACAGTTATCCATTTTCGTAAAATCTTATTTGTGCAAAGGTAGTGAAAGTTGAGCGGAGAACAAAATAAATTCCTATTTATTTTTTATCCCGAAACGCATCCTATCTTGCGATAGAAAGGTAGTGAAAGTTGTACCTTTGAAGCAGCGAGAGCAGAGAACAAACTTGTTTGGGCTATGCCGAGTCGCGCCAAAGGTGTGAAACAACGGAGAACAAAATAAATTCCTATTTATTTTTATCCCGAAACGCATCCTATCTTGCGATAGAAAGGTGGTGAAACAGCGCAATACAAAATAAAAATGTGTTTTTATTTTTAGGTCCGAGGTGCCGTAGGAGTATGCAAAAAAATAGGCTGCCTGAGGGTTTCAAGCAGCCTATTGTAATTATTGCTTAGAGATGATTATTGAACAATCTTGACGAATTTGTTCTTGTGTCCTACACCAAGTGATACGATAGATACGGAGTTCTCTGGGAGACCTTCGATACGGATGTAACTTGGGTTGTGGATGAATTCAGATGATGGGATACGTTTCAAGAGTTGACCGTTGACGGTGAATACATAGATGTCAAGTGGGTTGCCGTCCTTGTCAAGCAAGTCTTGTGGCTTGATAGAAAGGATTGGTGTGCCATCTTCGTAACGTACGGTGATGTAGCGGTGTTTCTTGTCGTTGGCAGCAGCTTCGGTCTCACCATAGGTGGTTACTTCGATACGGTTAGAGTAGTCTGTTACGTTCTCGAATTTACCCATTGGGTCTTGGTCTGTTGCTTGAATTACGTATACATAGTTTGTAGCTGGTTCCATGTCGTCGAACAAAGCTGAGTCGACGTCATAAACGATAGCGCGTTGTTTTACGGTTGTGCCGTCGTAGGTAACTTTTACATCGTCGAATGCGATACCGTTGCTGGTGACACTGTCAACAGTGAAGCGGAAACGACGGTAGTTGTCAGCAGCGCTCAGAGGAATTGTCTTGGTCTGGGCTGAAGTGTATGACTTGCTGATTTCGAGGTTTGCGATGGTGTCCCAACCGTTTTCGTTGAGTGCCTCTACATAGAAGAATGCGTTTTGTTTTACATCTTCTGAACGGAGCCAGAATGAGAGTTCTGTTACAGGCTGTGGATAGTAGCATGAATAGAGACCATCGAATTCTGAGGTAAAGAGCACTGCGCATGGGCTTGAAGGCACGTTCTTCGATGTGGTGGTGGTGAAGTTAGCGGTCCAGCCTGCTGTTGGCAATGTAGCGAATGTGTTGAAGCCTTCTGACTCTGTGGTCTTGCCATCATCGTTTTTGAAGACGGTGATATAGTAACCTACGGCTTTTGCCTCAGGCTCCCAGTTAACCTGGAATCCATAAGGAGATATGCGGGTTGCTTCGGTAGCGATAGGAGGATAGATGTTCATCTTTTGTGATGAACGGCCTTTCAACTCAATACGCTTCAAGAGGTTGCAGCCTTGGAGTTGGAGGTAGGTGGTGTGGAAGTCTGTGTTAGAAGCCTTGGTTGGGTTGTAGCGAACATAAACGGTAGCTTCTACGGTTGAGTCGGTTTCTGGGGTAAGAGAAACGCTCTTTTTCCAGATGCTGTCGTTCTCGAGACGAATTTCGAAGTGACGTGTATCAGAGAATGAGATGGTCAAATCCTCGTAGAGTTTTCTACCAGATACTTGTGCAGCAACGCCGTTGGTTGGGGTGCCTTGTTCGGTCTCGAAGAATACTTTGTCGATAGAGAGTGTTGCATTGGCAAAGTCGTCGCCACCGCCACGATAGAGGAATGTGATGATGCCGCCTTCGTTGGTGATGTTGGTTACAGCACCATCGGTCAATGTGCCGTCCCAGAGGGTAGGCTGGAATTGTTTTATGTTGTGTGTGCCAGGGTAGGTATCGCCGCCGTCAGCAAAACCGTTTGGATAAGCTTCGATGATGGTTACGCGGTGGTGATCGTCAACGTCGTTTACAGAGTTGCTGTTCCATGCAGCAGAGTTGTAGTCAACGCGTGTGATAAGCAAACCAGTGCCTGGGAGGCCAATGCGGTCCCAACCAAGTTCTTGACGGTTCTCAAGGATGAAGAACTGTTGTGGGTTAGGAGAAGTGCCTGAGAGGTTGTGTTGGTTGGTTGGAGAGATGAGATAAGCCTTGTTTGAGGTTTCAAGTGGCTCGAGTGAAGCTGGACGTGGGTCGCTCAACAATTCTGGTGTGAGGTAGTTGAGGAAGAAACGCTCGTAGGCTGAGTATACTGGAGGTGTGCAACCGCCGTTGTTGTAGTTACCGCTGCACATGATGTCCCAAGTGCTGAGGTTAGGGCTGCTGCTGTAGTCGGTGTCGTAGAGGTCAGGCAAACCGAGCACGTGTGAGAACTCGTGGCAGAAAGTACCGATACCGCACATGGTGGTGCCGCTTGAGTGTTTGAGCTCAGAGGTACATGCGTAGTCATAAACATATTTGCCGTCGAGTTGGAGCAAGGTTGGTGACATGAGGGTTGAACGGTGAGGCCAGATAGAGTTGGCGCTGCCGCCTTCTGCCTCGTTGTGACCTGCATAGTAAACGAACACGTTGTCCACTTTGCCGTCGTTGTCGGTGTCGTACTCGCTGAAGTCAACGTCAGCATCTGCAAGGTTACAAGCCTCTTGGATCATTTGGCGAACTTCGGAGTCGTTTGATTGGCCTTTGTGAGCACCGTAGTATGCCATAGGTTGGCTTACGGTGTAAGGACCGAACACGTCGAACACTGGGGTAAAGAGGCTGTCAGAGCTGGCTGCATAGTATTCAGAAGCACAGCCTGTGCCGCCATTGCGTGAGTAGCCAGGTTGGTTCAACATGTCAGAGAATGCCTGTTGAGGGTTTTGAATGGTGAACTGGAGGTCGCTGAAGTTAACCAGGATAACCAGACCCTTTGCGTTACCTCTCAATGGGTTTGGAGACAAGCGGTTCATGCCGTTGTTGGCAGCACCTTGGGTGCGCAATTGTTTGGCAACGGCTGGAATCATCTGGTTTTGTTTGATAGATTCCAATGCGGTAATCTCCGTTGAGGTACGGTTATTGTGGGCTACAATACCGATTGCTTCAATGGTGTTGTTGGTGCTGAGGTAAGCATATTCGTAGGCACCAGCATTGTTTTGTTTCAAAAGATAGCCATCGGTCGTGGTGACGTAGCTGAAAAATTCGTCGCCATGGAGTTGGATTGTAAGGGTTTGTCCGTCTGGCTGTGTCACCGTGATTGGGTGAGGATAAGCCGGCGCTGCAAGTGACTGCAGTACAAACAGAGCGCAGAATGCTACTGTCAGAAGTGTTTTTTTGAGGTTCATCTCTTTGTGTATTTAGTAAGACTTTTTTATACTGTCCGAGGATTGTGCCTATTACTGCACAATCGCTTGCAAAGGTACGATAATTATTTTAGAATAGCGAACTCCGACACGCTTTTTTGATTGTTGTATATAATTAAAATATAAACAGAGCGCAAAAGTTTTGATAGAGAAAACCTTTGCGCCCTGTTGTGACTGTTGCGGAGTAGCGTGTTCCTACTGTCTGAATTCTTCAGAGACCTCTTTGTAGAGGGTTCTCAGCATGTAGTTGCCTTGTTCGGTGAAGAAGGAAATCTCGCCGTCCACCTCTTTGCCATAAGAGTTGATTGCGTGGAAAGCCCAACCGCCATTCTGGTAGTTGAAACGCCTATCGCGAGGAGAATAGATAGCATAGACCGGTTGGGTGGTGCTTACCTCGAGGAATGCTGACCAATCGTAAAATGTTGGTGTGAAACGGACTGTCAGGTCCATCATGCCGTTGTCAAACTCTGGGGTGAAGAATTCGGCTTGCCATTGCATGTCGAAAGTTGCGGTTCCGAGGTTGTTTTCGCTACCATCGATATGGAAGGTGGCAGAGAAACTGCCGTCACCTTTTGGGGTGGTGGTAACGGTGAAATGGAGCGGATTGTAGCCTAAGATGAAGTTCTCATCCAGCAAGCCGTAGTAGCTGCGTTTGATGATGACGTTCCATTCGGCTGCTTGGGTGTCGTCGCTGAGAAGAACGTTGTTGTATACGATTTCCATGCGGTCGAAGTCTTTGCCGGTATAGACGATGAACTTGCCGGTGGAGTCGTTGATGAATGCCTCAGCATTAAGTCCGAAATAGTCGTTGATGAGAATTTCCTGCTCGCTCTTGTCGGTTGTGCTGAGAACGGCATTGGCATAGAGTGCCTGTTGGAAGAAAGGGATTGCCTCTCGGAGAAGATCCTGAGTGGCACAATACATCTCGTAAACCTTGCGGGTTGGCTGTGGCTCGTAGTGGTTGTCGACGCAAGAGGTGAGGTTGAAAGCGCAAAGCATGAGTGTGCATGCGGCAACGAGTGATTTTATAATATGTTTCATAGTAGTGAGCGAGTTTTATTTGTTACCGAATGAATAAGAGAGACCAGCGCGGAAAAGACCTTTACCGCCGATGCCGATCTCGGCAAAACCGCGGATGTTGGCATTGCCCCATGACACACCGAATGGGCAGAGATGACCCATGACATGACCGTAGTCAAACTCGTTGGCATAGGTGCGGAGCATGAAGCCGAGCGATGCGGAACCGTAGAGGCTGCAGTGTTCGCGGCTCATGTAGGTGAAGCGGGCGGTGTAGAGGAAGGTGTAGTTGATGTAGCGGTCAACCTCGAGACGCTCGTGGGTGAAGTTGTCGTATTCGTTGGTGTAGTAGCCACCCATCAGGAACTCAGCACCTTGTGCAAACCATGTGTTGTGGTTGTAGATATAGGAGATGCCAGGCACACCGAAATACATGACACTGCCGGTGTGGGTGTCGTCGCCAAACCAGTTGCTGCCCCAAGCGGGTTCTATGCAACCGAAATGGTTTTGGTTGTAGAGGAACAATGAGACACCGTAACTGACGCTGAACTCGTTTCTCGGACGCATGAAGCGTGAGCTGCTCTCCACTTCCTGGGCGGCAATCGTGCCTACCATCAAGCAGAGCAAGGCTGTAAATAGAAATTTCTTCATATTGTATTGTGTTTGTTTTTTTGCAAGAATTGTCACTTTATGGCAAGAATCAATAGTCTATGTCGCTTTGATTCCTCTGTTCTCTAACGCCTTTGTAATGTAAGATGAGGTATTTTGTGTTGCCTGCCGCATGGAACTCAACCTCGCCGTCAAGGGTTTGCTCTAGTTCGTTGAAAGCATGGAAGGTCATGCCACCATTGTTGAAACGAATCTGCGGAGAATGAGTGAAGTTGTAACGGGCTGGCTTGAGTTCGAAATCTATCGGCATGGTGGATTTCACTTCCAACAAGCAATAGGTGCGACTGTAATCTACAGGATAAAAGAGCGCATCCATAGTCATGGTTCCGGTGAGTTTGTTTGAAGTGGTAAAGTCGTCTGAACCAGTGGCGATTGTGAGGTCTGTGTGGCTGGTTCCAAGCGTTCCTCTCATGCCATAAGTATGTATTTCCCAAACATATCCGTCGTTGGTGTGCTGGCTATGAATGGAGTAATGGATGTTTGGCTTTCCGTCTTCAAATAGTTTGTCAAATAGTTGTTTATGCATAAGATCCCTTATGATATGGTGCTGTAAGTCAGCAACTATTATGTTGATATCCCATTCAGCCATGTTGTTTGTGTCGGTAAGTGCATAGCCGTTGTGGGTAATCTGAATGCACCTGAATACACTGTTTGAAGCGGGAATAATCTCTATAGTGTTGTTGGCATCATCTCTGTTTAGAGTGTAATCGCTTCCGAATACTTGCGTCAGCAATTCGTCAGAACCGGTTGCAAAATAGTTGTTAACGTAGAAGGCATACTGACAGATTTTTAGGTTGCTGCAGAGTGTACAATAGGTACTGCAGTACATCTGATAGACCTTATTGGCTGGATGTTCGTATTCGATATTGTCCTGACAGGAACTAAGAATGAGGCTGCAGAGAACTGCAAAGATGGCAATGTTGTTCAAATGTTTCATATTCGTTGGTTCTATTAGGTTATTTTCCAAAAGCATAGGTCAGTCCGGCACGGGCAATGCCCTTGCCACCGATGCCTAATTCAGCAAATCCGCGAACTCGTTCTCCTCCAATCGAGATGCCAATAGGACAAAGCTGACCCATGAAGGTCATCCAATTCAGACGGTTACTGCTGGTTTCAAGCATGAGACCCGCAGAAACAGAGCCGTAGAGGCTTACATGAGGGCGACTCATGTAGGTGAAACGGGCGGTATAAAGAAACATATAATCAATGCCGCTTTTTCTGTAGAGATAATCGTTGGTGAAAATGTCGTAGACATTATTATAATATCCACCAAAGACAAACTCGGCACCTTGGGCAAACCACCAGGTGTGGTTGTGCATATAGCTTATGCCTGGCACTCCAAAAAAATGGGCTGGACCTTGAAAGACATCGTCAGAAAACCAGTAACTGCGGATAAAGTCATGAGCATCTTCCTCCGATGTGTGGTATTGATGGAGGAAATAGGAGTAGCCCCAACTGATGCTGATCTCGTTTTTCGGACGCATGAATTTCTTGCTGCTACTTATCTCTTGCGCTTGCAAAAGATTGATAGTCATACTGATTAGCATAAAGAGTAGAAGAAACGCTTTTTTCATAGGCTTACTGTTTTATGAGTATTAGCTATTTATATGACGATTTTTAAGGCCATTTTGTTGCAGTGAAAGTGAAATTTTTTTTGAGAAAATACCTTAATCACTGGTTCTGAGTGGCATAGAAGTCGCAAATTTTGGTGAAAGGGCATTGGCCGCATTTCGGTTTGCGGGCCACACAGACGTATCGTCCGTGGAGGAGAAACCAATGGTGAGCCGTTGCAACATCCTCTTCTTTCAGCAGTTCCATCATCTGCTTCTCGCTCTGCAGCGGATTGTTGGCATGGGTGAGTCCGAGGCGGTTGCAGACACGGAAGATATGGGTGTCGACAGCCATGCGGGGCAATCCGTAGGCAACGGCAGAGACCACATTGGCTGTCTTACGGCCTACACCGGGCAGGAGTTCCAAATCGTCGGGCGAGGTGGGAATCTCGCCGTTGAAACGCTCCTCCACCATCTGAGCCATGGCAATCAGGTGCTTGGCTTTGCTGTTGGGGTAGGAGATGGAGGCGATGAGATTCAACACCTCCTCGAAGGAGGCAGAGGAGAGGGTTTTTGCATCTGGAAAACGCTGAAACAGAGCCGGAGTCACCATGTTGACCCGTTTGTCGGTGCATTGTGCAGAGAGCATGACCGCCACAAGCAACTCGAACGTATTGGCGAAGTTCAACTCACTCTTCACGTCAGGCTGATTGGCTTTGAACCACTCGATAATGATGGCTGCCTTTTTAAGCGTCTGTTTTGGTGGATTTTCTTTTTTCATCGCGACAAAGGTACACGATTTTTTTTAGAACCGACAACTTACCGAGATACAATTTATAATAATAAAGTAAGCTCACTTTTGAGCTGCTCAATCGGTATGGATAAAACAAACGTCATCCCTCACGGTTGAAGGATGACGCTTGGAGGTATCTAATTATGATAGATTATTTCTTTGTAAGAACAAGGCGGAGACCTTTGTCGTGCGAATTATTGTCGGGATAGAAACCGCCACGATTTGCGTTTCGACTATTCCTTTCATCATTTTTATAACCGCCACCACGTAAGCCGTGTTCATGTCCTTCAGTTGGGCCTTGAGGGTCTGTTTCTGCCGTGTCAGTATAAGGATAGAAGAAGTTTTGACAAATCTCCCACACGTTGCCGGTCATGTCATAGATGCCGAGTTCGTTTGGTTTTTTCTGTTTGACAGGGTGAGTTGTGTTGTTGCTATCGTCTCCGTACCAGGCAACTTCGCCAATGTTGTTGCTTCCACTATAGAGGTAGCCTTGCGATTTCTCGCCACCGCGGGCTGCATATTCCCATTCGGCTTCTGTTGGCAGACGGAAAAGTCTGTTATTAAACAGATCAGAGAATTGTTCATTCAGTTTAGTAATGAACTCTTGGCAGTCGTTCCAACTTACATTTTCTACTGGAAGTGTAGAGTTGCTGACTTCAGAAGGATTTGTGCCCATTATGGCTTGCCAAAGTTCTTGAGTTACTTCGGTTTCGCCAATATAGTAGCTGGAAACTGTTACTTGGTGTGCTGGCTTTTCGCTTGGAAATGCCTGGGTGTCAGAATCAGGAGCACCCATGGTGAAGGTGCCGCCATTCACAAAGATCATGGTGAACTCTACGTTGCCAACGGCGAATGTGAGAGGTCTGTCTCCAAACATAGAGGTCTCGAAAGTCAATGTCTCGCCTACAACGAATTCGTCGCCCGTTACCAGATAGGCACGATAGTAATACTTTGTCTCTGGCTCAAGACCTGAGATTTTAACTGAGAAGTTGTGGTCGTCGTCCATTGAAGTCACGGTTTTTTTGAGGCCATCGTTAAGTTTCTTGAACTCGGTAGTAGAGATATAGAAACCATATTCAGCAACAGCCAACTCTTCGCTCGTGATGTTGAGTTGTCCAAAGAGTTCTACGGTGTCTTCAAGCACTTGGGCTTCTCCAGTAACTACTTTAAGGTCGGGTTCTTCCGGTGTGTTTGGTTGTCCGCACGATGTAACAAGGAGCATCGTGGAGCAGAGAGCCATAAGGGCAAAAAATATTTTCTTCATTATCTCAAAATTTTATTACGGCTGCAAAGATACAATAATAATTTTATATAAACAATGTCTAACTCTCTCTCTCTCTGGTAGTTGCATTCAAGTTTCTTTTTGAGCCAACTCAACCAAAGTTGTGGCAGCGAAAATTGCTGTTGCTGAAAATTTCAGAAAGTTCGGGAAGTTTGAATTGCTGTTGCTGAAAATTTCAGAAAGTCCGAAAAGTTTGAAATGCGGTTTCTGAAAATTTCAGAAATCATAAAACCTTTTGGTTATATTAAATGCAATTTTGCCTTTTTAATAATGCAAAAAAGTCTAAACAGCAGCAAACCGCAGTAGGTCAATGATTTTAGCACAAAAGGGTAGTTAAGACGTGTTCGCAAATAAATACACTTGCATATTTTGGAATTAGATGGGGAATGCGTATCTTTCTAACGCAAGATAGGCTGCACCTCAACAAAACTCAAATAAATTTGGTTTTGTCTTCGGTTTGCACTACCTTTTCATAAGATAGGCGGCACCTCAACAAAACTCAAATAAATTTGGTTTTGTCTTCGGTTTGCACTATCTTTGCACTCTTCATTCATCTATTATAAAGTTGTATGCGTAAAAGCGTTAAGATATTTACCGTTGTCTTGGGCGTTGTCGTCGGTCTGGTTTTGCTCGTGTCCGTCCTGGTATCGCCTGTTGCTAAGTGGTTTGTGGAAAAACACGACGTGGACATCATCGGACGCGAAGTGACCATGGATAATCTCAAAGCCAATATCTTCAATGGTAAGGTGGAGATAGAGGGCTTCAAAGCCTCAGAAGAGAATTTCAAACAACAATTCCTTTCTTTCGATACGCTTGCCGTTCAAATCAAGTTGCTGAAGTTGTTGAAGCATGAGGTTGAACTCAGCTATATTCATCTCATAGGTCTCGATGGCAATGTGGTGATGACAGATAATGGCTTGAATTTCATGTCTATAGTCAGACGTTTCCAGAAAGATAAGCCCAAAGAGGACAAGAAGAGCAAATGGACGGTGAAACTCTATGATATCGTCTTGAAACAAGGTGCTTTGACTTATGCCGATGTTCAGCGTGGCAGTTCTTGGGGCGTTGATGGATTGCGTTTGAATGTGCCGGGCTTGACTTTCGGCAAAGATACAACCAAGGCTGGTGTGGCTTTCAATTTCATTGATGGTGGCCGACTGGTTACTGATATGAAATATCATGCCGAAAACAACCGTTGCTCCCTTTCACTCGATCTTGACAAGGTGAATGTCAGCATGGCTATGCCTTTTATCAAAGATGTGCTTACCGTGGATGATTTAACCGGTTCGCTTTCTGGCAAGGTGATGTTGGATGGTAGTCTTGATAATATCAAAGATTTGGATATAAGCGGTTCTCTTACTGCCAATGCGTTGAATGCTACCTATCTTGACCATCAGCCTCTGTTGAATGTCAATCAGTTGAAGGTGGATGTCAACAATGTGAATCCGGCAAAACGTAAAGTCGACTTGGAGCAGGTGAGTGTTGACGGATTGAATCTGACCTACGAACTCTTCAAGGAGGATAACACCTGGAACCGCCTGTTCAAAACACAGAATGATACGGTGAAAGAGAGTGTGGATTCCACTGCAAACAATCAGCCATGGGTATTTGGCATCAATCATATTCTGTTGGCTAACAGTGCAGTTGACTTTGCAGACCATACTCGTTTCTCTCCGTTCAAATACGAACTTACGAATATCCGAGCCAATGTGTCACAGTTCTGCCTTGACGGACAGAATGATGTTCGACTCAATGCACAACTCCCTAAGGGTGGTTCTCTGTTGGCTATCTGGAAAGGTGGCTTGAATATCAAGCATTCCGACCAACATCTCCAGCTGATTATCAAGAATCTCGATATGGCTGCGTTTGCTCCTTATTCAGAGTATTTCGTGGGCAATAAGTTGGAAAATGGTGTGCTTTCGTTCGTGAGTGACAATAGTGTGAAGAATGGCATGCTGAATGGTAATAATATGGTGGATATCTACAACTGCGAGGTTGGCAAGAAGAATAAAGCCTTGAAGGCAGAGTATGCCAATGTGCCTCTGAAACTGGGCGTTGCGTTGCTGAAAGACCTCGACGGTAAGATTGCATTCAATATCCCTGTTTCTGGCGATATCAACTCGCCGAAGTTCTCTTACGGCAAAATCGTGTGGCATGCCATCATGAACATCATGCTCAAGGCTGTGGCTTCTCCGTTTGTGGCTATTGCTAAGGCGGCTGGTGCCAATGGCGAGGAACTGAAGTCGGTGGCAGTGGATGCCATGCAGCCGGGATTCACTTCGAAGCAATACACCAATTTTGCCAAGATTGTGGACATCGTTTCCAATCAACCGGATGCTGTTCTGGTGCTTACCCAACAGTATGAGTTTGCCTCTACGGTGCAGCAGATGGGTGTCTATAATTTCAAGAAACAGTATTATTTCCAACAAAATAACAAAGCCGATGGCCAACTCTCACTTTCTGATTGGGAGGCTATTGCACAGATTAAGGATAGTGCACCTGCTTTGATTACTTTCACCGATAATGCCACCAAGACCAAAGGCAAGACCATGAAGCAGAAGGTGGCCATGACGTTCTCACAAGATACGTTGCAGCAGCAGGTTGCCAAATTGGCTGCTATTCGTAATATGATGCTTGAGGATTATCTCGTCAATAAGATGGGATTGCCTAAAGAACGAGTGGTGGTTCGTTCGCTTCCGGTGGATGAACTGAAGGCATATCGTGGCAAATGCTGTTATGATGTAGAACTTCAAATGCCAGAAGACGCTACACTCCCTACAATAGAAGAGGAAGAGTAACGCCTTCTGAAGTCGTTATTTGGTGGAGGGTTAGTCGCGACGGAAGATATCGCGAGTGTACACTTTCTCTGCCACGCTATCCAGCAGGCTGTCGTATCTGTTGGCTATGATGGCATCGCTTTGTGTCTTGAATTTCTCCAAATCGTTTACTACTGCAGAACCGAAGAATGTGCTACCGTCTTGTAGTGTTGGTTCGTAGATGATAATGGTAGCTCCTTTTGCCTTGATGCGTTTCATGACACCTTGGATGGATGATTGGCGGAAGTTGTCGCTGCCGGTCTTCATGGTGAGACGATAGACACCGATGGTGACATTCTTCTCCTCACCACCATATTGGTTGCGGCTATAGTAGTCGTAGTAACCGGCTTTGCGAAGCACTTGGTCGGCAATGAAGTCCTTGCGTGTTCTGTTACTTTCCACAATCGCAGACATCATATTTTGAGGCACATCCTCATAGTTGGCAAGCAGTTGTTTCGTGTCCTTAGGCAAACAGTAACCACCGTAGCCGAATGAAGGGTTGTTGTAGTGGGTGCCGATACGAGGATCGAGGCCTACACCATTGATGATATCCTGGGCGCTGAGACCCTTGAGTTCAGCGTATGTGTCCAACTCGTTGAAATAACTGACGCGGAGGGCAAGATAGGTGTTGGCAAAGAGTTTCACAGCCTCTGCCTCTTTCATACCCATGTACAAAACAGGAATATCCTTGGTGGCTGCTCCCTCTTTCAATAGTGCGGCAAAGGTCTCGGCATATTCCTGCATGTGATTGCCTGCAAGATGTTTGATAGCGGTGTTTTCGTCGTCGAAGTTGCCGTTGTCAATAAGTTTCGGATAGCCAACAATGATGCGCGAAGGGTAGAGGTTGTCAAACAAAGCCTTGCTTTCGCGGAGAAATTCTGGTGCAAAAAGCAAACGGAACTTATGTGTGGTGTCGAGTCCCATCTCGTGGAATCGTTGGCTGTATTTCACATAGAGTGAACGGGTATAGCCCACGGGAATGGTGCTCTTGATAACCATGATGGCTTCCGGATTGACGCTAAGAACAAGGTCAATGACGTCTTCAATATGATGGGTGTCGAAGAAGTTCTTGACAGGATCGTAATTTGTAGGGGCAGCAATGACAACGAAGTCAGCATCGCGATAGGCTTCTTCTGCATTCAATGTGGCTTTAAGACGGAGGTCTACACGAGGGAGATCGGCAGTATCACCAGCACGGAATTTGGCAATCTCGCCATCGTTTGTGCATTTGAAACCTGCCAAATAGGCTTCGATGTAATCGTCCTGAATAGGTGAAATGCCCTTGTTGATTTTCTCTACTTTCTCTGGAACGACATCCACGGCAATGACTTCGTGGTGCTGAGAGAGAAGTGTGGCAATAGACATGCCTACATAGCCTGTGCCTGCTACCGCTATTTTCAAATCACTATAGTTACGCATAAGTCTTGTTCTGTGTTTGGGTTGCTTTTTGCAATCGTATTCTTAAAGTCCGTTTGGGTTTTTGGTTTGGAAGTTCCAACTGTCGCGACACATATCCTCGATGTCGTATCTTGCTTGCCAGCCTAACTCTTCCAACGCTTTGGCTGGATTGCAGTAACATGTGGCGATATCGCCAGCTCTGCGAGGCTTGATGCTATATGGAACTTTTACGTTGTTGGCTTTTTCAAAGGCTTTCACCACGTCGAGAACAGAGTAGCCCTTGCCAGTACCGAGATTGTAGATAGCCAGACCGCATTGCTTCTCGATGGCTTTGAGGGCACAGACATGACCAGCAGCAAGATCGCAGACGTGGATATAGTCGCGAACACCTGTGCCGTCTGGTGTAGGGTAGTCGTTGCCGAATACGCCCAATTCTTTGCGGATACCGATGGCAGTCTGCGTAATGTAAGGCATCAGGTTGTTTGGAATGCCGTTAGGGTTTTCGCCAATCAGTCCTGAAGGGTGAGCACCAATAGGATTGAAATAACGGAGGAGAACCACGTTCCATTCGTTGTCGGCTCTCTGAACATCCATCAGCACCTCTTCCAACATCGATTTTGTCTGACCGTAAGGATTGGTGCATTTGCCTTTTGGACACTGTTCGCTGATTGGGATGATGGCAGGGTCGCCATAGACGGTGGCAGAACTTGAGAAGATGATGTTCTTGCAGCCATGGTTACGCATCACATCCAAGAGAACGAATGTGGCATTCATGTTGTTTTCGTAGTATTCCAACGGTTTGGCTACGCTCTCGCCAACGGCTTTCAATCCAGCAAAATGAATGACGGCATCAAAACGGTGGCTCTCGAAGAGTTGGTTCATAGCCTCGCGGTCGCGTACGTCGGCTTGTACAAAGACAATAGGTTTGCCGATAATCTGTTCTACACGTCGGAGAGCCTCTTCTTTTGAGTTTACGAGGTTGTCTACAACGACTACATCGTAGCCAGCCTTGTCCAATTCTATGATTGTGTGACTGCCAATAAAACCAGCACCGCCAGTCAGCAAGATTTTCTTGTTTGCCATCGTTCTTTCCTATTCTTCTGTTGCTTCGCTAAATATCTCGGATGGCTTCGCTTCGTTGTCTTGGTAGACCATCTTCTCGTTTTCGCAGAGATAGGTCTTACCACGATATTTCTCTACCAAAGTCATGTTGTGAGTAGCCATGAGTACGCTTGTGCCACTCTTGCAGATGGAATGCAACAGTTCCATCAGCTCGTGGGCTGTTTCAGGGTCGAGGTTGCCAGTTGGCTCATCGGCGATAATCAGTTCAGGCGAATTGAGCAAAGCACGAGCAATGACGATACGCTGTTGCTCGCCGCCGGAGAGTTGGTGAGGACGCTTGTAGCCTTTCTTGCTCATTCCCACGGTGTTCAGCACCAAGTCTATCTGGTCGTTGATTTTATTCTTGTCTTTCCATCCGGTAGCCTTCAGCACAAATGCCAGATTGTCGTTTATGGTACGGTCTTCCAGCAGACGGAAGTCTTGGAATACGATACCAATTTTTCGACGGAGCATCGGGATGTCTTTGCGTTTCAGGTTCTTGAGGTCGTAGTTGAACACTTTTGCTTCACCGCTATGGATAGGTACTTCTGCATAAAGAGTCTTAAGCAACGAACTCTTGCCGCTGCCTACACGTCCGCAGAGATAGATGAATTCTCCTTTGCCAACGGTGAGGTCTACGTTCTGTAACACCGTAACTTCATCGCGGTGGATTGTTACGTTCTTGTATTCTACTAAAGTCTCCATCGTTTTGTGTTATCTGTTAGTAATTTTTGCACTCAGAATTCTGACGTCTTTCTTTGGACGGTCGTTTTTATTGGTTGGTACGTTGCAGATATTCAGCACCACATCCAGTCCTTCCACCACTTCACCGAACACGGTGTATTGCATGTCCAGGTGAGGGGTGCCGCCGATGGCTTTGTAGACGCTACGTTGTTCTGTTGTAAACTGGAAAGGCTTCTCAGGTCGAGTAGCTCCGTTGATACGTGCTTGCTGCATGTCAAGTTCCTTGTCGGTGAAGGTCTTGCCAACAACGATATAGAATTGAGTGGACGAAGATTCACGTTTTGGGTTTACACCATCGCCCAGTCTTGCGGCACAGAGTGCTCCGCGGCGGTGGTAGTTCTCCTGGGTTATCTCTGCAGGAATGGTATAGCCGAGTCCGCCATCGCCGAGAACTGTGGTTGAATCACAGTCTTTCGACTTAGGGTCGCCACCTTGAATCATGAAATCCTTGATGACACGATGGAAAAGAACACCGTCATACATGCCGCTTTTGACTAAACGGATGAAGTTGGCCTTGTGTTCCGGAGTGTTGTCATAGAGATGAACCTTGATATTGCCCATCGTTGTGGTGATTTTCACATAGGTTTGTTTGGGCTTTTTGGCAGACAAAGGACTTGCTGCAAGCAATGTCAGCAGCACTAAAACAATGGGTAAGTGTTTGTTTGTGATACTCATTTCTGTATTTGTTTGCTGTTCGACACTGATTTATATATAGTGTCGTTGGGGATATTTTGTAGGTGCAAAGATAACTTTTTCTTGTTACTTCCAACGCGTTCATTTGCACTTTTTTATTGAGAAAATGGCTATAAAAGTGCCTTGCAATGGCTTTGGCTATTCGAAAACCGTGAGAAAATGTGATTTCTAAATGTGAAAAATGTTAGTTGGACGGATGACTGTAGATTTGTTTTTGTTAATCTAAAGCCTTTGTGGTGGATAATGTTGAGTATGTATTAAGTTGTTTGTATTCAGTTCTGTATCTGTAAAAGTGGATTTTTTGAGAATAGACCATGGAATGGCTAATTGTGTGATTCTGTGAGTAGTTTGTTAACGTTGTGATGTGTTAAATTGTGCATTTTGTTTAGAAATTTGTTGCTACGTTAATTAAGATAATAAATCTTTCATATTGTTGTATTGTATGGAAAAAAGTCTTACCTTTGCCCGTGAAATAATGGGCATGTCCCGTTGGTTGTTTTTCATAACGTTGAAATATTAATAGTCTTTACAATTCATAATTACTGAACGGGTGTGACACGCAGGGATTGCGAGCCACACTCATTTTTTTTATTTCCCTTTTTATCAATAGTTTCAGGTCAAATCAATTTCCCAAAACCCAATAAAAAAAGAGAAACACCAGCAGATGTTTCTCTTTTTGTTTTATTATTGACGAAATGTCTTATGCAATCATTGGCTTCACAATGCCAAAGAGGAGATAGGCAATGACAAATGTGAATACGATGTTGAAAGTTTGTGCGCAGAGGAATGAAAACAGCACGTTGCGGTTTTCTCTTGAAATGATATCCTTCAGTTTGGTATCCAAGCCGATGCAAACGAATGCCAGCGAGAAGAAGAAGGTAGAGAGCGATTTTGCCATGCCTACAGCTGCAATCTTCTTTTCGGCAAAGTCAGGGAATACCTCGTAGCCTTGAAGCAGGCTGAATACTGCAGAAGCCAGCACGAAACCGATGATGAATTTAGGGAATTTCTCCCATACGATACCGAATGAAGGTTTGCCTTTTGAGGTGCTGTTGTTCTTGGTTGAGAGATAGAGTGCAATGAAGAAAGCCACCACGCCGATAAGCACGTTTTGAGTAGCCTTGACGATGACGGCTACGCTTTGAGCTGCGTCGCTATAAAGACCTGATGAGGCTGTTACTCCGGAGGTGGTGTCGATGGTACCGCCAATCCAAGCACCTGCTATCTCTTGCTGAATCATAGGATCGTCGGTGAGATGTGGAACAATCAGACGTGCCAACCAAGGCATCAGATAGATCATTGGTACTACGATGATAAGCACCATTGAGGTGATATAGGAGAGTTTCTTGCTGTCGGTTTCAGCCACACCGGCTGCTGTGATACATGCTGATACGCCACAGATGGAAACACCGCTTGAAAGGGTCATGGCAGTGCGTTCGTCCACTTTCAGAAGCTTGGAGATGAAGAAAGCGAAGAACCATACGGTAGCCACTACGATGATAGCCTGGAACAGACCCATGGTGCCCGATTTCATCACATCGCGGAACAGAATGGTAGCACCAAGGCATACAACACCTACCTTGATGAAGAATTCGCCTTGAATGGCTGGCTTCATCCATTGTGGAATGGTGAACAGGTTGCCTATAATCAAACCAAGGATAACAGAGAAGAAAACGGCTTCGAAGCCATACTCCTTGATGATGCCGACATTAGCTACGAACTGGGCGGTAAGAGCCAGGGCAAAGACTACGATGAAAGAATAGAGAATGCCTTTGATTGGACGGTTAAGTGCTTTGTTTCCAATAAACAGCACTACCAGCGCAATGATAAAGAAGATGCCAATATGGAGCCATGCATCCATAGTGGCCAATGTGTCTGGCACTTTAGGTATTATTGGCAGTTTCGTGGCAAAGGCACTTAACAGCAAAAGGGGAAGACTGACAAATGTTGCCATCCAGTCTTCTGTAAGAAGTCTTTCCTTTAGAGGTTTCATAAAAACTATATTCTTGTTATACTTTTGTTTGGATTGTCTGGCTTGGAAATAAAAAAGCCGAACAAATGTTCGGCAAATTTACGCATTATTTCCCAATTTTCGACCATTTGTTCGATGTTGTTTTTAGCGTAATATGTAACTACTTGTATATATTGTTGTTTATGATGTATTCTTGGACTTTTGGGGCAATCCATTCGCTGATATTGTCTCCTTGGGCAATGGCTTCTCTTACCTTGGTGGACGAGATAGGAAAGAGCGGTGCTTCTATAAGTTGTAAGTGTGGGTGCTGAAGTGGCAGAACGGTTTTGCAGTCTATGCGTGGATATACGAAAACCTGATATTTCTCCAGCAGTTCATCGTATTTGAACCATCGGGTAATAATCTCGGCATTGTCTCCACCTATCAGCAAGCTGAACTGATGCTCCGGATATTGTTCCGCCAAGACATTCAGTGTGTTGATGGTGTAGTTGGGTTGGGGCAGCTGTTTCTCAATAGTGGTCACCAAGACATGCTCCAGACCTTCTACAGCCAGTCGCAACATCTCTTCCCTTTGGTTGTCATTGAGCAGTACAGAGGCTGCCTTGAGCGGATTCTGGGGCGTGGCACTCAGCCATATCTCCTCGGTCAGATGCTGCTCAATAAGACTCTTGGCAAGAGCAATGTGCCCGTTGTGAACGGGATTGAAACTGCCGGGAAAGAGGGTGACGTTCATACTTAGGCTTCGATGATGGACTTCACTTCGCGAACGATATCCTGTTGGGCTTGCTCCAGTTTGTCATTGATGATGATAACGTCGAATTTGTTGGCTTCGGCAATCTCCTGTGCTGCTTTTGCCACACGCTTCTCAATCATCTCCATTGAGTCGGTCTGACGGCCTATGAGGCGTTCACGCAAGGCCTCCACTGAAGGTGGCTGGATAAAGATGGTGGTGGCAAGGGTAGGGTAGAGACGTTTCACATTCAATGCGCCTTTCACATCGATGTCCAGAATCACGTTCTTGCCGGCTTTGAGGGCATTGTCGATAGGTTCTTTCAATGTGCCGTAGAAACAGCCGGGATACACCTCCTCGTACTCCAGGAAACGGTTTTCCTCAATGGCCTTACGGAACTCGTCCAATGAGAGGAAATAGTACTCCACGCCATTCTGCTCCTTGCCTCGAGGGGCTCGGCTGGTGGCTGAGATTGAGAAAGTGAAATCAAAACCTTTTTCTACCAAGTGGTTGATGAGCGTGCTCTTGCCCGAACCAGATGGGGCTGATATGATGATGAGTTTGCCTGACATAGCGTATTATTTGTTTTTGAGAATAATCATGATGATGATAGGAGCGCCTATCAGCGAGCTGATGGCATTGATAGGAAGGGTATAGCCGTTGGCGGGCAGTTGGGTGATGATGTCGCATAAAAGCAACAGGGCACTACCACAGATGGCACATCCCGGAATGGTGATGGCGTGATTGCTCGTTCTCAGAATGTTTTTTACCAGATGTGGAACTGCCATGCCGATGAAGGCAATAGGACCGGTGAAGGCTGTTGTGGCACCGGCAAGCAGGGCTACTGAGATGATGATCATCACACGCAGACGTACGATGGATACGCCTAAGCTCTGGGCATAGTTCTCACCCAAAAGGAGGGCATTGAGCTGCTTGATGATGGCAACAGTCAGCACCAGACCGATGATGGCTACGGGAACCATGGCACTCATATAATGCCATGAAACCGATGACAAGCTACCGAAGGTCCAGACTACAAACATCTTCAGCGAGTCGGGGTTGCTGTGGTTCTGCAGAATCGTTACCAACGAACCGGCTATCTGACCAAACATTGTGCCTATCAGCAGGAGCGAAACAGCCTGCTTCACACGGAACGAGGCTGCAAGCATGAGGATAAGCACCAAGGTGGCACCTATGGTGGCGGAGATGATGATGCCCCATCCGTTCTGAATGGCAAAGGCTGGAAACAGCATGGAAACGCCAAGGGTGAAAATGGCTACACCCAAGGTGGAACCCGAACTGATACCTAATACATACGGACCAGCCAGAGGGTTGTGAAACAGGGTCTGCATCTCCAGACCGGCTATCGAGATACAAGCGCCTACAATAAGGGCTGTCAAGGCTTTGGGCAAACGGAAGTTTACCAATATCTCGTGGTATATTTCATTTTGTGTGAACAACTCACCCATCGGGATGCGAATGCTTCCGAAAAGAATGTCTGCTACGAAGAGCAGGGCAGTGATGCCTGTCATCACCACAAATTTCCAAACCGTATGTTGATTGTTGTTCACGGGGTATGCTGTTTTTTTATTTCAGTTTCAGAATATACTGAGGCTCATGGTTTGGCACCAGTTCCGGATGAAGGGCCCATAAAGCATCCATCAGCAGAATATCAGGGTGAACCACGCCGCTCTCCCAGAAATCGTTGGCTGTTGTTCCCTCCAATACCTTGCCGAGGAAGGCATACACCTCACCCGACTGATAGGGGTCGAACAGTTTGTGGCGCTCGTCATAAGCAAACAGATCGTCTAATGTTGTCACTGGGGCATTCATCCACACGTCCGTATGCTTGAAGTTCTTCAGCACAGTCTCGAAATTCAGCGGCAGACTGCCTGTTGTTGTATCGTTGGCGTAGAAATAGTCGGCACCGGCATCCTTCATCAGCTTCGCCATATAGCTCTCGCCACCAGGCATATACCAAGTGCCTTTGAAGTTGTTGCCCAACATGATGGTCGGACGGTGGGTTATCTGAGCCGTTATTTCTCGTGTCTCGTTATATCTGTTTTCCAGTGAGTCGAACAGCACACAAACCTCCTGTTCCTTGCCGAAGAATGTGGCTATCATCTTCACCCACTCAGCACGACCCAGCACATCCTGTTCTGTCCATTCGTTATTGAAAATCATCGGAATGCCGGCATTGGTCAGTCGCTTCACATTCTCGTCCTGGACGTTGTAAAACGTGGTCATCAGCATTGTGGGCTTTGTAGCCACCAGTTGTTCAAGATTGATGTTTACGCCGTCGCCAATGTTCGCCAGCGAACCATCGGCTGCCTTGCTGCGGATATAGGCATTGTAGGCAAAATCAGCACCGCTCATGCACGTTACCTTGTCCAACTCGCCAATCATCTCCAGTTCGCCGATATGCGTACACGACGTGATTCCGATTGTCTCGATAGGCACCACCACCTTTTTGCCGTTTGTTGGTGTCTCTGTCTTGGCATTGTCCACCAGGTAATAGATGGCAAGGTACTTGCCTTTCTCCCATGGATTCAATACTTTCACACATTTGAAATCCTTGTAATACGCCACCTCGAAACCTTTCGCGTATTTCACCGTGAGCACGCTGTCTGGCTCCTCGTTGAACTCCGAACCATAGTGGTTTTTCTTCGTACATGAGGTGACAATCACCATCATCAGAAGTGTATATAAGCTGATTGTAAGAATTTTACGCATAGTTTGTCTCCTTGTTTTTATGACAATTCTTTAAGGGCACAAAGTTAATGCTTTATCTTTGAATATAAGGGATGAGAATGTAAAAAATACATAGTGCCGTCAAAACCAGCTAATGCGCAAACCAAAAGCCTCGAGAAGAAAAAACTTGGAAATAACACTCTCGAAAGAAAATAAACTTGTATCTTTGCGCTCCAATTCTGCGGGGCTGTATTGGATTTTGACAGCGAGCAGGAGAGGTCTGTAAGCATGCAGTGCGTTGCCGAATAGCACTTTAATCATAGGCGGTAAACAGTAACTGGCGAAACAAATTACGCTCTTGCTGCATAGCTGAAGCACAGTAGGTTATCTTTATCCTGCGCAAGGCGCGGGAGCAGGACATCTCTCAAATGCCGAGTCCCAAGGCGGTTTGGTTCAGAGGTGTAGGAATATTGGGAATAGTCTGACCCTGCCGCGAGGGAAGGATGAAGCTCTTAGCGGATAAGGCACGGGTTGGTGGCTTCGGTCTTGCTCGTGCACGAAAACTCAAGGCGAAGATAAGCATGTAGAAAGCATTCAGCTTCCTCGTTTGGACACGGGTTCGACTCCCGTCAGCTCCACAAAGCGCATCTCATCGGGTGCGCTTTTTTTGTGCCCATTGTCGTAGCATTACCGTAGAAAAACAGCAAACCCCAAGAAGCATTGAATCTTCTTGGGGCTGCCAAAGGTTGGAGACCTACTTAGGCCACTTCACTCGTCGTGGTCTCGGGAGCATCAATAACGCTCTCGGATGTCGTGTCCGACTCCGACTGCTCGTTGGATGATTCCGTCGTGGTCGACTCTTCCGAGTAGTTGCTCTCTGCAGCATGGTTCTGATTCGCAATGCGGGTAGCACGGCTCTTTGAAATGGAGGTGTAGATCATAATCA
>JAKSNW010000017.1 GCA_024405895.1 Paludibacteraceae bacterium
GAGAATTTAATAATTAACGTTTCATTTAACGTCCAACTTTTTGGGGTCACTTCATGTGCGGTGCCTCTTTTGTTTGTATTATGCAGAACGATTAGTAGTTTGCAGACTTGAGTTCGAAGTAAGCCTGAGGGTGGTTGCATGTTGGGCAAGTCTCAGGGGCAGCCTTGCCGATGTGAACGTGTCCACAGTTGCGGCATTGCCAGATGCAGTCGCCGTCGCGGCTGAATACGATGCCGTTCTCGATGTTTTCAAGGAGTTTCTGATAGCGTTCTTCGTGAACCTTCTCCACTTTGCCTACGAGGGTAAACAAGTTGGCAATCTCCTCAAAGCCCTCCTCTCTTGCCTCTTTGGCCATGCGAGGATACATATCTACCCACTCTTCTTTCTCGCCAGCAGCAGCGTCCTTGAGGTTCTCAATTGTTGAGCCGATGCCGTGGATGAGTTTGAACCACATCTTGGCGTGCTCCTTCTCTTGAGCTGCTGTTTCTTCAAACATGGCAGCAATCTGCTCGTAGCCGTCTTTCTTGGCTTTAGAAGCGTAATAGGTGTATTTGTTGCGGGCCATTGACTCGCCGGCAAAGGCAGCCAAAAGGTTGGCTTCTGTCTTTGTTCCTTTCAATGATTTTTCCATTGTCGTATCAATATTATTAGTTTGTTGTTATCTGATTTCTGTTGTCATCCAGAGACCGTGGAGGTTGCAGTATTCGTAGACTGCGGTCACCTCTTGAGATCCATAGCAGATGGCTTCAGCGGGTTTTGCAGGATCGAGGTAGTGAACATCGATGCTGGTTGGTGTCTCAACGGCAACGAAGCAGATGTGGTGTTCTGGTGTCATTGGGTGAGGCATCTCGCCGACTTTGATGTCGAGCATGTTGTTTTCAGTGCGTGTTACAACGGGAACATGCTTCTCTTTGGCTCCGTCGATGCCTTTTGGACTGAGTTCCTTCATCTCTTCGCCACAGCAGTGAGGTACTACGCCAGAGTCGACATGTTTTACGATAACGTTGCCACAATGAGGGCATTTGAAAAATTTTGTAGCCATAATCTAAATAATTTTATTGGTTTAATGAATGAGTTATAACCGCTGCAAAGGTAGCAATTATTTTTGAAGTGTCTTCATTTGTCAATTGAAAAAGAGGCGAACTGAATCATCTTTCCAGTTCGCCCCTTTTATTTTATTGTGCTATTTGTTAACTTGTTTCTTAGCAGCGAGGTTTCAACTGTTTGAAGAAGTCGTTGCCTTTGTCATCAACGAGGATGAATGCTGGGAAGTCTTCAACTTCGATTTTCCAGATTGCTTCCATGCCGAGTTCTGGATACTCTACGCATTCGATGCTCTTGATGTTGTTTTGTGCAAGGATAGCAGCAGGACCGCCGATTGAGCCGAGGTAGAAGCCGCCGTGTTTCTTGCAGGCGTCTGTTACCACTTGGCTGCGGTTGCCTTTAGCCAACATGATGAGGCTGCCGCCGTTCTCCTGGAACTCATCAACGTATGGGTCCATACGGCCGGCAGTGGTTGGGCCCATTGAGCCGCAAGGCATGCCTGCTGGAGTCTTGGCAGGACCAGCGTAGTAGATTGGGTGATCCTTGATATATTGTGGGAGACCCTCGCCGGCGTCAAGACGTGCTTTCAGTTTAGCGTGAGCGATGTCGCGGCCTACGATGATGGTGCCGTTGAGGCTGAGGCGGGTAGCAACTGGGTATTTTCTCAACTCTTTCAACACCTCTTCGATAGGTTGGTTGAGGTTGATCTTCACTGCGTCGCCTTCGCCAGCGTTGCGGAGTTCGGCTGGGATGAGTTCGTATGGTTTGTCGTCCATCTTCTCGATCCAGATACCGTCCTTGTTGATCTTACATTTGATGTTGCGGTCGGCAGAGCAGGAAACGCCGAGGCCGATTGGGCAACTTGCACCGTGGCGTGGGAGACGGATGATGCGAACGTCGTGAGCCATGTATTTGCCGCCGAACTGAGCGCCGAGGCCGATACGGTTAGCTTCTTCCAAAACCTGTTTCTCGAGTTCTACATCGCGGAAAGCACGGCCGTACTCGTTGCCAGTGGTTGGGAGTTCGTCGTAGTAGTGTGTTGAGGCGAGTTTCACGGTGAGGAGGTTCTTCTCAGCAGATGTGCCGCCGATAACGAATGCGATGTGGTATGGAGGGCAGGCAGCGGTGCCGAGGGTCTTCATCTTCTCGATGAGGAAAGGAACCAATGTGCCTGGGTTTTGGATACGAGCCTTGGTCTCTTGATAGAGGTAGGTCTTGTTGGCAGAGCCACCGCCTTTGGTAACGCAGAGGAAGCGGTATTCCATGCCTTCGGTAGCCTCGATGTCAATCTGTGCTGGGAGGTTGCATTTGGTGTTCACCTCGTCGTACATATTGAGAGGAGCGTTCTGTGAGTAGCGGAGGTTCTCTTCGGTATAGGTTTTGAATACGCCGAGTGAGAGAGCCTCTTCGTCGCAGTAGCCTGTCCAGACTTGCTGACCTTTCTCGCCGTGGATGATGGCGGTGCCGGTGTCTTGGCAGAGTGGGAGTTTGCCTTTTGCGGCTACCTCTGCATTGCGGAGGAAGGTGAGAGCAACGTATTTGTCGTTGTCGCTGGCTTCTGGGTCGCTGAGGATTTTAGCCACCTGTTCGTTGTGGCTGCGACGGAGCAGGAATGATACGTCGCGGAAAGCAGCGTTAGCCATTGCGGTGAGACCTTCTTTGGCAACCTTCAAAATTGGTTTGCCTTCGAACTCACTGACAGACACATAGTCTTTGGTCAGGAGATAGTATTCCGTCTTGTCTTCGCCAAGAGGGAACATAGGTTGATAGTGAAATTCTACAGCCATTTTCTTATGTTGTTTTTAGTTTATTTTCCGTGTCGGATTTCAGGGGGTAAAATTACTGCAAATCTAAGACTAAGGCAAATAATTGCGCGTATATTTTTTCGTATGCTTTGTAATGTCGTCCGATTTGGCTGTTTCTGATTTTTGCATTACTTTTGCGGTGCAGAAAAACCTCATGGAAATGAAACGTATCGTACTCTTCATATTGGCGTTTTGTGCCGCTGTCATGTCGGCCACGGGCGCTCCGAAACATAAGATTGACTTTGAGATTACCGGCCTCCACAATGCCGAGGTGCAGATAGCCATCTATCACGGCGCCACCGCCATGGAGGTGACGAAGGTGCGTACCGATGCCAAGGGCTGTTTTACGCTCACTGGCGACACGCTCCTTGTCAAAGGTCTCTATCTTATGGTGTTGCCAAACCATCAGTTCCTTGAGTTTGCGGTGGAGAACGAGACGCAGTTCTTCAAGATTATTGCAGACGCCAATGACCTTGAGGGAACGGCCAAAGCCGAAAACTCGAACGGCAACGGCATGTTCTTCGAGTTCAAGCGTAAGAACAGAATGATGATGGAGCGATACAAACATGCCGTCAGCCGTGTGCAAGAACTCTCGAAGGCATTGCCAACCATGGAGCCCGATTTGCGGAAGCAAGTAGCCGACTCCATCGCTTCCTATCGCGAAATGCAGATGCAGTCGATGCGTGAGATGCGCTCGTTTCAAAACAATGTGCTGCAGTACAACCGTAGCTCACTCCTTGCTGCCATCATGAATTGTACGCGTGAAATCACCTTGCCGCAGAATCTCACCCAGGATGAACGCTGGGCATTCGTTCGCGACCACTTCTTCGATTTCGTCAATCTTGCAGACAATCGTTTGCCTCACATTCCTGCCTATAAGCAGATGCTCGACCGTTACGTGGGCCGTGAACTCATTCAGCATCCTGACTCTGTCACCGTGGGCATCGACACGTTGCTCAATCAGATTCTCCGTACTGAGCAGAAGGGCTATGAGGGCAGTGTCTATTATTTCACTCTCAACTACTTTTTCACCAAGTTCCAGAACACTGCCTACCAGGGCTACGACCGCATCTTTACCAATATGATTGAGCACCACTACCTCACACGTCACTTGCCTAAGAGTGCGTTGGAGAACGCCGATTTCATGGAGCGTGTGGAGTTGCGTTATAAGGCGGTTTCGCCAAGCTGCATCGGTAATCATGCGCCCGACCTTCAGCTGCGTGACACGGAGGGACGTTGGGTTCACACCGATAGTCTGCCGGGTGAATATACGGTGCTTATTTTCTACGATATCGAGTGCGAACATTGTGCTCAGGTCATTGAGACCTGGAAAGAGACACTTTCCTCGAATGCACCTTTTGCCTCACGCATCAACACCGTGCTCTTCTACACTGGTGACCTCAAGAACGAGTGGAAGGAATATGTGAATCGCAAGCAACTGCAGCCATACGTCAATCTTATCGATGCGTTTGGCAGTTCTAAATTCGCAGAGAAATACAATATAGGTTCGACCCCTGTAATCTATGTCCTCAACCGCGACAAGATTGTCATAGCGCGCCACATACCAGTATCGGAAATCCTTCCGTCCATCTCACGCTATAGCAAGACACTGAAATAACAATTCAGCAAGCCGTCGATTAAAGACAAAACAACAGTTCCGGAAGCGAACACTTCCGGCAGTAAGATAACAAAAAAGCAGCCCCACGTATCTTTATTACGTAGGGCTGTTGCTTTTATATAGTTAGGAGCTTGTTCAATCAGTCATTAATGTTCTTGGCATGCTGCACTACAAACTGCTTGTCGCGTGCAATCTGTGCCTTCAACTCATCCAATGAGGCGAACCGCTGCTCATCGCGTATCTTTGCCACAAAGGCAATCTCCAGCACCTGGTCGTAGAGGTCGGCATTGAGATTGATGATATGCACCTCTACGCTGCGGTAAGTATTGCCCACTGTCGGGTTGTTGCCGATGTTCAGCATGCCGTCGAACCAGCGCTCGCCTACACGGACACGTGCTGCATAAACACCGTCGCCAGGAATCAGTTTGTCTTCCGCCACATTGAGATTGGCAGTAGGGAAACCGATGCTTCTGCCCAGCTGCTGACCCTTCACCACCATGCCTCTCAGCGTGTAGGGGCGTCCCAACAGTGTGGCAGCATGCTCCACCTCGCCATTGGTGAGGCAACGGCGTATCATGGAACTGCTCACTATGTCGCTCTCCACCTCCTGGCATTTGCCGTGAAGCACTTGTACGCCTAGTTGCTCGCCAACCTCGCGGTAGTATTCGAAACCGTGTTCGCGATCACTGCCGAAATGGTGGTCGTAGCCAATGAGCAAGGTCTGAACGTTGAAGCCATCGTGCAGCAGTTTTAGAAATTCTGCCGATGTCAGCGATTTCAGTTCTGCATCGAACTTTAGCATCAGACAATGGTCTAACGCAACGGTTCCAAGCAATTCCTCCTTCTCTTCCTTTGGCGTCAGCAGGTAGAACGGACGCTCCGGATGAAAGAAACGCTGAGGATGATTGGCAAACGTGATGGCCATGGTCTGCTGGTGCAACAGGGAGGCTTTCTCGCCAAGTTGACGCAGCAAAGCACGGTGCCCGAGATGGACGCCGTCGAAGAAACCGATGGTAGCGCACTGAGGCGCTTCGGGACGGGGACTGTTACTTTGCAGCAGTTTCATTCTTTTGGTCTTTGCGTGCCGTTACTTTGGCAAAAATAAGCAATGCCACCGCCGATATCATACCGACGCCGGCGAAGCAGAACCATATATAATGTGCATGCTCACTGGCAGCAAGCCATGCTTCGTGAGTTTCAAACAAGGCAGGATCTGGGCAGAACTTTGTCAGCAGAATACCCGACAAACCGAAACCGAGAATAGACGACAGGAACGAGTCGAGATTGCTGAAGCCAAGATACAATGCCTCCTGACCTTTGGGCGCCTGGAGTGAGAAATATTCTAGGTAGCGTGGTGAGATGAAACACTCCGCCAACGCCTGTATGATGATACCCAGAACGAGCATCAGCGTGATAGGGTGAATGCCGAACGGAAGCTCTGTGTGAATCAGATTGCCGCATGCCATGGTCATGGCAGAAAGCGGAATGAGGAACATGCCGATTGCCATGGACATCGGAGCAGTGCGCTTGGCCATCATCTTCGTGATGAGGTTGACACAAAGCACCACAAACAACGGATTGACATTGGCAATCCAGCCCGGTTTAGCTCCTTCGCCTGCCATACGGATGACGTATTTAGGCATGGTGGCGTATAATTGCTGTTGCACCATCCAGAAACCGGTAACGATGAGAATCAGTACCATCAGTCGGCCGTTGGTGCATACTTTCAGCAGACCTTGCCATACCTCTCGTGCGTTCTTGCCGTCGCCGGCAGCATTTACCGAGCGGTAGAAAAAGAAGATGGCAAGCATGGCGCCTACGCACAATAAAGCCGAGAAGAAATTGATGTACAGATAGGCTCGCTCGCCAATAACCTGGCGGAGCGGGTCGATGAGAGACTTGCCGGAAAACGAGCCGATATTCACCAGCATATAATAGATGCTATAGCCTCGTGCACGGTTTTCGGTGGTTGTCTCTCGTGCCACAGATGCCGAGATAATCGACTTGATGAAACTGCCGCCCACCATGATGACGAGCATGATAGGCAATACAAGCCAACGCACTTGCTGCTGTTCCAAGCCGTGGAAGATGGTCTTGTCGCCATATTCCACCAACCCCTCATGCTCCATGGCAAGCGGGAATAACGCCATCAGCAGATAACCGATGGCAAGCAGACCAAAGGCAACGATGAGTGAGCGACGGTAGCCGATTTTGTCGGCGTATGCTCCCGTAAACATTGGCAAAAAGTAGAGTCCTGCGGAGAATATGCCTGAAATCATCGATGCCTGGATGTCGTTGAAGCCAAGCGTATTCGACAGATAGAGCGTAATGACTACAAACATGGCATAGAAAGCCATACGTTCGAGCAATTCGCTGATGTTTGCTGTCCAGAATGCGGGGGAGAATGTCTGCTTTTCCTTACTCATCGGAGCATTTGTTTTTGGGATGCAAAATTACAAACTTATATTGAGAGAATCTGAATGATTTGATATTTATCGTCCTTCAGTGGTTTGTCGTCTTTGATGGCTTTGGAGAATGGCACGTGAACCACCTCGTCGTTCTGTACGCCGACCATGATATTGCGCTGATCATCAAGCAGTGCATCAACGGCAGCTACGCCGAGGCGACTGGCAAGGATGCGGTCGTAGGCAGATGGGGAACCGCCACGTTGCATATAGCCGAGAATGCAGACACGAACATCGTAGTTAGGGTCGAGTTTATGTATGCGGTCGGCAAGACCTTGAGCGCCACCGCCGCCTTCAGCCACGATAACGATGGAACTGTTCTTGGTTTTTCTGAAACCGTTGGCAATGAGTTGGTCAAGCTGTGCTACGGAAGTCTCTCGCTCAGGAACGATGGCAGCCTCAGCACCGGAAGCTAAGGCGCTATTGAGAGCAAGGAAGCCAGCATCGCGACCCATTGCCTCAACGAAGAAGAGGCGTTCATGCGATGAGGCAGTATCTTTGATTTTATCCACAGCGTCCATAATTGTATTGAGAGCGGTATCGTAGCCGATGGTGGAGTCGGTGCCGCAGACGTCATTATCAATAGTGCCCGGAATGCCGACCACCGGAATGTCATATTCTTGTGCAAAGACACGTGCACCAGTGAAAGTGCCGTCGCCACCGATGACAACAAGAGCATCGATGCTTTCTTTCTGCAGCACCTCGTAGGCACGTTGACGTCCTTCCGGAGTAGTAAACTCTTTGCATCGGGCAGTCTTCAGGATTGTACCACCCTGTTGTATGATATTGCTGACATCCTGGCTTTGAAATTCGCGGATTTCATCTTCAATCAATCCTTTGTAGCCACGATAGATAGCTTTTACTTTTTTGCCGTTGTAGATGGCGGCACGGGTTACGGCACGTACCGCTGCATTCATTCCAGGTGCGTCGCCACCAGAGGTAAGCACGCCGATGCAATTGATTTTTGACATAGTATTATTGTTGTTTCGTTAGTTTTTCTTCAAGCCACTCGGCAACGCGTTCCATTAGCCATTTGGGTGTTGATGTTGCGCCACAGATTCCTATGCTGTCGTCGGGAGAAAACCAGGCAAGTTCGATATCGTCAGTTGATGAGATAAAGTGTACGTTTTCGTTGACATTGCAGCAAGCTTCGTAGAGCATCTTGCCATTGGAACTTTTCACATCGCCAACAAAAAGTATTCTGTTGTATTGCTGTGCAAAGGTGCTGATGTGTGGCAGACGGTTGGCCACTTGTCGGCAGATTGTATCGAACGATTGCAATGTAGCTCCGTTTTTCAGGCGTTTGGCTATCGTTTCGGCTATCTGTTGGAAACGTACGATGCTTTTGGTGGTTTGTGAGAACAGCATGACTGATTTTGTGTAGTCTATTTTCTCCAAATCCTCATCAGTATCCACCACAATGGCGTGGTTGTCGGTTTGTCCCACGAGTCCAAGCACTTCGGCATGACCATGTTTTCCGTGCAGTACAATCTGCGTGCCTGGATTGGAGAGGTATGCTTCACGAATGCGACGCTGAAGGGCAAGCACCACAGGACAAGTGGCATCAATGATAGTAATGCCGTTGTTTTCGGCCGTGTGGTAGGTGCTTGGAGGTTCGCCATGTGCACGGAGAAGCACACGTTGTCCATGTAATTGTGCAAACTGGTTCAGATTGATGGTAACGAGTCCTTGTGCCGTCAGTCTGTCCACCTCGTTGGTATTGTGCACAATATCGCCGAGACAATGCAGCGAACCATGTTCCTGCAGTTCTTCTTCTACCATACGGATGGCACGTACCACTCCGTTGCAGAAGCCTGAGTTGTTGTCTATCTCAATCCTCATAAGTCTGTGCCGATTGTGTGTGCAAAGATACGAGTTTTTTTGTGCTTGAAGGGGCTTATGATGTAGCAAAGGAGCACCATTTTACCCACGTAGGCATAAATAATAGGATTTGGGCAGAATTTATTCCAAATGGCGGTAAGTTACTTGCGGAAAAATTCCTCTTTACAGATTAGAACGCAATAATCATACCAATAAAAAGGGCCACTCCGTTTGGAAGCAGCCCTTCTTATTTATAGATTTGTTTTATCTATTTTGCAGCTTTCTTTGTTTTGGCTGTGGTTGTCTTTTTCGTTTTGGTAGCAGTCTTTTTTGTTGCCGTTTTCTTGGCTTTGGTTTCTGCTGTTCCTTTTTCTGCTTTTTTGGCAGCCACTTTCTTTGTTGCAGCCTTCTTTGCCTTGCCACGACGGGTTGGTTCGGTTTCGGCGATTACTTTTTTGCAATCGTCAAGTGTCAGTTTTGTGGCATCTGTTCCTTTGGCAAGTTTATAGTTGCCACCATTGTGACGGATATATGGACCGAAGCGGCCGTCTAGTACTGCTATATCCTCATCCTCAAATACTTTGATAGTGCGTTTCTGCTCAGCAAGACGTTGCTCCTGAATCAGTTCTACAGCATGTTCCAAAGTAACTTCCAATGGGTTTTCGTCTTTTGGCAGGGTGATATATTTGGCATTGTGACGGATGTAGTAGCCGTAAGGGCCATCGCCGACAACCACTTCTTTTTCCTCGAATTTGCCGAGATGGATAGGCAGTTTGAAGAGGTCAAGTGCTTCGTCAAGTGTGATGGTTTCCAACTTTTTGTCGCGTGAGAGTTTGACAATACGTTTGTCTTCATCGTCAGTGTCGCCAATCTGAGCTACAGGACCATAGAGAGCGAGGCGTACTAATACGATTTTTCCTGTTTTTGGGTCTTTGCCGAGAATACGTTCGCCATTCACATGATCCTTGCTTTCGGCTTCAATTACACCTGGGTGGAATGAGGTATAGAACTTCTCGATATTGTCATGCCAGCCAGCTTCACCTGCAGCAATTGTATCGAAACCTTCCTCCACATTGGCTGTAAAATCATAACGCATGATTTCAGGGAAGTTGTCGATAAGGAATTGGGTTGTAACTGTGCCGATATCTGTTGGCGAGAGTTTGCCTTTGTCTACAGTAGCCTTGTTTTGTTGCTCTGTGGCTGTGATTTTTCCGTTTTTGAATGTGAAGAGGCGAGTAACAGTAGGTGCATTCGAAATATCGGTACGCTCTACATATTGACGCTCTTGGATGGTAGAGATGGTTGGTGCGTAAGTTGAAGGACGACCGATGCCCAACTCTTCCAATGTACGAACCAGAGAAGCCTCGGTATAGCGTGCTGGATGCTGAGTGAATTTCTCTTGTGCAAGAGTCTGCGACAGTTTCAGCGTCTGGTTGGCTTCAAGGCGTGGCAACAGGGTGGTCTGTGTGTTCTCGTCGTCGTTGTCAACATGTTCCATGTAAACTTTTCTGAAACCGTCGAAAACAACAACCTCACCGGTTGCAGTAAATTGGTCTTGAGAATTGTCCACCGCAATTGTTACGATGGTTTTTTCCAATTCTGCATCTGCCATTTGTGAAGCAATGGTACGTTTCCAAATCAAGGAGTAGAGACGTTGCTCTTGCACTGTTCCCTTGATGGTTGGATTGCCTACATAGGTTGGGCGGATGGCTTCGTGTGCCTCTTGAGCACCTTTGCTCTTAGTGGCATATTGGCGGAAATGGTAGTAGAGCTCACCATCTTTCTCAATGATGGTCTGTTTGGCAGTATTGAGTGCCAACGATGAGAGATTGACGGAGTCGGTACGCATGTAGGTGATTTGACCAGATTCGTACAGCGACTGAGCCAAACGCATGGTGGTTGTTACCGAGAATCCGAAATGACGTGCAGCCTCCTGTTGAAGTGTTGAGGTTGTGAAAGGTGGAGGTGGCACACGGCGTGTTGGCACTTTGTCCACGCTTTCGATGGTGAAAGTGGAGTGGCTCATTGTTTCCAACAATTCACGCACTTCTTTCTCTGTAGTGAGGCGGCGTTTGAGTGTGGCAGTGAGAACAGAACCATCGTCAGTTACAAAATCGGCTGTTACGCGGTAGAATGGTTCTGGTTTGAATTGGTGAATCTCGCGTTCACGTTCTACAATAAGTCGAACGGTAACACTCTGAACACGGCCGGCCGACAAACGTGGACGAACCTTGCGCCACAGCACTGGCGACAGTTCGAAACCTACGATGCGGTCCATAACGCGACGAGCCTGCTGAGCATTCACAAGGTTCATGTCGATACCACGTGGATGTTCTATGGCTTCAAGTATGGCGTTTTTTGTGATTTCGTGAAAAGCAATACGACGTGTCTGCTCATCTTTGAGTCCAAGCACTTCTTTCAAGTGCCAGGCGATGGCTTCTCCTTCGCGGTCTTCATCGGATGCGAGCCAAACCAACGAAGCATTCTTGGCAGCTTTTTTCAAATCGTCAACGAGAGATTGTTTATCCTCTATAATACTATAGTTAGGGGTATAGTCTTTCAGTGACGACTCCGAAAACTTGTCATCGACCAGCTCACGCACATGGCCTTGGCTGGACATCACTTTATAGTCATCTCCCAAAAATTTCTGAATGGTTTTAGCCTTTGCAGGAGACTCTACAATTACGAGATTGGATGCTGGCATATCGTTACTATTATATATTGTATAAGTGCCCAATTTTGGGAGCGCAAAGTAACGAATAGTTTTTCAATCTCAGGGTATAAAACTTACAATTTTTTATTTTGATGCCTTTATTTGGGGTTTAAAGTATTGATTCAAAAGAAAAAAGAAGTGTGTCAAAAAATGTAACTGATGCTATAATGAAGGTTGAATTTTGAATTTTATACCGAAATTTTCGTCCGGACAATCCTGTCTATGGGTGAGTCTCCACACAAATTCGAGGGTAAACAGACTAAAAATATTCGAAATGCCGACACCTGCTTCTACGTATGGCACACGGAGTGTCCAGTTGTTTGGCATCGGCATCACGTTGGCATGTCCAGGACGTAGACCACCCCAAGCCATCTTGACGAATGCTTCTTCGCGGAAGTTGAGTCGTTTCACACCTGGAATGTGGTTGAAAATCCATCCGTTGGTGAAGAAGTTGGCATGGGCCTCGAGCATGGCATCACTAAGGTATAGTGTCTGGTTGAGACTGTTGAACCGTAGGCAGTTGAACCAGCGTCCGCCTTGCGTGCGCGGGGTAAACAGTTGTGTGTATGGGGCGTCGCCGAAGAGATAGTTGCCACTTACGGAGTAGCGGAGTTCGCCCACGGAGGTATGGAGGAACTGATACATACTGAGCGAAATGGCAGCATATTGTCCTTGCTTTTCGCCGGTGTTGTAGTGGCCTATAGTGCCTACAAAACTTACCACTGGCTTATGAGAGGTGAGGTGATGGTGATGGAAGAAGTAGTCGACCGATTTCTCCTTGGGGGCGAAACGGAGGCCTACGCGAACGGTCTGGACGTCCATATATTCCAACGGGGTGTTGGATGTAGAGAGGAGTGGCAGCGAGTCGCCACCGAAGTAGCGGTGGTAGTTGCCTTCCACGAAGAGTTTGAACGGGGCGGCATCGTAACTGTAGTTGAGTCGGGCGATGCGCTGATGAAGGAGTTTGTTGTATTTGAAACCGACGTTGAAGAGGTTTTCGCCACGGTCGACATATTGGTCGATAGGGCCGTAGGTGCGTTGGAAGTCAACACGGTAGTAGTCGTCATAGTAGGAGGCGGTGAGGCTGTGGGCGCAGTCTGGACCGAAGCGGAAACGGAGGTCGCCGCCGTAACTCCATTGCTTGTTGCGGACGCCATAGCCGGCATATCCGCCAATGGAGAACCACGGACAGAGTTTCTCGCTGGTGCGGAGTCCGAGGGTTGGACGGAAGCCTTGGATCTGGTCGCCACGAATGAACTCGGTGAAAGGTCCGAACTCTATCGGGCCGACAGGAATATAGCCGGAGTTGATGATATAGACGAGGTAGTTGGCCACACGCATGATCTTGGTGTTGTCGGCAGCCTCAATGGCTTGGACGAAGTTCTGATGGGTGGTGTCGATACGACCGTAAGGGGAGTGGTCGATGGTCTTTCCAAAGGCGGTTATGGAGTCGAACTGAATGTGCGAATCCATGATGGCAGCGAAGTAGTGCTTGGTGGTGTCGGCATGGAAGAGTTGCATGCCCAGTCCGTGGTTCATCTCCATCGGTGCGTAGTGACTGTCGTCGACCATCGCAAACTTCTGACAGAGATGGATGTTGTTGATGTAGTTGATGTTGGCGGTCGGAGGCATCGTTGCATCGATAAATGTCAACGCATAGTTTTCCGTATTGATGCGCATCACTCCTTTGAAGGCCAACGATTTGTCGCTCTTTGGGGTAAAGGTGATGATGTATTCTTTGGCTTTGCGGCCGTTGGGGGTGTCGACGAATATGCTGTCAATCAAGTAGAACTCATAGAATGCTTTGCCTTGGTTGGAGAGAGGGCTGACGAAACTTCGACCCATCAATGGTATGTTGTTGTCGTAGAAGTTCACCTCGGAGCAGATTGACTGCATGACAGCATCTATATACTCTGGAACCATCCTTAATGAAGTTCGCTGCTCCTGATTTCTAAGAGTGCTTTGCTCTTTGCCGTTCTCACGCACGATGGCTTCGGTCTGCAGACTGTAGTGCAAGGGGAGCATGGCAGAGGAGTCGGCATTGGTGAGGGTGCCTTCCTGCAATTCGCGGAAGAGTTTTCGCTGAAACATCTTCTGCTTCAGGTTAGTGAGGAAGAATTTGTTTTGAGTGGTCTGAACGTAGGAGAGATTAGTGAAGTCGCGGTAGTTGTTCTCCATCTTATGCTTACGCACCTCTTTCATGAAATCGCCTGCGGGGTCGCCACCTGGGGAGATGGTGAGTTCGGAGAGCATGCCTACTTTCTCTTCCAAGGCGATGTTGACGACTTGGTCGCGCTTGGTCTGATCGAGTTTCACTGTCATGCGACGATAGCCGACCATGGAGACGACGATGGCGTCCTGATGCTCGGGGGCACGTAGGATGAAGTAGCCCTCATCGTTGGTGATGGTGCCTATCTTGCTGTTTTTATGAAACCATATCTGAACGTTTTCCAACGGGCGCATGTCGGCGGCGCTGACGACCTGACCAATGACGATGATATCCTCCGCCTTGACGGCGATGGCTACGCAGAGCATCAGGAGGATAAGGCAATATCGCTGAATAGTTTTCATAGTTTGTTGCTATTGTTTGGATAATTCAATAATTTCCATGTTACGGATGTCGTGACCGTCGATTTCGAAACGGAGCATCGTACGGACCGCTTGGGCACCATAGTGGCCGATGGCTCCGGGGTTGACACAAAGGCAGTCGAGACTCTTGTCATACATAACCCTCAGGATGTGGGAGTGACCGCAGATGAAGAGTTGGGGTTTATAGGCCATGATATGTCGGTAGGCCTCACGGTCGTAGCGACCAGGGAAGCCGCCGATGTGGGTCATCAGCACTTTGACTCCTTCGCATTCGAACTGCTGAACCTTCGGGTAGGCAAGGCGGACATCGTAGCCGTCGATATTGCCATGAACGGCACGGAGTGGCTTGAAGGCTGCGAGGTTGTCGGCCACGGAGAGGCAGCCGATGTCGCCGGCATGCCATATCTCGTCGCATTCGGCAAAGCGTTCGTAGATCTTCGGTTCGAGGAAGGCGTGGGTATCGCTGATGAGTCCTATTTTCTTCATTTCTTGGCTTTACGTTTATTTTCCAACCACTTGGCAAGGCTTTCTGGAGTTGTTTTCCAGCGACGATGCATCCAGACCCACTGTGTAGGATACTGACGTACAAATCGTTCCATGGCAGCGGTCTCGGCTTGGGTGTTTACCACAAGGTCGTTGGCTTCGTTGCCGGTGGATATCCAAGGCAACTCTTCTTCTATAATGAATTTATAGTGCGTATCATCCACGCGAACGGTTGCCATAGGAACTACGGCACATCCGGTGTCGGCAGCCACACGGGCGCATCCTAATGGGGTATAGGCTTTGTGGCCGAAGAAATCAACGAATTCGCCACGTACTTTAGTGTCTTGGTCAATCATCATAATCATGCAGTCGCCTCTGCGAAGTGATTCGAGAATCTTGTCATAGCTGTGGTCGCGTTCATAGTTGTGCATGCCTCTCTTTCCGCGAAAATGCACCATGGTTTTCTGAAACAGCCATCCCTTGATAGGCTTGCTGACTGCATAGGTATGAAAACCAAGCATAGGGGGCGTAACGGCACTCAACTCCCAGATACTGAGGTGAGGAATGAGACAGAGCACACCTTTGCCGCGGTCGTAGGCTTTCTGTAAGTGCTCCAAGCCTTCCACTTCCACGAGTTGGAAGAATCGCTTTTTGTTGCGGATGAAGACGGTGGCAAAGAAGTCGGTTACAGAAACGACTACCTCTTCGAACACATGCTTTGCCATCTCTTCCACTTCGCTGGCAGAGAGTGGCTGAGGCTCATGGCTTTTTTCGCCGTATGCTAAGGTAAGATTCTCGATTGTGTGCTTCCTTCCGCTTTTTGTTAATTTGAAAGCCACTCGTCCGATGGCACGTGCCATTTTGGGGCGCCAAGAGTTAGGGGTGATCTGCAGCAATAACAAAAGGAGAAGGAAGAAGGGATAGGCTATCATCAGCACTATCTCGCGACGTATATCCTTGATTTGTTTCTTCGTAATAGCCATAAACTTGTTGACTTATTGTTTTCTTACTCCAGCCAAGAGCATGTTGACAATGCTTTCTCTATTGACAGTCAGATAGGCGTTGATGTGGTTGTCAAGGAATGGGGCTTCCAGGCCTTTCAGGGCGTAGAACAGGACGAGGGCGGTCCAGTTTGGACTCTCCACTGCCAATGTTCCTTGCTCTGTTCCCTCGGTTAGAATCGTTCGTAACATTCTGATTTCCTTCAGGTCGATAGACCTTCTGGCACGCTCTACCTCATACATGTTGCGGCTGAAGTCTTTCTTCAGTGAGTTATTGTGTGTAACAGCCTCCTTGATGGCTTCCATGTGGGTGAAGATGAAGTTTTGGAGCTTTTCGTAGGCATTGCCCTTGCTGTTCATCACCACCTCAAGGCGGGCAAGAAGGTGAGTCAGCTCATGCTCAAGAATGGCATAGTACACCTCGTCACGATTGGTGAAATAGGTATATATGGTTCTGCGACTTGTGCCTGCTTCGGTGGCTATGTCGTTCATAGTCACATTGTCGCGACCATGTTGCGACACCAGTCGGCGTGCCGTTTCTATGAAATGCAGTCTTGTTTCTTCTCGTCTGTTAGGCATAGGAGAGGTTGTTTCTGTTGCAAAATTAGTGCAAACCGAGGTGAGAACAAAATAAAATCCATTTTATTTTTCTCCTGAGGTGCCGCCTAACTTGCGAAGCAAAATTAGTGCAAACTGCTCGCAATACCAAAAGAAAACGATGTTTTATTTTTATTATTGTATATTGCAGCCCCAAAAACAGAGACAACGTTTTGAGTCTGTGCGTTTCTGCCATCGTCTTGGCAGATGCTTTTTGACGTTTTCTGTTCTGGAAAGAAAACCCGCTGATGCGGAATTGCAGCAGAAAGTTATACAAAAAGATTATTCCCCGTTAAACCCTCGTCCGTTTTCGCGGTCGAAATAAGCGGAAAGAGGAAAAAGATTCCTGAATTTCCAATAAGTTTTTAGACGATAAATAAACGCAATCTTAATTTTTTTCTCCGCCCTGTTCCTTTTGGAATGGGGCGATTTTGTTTTTCTATAACTGCAAACTGCTGATAACCATAGCAGAACTATTTTTAAGAAAGTTTTTGTAAAATAATAAGTACTATGTATTGCAAAAGTGTAAATTTTGTTCTATCTTTGCCACGTCGAAATTAGATGTTTTGGGTGTAGTAAAGTAGCCTGTTTGAACGTCTAATTACACAGAACAGCTTAACAATAGATAAACATCTAAAAAAACTTAGGCCATGTTAGAATTACAAGGCATTCACAAGACTTACGACAACGGCGCCTTGCTTCACGTGCTGAAAGGTATCGACCTGGCGGTAGAGGAGGGCGAGTTCGTGTCCATCATGGGCGCTTCGGGCTCTGGCAAATCTACCCTGCTCAACATCATCGGTTTGTTGGACAACTACGACGAAGGCACCTATACCCTTGACGGCAAACTGATGAAAAACCTCTCGGAGAAAGAGGCTGCCCTCATGAGAAGCCGTTACATCGGTTTCATCTTCCAATCGTTCAACCTCATCAACTTCAAGACTGCCCTTGAGAATGTAGCCTTGCCGCTCTATTATCAAGGTGTGCCTCGTCGCAAACGCAACGAATTGGCAATGGAATATCTCGACAAGGTGGGACTGAAAGACTGGGCTACACACCTCCCAACGGAACTCTCCGGTGGTCAGCGTCAGCGTGTTGCCATTGCACGTGCTTTGATAGCACGTCCGAAACTCGTCCTCGCCGATGAGCCGACAGGTGCTTTGGACAGTACGACCTCACAAGAAGTTATCGACCTCCTTCGCGAGGTAAACCGCACCGAGGGCATGACAATGATTATTGTGACTCACGCCCCTGAGATTGCGCGACAAACCGACAAGATTATTCATATCACTGACGGACTGATTTCTCACGTGGAGGACCTCAAGCATGCTTAATTTCTTACAGGAACTCTTTGCTTCAATGCGTGCCAACAAACTGCGCACCATCCTCACCGGATTCTCCGTGTCGTGGGGTGTGTTCATGCTGATGGTGCTGTTGGGTGCAGCGGGGGGTCTGAACAGCAGTGTGATGGACAACTTCGCACAGAATGCTACCAACTCGATGGCAATCTACGGAGGCAATACCTCAGAGCCATTCGACGGACTGCCTGTCAACCGCCGCATTGAACTTCAGGAAAGCGATGTTGACATGCTGCTCAACCACTTTCCGCAGATATCAGCCTACTCTCGAGCCAAGAACATGTGGGGCATTGAGGCCACCGTCGGATCGGAGTATGCCAACATCTCTGTGGCTGGTGTCGATGCCGACTACGTCCTCATCCGTCCAAAAAAGATACTCAAAGGACGTGCACTCAACGCCCTCGACGACCGTCTTGCCCGCAAAAGCATTATCCTCTCCGAAGCCTCTGTCGACCAACTCTTCCATAACGACGAGCCTATCGGTCAAACGGTATTGATAAAAGGTATCAGTTTTACCGTAGTGGGTGTCTATGAGAATGAGGGCGGTGGTCTTTACGGCATGATGCCTTATGTCACTATGCAGCAGACCATCAGCAACGGCAACACCACTATCGATGCCTTCAACTTCATCGTCGACGGTGTTACCACCCGTCAGGATTCGGAAGCATTTCAGAAGCAGATTCGTGAGGTTCTTGCCCGCAGCAAACGATTCTCTCCTACCGACCAGTCGGCCGTCTGGGTGTGGGACCGCTTGGGCAACTATCTCCAGACACGCATGATATTCTCTGCCATCAGCCTCTTCATCTGGCTCATCGGTATCGGCACACTCACTGCAGGTGTCGTTGGTGTAGGCAATATCATGATTGTAACCGTTCGTGAACGTACCAAGGAGTTCGGCATCCGCAAAGCCATTGGTGCTCCTCCAAGTGCAATTCTGAGAATGGTGCTGAGTGAATCGTTGGCCACAACATTCCTCTTCGGCTTGTTGGGCATGCTCATTGGTTCGGGCGTGTTGAAACTCGTTCAGATGATTGCCGGCGGCATGGCTGCCCCTACGCAGCAAGACGAGATGCCAAACATCGGCATGACCATTCTGACCAACATGCACGTTGACCTCCGCATCGTCCTCTCCGCCTGTGCCGTACTGATTATCTCTGGTCTCATTGCGGGTTACCTCCCGGCAAAGCGTGCCATGAAGATGAAACCAATCGAGGCGTTGACGGCGAAATAAATCTGTACACTGACTTATAAATAATATAAAACCATCTCTAAATGTTCGACATTGATTTCTGGCAGGAACTCTGGCACACCATCACCGCCAATAAGAAGCGTAGTGTGCTCACGGCATTTGGTGTGACGTGGGGCATGGTTATGCTTATTGTCATGGCGGGTTGTGGCTTCGGACTCAAGAAAAGCCTGAACGAGCAGTTCGAGAGTGTTGATGCCAATGCCGGTATCCTCTTCAGCAATTTCACCACTGAGGCTTACGATGGCTACAAGGCAGGACGTTGGTGGCAACTCACCGACGACGACCTTGAGTTGCTCCGCTCCCAATATCCGGAGATTAAACGCATCACTGGCGAGATATCGCAGGGTGGTGGTTTGGGCAACAACGTGGTCCGCAACGGACAAGGAGGAGCCTATTCCCTTCGTGGCATTGAGCCTGTGTTCCAATCCATTCTCTCCACCAAGATGCTCAGTGGCCGTTATATCAATAACATCGATATCGACCAAAGCCGTAAGGTATGTGTCATCGGCCGTAAGATTGTCAACGCCCTTTATATGCCGGGCGAAGACCCGATAGGAACCACTATACAAGTCAACGGCATCGGATTCACCGTTGTAGGCACTTGCACTGATGCCAGCGAGAGCGTCAACATCGGTTCGGAAGACGACGAGACCGTCATCTTGCCGATTTCTACCATGCGTCTGATGTTCGGCTCCAACAATACAACACTTGACATGATCGTCTTTGCCACTGACGGCAAAGCACCGATAGCACCGTTGACAGAACGTATCCGTCAAACCCTCTACAGTGCACACCATATCAGTCCAACCGATAAGGGTGCCATGTGGGTGATGAGCATGCAGGATATCCTCAACAAGACCAATGCCCTCTTCGGCGGACTGACCATACTTATCTGGCTCGTAGGCATCGGAACCTTGCTTGCCGGAGCAGTCGGTGTCAGCAACATCATGCTCGTCACCGTTCGTGAACGTCGTCAGGAAATTGGCATCCGTCGTGCCTTGGGAGCCTCACCCCGTGTCATCATCCGTCAGATTCTCTGCGAGAGTTTCGTGCTGACGTCGTTGGCTGGCATCGTGGGCATCGTGTTAGGTGTCTGGCTGCTGAGGCTTGTGGCCAACATCATCACAGCCAGCAGCGACTCCGGCTTCGTTCTCAACCCGCAGATCTCGTTCGGACTCACGATGGTGGCACTTGCCATTCTCATCGTCCTTGGCATTGCAGCAGGCTTGCTGCCAGCGCAGAAGGCCATCAGCGTCAAGGCTGTAGAAGCACTTCAGGAAGAATAAAAAACAACACACAATAAAGAAAAGTAAGTATACTAACAACGATAAAAGACATTTATCAAGCTATGAAAAAAGGATTGAAGATAGCTTTGGGCATCGCATTTGCCCTCATCGTAATCATCACATTCGGTTACTTGTTCAAACAGTCGCGTCCATCCAAGGTGGAATATCTCACTGTGCAACCAGAGGTACGAACCATCGAACGTCGCTGTGTCTCAACCGGTAAGATCACCCCACGTAATGAGGTGAGCATCAAACCGCAAATCTCTGGCATCGTCTCTGCCATCTACAAACAGCCAGGCGAGCATGTCAATGCCGGCGATATCATTGCTGTAGTAAAAGTTGTTCCTGATGTGGCTCAGTTGAATAGCGCAGAAAGTCGTGTCAACCTCGCCCGCATTGAGATGAAACAGCAGGAGGCTGAGTTCAACCGCCAAAAGCAACTCTATGCCGACAAGGTGATTTCTACCTCCGAATATGAGGCTTCACATACCACCTATCTCCGTGCCAAGGAGGAACTGCAGAACGCTATCGACGCTCTTCAGATTGTGAAAGAGGGTGTTGCTTCTCGCTCTGGTTCTTATAGCAACACACAGATCAAGTCAACAATCACAGGCACCGTCCTTGATGTCCCTGTCAAGGTGGGCAACTCCGTCATCCAAGCCAATACCTTCAACGATGGCACCGAGATTGCCAAAGTGGCTGACATGGGCGATATGCTCTTTGAAGGTAAGATTGACGAAACAGAGGTGGGTCGTATGAGCCAAGGCATGCCTGTTGAACTCAAGGTGGGTGCCTTGACCGGTCTGGTATTCCCTGCCGAACTGGAGTATATCTCTCCTAAGGCGAAAGAGGAAAACGGTACCGTGATGTTTGAAATCAAAGCAGCAGCCCATGTGCCTGACACCGTGTTGATTCGTGCCGGTTACAGTGCCAATGCCGACATCATTCTTGAGCGTCGTCAGGATGTGCTTGCATTGCCTGAGAGCACCATTCAATATGAAGACGGCGAGACCGTGGTCTATGTCCGCTCTGGCAAAGACAACAACTCTTGGGAACGTCGTACCGTAGTCACTGGCCTTTCCGATGGTTTGTGGATTGAGATTGTCAGCGGTGTGACTGCCGACGATGTCGTAAGAAATGGTGTGAAACAATAAACGGAATCTTCGCTATGAACACGATTTTACGTAGGATATGTCTTCTCCTTTCGCTTCTGGCCGTCTCCATGATGGGTTCGAAGGCCATGGCACAGGCTTGGACACTTGAGCAGTGTCTGAAATATGCCGAGGAGCATAATCTCAATATTATACAACAGAAACTGCAGGTTGAAAGTCGTGAGAGTCAACTGACAACCGACAAACTGGCAGCATTGCCTGCTGTCAACGTCAGTGCCGACCAGCAGTTCTCCTTCGGTCGTGCCACCGGTTTGGACAATATCATTGTCAACCGCTCACAAGCCAACACCAGTTTCGGTGCTTCTGCCAATCTGCCTATCTTCACCGGTTTGCGAATGACCAATCAGGTGAAAGCCGATAAGTTCAACCTCCAGGCAGCCCTTGCCGATTTGGAGAAAACCAAAGAAGATCTCCAACTGAACGTGACCGCCTACTACCTCCAGGCACTCTATGCAAAAGCCATTGTGGCCATTGCTGAAGAGCAGGTGGCATTGGCAGAGGAGCAGGTGGCAACAACCCGTAAGATGGTGGAAAACGGCAAGAAGGCAGAATCGGAACTCTACGACAACCTCGCCGCATTGAGTGCCGACCGTCAGCAACTCACCGAGAGTCGCTCGCAAGAAAAACTTGCACTTCTTGATTTGGCTCAACTCCTTATGATAGAAGATGTCGCATCATTCGATATCGCTGCCCTTGATGTCAATGCCGACCTGCTCGGTCAGATGACACTGATGCAGAATCCTGACAGCGCTTACGCCCATTCCGTAGCCGTTCGCCCTGAGATTGTTGCCCAGCAGTATCGTGTTGAGAGCAGCAAAGCCAATGTCCGTGTTGCTCAGTCGGGTTGGTATCCTACCCTTTCTTTCTCAACATGGTACGGAACTGGCTACTATCATCTCTATGATGCCGACAACACCCCATTTGGCAATCAACTCAAGAACAACGGTAGTACCGTAGTCGGATTGTCTTTGAATATCCCTGTCTTCGACCGTCTCCAGACTCGCAACAATGTCCGTCAGGCTAAGGTCAGTGCTGCTGCTCAGGCTCTGGAACTGGAACGCAGCCGTCAGTCTTTGTTGAAGACTATCCAGACTGCCTATTACAACGCCTTGGCTGCCCACGACAAGTTGGAGAGTGCTCGTGCCACCCAAGAGGCTTCGGCTGTGGCATTCTCCTATGCTCAGAAGCGTTACGACAGCGGAAAATCTTCTGCCTACGACCTCCAGCAAGCCAAGACACGACTGCAGAAAGCACAGGTTGAGGCTACTCAAGCACTCTTCGAGTTTGTTCTTCGCCACAAGATTTTCTGCTTCTATGCAGGCGAGGAAGCCGCTCTCTAAGACAAACTTACGAAATTAGTATACGTTGGGAACAGGGCAACACCTCCTGTTCCCATCGTCTTCTATAGACTATAATTCATTCTTTACCCACTTATAACAATGAAAGAAACCAAATTTTGCCAAAGTTGCGGCATGCCTCTCACCGAAGAGATTCTCGGAACAAATGCCGACGGCTCCAAACATGCCGATTATTGTATTTATTGCTACAAAGACGGTGCTTTTACGGGCGATTTCACCATGGAAGAAATGGTGGAGTTCTGCTCGCAGTTTGTGGACCAGTACAACCAAGATACCGGACAACACCTCAGTCGCGAGGAGTATAAAGCCGTTCTCCGACAGTATTATCCCCAACTCAAGCGCTGGCAGACAAATGCCGACGACCTCCCGCATGCCGACTCTCCGATAAAACGTCAACTCATCAGCGAAATCAATGCGTTGAACATCAAAGATATGCCTGTTATCGACAATCTCTTCGTGCTTCAAGGCTCTTTTGTCAACATGGAGTATAACCTCAACGGCAATCAAGTGAAACTGCTTGACGACAACGCTACCTATTGGGGCACTCAAGTGGAGAAAACGGGATGCGCCGACCGTTGCTTTGGCATTGCGTGCGATGAACGCTATATCCTTGTCTGCGAGTATGGCAAAGAAGGTGCAGACCCCCAGATAGTTGCTTTGGTCAGACGTTAGAAACCAACGGACTCAACATAGAATAATATCTCCCATTATACTAAACTGAAGAACCAACCTTGAACGATAGATTATCGCAAGGTTGGTTCTTTTTTTGTTGCTTGTCTCGCTATGCGGTTTGGCTTAGAAGTGCTATAAATTGCTCTCGTCGTAAAAACTGTAGTATTTTCCCTGACCGACGATGATGTGGTCGATGAGTTTTATTTCGAGTATTTTGCACGCATCCTTTGTTCGCATTGTCAGATTGATATCTTCTTTACTTGGCTTGAGATGTCCGGAAGGATGGTTGTGTGCAAGAGCAATGGCAACGGCAGAGCGTTCAAGTGCCATGCGGAGCATCTGTTTGAGGTCGAACGTTGTGGATGCAATGCCACCGGAGGAGAGTCGACGTGTCTCAATGGGAAGAAGTGCTTGATTGAGAAAAACCGCCCACATTTCTTCGTGGTCAAGATAGCCGAGGTGTGGTTCAAACAATTGATAAAGCGAACGGCTATCGGTCATTGGTGTACGTTCTTTCTGTGCCTCTTCCTTGCGACGGCGTCCCAGTTCCAATGCTGCGACAACGGTGACTGCTTTGGCAGGACCGATGCCTTTGAAATCACGCAGAATCTGCTCTACGCTGAGGCTGCCGAGTCGTGCAAGATCGTTGTTCACCGTAGAGAGAATACGTTGCGACAGAGCCAGCACGTTTTCTCCTTTTAGTCCAGTGCGTAGGAGGATGGCGAGCAACTCGGAGTTGCTGAGCGACTGAGCACCATGGAGCATCAGTTTCTCGCGGGGCTGATCTTCGCTGTTCCACTCTTTCACCGTCAAGTGGTTGTTTTGGCTGACTGTCATTTTTTTCGGCATAATGTTTCTGCGTTTCGTTGTATGCTGTTTGAGGTCGGTGCGACCACGCACTATTTCTTCACGAGAGTTGCTGTCTGGCGGATGCCGTTGGCTGTCACGTTGATGAAGTAGGTGCCTGCCTCAAGGGTTGAGACGTTCAGGCGGTAGTTCTCTTGTTGTGCTGGAAGCATTACTGTAGTGAGGATGCGGCCGTTGGCATCAAAAAGTTGCATTACGGCTGTACCAGTGTAAGGCTCAAGCATAAGGACGGTCTCGTCTTTGGCTGGATTAGGCACGATGGCAAACTCTGTGGTGCGGACAATGTCGATGGCTTGCTCAATAGGAGCGATGTGAACGATGTCATTGGCAATCTCATCGCCATTGAGACGCACGCAGCCGTCTTCAACGACTGCACCGACAGGAGTAACGATTTCACAACTGTTGAGGGTGATGCTGTGCCATGAGTCAATTGCACAGTAGCTACCGCCTACATAGGCTTCGGCATTGGTGAAGGTGAGGTTTTCTTCGCCATAGCCATAGAGGCCGTAGTCTTGGTACATATCTTCGTTGATACGGAAGATACCGTTGGAAAGTTCAAAGTCGGAGCCTGCGTCTTCTGCTCCTATCATTGCTGTAGAGAATTGAGCAGTGGCTGTCTGTCCGTGGAGGGTTACTTTCTGTTCACTTGCGTTGTAGACAAATTGTGAGAATTGGTTGTTGCCAGAGAAGTTGACGGTGACGTCGGGGCTGCTGATGAAGCTCAATGATTCTGCGCTGACATTGTTCAATGTAAGCACATGGGTGTTGCCGTCGTAAGTCACTGTTCCGGTGAGGCCTGGAGCAGTAAAGTTGGTTTCATTGTCACCGGTAATCTCAACGTTGTTGATGCGGATGCCGGAATTCTCAAATGTGAAGTTGGCAGTGAGGTTGACGTTGCTTGAAACAGTGATGTTTCTTGGGTTCTGTGTGTTGCCGTCGCTCCAGCTGGCGAATTGGAAACCAGGATTGGCTACGGCCTGAATGGTTGCTGTCGGATTTGAGCAAGTTGGTTGCGAGGTGACAGACGCTTCGCCCATTGTTGCGTTTGAGCTTGTCAGGGCGATGGTATAAGGGAAGCTTTCAATATAATTTGTAAACTGCTGCCAAGCGGAGCTGCTGGACTGATATGCAGATGTGCTTCCGCAAGGGATGTATACAGGGATTGAGGTGCTGGTATGATAAAAGACATCAGCTCCTAATTGTGGGGGTGCTGTGGACAACAAAGTGATGCTTGTGAGGCTTTGACAGTAGCCAAAAGCACCATCACCGAGTCTTGTGACCGAGCTTGGAATCGTGATGTTTGGAAGTGCACAATCCCAAAACGCATCATCTCCGATGCTTGTTACGGTATTGGGGATGGTGGAAGTTGAACAGCCAACAACCAGGCTGTTGTTTGATTTTTTGATGATAGCGTTGCAGTTGTTTCGGCTGTCGTATACGGTGTTGCCGCTGGCCACGGTGAGGGTGGTCAGTCCACTGCAGTGCCTAAACGGACGAGCGCCCAAGTTGCGGACCGATGCAGGGATGTTGATGTTGGTCAGATGTGAGCAAAAAGCGAATGCTTCCTCTTCGATGGCGGTCAATGAGTTTGACAAGGTGAGAGATGCCATTTGCAGGCAATAGGCAAAGGCTTCCATACCGATGCTTGTCACGGAGTTCGGGATAGCGATGCTTTGAAGATTGTCGCAACGATAGAATGCGTAGTTGCCGATGCTGGTAACCGTGTTTGGAATCGTAGACGATTGGCAACCAGCAATCAACTTGTTTGTTGAGGTCTCAATGATAGCATTGCAGTTGTTGCGGCTATCGTATACGGTATTGCCGCTGGCCACGGTGATTGTAGTGATATTATAGCAGAAACCCAAAGCTAACTCATCAATGGTTGTGACCGATGCGGGGATATGGATGACAGAGAGTCCTGAGCACTCATACAGAGCCTCTTTGCCCAGTTTTGTCAAGGAACTTGGGAGGGTGATAGAGATAAGAGCTCTGCAACTACGGAATGCCATGGTGTCAATAACAGTGACAGAATTTGGGATAGTTACACTTGTGAGCCCCGTACATTGTTGAAAAGCATACTTTCCTATGCCAGTAACTTGATAGGAGTTGCCGTTGTGTGTTACGTTGGCAGGGATGTTTACGTTTCCTGAATAATGGGTGTTAAGGCCTGCCACCACCGCTACGGTAGAGAATGTCTGTGATGTGACTTTGTAGTAAATTGTTACTCCGTCGCTATTGACGGCTGAGAAGTCGTATGCAAAGAGTTGCAGGCTCATGCAGAGCACCACAATGATGCATAATAATCTTTTTACCATAAGTTGAGTTTTTTGATTTGAGCTGCAAAGTTAGTGCAAACCGAGTGGAGAACAAAATAAAATCCATTTTATTTTTTCTCCCGAGGTGCAGCCTAACTTCTCGAAAGAGAAGTGCAAGGTGAGTGAAATACAAAATACAATTTATTTTATTTTTATTCCCGAACCGCAGCCTTTCTTCTTGAAAGTACTGCAAGTTTTTGAATTGACAAATTCTTAGAATGCACAAAAGCCACCCTTTCGGATGGCTTTCGTTGTATGCTGTTTGAGGTCGGTGCGACCACGCACTATTTCTTCACGAGAGTAGCTGTCTGGCGGATGCTGTTGGCTGTCACGTTGATGAAGTAGGTGCCGGCGGCAAGTGTTGAGACGTTCAGGCGGTAGTTCTCTTGCTGAGCAGGAAGCATCACTGTGGTGAGGATGCGGCCGTTAGCATCAAAAAGTTGCATTACGGCTGTACCGCTGTAAGGCTCAAGCATGAGTACGGTCTCGTCTTTGGCTGGGTTAGGCACGATGGCAAACTCGGTGGTGCGGACAATGTCGATGGCTTCAACGATAGGAGCGATGTGTACGACACCGTTGGAAATCTCTTCTCCGTTGAGCTTCACGCAACCATCTTCTACAACAGCACCCATAGGTTCAACAATCTCGCAGCCATTGAGAGTGATGCTGTTCCATCCGTCAACGGCACAAGCACTGCCACCCACAAAGACCTCAGCATTGGTGATGGTGAGATTCTCGTCGCCATAGCCATAGAGACCGTAGCTTGCGCTCATGTTTTCGTTGATACGGAAGATACCGTTGGCGAGTTCAAGGTCAGAACCTGAATATCTTGTAGACATACGAGCCGTAGTGAGTTGGGCGGTGGATGTCTGTCCGCTGAAAGTTATTTTATGCTCGCTGGTATTAGTAATAACGGTTGAGAACTGGTTGTTTCCATTAAAAACGACATTCACATCGGTAAGGTTTCCTGAGAATATCATCGTAGAGGCACTGACGTTATCCAATGTAAGCACGTTGGTATTGCCATCGTAAGTCACAGTGCCAGTGAGGTTAGGTGCGGTGAAGTTGGCAGCATTGGCTGAGGTAATCTCAACATTGTTGATTTTGATGCCAGAGTTCTCTGCGCTGAAGTTTGCTGTGAGAATGATGTCGCTTGAAACAGTGATGTTTCTTGGGTTTTGTGTGTTGCCGTCGCTCCAACTTGTGAATTGGAAACCAGGATTGGCTACGGCTTGAACGGTTGCTGTCGGATTGGTGCAAGTTGCAGGAGTTACGATGGAGACTTCACCCATAGTCTCATTTGCACTTGTTACAGAGAAGATGTAAGGAGGAATCTCGGTGAAATTAGAGAATCTGGTCCAAACAGAAGTATATGACGAAGTGCTACCACATGGTATGTTTACAGGTATAGAAGCATCAACATAAGAGAATACATTACTGCTCCTTAATGTTGGTGCGGTTGTTGCCAATGATGTAATGCTTGTTAGGTGCGTGCAATATTGGTTTGTGGCGCATATTGATAATCAGTGAGTTGCATGTAATACGGTAGAAAAATCCTGTTGAGTTTGTTTTGAAGTAGTTATAGATTGTAGATTTAACGATTTTAACTCTTATTAAGGCGCCGCGGATTAAAATTCCAAAAGTAGCAGCAAAAGATGCCAGCCCCATTACAAAAAAGCCATAGCATTTCTGCCATGGCACATTTTTATTTACCACAACAACCTGCCCCTGTGGTATTAGGGCCCTTCTCTAAACGGAGAGAATGCTGAGAGACTTATCCTCTTGGAGGAAATGGATCCTTACCATGAGAGTCTCTTTCTCGAATCTGTCCATTACGACCGTGAATAAATAGTTCGGAATGCTGGTTCTTGGAAATTTGACGAGCGGCAGCAATTGCATCGGACTGCCTATCAAATGTTGAAGTCAGTCTTGAATTGCCTTCGCCCTTAATGCCCCACTTATCTCCAGCAGGAACAACATGTTGGTTCTTGCCCATCTGTTACACCTCCTTTCTGCGCCCAGTTTTGACAAACATGTCATAGCGCTTTATATTACCCATGCAAATATTATACCAGAGTCAAATTTCTGATAAAACGCTGTTAATAATTGACAAATTGGCAATGTGTAACATAAATTTTGTCGTATTTATGCATATTTAACGCAAATAATTGCCCAAGGTTTGAAATAAATTATTATCTTTGCAACGAAATTTTACAAAATATCAGACGTCATTATGTTATTGTCAGCCAAATTTGAAAACATTTACTCGTTTAACGAGGAAACGCGCATCTTGTTCACTGCCAGCAAGAGCGACCAATTGCCGTTGCAAGTGTCACGTGCGGAGAAGCGAGATGATATATCTGTGCTCCGCATGGGATTGATTTATGGTGCCAATGCTTCTGGAAAGTCAAACATCATAAAATGTTTGGCGATTATCAAGGAGTTTGCCTTGAATGGTTGGAGCAACCTCAAATATAATTACTTCAAGATGACTGATGAACCCCAAGAGCGTTCGAGTATCGAATTGGAGTTTAAGGCAGACAACCAGTTCTTTGCTTACGGAATAGCTTTCTCTAAAGGCGGTTTGCTTGAGGAATGGCTATATAAGACTGGCAGCCGCAATGACACCATGATCTTTGAGCGTAAACGTAATGGTGACAGTTGGGATAATACTATTGCACCTCAGTTCCTAAAAGATGAGGATGGACAATTCTTGAAGTTCCTGATTGACGGCACACCTACCAAGGGTACTTTCTTAAGTGAGTATATCAAGCGTAACGGAAAGGGAATAGATACGATTAAATCTGCTCGTAAATGGTTTGAGAATCTGAATATCATCTTCCCCAATACACATAGAACAGATTTCCCATTCCGAGTTGTGAACGACACCCAGTTCAGAACTGTAATGCGCGAACTGCTAAATTATTTTGGAACAGGTATCTCAGACCTTCGTCGCGTAGAGTCTAAACCTGAAGAATTGGGCATTCCCGACGAAATCCGTCAAAAGATTGAGGAAAGTCTTGAAGGCAAAGGCTCCGAAACAGGTGTGGTGATTCACAATGAGAACCGCTTCATCTTTGCAGAAAAAGATAAGTCGAAGAATCTGAAGTGGCATGAGCTGAAAACCATCCACAAGAAGGAAGACAGCAACTCAGACTATATATTCGAAATGTTCGAAGAATCTGATGGAACGTCACGTTTGTTCGACTTCATTCCAATGCTTATAGATATGCGTGCAAATGATGCGGTCTATGTGATTGACGAGGTCGATAGGAGTTTGCATCCAATGTTGACATTGAAATTATTGGAGATGTACAACAGTCTGCTTAAAAGCGATTCGCAAATGCAGCTAATATGCACTACACACGAGTCCAATCTTCTTTCTACCGCCCCTATCCGTCAGGATGAAGTTTGGTTTGTAGAAAAAGACAAAAAAGGAGAAAGCCATCTGTCTTCACTTTGTGAGTACAAGCCAAGAGAGAATGTACAGAAAGGTTATTTGAATGGTCGCTATGGAGCGATTCCGTTCTTTGGCGAACTGAATAATATTCATTGGGACGATGCGAAGTAGGAATAGTTTGATGCGTGAACGTCGCGAAGCATTTCGAGACGCCCGCCTGATAGTCATAGCCTCTGAGGGCAAGGACACGGAACGGATATATTTCAAGGCATTAGCCAAGGAATATACCAATCCTCGTGTGCATGTGCATATCTTGGAACGTAGTGAAGCAGAACAGAACAACTCCAGCCCGGAACATGTGTTGAAGCAACTGAACGACTACAAAGAACAGTATGCTTTAGAAGCAGATGATGAACTTTGGCTTGTTGTTGACAAAGACCGTTGGACTGAGGCGATGCTGTCCCGTGTCGCTACGGAATGTGCACAGGATGACTATATGCACATGGCTTTGAGCAACCCATGCATCGAGCTTTGGTTGCTTTTGCATCTGGTGGATGCCACCTCATTGACGTCCGAAGAACAACAGCAATGGTTTGAGAACCGTCGAAATTCGAGGAGGACAGACCCATATCTAAAGATGCGATTGCGTCAAGAGATGGGTTCCTATCATGAGTCGTCTTACGATGCCAAAATGCTAATAGAGCACGTAGAGGTAGCTATAGCGAGAGCAAAAGCATTGGACAAGAAGCCTGCCGATCGTTGGCCACAGACTCTCGGCACACGAGTATATTTGTTGGCTGAAAGTGTGATGAACAGGAATTAACATCTTACCAATTTACAATTAACATTTGAGATAAAATGGAAAGAGGACGCAATTATTTAGCATTGAATGAGAGCGAGAGGAGATTATTTTCTTCCTCGGCTTTACGGCCTTGTGTATTTATAAGTCACAAGAAAGATGATGCAAATTTCGCAAGACACCTTTCTGACTACATCATGGAAAGAGGAATCAACGTCTATTTTGACGAAAATGATCCAATACTTTCTAAAGAACACAAATCGCCTGACGAAGTTGTTAACGCAATCAAGAAAGGTTTGGGAAAATCCACCCATATGATTATAGTTTTGTCAAAGAAGACGTTAGAATCAAATTGGGTGCCATGGGAGGTCGGCTTTGCTAGTGCAAAAGATAAAGAGTATAGGCTGCTCCGACTTAATGATGTGTTAGGTGACATTCCAGAGTTTTACAAAGTCGCCAAAATCTTGAATGATTATGACGACTTGAACAAATACCTTGCATCAATGAAAGCGGCTCAAACCAACAATCGAATTTCTCAAGAAGAAATAATTCGTAAAAAGAAACTTCTTGAACGATTGGATGAGTTGAAAAAAATTATTCCTCAAATAAATAAACAATCTTTATAATATGGTTAAAGGCTTAAACTATTATTATCTAAGAGATCGTTATAACGGTGTACTCCCGCGCCCTACGTTGGAGAAACCGAGAGTCTTTATTAGTCATCAGAAGAAAGACTCCGATGCAGCGAAAGCTATTGCCGACTATCTTCAGGACGCTGGTATCGATGTGTACTTTGACCAATATGACAATAGTATCAACAGGTCCGACCCTCAATCGGTGGTTAGTGCAATTAAAAAAGGAATTGAGAATAGTAGTCATATGTTAGTATTATTTTCTCCCAACACATATGGTTCTATGTGGGTGCCTTGGGAAATAGGATATGCTTACAATTCAGTTATCACGCTGAATGTTCTCCGTTTAAAAGGCGTAGATAAAGCAAAACTGCCAGAGTATTTGAAGGTAGTAAATACCGTGATGAGTATTTATCAACTAAACAATTTGATAGCAAGTATTAGGAGAACCAACAGAGACCAGCTAATATTAGAAAATAGGTCGTTCTCCGAAAGTAATTCGACTCATGTATTAAACAAAATAATGGATTCTTACGCATGAAAAAGAATTTAGCCGTTTACGTATTGTTTCATACTCAGTATGAGCAAGGTAAAGCCACTTACAGTGACATCTATAAACTTCTTTGCCGTGATGCAAACCATCCTTTTGAGGATGGTTTGGACATCCCTGTTTATCTGCGAACTGGAGATGACGAGAAGATGAGCGACATAAAGTCAATCAGTTTGGATAATACAGACAAAACGTTTATCTTATTATTAGTAGATGACGAAATGTATTGTAGTGATGTGTGGAAAAAGTATTTAGGAGAAGTGGTGGCACTAGAACATGATAATCCTGATAAGGTACAGATTGTTTGTGTTGAATTGAGCAAATTTGCCTTTGACATCGGTCATGGTCTATCTGACAAACAGTTTATACGCTTGAAGTCATTCTCTATACGAGATAATTGGGAGGAATTTCAGATACGATTATTTGACAACATTATCCGCTTTATTATCAGAAAAGAACTGACGAAACTAAAGATTTTTATCAGTCACTCAAAGAAAGATGAGAATAAAATTGGTCAAAAACGTGCAATAGAATTCAGAGATTTCATTCGCTCAAAAACAAAGTTGGATTCATTCTTTGATGCCAGTGATATCCTCGATGGGCAGGACTTTGAAAATCAAATAAAGAACAATGCGGCAGGAGAACAATCACTGCTCGTCATCTTGAATTCAAATACCTATTCTGAAAGAGAATGGTGCCAAAAGGAGGTACTCTTTGCAAAGAGTAATAAGATACCTGCAATAGCAGTGAGCCTACTTGATGGTGAAGTGAAGCGTTGCTTTCCATACATTTCTAACATACCGTATATCCGTTTCAACGACAACTGGGTAGATGTTCTGATACTGATATTACGAACAGCATTAGATCAATATTGTCAAGCACAGTATTTGGAGAACCTTCGTGAGGAAATGGAAGAACCAGACAGAAGCACATTTAAGGTATTACTATTCTCACCTGAGGCCTATTCTTATGTATATGAAGAACTTGCATCGAATATTATTTATCCTGAGCCACCTCTTACTAAGGATGAATTGGATGTCTTGAAGAAGATTGCAGGAAAAGAAAAGCTGTTTCTTACTCCGATGCAATTGCTAGCACAAACAGTAAACCTAAAAGGAAAACGTGTAGCGGTTTCCGTGTCCGAAGTTCCAAATTCAGACGTATTAGGCTATGGAATAGATATGATACGAGATTTGACCATAGAATTATCACGCCATTTGCTCATAGCTGGTGCTAATATGGTATATGGTGGTGATTTAAGACGAGGTGGTTATACAGAACTCTTTAGTGACATGTCGCTACAATATAAAAATTATCAAGGGAATGTAGACCGAGAAACCTTCTTTTTCCGCAATTATTTTGCATGGCCAATCCATCTTAGTTTTACTAATGAGACGAGATTGCAATATGTAAATAGTCGTGTTGATCCTATATTCGTAGAATGTCCAGAAGAATATAATGGAGATAAAAGTAAGCCAATAGCACCCGTTAATAATTATAATAACTATATCTATGCTTTATCATTATTGAAGATGAGAAAACAAATGGAAACCGAGACGCATGCGAGAGTGATTCTCGGTGGACGCTCTTCTGGTTTTAGTGGTTTTATGCCTGGTGTAATAGAAGAATTTATTCAATCGGCAATGGCTGGTCATCCAATATATCTATTGAGTGGATTTGGAGGCGCCGCATCAATAATCGCCTCCCTTATAAATAAAGAAAAGAGCGTTGAAGACGTTATTAAGGAAGCCTGTGAAGAACCTCGTTACGCCGATTTCATGTCTTTCTGCAATAATCAAAGTATAGATATGGGCTATAATAAATTGAAAGAAATTGTAGCGAATGGCATAGATTGCCTTAACAATGGATTGAGAAATGAGGAAAATGAAATCTTATTTCGATCAACGGATGTTATAGAGATTGTAAGTTTAATAATTAAAGGACTAAAAAATACAATTGGACATGCATAGAGTATTTGTAAGTTATTACCATCGTGACGACCAGCATTATAAAGATAGTTTAGTAGAATGGGCTATAAAAAATGACGTTTTTATTGATGGTTCAGTTGATACGGGAGATATACCGGATGACTGGGATGATCAAAAAATACGAGAGACAATTCGTGATGAATACCTTCAGGACACATCCGTGACAATTCTTCTTGTAGGACCAAACACTCGACATCGTAAACATGTGGACTGGGAAATTTATTCTAGTATGTATGATGGCAAGAAGAATAAAAAATCGGGAATTGTTGTGGTGATGCTACCAGAAACAAATTGCGAAGGCTGTCATATACCATACGCAAATGAGAAGTTACAGATTTATCCAGAAGTTTCGAATTGGGTTAGTGTTGATTCTAGGAATGAGTACGAGAAACGTTATCCTGACATGCCTGAACGTATTATAGACAATTTAATGAAAGATGGTGTCAAGATATCGGTAACTACATGGAATAAACTGACACCAAACAACCTCAGAATGATGCTCAATAATGCATACGACAATCGACAGACTCAACCATATGATTTGAGCAGAAGTATGCGTAAAAAGAATGGTAATTGCTAAGTTCGTGTTACCCGACAATGACACTCAAATCATATAAGCTTTTTTACAGATAAAGTGGCACTGGATCTGGAGTCCTTGAGGGAGTGTTTTCTCAGTACGAGCGGATGGTAATATTCCTCAAATTTTCTCTGAGGCTATTGGGAACATGATTAAACAATCAAAATAACGTAGTATTCAGATTGGTATCAAAAACAACATAATTATGAATGAAATTATCACATTAAAGCGATTTGCAGACGTTGACTTGAACGACACGTTCTTCAACAGCCTGAAAGAAGACTATCCTGGGTTTGAAGCTTGGTTCGAGAAAAAATCTAAGGACAATAGTGAAGCCTACGTACAATATACAGACGATAACCTACAAGCATTTTTGTATCTAAAAAATGAAAGTGGAGAAGAACTGATCGATGTCACTCCCATTCGTCCTGCTTGTAATCGTCTGAAGGTTGGCACATTCAAGATTGACGCTCATAATACTAAGCTTGGAGAACGGTTTGTAAAGAAGATTTTAGATACAGCACTCGATATGAATGCTGAGGAAATCTATGTAACTATATATCCGAAACACGAAGGGCTTATCCGCATACTACAACGATATGGCTTTAATGAGGAAGGAAAAAAAGATGATGAACTTGTATTAGTAAAAAACATGAAAGTTCTAACTGGAGACATTCTCAAAGACTTTCCTTTACTCACAGCAAAAGACAAGCGTAAATTTCTGCTTCCCATATATCCTAAGTATCATACAAAGATGTTCCCGGATTCCATATTGCGAAACGAGGAAAACAAGAAATATGAACTTGTCAAAGATATTTCTTACACGAACAGCATTCACAAAATTTACCTTTGTTTTATGCCAGATACAGCGAGATTACAACGAGGAGACATAATTGCTATTTATCGTACAAAAGATGACAAAGGTCCCGCTCGATATCGTAGTGTAGTTACTTCTATATGCCAGATTGAAGAGGTCAAAACAAATAAGGACTTTGCTACCGTTGATGATTTCCTCACATATACAAACTTTTACAGCATCTTTGACTCCGAGGAGTTGAAACAATGGTATCAACAAAAGAATTGCTATGTTTTAAAGATGACCTATAACATCGCTCTTACAAAAAGGGTCACAAATGGTTATCTTGTCGACAACCTTAAAATGAGCCCGAAGTATTGGGGATTTTTTCAATTAACAGACGAGCAATTTGATGCTATATTAAAAAAAGGAGAAGTCGATGAAAGTGTTATTATCGATTAAACCAGAGTTTGCCGATAAAATATTTAACGGTACAAAGAAATATGAGTTTCGCAAGAGTATATTTAAGAACAAGGACGTTGACACTGTAGTCGTTTATGTATCATCTCCTTGGAAATATATAATTGGCGAGTTCAAGATAGATGCAATTCTTTGTGATAATGTAGATAAGATTTGGAAACAAACCCAAGATTTTTCAGGAATCAGTGAAGATTTCTATCGGATGTATTTTGAAAACAAAACAAGTGCGTATGCAATTAAGATAGGACATGTCACAAAATTCAAGAAGTTCAAGAGACTTAGTGATTATCATATAAATCATGCTCCTCAATCTTTTGTGTATCTACGAACTTAACAAGAATTATCTCGGGCATAAACTTGCGTATAATACAAGTTTAGTCCGAGATAATTATAGTTCGCTAAACCATAACTCACTTGCCCCAATATGGAGAAGAACAACACCTTGTCTATAAAACAATTTTTAAAATGTTGTTAGGTGCCTAATTAAGATGATTTAACGTGTTAATAGTGATTTGGTACTTGAAGATCGTGTGGTGAAACACCACCTTTGGATTGAGCGACGAAATGTACACTCTGTCAAAGGAAGAACGAAGGGTATCGTGAATTGCTATACCCTTTAATAAAACCAGAGGGGTGATTCGCCCCGATGGTTTTACCAGATTAGCGAAATAAGAATGTGGTTTCATAACCAGATACCAAATTGAGGTATGCGGTTTATAAAACCAGTTCCCTGATTTAGGGTGACGGTTTGCTCAGATGTTTCTACTTGATTAGGTATATTCAAAGATATAGACTATTGCTCAAATTTTAGAATAAAAGTTGCGTGATAGCCCGCATCTGCTTTTTCCGAGAGTTCAAGCGAGCCACCCAGCATGGTCATGATTTGTCGGGATAGCGCGAGACCTATGCCTGTACCTGTACTTTTAGTGGTGTAGAATGGGATGAAGATGTCCCTCCTGACCTCTGCAGGAATAGGTGTTCCGTCATTGCTGATGCGAAGGGCAGAGTCACGCCATGTGCATTCTATGTTCTTGGCACCAGCTTCGGCTGCATTTTTAATGATGTTGACGATAACCTGACGCAGGAGTGATTCGTCCGTGTCAAGGGCAGTATCAGCAGGAACACCTATTTTCCAGGTCATATTGGGATATAATTCCATAATCCCTTCAAGGAAGTCTTTCAGTTGGAGAGTTG
>JAKSNW010000018.1 GCA_024405895.1 Paludibacteraceae bacterium
TGGAACACTATGGTTTACGGTACTCCACGCATTGCACCTCGCTATGTGAAAGCCAGACGCAAGAAATAAATTTCGCACTCATAAGTACTTACAAGCCCGACAATTAATATTGCCGGGCTTTTCGTTGTAAAACAAACAGGAACGATAGGTGTTGGAAATTAGTTCTTGATGATTGAGTCTTTGTGAGGGCAAGCTGAAGACAAATCTGTCTATGTTATTTTTATTATATGATAAAAACATTGCACATAGGGCATAAAAAAGAGGACAACCCTCAAGGATTGTCCTCATAAAACTTATTCTTGTTCAGAAAACAGATTATTTGTTTTCTGCAGCGATTTTGCAAGCCAAATCGTAGATAGTGGTGTCGTCCAAAACAACCAAGCCACCGTCAGGTCCTGGTTCGATGTGAACACCGCAGCCGTCACCCTCTTTGAAGTTTTGACCACCGAAATAGTTACGAACGGTATCAGCTGTGAGACCTAATTCGTCGGCAATGCGTTGCATTGAACCGTTTGGCAGACTGTCTTTGAGTTTGCGCAATTCGTTAAATGTGATTGTCTTAGTCATGATGAAATATGATTAAGGGGTTGTACAAAAATTTCTTATTATTTCTGTTGTAAATATACAACCTTATTTTCGAATATCCGACTGTTTGTACCTATTTTTTGAAATATTTTTTACTTTTATTTTATAGCAAAGGTTATCAACAGATTATGCAGTCTGGAGTTTCGTTGATTAATCGTTAAACAAACGCAGCCACGACAATGGTGATGAGCCAAAGTTCTGTGAAATATCCTGCATCCGACTTGTCCAGCTGCCTGCATTGCTCAAGCAAGTACGGTTGTGCCTTACGTAGTGTTGCATAGGTTGCCCATGCTACGAGCATGCCGACAATGGCACCACAAAGGATATCGCCAGGATAGTGTACGCCCAGATACATTCGGCTGTAGGAAAAGAGCGCAGCCCACAAGAATGAGACGATAGATAGCAGTGTCTGTCGATGCATCAAGGTGAGAAATAGAGCCAAGCCAAAACTGTTGGCTGCATGCGAGGAGACAAATCCGAATGCGCCGCCACGATAGCCATTGACAACATGGACGAGGTTCTCCAAGCCTGGAGTATGTGTAGGACGTGGACGCGCCACCAATGGTTTTATCAGGTCAGAAGAAATCTGGTCGGCACACAAGATGACAACAGCCATAAATGCCACATACCACCACGTCAACTTCCCAAGCTTACGATAGATTCGCCACAACAACAAGACAAGCAATGGAATCCACGTTGTCTGTTTTGTGATGATGTTGAAAAAGTGGTCGAAGAATGGGGAGTTGCAGCCGTTGATTGCCAAAAGCAACGACTGATCCCATTGCAAGAGTGTCTGAAACATTAAATCGGTTGGATTGTTGTGGTTAGCAGCCAGCCTACCTGACCATCGGCGATGCGGATTTTTGTCCATCCGCCTAATACGTCCTGACGTTCTACCTTTGTGCCTTCGTGCAGAACGAAGATTTCCGTGCCGCTAGTGTCAGGCGAACTCTTTACGGTAACAGAGCCATCCATGACAATGGCTTCAACACGCTGCTCGATATATCGTTTCTGGCTGAACGCGTAGATGCAAGAGACAAGGGCAAAGACGCAGCAGAACAGCATGACGCCAAATGAGACTTTTCGCAACACCATACGTTTGCCGAATATCAGAAGAAGCAATGAAATCAAGGCAAGCACGAACAACACGACAGACATTTTTGCCCAGGTGTTGGACGACAACGATCTTCCCAAGCCACGGAAGAAAGCGGTGATGAAGAAGACGTTTAGAGGTTCAATCTTGTCGGTTATCTGCTGATTGACAAACTCGAGATTGGCTTTGGCATCGGCATGCTGTGGATTGAGACGCAATGCACGCTCGAAGTTGAGCACAGCCAAAGCAAGGTTGCCCTGTTTGTAACATGTGGTGGCATAGTTATAATAGAGGTCTGCCGATTCGTTTTTCTCCAACAGAGCAGCATAGATGTCTGCAGCTTCGTCGTAGGAACCGTTGGCATACAACTCATTGGCACGAGTAATCTGATTTTCTATGGTCTCAGCCTGCGCACAAAGCGCAACAACCAGAAGAGAAAGGATAAATATGACTTTTTTCATAACTCTGTGCATTTACTATTTGACAATCATATCCTCCAATTGAGAAATCACTTTTACACTATTATTATATATGTTTGCCATTGCCTCGTGTGTATTCTGCGATGGCGCATAGCGTTCATATTCGCAATCGTTCAACAGTTTGACAAATTCGGCAACGGTGTCTGCGGTCACGCCGCTATTTGCCAACTCAGCCTCAACATTTTCTTTCGTAAGGTCTGCCATTGGCATTGAGAGTTTGTCGCAGAGATAGCCCCAGAGTGTCTTGAGTACCTCGTCGTAGAACTCGTTCTTCTTATCAGCCTTAAGCAGTTGTTCAGCCGTTTTCAGGCGTTTCACAGCCACCTTGTTGGCTTTCTTGGATTTCACAAGTGCAACGTTGGCATTCAGTTGAGCTTGTTTGCGGAAGAAGATAATCAAGGCAAGGGTCAGCAATGCAGGAAGTAAGTAAGCGAGCCAGAAGGACAGCGAGCCCGTCCAGATTTTCTTACGAGGAGAAGCCGTTACGTTATCCGTACGAATGTAACGCACGTCGGTTGCAATGGCTTTGACTTGCTCCTGGTTGTTCGAGTAGTTGACAGCAGCTTCGGAAGGTGCGCCGCTACCTTTGTTGACAACGATATCGAACGATTCGCTCGACAGGGTCTTATAAGTATTGGTGGAGAGGTCGAAGTAGGTCACCTCAAAGCCAGGGATATTAAAGTTGCCAGCATGACGAGGAATAGCGAGATACTCGATGGTCTTCGTTCCCGACATTCCTTCCGATGTAGTGCGGTAATCTTGTGAAACGGTTGGTTCGTACACTTCGAAATCTGCAGGGAAGGTGATTTCCGGAGTTTTTATCATCTTGAGGTTACCAACACCTTTCAAAGTCAGTTTGATGGTGACAGGCTCGTTTGCACTCAGTTCTGTCTTGTCTATCACGGTAGACATTGAGAGTTTGCCCACGCCGTTGCAGAAATTGTCTGGCTGTGGTTTAGGCAACTCGGTAACGTTAACAGCCACACTCTTTGAAGAGAGTGCTTTCTCCACCTCGTTGTAGACAGGTACGATGCCAAAGAAGCTACGTTGCTGTCCAACCTGAACACGCACAGCTGCCGTGAGTTTCATTGGTTCGATGACCAGTTTGCCACCTTTCTGTGGGAAGACAAGCAGTTGTTTCAATATCGAGGTGTTGTAGTTTTTGCCGTTGTAATGCTCTACGCCATTGCGACGTGAATCGTCGATGTCTACTTCCTGTGAGGTGAAGCCTTTCAGGTCAGGAAATTTGACGTTATCGATGCTGATTACATCCACTTTGTAGAACAATTTGTAGGTAACCATCAGTGCCTCCTGTTCTCTGACAGATGTTTTGGATACCTGCGTAAGAAGGAACAGATTGTCGGCGGTTATCTGTTGCGAAGTGGCAACGGTTTGCTGTGCACTCTGTTGACCAGAGCCTTGCTGCTTTGCACCTTCCTCTTGCGGAAGCACGTTCATGGACAAAGCATTTGATTTGTAGGCATCGCCGTCCACAGTAGCCGTAGCGGCTGGGATGGTCAGTTTACCCGCACGTTTTGCCTTGAGGATATACGTTACGGTATAAGCAAACGAGGAGCTTTTCTGTCCATTGACAAACGATACGCTGGTGCTTGTTGATGTTGACGGACCAGCAAGAATCTCGAAGCCATCCAACTCAGGCATGCGTACGTCGCTTGCTTTCTGGTTGAGCACATAGGAGAGCTGGAAGGGTTCACCAACCACTACATCCTTTGAACGCACCTGTGCGTTGAATTCCACCTTGTCCTTGGCGAAAGCCGTGTTCACCAAGCACAGTTGTATGAGAATCAGAAATAATAAGGCGAATCTTTTTCTTGCCATAGTATTACCAGTCTTTTTCCACTTTACTACGTTTAGCCATGCGAGCCTCTTTTTCCTTCACTTTGTCTTGTGTCTGTTTTTCGTCTTGTTGAAGCATTTCAAGCAGTTGTTCAGCTTTGTCTTTCGACATATTAGGCTGAGGCTGCTGTTGAGGCTGTTGCTGTTGTTGTTGATCTTGTTGCTGCTGCTGTTGTTGCTGTTGCTGATCCTGCTTTTGTTCCTGCTGTTGCTGATTTTGCTGGTTTTGCTGCTGCTGTTGTTTTTGGAGCAGTGCCTGTGCAAAAGCCAGATTATAGCGGGTATCATTGTCGGTTGGATTATTGCGCAGAGCCTGTTTGTAGGCGGCGATACATTGTTCCAACTGACCAGCCTTAAGCAACGAGTTACCCATGTTATGAAGGCATGAAGCCTTACGTTTCTTGTCATCGCCAGCCAACGAGAGCGCATGACTGTATTGCTTGGCAGCTTCCTCGTATTTCTCCTGACGGAACAACGAGTTGCCCAGATTGTAGCTGCTGGCAAACGATTTGTCGTTCTTTTCCAAGCCGCGACGATACTCTACCTCAGCATCCACATACTCATCTTTATTGTAGAGGCGGTTGCCATGTCTCACATCCTTGGCTTCCTGTTGTGCACTGAGCGAAAGTGATATGAGAAGGAGCATTATGATTAATGAATAACACGGTTTCATTTGCGTTCCTCCTTGAAAAGGTTGATTTTGCGAAGCCAGTGGTTCTGGCGTCCCAAAACGAAATATTCAATGAACAAGACAAACATGGCAAGCCAGAGGAAGATGAAGAAGTGGTCTTCGTACTGTGAATACGACTGAACCTCCAGTTCGCCTTTCTGCATTGACTCAATCTGGTTGTTGATGGCTCTAAGTGCAGAGTTGCTATTGTCTGCATGCACATAGATGCCTTTGCCGGCAGCAGCAATGTTCTTACACATCTCCTCGTTGAGTTTGGTGATAACGACCTCACCGTCTTTGTCTCGCCAGAAATTGCTGGTTCCTTCAATCGGGATGAGTGCGCCTTCCGTTTTACCCAATCCGACCACGTTGACGGTGACACCGTTTTCGGCAGCCATCTTGGCAGCCTCAACAGCATTGTCTTCGTGGTTCTCGCCGTCGGTAATCAGAATGATGGTGCGGCCAGCACTACTCTTCTCGCTACCAAACGAACTGACGCACAACTCAATGGCAGAACCAATAGCAGTGCCAGGACGTGGTACGGTGTTGGTGGAGATATTTGAGAGGAACATCTTGGCAGAGACATTGTCGGAGGTGATAGGCAGTTGGATGAAGGCATCGCCTGCAAACACCACCAGTCCCACTTTGTCGTCGGCCATTTTGTCTATCATCTTTGATATCATCAATTTGGAATTCTCCAATCTGTTAGGCGACACATCCTGTGCCAACATGGAATTGGAGACATCAAGGGCGATCATCGCTTCCACACCTTCGCGAATGTTCGTCTCCTGCTTGACGCCGTATTGTGGACGTGCAGCTGCAAGAATCAGAAGCGAGAGCGCCAGCATCTGAAGGAAAAACTTAACGTAAGAGCGGCTCTTCGAGAAATCTGGCATGAGTTGACGCAGAATCTCAGGGTCACCAAACTTTTGCAAGCGCTTACGCTGACTGTATTTGCCGTAGAAGAACAGCAGAATAAGCAGCGGCACTAACGCGAGTGCATATAGTAAATGTGGGTTGGCAAATCTAAACATAATTCGTTCGATTATTATTCAGGCAAACGACGTAATACGGTGTTTCTCAACAGGATTTCAGCCACAAAGAAAAGCAATGCAGCCAATGCCCAAGGAAGGTATTTCTCATCCTTCTTGCTGTATTCGTTGACATGCAGTTTGGTTTTCTCCATTTGGTCAATTTCCTCATAGATGGCCTTCAGTTTGTTGGCATCGGTGGCACGGAAGTATTTACCGTCTGTAAGCGAAGCAATCTGTTTAAGTGTCTGCTCATCAATGTCAACCGGGCGGTCTACGTAGTGAATATTACCGAAGTTATCATATACAGGGGTAGGAGCCACGCCACGTGTACCCACACCAATGGTATACACGCGAATACCCATTGTTTGGGCGATTTCTGCGGCTGTGATAGGGTCAACGTCACCGGCATTGTTGGTACCGTCAGTCAAAAGGATAATGACTTTGGATTTTGCCTGGCTGTCTTTGATGCGGTTGATACTGTTGGCAAGGCCAAGGCCGATGGCTGTTCCGTCTTCAATCATACCGTATTCAATGCTGTTGAACAGGTTGACCAAGGCGGCGTGGTCACCGGTAAGCGGACATTGCGTAAAGCTTTCGCCTGCAAAAACCACAAGACCGATGTTGTCGTTAGGACGGCTTGAGGCAAACTCAATGCCTACTTTCTTGGCTGCCTGAAGACGATCTGGACGAAGGTCGCGAGAGAGCATGGTGCCTGACACGTCAAGTGCCATGACGATATCGATGCCTTCAGTGGTTTCTGAGTGATATGAGTTATTGAGTTGCGGACGGGCAATTGCAACGATGACGCAAGCCAATGTCAACATTCGCAACACAAACAATAGATGACGAAGTAGGGATTTCCAACTGGAACTTGCCTGGTTTGTGAAAGCACCCAGCGTGGAAACCTGAAGGTCTGCTTCTGCCTCACGATGAGAATAGATGTACCAACAAACGGCTGGTACAAGCAAGAGAAGAAGCCACAAATATTCGGGATTGCTGAAGCTCATACTTATTTCTGTTTTTCAGTTTCAGACATCTGGGCATCTTGCTGATGTTTCCATGCAGTAGCCTCACGAACAAAGTCTTCTGCTTTCGACATCGATTGCTGATGTTCATCGACAGGAGGGTTGTATTTAGCAAACTTCACCAAGTCGGCAAGCGACAGTATCTGTCGGAGATCATCGTATGTGTCAGCAGATTTTTTCTTCAGTTGGTTGAGAGAGGAGAGAATCTCATCAGAGGTTCTTTCCATGGTAGGAACCTCAAAGGTACGCTCAATGAAGACACGCAGCACATCCACCAGACGTGTCTGATAGATTTTATACTGTCCACGCATCAGCAAGTCTTCCTTAGCCAAGAGTTGCAAAGCAGCAAGTGCCTCTTCGTCAGCAGGAGCACGCTGTTCTTCTTTCACTTCTTCTTCGCCTTCAGCAGGACGATTCTTCCAGCGTTTGTAGAACACGAAGCCTAACCATGCTGCCAAACCAATCAAGAGGAGAATCAAGGCATACAAGGCCCATTCTTTCCAGTTGAAAGGGGCTTTTTCTATTGGTTTGATATCTGTGATTGCCATCTCCGTGGTATCCACCGGGATGGTCATCACTTTCAATGATAATGCATTGCTCAAGAAAGTGTCGCCATCAAGAACGAACGGCATCTCTGGGATATAGAAGAGTGCAGAATCAAAAGCTGTAACTATGAAGCTATAATCCACCTCAACGACACCATCAATCGCAACAGTATCAATGGAGCGGTCAACGATTTCAAGGTCGGTAATGATGGTATCAGCAAATACAGGCGGAATGATGGTGCCTTTGCTGTTGAATACTTTGTAGGTTAGACGAGCCTGCTCGCCAATCAGCAACACCGTTGAGTCGATCTCTGCCTTTACCGAAGGGGTCTGGGCGACGATGAACGATGCCGTCATCAGCATCAGTGTCAATAAAACTAATTTTATCTTGTTCATAGCTGATTCTATCTTTTTGCACCTCTACTACGGAACAGTTGGAGCAGAGATTTCACATAGTCTTGCTGGGTTTCTATTGATACGAAGTCCATACCAGACTTGGCAACAACTTTCTGCAGGGCAAGGTATTTCTGTACGACATAGTCGCTATACATCATTCTTACTTTCTGACTGCTGGTATCCACCCATTTCGTCTCGCCAGTCTCAGCATCACGCAATTTCATCAATCCCACATCTGGGATTTCCTTGTCGCGTTCATCATAGAGATGTATTGCAATAAGGTCGTGCTTACGTTTGGCAATGACAGCCGAATCCTCGTAGCTGATATCAGTAAGGAAGTCGGACAACAAGAACGCCGTACAGCGTTTCTTGATTGCATTGGTCATGTAACGCAAGGCTTGGTCAATATCTGTACCCTTGCCTTCAGGCTGAAACTCCAGCAACTCACGAATGATATATAGGATATGCTTCTTACCTTTTTGAGGCGGGATAAGTTTCTCTACTCTATCGGAGAAAAAGATGATGCCGATTTTATCGTTGTTCTGAATGGCAGAGAATGCCAAAGTGGCAGCAATCTCAGTGATGACGTCACGTTTCAGTTGGTTGTGCGAAGCGAAGACGTTACTGCGTGAGACGTCCACCAACAGCATGACTGTTTGTTCACGCTCCTCCTCAAAGACCTTGACATAAGGTTTCTGCAGACGAGCAGTGACGTTCCAGTCGATAGAACGGACATCGTCGCCATACTGATACTCGCGCACTTCCGCAAAGGTCATACCACGACCCTTGAAGGCCGAATGATACTCACCGGCAAAAATGTCACGAGAAAGGCCCTTGGTCTTAATCTCAATCTGACGAACTTTTTTTAATAGTTCATTTGCTTCCATAGTTCAATGCAAACAACTATAATCGAGCAAAATTAAGGTACTTCTACAGCGTTGATGATTTCATTGACAATCTCATCGGCTGTCACGTTATTAGCCTCAGCCTCATAGCTCAGACCGATACGGTGGCGAAGCACGTCAGGAGCAACGGCACGCACGTCTTCTGGAATTACAAAGCCACGACGTTTGATGAATGCGTATGCACGGGCTGCAAGTGCCATATTGATAGAAGCACGTGGAGAAGCACCAAATGAGATCATATTTTTGAGATTCTTGAGGTTGTAATCCTCTGGGTTACGAGTAGCGAACACGATGTCAACGATATAGCGTTCGATCTTCTCATCAAGGTAAACCTCGCGAACAATCTGACGGGCTTTTTCAATCTCTTCCAATTTAAGCACCGGACGAACGGTGTTCTCTGTAGCAGAGATATTCTGACGAAGGATACGCTGTTCTTCTTCTTTCTTTGGATAACCGATAACCACTTTCATCATGAAACGGTCAACCTGAGCTTCAGGAAGAGGATAAGTACCTTCCTGTTCAATTGGGTTCTGAGTAGCCAACACAAGGAAAGGAGTTGGAAGTTTGAATGTCTCCTCACCAATGGTTACTTGACGCTCTTGCATAGCCTCAAGCAATGCGCTCTGCACCTTTGCAGGAGCACGGTTAATTTCGTCGGCAAGCACAAAATTAGCAAATACAGGACCTTTTTTGATGCTGAATTCTTCGCGCTTCTGACTATAAATCAATGTACCGATTACATCAGCAGGAAGAAGGTCTGGAGTAAACTGAATGCGACGGAAATCAGCCTCAACTAATTGTGCCAATGTTTTGATGGCCATAGTCTTAGCCAAACCAGGAACACCTTCCAAGAGGATATGTCCATCGGCAAGCAAACCAACCAACAACGATTCAACCAAATGCTTTTGTCCAACAATCATTTGGTTCATTCCCATCACAAGGGTATCTACAAACGCACTATTTTTCTCGATGCGTTCGTTCAATTCATGAATATCAATCGTTTGATTCATAGTATATTGAAATTATTTTTTCGTGATTTATTATGCCACTACAGAACCTGTCAATGACATTGCAAAGATAATTTATTTTGTTAAACTACGCAATAGCAAAGTGCTATTTTTTTACTTTTAGCACTAATTTAACAAACAAAGGCGATGCTCACAGCATCGCCTTTAACTATTTACCCACATATACATCGCCTAATTTTTTAACATACTCCATCAATTCAGAGTTGCCAGTATCAATTAGCGACGTATCTATTTGCGGAATTTTCAGTTGTTGTCCGACCGTAAGTTTATCCGGATGTGACAAGACATCGCGGTTTGCTTCATAGATATAAACCCAGAAGAACTTATGACCATAGTACTGCAGCGCAAGCGTCACAAGTCTATCCTCCGATGTTACTGTACGATAGGCAATATAGTCGGTATATTTACGAGGAATGTCGTATGCTTCATAGCCTGTTTCTGGCGGGAAGTAATAGGTTGAGTCATAAACAACTTCTTCTACAGTTTCCTCTGCGACATTCACAAGTGAATCGACCGGTTCAACCGACTCTTCAGCTATAAGATTTTCCTGCACGTTATTGTCACCAGTATAATATGTATTGTAGAAATAATATCCCAAGCCAGCGACAACAAGCAGACACAAGACACCAACTAACCACGGCCAAACGCAAGTTTTATGTTTCGTTGGTTCTTGAGGCTCATTATCTTGCTCCTTTGGAACCTGAGGTTCTTCTTTAACAGAATCATCTTCTGCTTCTGTTTCTTCCATCTGCTCTTCAGCCACCGTTTCGACAACAGGCTCTTCCTGTTGAGCTTCCGGCAAGACCTCAACCACTTCCGACTCTTCTGACAATTCGTCGGAAACATCATCAACAGTTTGTTCCTGATTTGGCTCTACATTCGATTCAACTTCTGGAACAGCCTGTATCTCAGAAACCAAATCAGTAACTTCTTTTATTTGAGGGATATTGATTTCGATAGTTTCTTCTGCTACAGAATCCTCTTCGACTGCATTCTCTTCGATTGATTCTTGTACTTCAGCCACTTCAGAAGATTCATCAGGTTCACTGGTCATATTTGCGCTATCGCCCATAATACCTGCAAGCAGAGATTTCACCTCGGTAACCTGTTCATTCAGGTGTTCCATAGGAAGAACATAGTCATCCGCCTTGCCACCGTTTTCTTCAAGAGGCATTTCCGAATCAATATCCTCAACGGTATCTGTCGGAACCGTGATAACATCGCCTTCACCAGGCAATTCTACAGCTTCCAGATGAGCCATCGGCTCGTTAACCTTAGTATTCCAATCACCATCCGGAAGAAAGGATATTTTATAGTGACCGGCAATTTCCATCTCATCGCCAGTTCGCACATTCACACTCTTACGTGGTGCATGCCAAACCAACTTAAACGTACCGACACCATTTATTTTAACAACCTTGTCGCGAAGCAATGCCTCTTCAAAAACATCTTGAAAAGCTTCCAAGAAAGCATTCGAAGCCTGCAATGACACACCTAGGTGAGACGCCATCAACTTCGCCAGTTCTTTGCTATTGATTTTCTCACTCATCTTGTCCAAGTTGTTTGATTTTAGACTTCAGCACGGTTGTAGGAACAAAATTAAGCACCATCTTAGGCGGAACCAGCAGGCGCTTTTTTGTCTTTGGATTAACAGAGAGTCGTTGTTCACGCACCTTTACCTCAAAGTTTCCGGCATTAAGAAACGCCACTGGCTGTTCAACAGTCAACACCTTTTGAGCTTCTTCTACATAGACGCCCAAAAGCGCAGCAGCCTCTTTCTGAGTAACTGCCATCTTTTCGGCAAGCGCCACAACCAACTCTTTGTTATTCATATTATAATAATGTATTATTTGTCGCAGACCACTTCACCGTAGAGGTCAAATGTATCTGCTTCCGTGATTTTCACTTGATAGAATTCACCGAGTTTCAAGGCTCCGTTCTTACGAGGAATCAGCACTTCGTTGTCAACCTCTGGCGAATCAAACTCTGTGCGGCCAACATAATATTCAGCCTCCTTACGATCGATAATCACACGCATGGTTTTGCCAACTTTTTCATCATTGATGTCTGCGGCAATACCTTCTTGAATACGCATGATTTCATCCAATCGTTGCATCTTGATATACTGCGGAATCTCGTCCTCATAATGTTTATAAGCATACGTACCCTCTTCATGAGAGTAGGCAAATGCGCCCATTCTTTCGAAACGAGCCTTGCGAACAAATGCTTTCAATTCCTCGAAGTCCTGTTCCGTTTCACCCGGATGTCCTACCATCAATGTAGTACGCAGATGAATGCCAGGTACTTTTTCACGAATTTCCTGCAAAAGAGCATAAGTCTCTTCAGAAGTTATATGTCGACGCATCTGTGTCAACATGTGCGTGCTGATATGCTGAAGCGCCATATCGAGATAAGCGCAGACTTTAGGCTCTTCACGCATAACATCGAGGATATCTTTAGGGAATTGATAAGGATAGGCATAATGCAGACGAATCCATTCAATACCATCAATAGCAGCTATACGACGCACCAGCTCCGCCAGTTTCGACTCGCCATAGATATCACGACCATAATAAGTCAGATCCTGAGCAATCAGTTGAATCTCTTTGACACCTTTGGCAGCAAGAGAACTCACCTCCTCCACAAGATCCTCCATCGTTTGAGACTGATGAGCACCCGTCATTAAAGGGATGGCGCAATATGAGCAATGGCGATTACATCCCTCAGAAATCTTAACGTAGGCATAGTGCTTAGGCGTAGTGATAACGCGCTGTGATACCAAGTCGTTGTTAAAGGCCTTACCGAGGTCTGCCAAGAGGTTTTGCCAACTGAATTTACCATAGTAGCCATCAACCTCCGGCAACTCTTTTTCCAAATCTGCGCGGTAACGTTCCGACAGGCAACCCATAACATACAGTTTGCCTATTCGACCCTGTTTCTTCTCTTCCACAAGTTCGAGAATCGCATTTACAGACTCTTCCTTGGCGTCACCAATAAATCCGCAGGTGTTGACCACCACGATTTCTCCTTCCACACGACGTGGATCATGCTTCACGGTATAACCGCAGCTTTTCAATTGCATCATGAGATGCTCCGAATCAACAAGATTCTTGGAACATCCCAGTGTGATTATGTCTACTTCGTTCTTTTTCAATCTTTCAAATTATCAGGAAGCAACGATTCTACAAACTCAAATTTATCAAATGGCTGCAAATCAGTCATCTGTTCGCCAAGTCCGATATAACGAACCGGAATCTTGAATTGATCAGAAATACCGATAACGACGCCACCCTTGGCCGTGCCGTCAAGTTTGGTCACAGCCAACGAAGTGATACGGGTTACTTTGCTGAACTGCTTAGCCTGCTCGTAAGCATTCTGACCTGTAGAGCCATCCAACACCAAAAGAACTTCATCTGGAGCTGATGGAGACAAGCGGCCGAGTACGGTAGAGATTTTCGACAACTCGTTCATCAAGTTAACCTTGTTATGCAGACGACCAGCAGTATCAATAATAACAACATCGGCATCGTTAGCCTTGGCAGAAGCCAAAGTATCGTATGCCACAGAGGCAGGGTCAGCACCCATCTGCTGCTTCACTACAGGTACACCAACACGTTCACCCCAAATACAGAGCTGATCGACAGCAGCTGCACGGAACGTATCAGCAGCACCAAGATAAACCTTCTTGCCTGCCTGCTTATACTGATAAGCCAGTTTACCAATCGTAGTGGTTTTGCCCACACCATTGACGCCGACCACCAAGATTACATACGGTCTTGTTGGCAATTCGTCGCCGAAAGCGACAAATTTTCCGGTTTCTGTTTCTGCAAGCAGTGCGGCAATTTCTTCTTTCAGGATAGTAAAAAGTTCTGATGTGCTGACATACTTGTCTCTTTCCACGCGCTGTTCGATACGTTCTATGATACGTACAGTAGTATCAACGCCAACATCCGAACTAACGAGTGCTTCCTCAAGATTATCAAGCACTTCATCATCTACCTTCGACTTACCAACGATAGCGTGTGAAATCTTCTCAAAAACGCTACGTTTTGTCTTTTCAAGGCCTTGATCCAGGACCTCTTTTTTCTCCTTGGAGAACCATTTGTTGAATAAACCCATTACGAAATTCTTTGGAAATCAATGCGACACAAAGGTACACTTTTTTCTTGATGTAGAGCATAGCAAACGCTCCCTTGAGCCAAAATTTTGGTTACAAGGGAGCGTTTACGCCTATTTTGTTAGGAAGGATATACTTATTTTGCGAAGTAATCCTTTACTTTTTCATTCTGAATCATTTCTTCCTGAAAAACATAGGCGCCGGTTTTTGGTGACTTCACCATTTTGATAACTTTAGAGAAGCCACGTCCTTCACCTTTTTGCAAGGTAGCAACTACTTTCTTAGCCATGGTCTATGTATTTTTATTTAATTTCTCTATGTACTGTAACCCTTTTCAGGATAGGGTTATACTTCTTCAACTCCAAACGACCTGGAGTGTTTTTACGATTCTTCATCGTAATGTAGCGTGATGTACCTGGCATGCCGCTGTCTTTGTGCTCAGTGCATTCCAAGATAACTTGTACGCGTGCGTCTTTTTGTTTCTTAGACATTATTCTTTCCTCCTACTAATTACGCAATAACTTTGATATCGTTGATGTTAAGGTATCCTTTAGCGATAGCATCTTTTATTGCTGCGTCAAGACCTTTCTTGTTGATGGTGCGCAAACCTGCAGCTGAAATGCGAAGCATGATCCAGCAATCTTCTTCTACATAGTAGAATTTCTTGTAGAACAAATTCACATCAAATGTGCGTCTTGTGTGACGTTTTGAGTGTGAGACGTTGCATCCACCAAGCGCCTTCTTACCTGTAATCTGACAAATTTTAGACATTTGACTATATATCTTTTTACGTTTTACATTTCACATTTTGAGTGCGCAAAGGTACATCATTTCTCTTTCACAGCCAAATTTTTTAGTCCCGAAAGTTGATTTTCTCCAATTTTTACGCACAAATACACTTATTTCAGATAGTTACAAATCAACCCTTCTTGCGTCTACTCTGGAAAAGTGCCCTTCTAATCTTATTCAGACGGCTTTCTTCCACATCATCATCGGTGTAATAATTGTGAGAACCGCCATAATTTCCGTAACCATAGCCGTAACCGTAGCCATAACCATAGCCGTAGCCATAACCAGACAGTTTACGTTGGTTCACATCGTTGACAACGACATGAAGATCGCTCACACAATCCTTCATCAATTGTTTTGTGAACGATTTGAATCCAGACATACTGGTCTTAGTACTACGAACCACTAAGAGGTTGATATCAGAGATAGGCATCAACGCATAGGCATCTGGCACGAGACCAAGAGGACTTGTATCTATAATAATATAGTTGTATCGTTTTTTGAGTTCCTGCAACATATCCACGCAAGCCTGAGAGCGAATCAACTCAGCAGGATCAGGAGGAATGGTACCTACAGGGAGGAAATCGAAGCCGAATTCCGTATTCTTCATGATTACGTCATCAAGCGAGCAATTACCTATCATATAGTCCACAGAGCCTCTTTCCTGATAGGAGAAACCGAGCAGGGCACGTTGACTCGGCTTACGAAGGTCAAAGTCAATAAGCAAGGTATTCTTGTTCATCAAGCCATAAGTAGCGGCAAAGTTCGCGGAGAAGAAACTCTTACCATCACCAGACTCTGCAGAAGTAATCGTAATCATCATTGGAGCCTTACGTTTCAAGATAAACTCAATACGGGTACGCAACGTACGCAATGACTCCAAGAACACCGAATTAGGATAGTGAATGGCTGCAATGGTCTTGCGGCCGGTTTGCTGGTGTTGAACTTCACCAAGGACAGGGAAGTTGCAGCAACGCTCCACATCAGCCGATGTTTTGACGGTAAAGGAGAGGAATTCCTTCAAGATTACAAATGCCGTAGGAATCAACAAGCCAATCAAAAGGAACATCAGGTAAACCTTCGATTTGTTGCCGCCGTTTGTCATCGACAGAACACGTGCTTCCTGAAGGATACGGTAGTCGGTTGTATTGGAGACCTTACGAATCTGTGATTCGAAACGTTTTTGCAGCAGGAAGGTATAGTACGAGTCGTTGATTTTATACTGACGCTCGTAACTGATCATGCGTTGCTGTTTCTCTGGCAACTGACTCATCGCAAGGTTCAGCTTAGCGACCTCTGAGTTGAAGCTGTTGCGTTCAAGACGATATACCTGCTTAACATTATTCAAGACCTCCAACAAAGACTGACGGAGGTGAGCCATTTGTTTTGTGTAAACTTCGTAGTTCGGGTTTTTAGGACCAACCTCCATACGTTTTGTCTGAACAGTATTATACTGTCCAACCAAAGAAAGCAACGTAGGATCTGCCACGCCAAGACTTGAAGGTGCAACCAGTGCATTCTCATCCTCAGTTCCATGTGACAAATAGTCGGAGAGGTAACGGAAATACTTATCCTTATTATCAAGTTCCAGACGTTTCTGATCAAGTGAATTTGTCTTGGTAATCAGTTCCTGAGAATAAGAGTTGATATCCAAGATATTATTTGACACACGATAGTTACGCATGCTATTCTCAGCAACGGCAAGTGAGTCGCCAAGATAAAGCAACTGATCGTCGATAAACTCAATAGTTCTTACCGCCTCACGGTTTTTCTCCTCGAGGTTATCAGCAAGGAACATAGTATCCAACGTATTCAAGAAGTCCTGGTCACGTTTAATATCGTTACTTACGAGCGAAATGCTGATAACTGAAGAACGGTCAGTTACGTAGCTCGCATTCAGTCGACCTGCAAACTCGCTGACCAAAGACTCTTCCGTGCGGAAACGGAAACCAAATGTGCGGTCTTTCAAGTCGGTGTAGATAGGTTCAACTTTCACAGAGAACACCTCATTACCGACAGGAACACCATAATTTCCATCCAAAGAGAAAACCTCATCTTTATCCCGAAGAGCTGTAATACGGAACTTATCCTTCGATTTTCCCTCAAATTTGAATATATAGCTATAAGCAGAGCCGCTAATGCTAAGTACCTCCATACTTACAGGAGGATTTTCATAAAGCGAGCGTTGACGGAAGCGGCCCATCTGGAAAAAGTCGATTTGCAGCTTCGGCATCTGTTGCACAGTCTTACGCATCATCTCATAGCTCTTGAGCATGAGGAGCACGTCGCTGTTGTTCGAGTAGCTGGCTGAGGCAAAGCCCTGCATAAAAGCATAGTCACGCGAATTCTGAGAGTTAGAAACCATCACTTTGGTTTCACTCATATAAGTAGGCAACCATTTGCGGTTCTTAAGATAAGCCAATGACAATGCCACCAACACGGCAAGCACGAAAAGATACCAATAGTGGACGAAACGCGCCACCCACATCATAATATCAAACGAGGAGCTTTCCTCGGTGAAAACTTCGCCTTGCACGTATTTATTTGTTTGATTTTCTTCCATTGTATGAATAGTTCGACAATGAGTTTATTATTTTTCTGCTCCTGCTCTCTGTTTTACCTGCAAGATGAGGTTGGTCATCGTGGCCACAAAGCCTACAGACGAAGATATCATGCCAATGATATTCGAATAGGACGATGCTGCCCAGAATCGTTTAGCAGAGAGATCTACATAGATAATATCGTTAGGATAAACATAGTAGTATTCAGAATCGAGAATTGAGAGCGTTCGGATATCAAACTCTTTGATTTCTGTTCCGTGTGGTGTTTCACGAATAATTTTCACATTCGAGAAATCGCCATACTCGCTTATATCGCCCGAAGCTGCCAAGGCTTGGAAGATAGTCAGTCGCTCTTTGTAAATAGGATAATAACCACGTTTTGCACTACCTATCACGCAGTAAGTGCTGGTATTGAGTGCCAGTTTCACGCGAATATCATCAGCAAAGCCCTTAAGTTGTTCTTCCACGTATCTTTCAGCCTCACGAAGTGTCTTGCCCGCCAGATTGACATGAGAGAGATGAGGAAGATCTGCCGTTCCGTCAGGATAGATTGTGTAAGTAAAGGTATTTGCGGAATTATTATTACCACCATTATCCATCGTAGGGAACAACGACATCACATCTTTATTACTGCTTATCACACGAATCACCAATTCATCGTAAGGACGAAGTTTGTATTCCTGGTACACGCCCTGTTCATAAACAGGCAAGCCGCTACGGTCTTGCAGGTAGCCATTGGCGCGTCGTGAATAACAGCCGGAGCACACCACTGTAACAACAATGCAGTAGCATACTATATATAATATATGTAATCTTGAGTTCTTCATCATTTCCGTGGGGTTATCTAAAGCGTTCAACTAATCCCCACACCAACATTCCAAGCGAAACGGTGGAAAGCACTGTGGATATCAAACCGGTGATGTGACGCACTCCAAAATACTTAGCATTAGAGAATTGCACATATATCACATCATTCGGTTGAATATAATAATACTCCGAATTGATGATTGATTCGCTACGCAAGTCAAACTCCTTGACTACCGTGCCGTTGACGGTCTGGCGAATCAGTTTTATTTTTGTGCGGTCGGAATAATCCGAGAGGTCGCCACTCATGGCAAGCGCCTGGAAGATATTCAGTTGTTCCTTAGGAATAGTATATCTGCCGGCACCGCTCTCCCCTATTATTGAGAACGTTCCATTGGCAAGACGAACATCCACCGTAAACGTATTCATCATATCCTTCAAAGCATCCTCAAGGGTTGCCTTAACCTCACGCAATGTCTTACCCAGCACAGGTACAGAGCCTACATAAGGGAAATTGATTGTTCCGTCTTCTTCAACAAGATAAAGATAGAGACGTGAATGTGCATTATCGCCATTGAGACGGATCTGTCGACGACCGTTGTTAAAAAGCTGTTCGTCCGACTCAACCATTGAGCTCACGCGAACATCCAGATAGTCGCCCCGTTGCATCGTGTACTCAGAAAAAGGCACACTATCATACTGCGGAAGCGAACTACGTTTCTGCAAATAGTTGTAATTGCTGCGCGAAACACACGAGCAAAGACTCACAACCATCAATAAATAAAGGAGATATCTAAACTTCATAGATAATTACCCAAAGCCTATTGTTGGACTTGCAAAGATAACACAAATACTCGGAATAACAAGCAACAATTTTTATCTTCTTTGAACAATACTATAATTAATAAAGAAATTGCAATTGGGCAATAGGCTGAAAATGGAACATTTTGCTCCTCTTGAAACGAAATGAACAACAGTAATGCTATTTTAACCCCTAAAACATACGCCATAAACCAACGAAAAGCCGTACCTTTGCAGTGCAAAACAAAAAAGTACTCCCAAACAAACACACACAAACATGGCAACAGAACTTCCATACAAAATTTTCACGGGAAGAAAGAGTAAGTATCTGGCCGACAAGATTTGCGAACATCTCAACACAAACCTCGGCAACTCTACCACCCAACAGTTCTCTGATGGCGAATTTGCCGTATGGTACAACGAGACCGTTCGCGGCCGCTACGTTTATATCGTTCAATCAACATGTCCAAATGCAGACAACCTCATGGAACTGCTTTTGATGATTGACGCAGCAAAACGTGCTTCAGCCTACAAAATCATTGCAGTAATTCCTTATTTCGGTTGGGCTCGTCAGGACCGCAAAGACAAACCACGTGTTTCTATCGGCGCAAAACTGATGGCAGACCTTTTGAGTGCTGCAGGTGTTGACCGCATCATCACCATGGACCTCCATGCTGATCAGATTCAAGGTTTCTTCAACGTTCCTGTTGACCATCTCTACGCTTCATCAGTATTCGTTCCATTCATCCGTAGCCTCAAACTGAAAGACCTCGTAATCGCTTCACCAGACGTTGGCGGTTCAAAACGTGCCAGCACCTATGCTAAGCACCTCGAGGCTCCACTGGTACTTTGCCACAAGACCCGCGAAAAAGCTAACGTCGTTAGCGACATGCGTATCATCGGTGATGTAAAAGGCAAAGATGTTGTCATCATCGACGATATGGCTGATACCGCAGGAACACTCTGCAAAGCAGCTAACCTGATGAAAGAAAACGGCGCAAAGAGCGTTCGCGCTATCGTTACACACCCAGTTCTTTCTGGCAAAGCTTATGAGAACCTCAATGCTTCAGAACTTGAGGAACTCATCTGCACAGACTCAATTCCATGCGATACCGCAAAATGCCCAAAAATCCGCGTTATCTCTATCGCAGGGATGTTTGCTGACGCTATCCAAAGCGTTTACAACAACCAATCAATCAGCTCACACTATCTTCTCTAATCAGAAGAGTTTGTTGATAACCACAGAGGCAAGCCGTTCTACGGTTTGCCTCTTTTTTTCATCATCACTTCAAGGAATCAGCCTACCAGATTGTTTTATAGAAAGACACGGAACAACGGCAACGATTTTTTCTTCAGCACATTAGCCCAACGAACGGTTTGGAACAAGCAGACAATATAACAACAAAATACAAAACGGTTTTTGCCATTTTCATCAGCAAAACAGAGACTATCAAACCGTAGTACACAATCGTAACAGCAGAATGAAAGCTGCTATACTTCAGGAACCGGATTTACCAACCAACTATCAACAGCCAATCAGTATCACCCTTTAGGGCTATACGTTCAAGAAAAACAAAGTGGATTTCCACACTCGGACCATCCGATTTTAGAAATCCACTTGACACCAGTAGCTAAAGACCGGCGAATTCCTTTTGTCAACTCTAAGCCTTGCAGCAAGTTGACACTATGGAAAACACAATTATTACTTGTGACTACGTTTATGAAGCAGGCAACCAAAGACCAGCACGAAAACAAAGCAGCACAATGGTAGCACAAAGCCAAAACTGATACTGTTCTCACCAATCCTACCCATAACGACAGGAGCAATGGCACCTCCCACAATCGACATGGTCAGCAGCGAAGAAGCCAATGCCGTATGCTCTCCCGCCAAAACAATGCTTTGCGAGAAAATGGTTGGAAACATCACACTCTCAAAGAAAAAGCATAGACAGAGGGCAACAACAGAGAAAATGCCATGATTGGCAATCACAGCCAGCATGCAAGCTACTGCGCCAAGTGCGCATATTATCAGCAGTTTGGCAGGAGCCACACGACTCATCACTGCAGTACCCAACAGACGACCGAGCATAAACAATGCCATACCGCCAAATGACAGCAAGACAGCAGCCATTCGAGGTGTCATGTCTGGCAAACTTTCCAAAACGAAATTGATAAAGAAACTATTGATACCAGTCTGAGCTGCCACATAGAGCATCAAGGTCAATATGCCAAAAAGAAACAAACCATTACGCCAAAGCATTCCAGACTGCGTATCAGCCACATCCGCTTGTTTTTCCACAGAAATCTCCGGCAGTTTCACAAAGACAAAAACCACAGCCAAGACAGCCACCACGCAGCCAATCAACGCATAAGGAAGTGCCAGGTTGCTGTCTTCGCCAAAAATCAGCAAGCCACCAAGCAGTGGGCCGACAATCCAACCTAAGCCATTGAATGACTGAGCGAGATTCAATCGTCTTGACGCATCGGCAGAGTCGCCCATGATGGAGACGTAAGGATTTGACGATGTTTCCAGACAGGTCAAACCGCATCCTATCACAAAAAGAGAGAATAGGAAAAACGGGAACGACATCAGCCTGCTACCAGGAATAAACAGAAAAGCACCGATGGCAAACAGCGTCAATCCCACGATGATACCACGACGGTAGCCCCACTTGCGGATTATCCAGCCGGCAGGCAAAGCCATAAGGAAATAGCCGCCATAAACCATGGTTTGGACCAATCCCGACTGTGCCTTCGATATCTCCAACACCGTCTGAAAGTGTTTGTTAAGCACATCGAGTATGCTATGGGCTACACCCCAAAGCAAAAACAATGATGCCACCAGAAAAAACGGAGCTATATAGTTTACGCCTTGTTTGGTTTTGAACATCGACATATCAATAAGATTATTTCTTATCCAACTCAAAAATCTTCTCCATCAATTGCCACTTCTCCGTTGAAGGTACATTAGGGTCACAGCCCTGAAACTGCGCTACATAGGCTTCCCATTCAGCCTGGCGTGGCAACGTTGCCAAACGGGCATTATCCTTTACCCAATCAAAATCATCCACCGTATCGCAAATCATAAAGAGCGTTGTTCCCTTGCGGAAAATCTGCATATCAAGGATGCCGACACTACGGATACCTTGCTGAATTTCAGGCCACACATGAGCATGTGCCTCACAATATTGCTCTATGAGTTTCGGGTCGTCTTTGAGATTGAGAATCTGACAATAGCGTTTCATATTACATACCTTTTCTACGGATATTCAACTTGATAGCCTCAGGATGTTTAGCCATAAAGGCAGAGAGGTCGTCAACCACGAGAGCAAGATAGCCTCCACCACCGGCACCAGCCATTTTCCATGCCAAAGCCTCATCGGCATATTTGCGGATATAATTCTCCACACCAGGCTGCATCATGGCAGGGAACATAGCCACCTGAGCATCGAACGAGGCTTTGAAATATTTGGCAAAGTCGGGCAGATTGCGGGCAATGATAGCATACCAGCATCCGTCGGCAGCATCTGCCAATCGTTCCACACCCTCCTTAGTGATGTTTTTGTTCAAGGTCACGTCAAGGCCTGCACGTCTTGGAAACATTTTCACCATGCAGAAATGATGCTCCAACCATCGCAAAACCGTTTCGTCATGACAAGATTCAAGACGTTCCGGCCAGAATGCATTATTATAATAGTGACGACAGAGTCCTGGCATACAGATACCCAAAGCGTCCTGAGCGCCAGAAATATGTCCTTCACGTTTCGACGGATCGTTTTCGAAGCAGAATGCCAGCTTCGCAATCATTTCAGGATTGAAAGAAGGCAGCTGCACAGGCCATATCTTCTTCATCATATTACGGGTAGAGGTAGAAAGGCCGCAGCGCTCCTCTATCGGGAAACTCGGTTCGAGCGAAATTGTCAAAGCCCAGCCTGGTGCATAGCATGAGACATAAGGTTGGTCAATCCAAGTACCAGCCAAGTCGAGACGTGTTGGCAACTGCGACGTTTCCTTACGCAATGCCGTGGTAGAGCGAGCCTTAAGACCTGTGTCTGGCAGTCGCTGAAGCACCACATACTCAATGCCACGCTCTCGGCAGAACTCAGCTTTTACATCGGAAGCACCGTCTTCGTTCACCACAAAGATGTCTGGTTTTACCACACGGTCTACGATGTCCACAAAGTCCATGATTCCGCTATTGGTATTGATATAGGCATCAGTAACGTAACGAATGGCCTTAACCATATAGAGACGTTCGGTTTCCGAATAAACCGGCAGTCGGCCCTTATAGCCAAGAATGGTCTGATCGGAACCGATACCTACATAGAGGTCACCGTATTGCGATGCCTCCTTGAAGAATGCCACGTGACCGCTGTGCAACATGTCATAGCAACCACTAACAAATACTTTCTTTCTTTTTTCCATCTTGCAGATGCTGAGTTTTTGACAATGCAAAGATAGCACTTTTTGTCCGAATCGCATCCTCCATACTATATAAACTATAGTATTCGAAAATTTTTGCTATCTTTGTGCTCCATATACCCCAATGGGTAATCGGATTCAGCAAATATTAAACACAACGATAATATGAAAAAAATCGCTTCACTTATAGTTCTTTGCCTCAGCGCATTGACTATGTTGCAAGCCTCACCTCTGTGGATGCGTTACAACACCATCTCACCACAAGGCGACCGCATTGCATTCAGTTACAAAGGCGACATCTACGTGGTAAACGCCCAAGGCGGCACAGCTCGGCAGCTCACCACCAACAGCGCCTACGATTTCAATCCTGTTTGGAGTAACGACGGCAAGACCATTGCTTTTGCGTCCGACCGCAACGGCAACTTCGACGTCTACACAGTGCCTGCTCAAGGCGGTGTAGCCAAACGTGTCACCTACAACTCCGCTGCAGAAACACCTATGGCTTTCTCTGCCGACGACAAAGCCATCTATTTCACAGCTTATATCCAGAAAGACTTTGCCTATGTGCAATTCCCTTCTGGTTGGATGACAGAGCTCTACTCTGTTCCTGTGGAAGGTGGTCGCCCAGTACAGGTTACACCTGCCACCGTTTGCTCCATGAGTCTTGCTGCAGACGGCAAATCATTCCTCTACACCAACCGCACAGGCAGTGAGAACATCTGGCGTAAGCACCAGGTTTCTTCCGTAGCTCGCGACATTTTCTACTATGATGCCAAGAAAGGTACACACCGCCAAATCACCACCAACGTTGGTGAAGACCGCGATGCACGTTTCATTGCCGGCACCAAAGATATGGTATTCCTCAGCGAACGCAACGGCGGCACATTCAATGTCTACCGTGCTTCTGTTGACAACGCAGAAAAAGCTGTGGCTATCACCAATTTCAAGAACCACCCAGTTCGTTTCCTTTCCGTTGCCAACAATGGTACCGTTTGTTATAACTACATGGGCGAGATTTACACCCAAATGCCTAACGGTCAACCAAAGAAAGTAAACATTGAATTGGTAAACGACCAAGACAACACCCCACAACGCGGTTCATTCGGCCGTGCATCTCAACTGCGAATCACCCCTGACGGCAAGCAGATTGCTTTCGTGGTTCGCGGTGAAATCTTTGTGACTACCGACGAATACGCCACAACCAAGCAAATCACCCATACTGCCGAAGCCGAACTCCAGCCAACCTTCTCACCTGACGGTAAGAAACTCGTCTACACCTCAGAGCGCGACGGTTTCTTTGCACTCTACATGGCAACCATGGAGCGCAGCGAGGAGAAGAACTTCGCCTATGCGACCCTTGTCAAGGAAGAGCCTCTCTTCAAAGACCACATCGAACGCACCAACGCAGAGTTCTCACCAGACGGCAAGGAGATTGCGTTCATTGAACAACGCCGCTACCTTAAGGTAATGAACTTGGCAACCAAGGCTGTACGTCAAATCACCGATGGCACACAACATTACGGCACCGACGAGTGGACCATGGATTACCAGTGGTCGCCTGACGGCAAATGGTTTGCCATCACACTCATCAGCAACCGCCGCGAACCATATTCTGACGTTGGCATCATCTCTGCCGACGGCAAGGATCACAAGATCCACAATATCACCAACGACGGTTATATCACCACCAACCCACAATGGGTGCTCGACGGCAACGCCATCATCTTCCAATCCAACCGCCTCGGCATGCGTTCACATGCTTCATGGGGTTCACAGGAAGACGTATTCATCGCCTTCATGAACCAAGACGCCTACGATAAATTCCATCTTTCAAAAGAGGAATACCAACGCGTTAAGGAAGAAGAAGAGGCCATGAAGAAAGCAGCCAAAGCTAACGAGAGCAACGACAAGAAGAAAGACGACAAGAAAGGAAAAGACGAAAAGAAGGAAGAGACCAAGGAGTCAAAAGGCGTTGAGGTTGACACCGAACGTCTTGAAGAACGTGTCAGCCGCCTCACCCCAATGTCATCCAACCTCAGCGGCATCGCTCTTTCAAACGACGGCGAGAAACTCTATTTCCTCAGTGCATTTGAAAAAGGTTACGACCTCTGGGAACTCAACACCCGCGAAGGCGGCACCAAGATTCTCAAGAAACTCGGCAGCAATGGCGGCAGCAATATCCTCATGACCAAGAAAGGCGATGCCATGTTCCTGACAGCCAACGGAAGCATCCAGAAGATTGATACCAAAGGTTCTGCTACCCCAATCCAATACGACGCAACCATGGAACTCGACCGTGCTGCTGAACGTGAGTATATGTTCAACCACGTGTTCCTCCAAGAGAACAAGCGTCTCTTCCGCCGCGACCACAACGGCGCCGACATGGACCTCATCCGTCGCGACTACGAGCCATTCCTTGAACATATCAACAACAACTACGACTTCTCTGAACTTCTCTCAGAAATTCTCGGCGAACTCAACGTATCACACTCTGGTTCTGGCTACACCGGAACAAGCGTTGCCAATGGCGACGTGACCGCACAACTCGGTGTATTGCTTGACATGAGCTACACAGGCAAGGGCATCAAGATCACCGAAGTGCTCAAAGATGGTCCGTTCGACAATAAGCACTCAAAAGTGAAAGCCGGCGACGTCATCGAGAAAATTGATGGTGTGGAAATCGAAGCCGACAAAGACTACTACGCATTGCTTAACAAGAAAGTAGGCAAGATGGTGCTCGTAAGCATCAGCCGCGGTGGTCAGAAATGGGACGAGATTATCAAGCCAATCAGCAAGAGCGCCCAGAACGAACTGCTCTATCAACGTTGGGTAAAACATAATGCCGAAATGGTAGAGAAACTCTCAGGCGGCAAACTCGGCTACGTTCACATCCGCAGCATGGCCGACGCAAGCTATCGTGATGTCTATGCAGACATTCTCGGTAAATACAATATGAAAGAAGGTATCGTTATCGACACCCGTTTCAACGGAGGTGGCCGTCTGCACGAAGACATCGAGACCCTCTTTAGCGGCGAGAAATATCTCGAGCAGGTAATCCGCGACACTGTATCATGTGTAATGCCTTCACGCCGTTACAACAAGCCATCTATCATGCTCGTCTGCGAAGCCAACTACAGCAACGCTCACGGCACACCATGGGTTTACAACTACAAGAAGATGGGCAAGATTGTCGGCATGCCTGTTCCTGGCACCATGAGTAGTGTTACCTGGGAAACCTTGCAAGACCCAACCCTCTACTTCGGTTTACCAGTTATCGGTTATCGCACCGAACAAGGCAACTACCTCGAGAACACACAACTCGAGCCAGACATCAAAGTACGCAACACACCAGAAAAAATGGCAGAAGGCGTTGACGAACAACTTGAGGCTGCTGTAAAAGCACTGCTTGAAGACCTCAAGAACTTCCACACTTGGGGCGAAAAATAACCTCAACAAAATATCTCGAGAGGATGTCGATTTTCGGCATCCTCTTTTTTTTCTACAAAATTTGGTAAGTCCCCCAAAAACATATACTTTTGCAAAACTATAATAATCATCTACAAACAACTAAAACTAAAATTTTTATGAACTACAAATCATTCGTAGTAACGATGCTGCTATGCATCGCATCTTGCGCCGTTGCAAGCAACCCTCAACAAGCCAATGCGCTTCCCGAACCAGGTTTTCGTATCTATTGCAAAGGAGCCTGCCCCGACAAAATCACCCCCTGTATTGCAAATTACAAATGGGACAACATAACAGAACGTCCTATTGACATTATGTGCAATTGCAATACTTGCCAAAGGGTAATAGAGCCATTAAATCCAGAGCAACCAATGCCGAAAAGCATCAAAATTGCCGTTGACATGCCACTTCTTCTTGATTACGCAACAACCTTCATGAGCGAAAAGCACCTTGTTGACAAACACTCACTTGGCATCAATTCGCTATGGTATCTCCCAGGCCAGGGCAACTACATCAATATCACTATCGACTTTGTCATTATTACAGGAAAGGGAGAATCTTATACCGACGCAGTGTCCATTGTCACAGAGTTTACCGACGAAAGCCACTGCACCCCAAAAGAAACCATCATGTACGCCTATTCCAATAGTAATGGAGACCCACAGTGCTGTGGCAAAGTCGACTTGGAAAACCACAAAATCCAAGGAACAAAAGGCGACACTTGTGGTGTAGGAATCTATCGAATTGACATCTCCAAATGGCAAACCACGCCCGACTTTTTCAACAAATAACACCACACAACAAGACGGACAACAAAAAAATGCCGCAAAAGTATTGAGAATTAGAAAATAATTAGTACTTTTGCAGTCGATTAGAGGGGGACGAAAGTTCCCCTCTCTTAATTTACTTTTATCACAATGATTTCAACATCCGAACTTACCCAATTGGTAGAAAAGAGCATCGCCGACCGCGACGCATTCATTGTAACAGTGGAGATTAGCGCCAGCAACGCCATCACCATCGAGCTCGACTCCAAAGAGGGTCTCGATATGGAACTCTGCGCCGAAATCAACCGCAGTCTGCAAGCGCATTACGGCGAGGAACTCGACAACTACGACCTCGAAGTGGGCTCAACAGGCCTCACCACCCCATTCAAAATCGTCAAACAATATGAAAACGTAGTGGGCGAAAAGGTGGAAGTAGTTACCAAAGAGGGCAAGAAACTCAAAGGCATCATGAAAGAAGCCAACAATGAGCACTTCACCATTGAAGTGGAAATGATGGTCAAACTGGAAGGTGCAAAACGTAAGACCTTGCAGAAACAGGACTTCACCTTTGCCTATGGCGACGTGAAAAGCACCTGCCGCATGATTGAAATCTAAACCAACAAACGAATAAAAAAGTAATCTTCAAAGATACACAGCTATGGCTAAAACAGAAAGCGCTAACCTCATCAGCACATTTGCCGAGTTCAAAGAATCAAAGAACATCGACCGCAAGACCCTGATGAGCATCATGGAGGAATCGTTCCGCAACGTCATCACCAAGACATACGGTTCCGACAAAAACTATAAAATCGTTATCAACCCTGACAAAGGTGACGTACAAATCTGGCGTAACCGCATCGTGGTAGAAGAGGACAAAGTAACCGATCCTAACCTCGAGATTCCATTGTCAGAGGCACAAAAAATCCAGGAAGACTACGAAGTAGGCGAGGAAGTAACAGAACAAGTAGAATTCAGTTCTTTCAGCCGTCGCGCCGTACTCAACCTCCGTCAAATGCTTGCTTCAAAAGTATTGGACGTTCAAAAAGATACTCTCTACGAGAAATACAGTGAGATGGTTGGACAAATCGTCAAAGGCACCGTATATCAAATGTGGAAGAAAGAAGTGCTCATGCTTGACGACGAAGGCAACGAACTCCTTCTCCCAAAAGCAGAACAGATTCCTTCCGACTTCTACCACAAAGAAGATTATGTACGTGCTGTTGTTGTAAAAGTGGACAACCAAAACAACAACCCAAAAATCTATCTCTCACGTACTTCACCACTCTTCCTTGAGCGTCTCTTCGAATTGGAAGTTCCTGAAATCAAAGACGGACTCATCACCATCAAGAAAGTGGTTCGTGTACCAGGCGAACGTGCCAAAGTGGCTGTAGAAAGCTACGACGACCGTATCGATCCAGTAGGTGCATGCGTAGGCGTGAAAGGTGCACGTATCAGCGGCATCGTTCGCGAACTCCGCAACGAGAGCATCGACGTAATCAACTGGACCAACAACGTGAGCCTCCTTATCTCACGCGCATTGAGCCCAGCAAAAATCAGTTCTATCGGTCTTGACAACGAAAACAAACGCGCCGATGTTTACATGAAACAAGAGGACATCTCCCTTGCTATCGGCAAGAACGGCAACAACATCAAACTTGCCAGCATGCTCTCTGGCTATACCATCGATGTATACCGTGAGGAAGACGAACTCACCGACGGCGATGATATCTATCTCGACGAGTTCTCAGACGAAATCGACAGCTGGGTAATTGACATGCTCAAACAAGCTGGCTACAACACAGCAAAAGAAGTGCTCAACACCAGCAAAGAAGAACTGCTTAGAAACGTCGACTTCGAAGAAGAAACTGTAGACGATATTTATCGCATCCTCAGCGAGGAATTCAGCGAATAATCATCTATTCTTTCGGGCATTTTTAGGACTATCAACAACAAACGATTAACAACAAACAAAGGAGTAAGTAATGGCATATAGATTAGCGAATTTGGTACAAGAACTCAATATCAGTACAGACACAGCACGCGAATTTTTGCGTAAAAAAGGCATTGAATTGAGTGAGAACGACAGCGTAAAACTCACAGCTGAACAGGAAGAACTGCTCAACACACAATTCGGCAAAGACAAAGACCTCAAGAAACAGAGTGAGGCATTGTCAAACGAACGTAAGAGCAAGGACACCAGCTCTGTTGTAACTGCCCCTGGCTACGAGAAAAAAGAAGAGCCAAAAGCAGCACCAAAGAAAGAGAAAGCTGTTCCTGCCGCCAAAGCAGAAAAAGCCGAAGAAAAAGAACCTGCTGCAAAGGCAGAGACTCCAGCTGCAGAACCTGTAGCCGAGCCTAAAAAAGAAGAACCAAAGAAAGAGGAAATGCCTCAGCCAAAAGCCGAAGAGAAACCTCAGCCAGCCAAAGAAGAACCGAAAGCCACCCAGCCTACTCCAAAGAAAGAAGAACCGAAAGTTGTTGAACCAGCGCCAGCTGCTCCTAAGAAAAAAGAAGAAAAGAAACAGTCCGAGCCTCAGCCTAAAAAGCAAGAGAAGCCTGTTGAGAAGCCAGCAGTAAAAGAAGCTGCCAAACCAGCAGCCGAAAAGCCACAGCCAATGAAACCGGTTGTCGTAGCTGCCCAGCAACAGACAGCCGTGAAGATTACTCCAGTGGAACAGACTGCAACAACAGCCGCCACAACCACAACATCTGCTCCGCTCATCACAGGTCCAAAAGTGATTGGTAAGATTCAACTCGATGAAATCAACCCATCCACTCGCCCTCCAAAGCAGAAACACGAAAAGAACAAGAAAGACAAGAACGGCAAGCCTAACAACAATCCTAACAATAAGGAGAACAAGCCTAATCAGCAAGGCAAGCCTAATAACAACAATGGTCAGAACAACAACGGTGAAGGCAAGAAAAAACGCGAACGTATAGGCCATACAAAAGTAGACATCAATGCTGTTGTCAACCAAAACAAGAACCAAGGCAACAACGGCAACAACAATGGCAAGGATGCTCAGCGTAACAACAAGAACGCCGGTAAACCAAACAACAAAGGCAACAATCGTAATGCTGCCAACAATGCCCCAACCGACGAGGATATGTCCAAGAAGGTAAAAGAGGCACTCAACAACCTGACCAACAATAAAGAAATCAACAAGAAAGGTGCTTCACACCGTCGTGAAAAACGCCAAAACATCCGCGAGCAGCAGCAAGAGCAGTTCGGTCAGGAATTGGCAGAATCAAAGATTTTGAAGATTACCGAGTTCGTAACAGCCAACGAACTTGCCACCATGATGAAGAAGAGCGTGAACGAAATCATCGGCACCTGCTTCGCCATGGGTCTTGTGGTTTCCATCAACCAACGCCTTAACGCAGAGACCATCAACATCGTAGCCGAAGAGTTCGGTTTCCAGACCGAGTTCGTAAGTGCCGAGGTGGTTCATGCCATCAAAGAGGAAGAGGTGAACGAAGAAGCCCTCGTGCCACGCTCACCAATCGTTACCGTCATGGGTCACGTCGACCATGGTAAAACCTCTTTGCTCGACTACATCCGTAAATCCAACGTCATCGCCGGTGAGGCAGGCGGTATCACCCAGCACATCGGTGCATACCACGTAACCCTTGAAGACGGACGTCAGATTACCTTCCTTGACACCCCTGGTCACGAAGCCTTTACCGCGATGCGTGCCCGTGGTGCTCAGGTTACCGATATCGCTATTATTATTGTAGCAGCCGACGACGACGTCATGCCTCAGACTGTTGAGGCTATCAACCACGCTGCAGCCGCCGGTGTTCCTATCGTCTTCGCCATCAACAAGATTGATAAACCAGGTGCTAATGCAGAGAAAGTAAAAGAGAGCCTTGCTGCCATGAACTACCTCGTTGAGGAATGGGGCGGCAAATATCAGTCACAGGACATCTCTGCCAAGAAAGGTATCGGTGTCAACGAACTCTTGGAGAAGGTATTGCTTGAAGCCGAGTTGCTCGACCTTAAAGCCGACCCAACCAAAGAGGCTACCGGCTCTGTCATCGAGTCATCCTTGGACAAAGGTCGTGGCTATGTAGCTACTCTCTTGGTTCAAAACGGCACATTGCACGTTGGCGACGTTGTCTTGGCAGGCAAGTGCTACGGCAAGGTTCGCGCCATGTTCAACGAGCGTAACCAACGTATCAAAGAGGCCGGTCCTGCCGAGCCAGTCATCATCCTCGGCTTGAACAATGCACCTCAGGCAGGCGATAAGTTCAACGTCTTTGCTGCAGAGCACGAAGCCCGCGAGTTGGCAAACAAACGCGAACAACTCCAACGCGAACAAGATATCCGCACCACAACCCACTTGACCTTGGACGAAATCGGCCGTCGTATCGCACTCGGCAACTTCCAAGAGATGAACATCATCGTCAAGGGCGACGTAGACGGTTCAATCGAGGCATTGTCCGACTCACTCATCAAACTCTCAACTCCAGAGTTGCAGGTCAACATCGTCCACAAGGCAGTCGGTCAGATCTCCGAATCAGATATCCTCTTGGCAGCCGCTTCCAACGCCATCATCGTCGGCTTCCAGGTACGTCCTTCAATGGCAGCCCGCAAACTCGCCGAGCAAGAGCAAATCGATATCCGCCTCTACTCTATCATCTACGATGCCATCGAGGAGGTGAAAGCCGCTATGGAAGGCATGCTCTCACCTGAGGTTAAAGAGGTGGTTACAGCAACCCTCGAAGTGCTCCAGACATTCAAAATCTCGAAAGTCGGCACCGTGGCAGGCTGCTTGGTACGCGACGGTAAGATCAAACGTGGCAACAAGATTCGTCTTATCCGCGACGGCATAGTGGTCTACACTGGCGACCTCGCCTCACTCAAACGTATGAAAGACGACGTCAAGGAGGTACCAGCAGGTATGGACTGTGGCTTGAACCTCGACAAGTACAACGACATCAAGGTGGGCGACATCATCGAGTCATTCGAAGAAGTAGAAGAAAAACGCACATTGTCATAAGCCATGCACTTCACAGGATTGGATTTTCTGATTATCGTACCCATAGGCTACGGCATCGTACGAGGTCTCTACCGCGGATTCTTCAAGGAACTGAGTGCCACCATCGGCGTGGTGCTTGCCTTGATTGCCGTACGACTCTTCGGCGGACTCCTGACTGGCTTCATGTCAAGCACGTTCAACGTATCGCCACTTCAAGGCAAGGCATTTGCCTGCATCGTGGTCTTCCTTGTGGCCATGGCAGGCGTGAAGTTCGCCATGAACTCAGCCCGCAGCCTCTTCCGTGCTGTCAAGATGGGCACTTTGGAGAAAGCCGGCGGCGGATTGCTCGGCGGACTCAAGATTCTCCTCGTAGTCAGCCTGTTGCTCAATCTCTTCACCGCAGTAAACAAGGTGATCAAGCCGGAGCGCAACGAGCAGTGGGCAGAGTCACGATTCTACACCCCAGCCAAGAAATTCGTTCCTTCGCTGATGCCTTTCCTCTCCCAAGAGAAATTCTTCAACAAGGAAGCCGATGATTCTGAAGCGAATACAGAAGAATAGAATCAACAACTACCATAAACAAAAGATAGCACCCGAAAAAAGGTGCTATTTTTTTGCATTTTGGTGTAGCAAACCCACCGACTCGTGCGTCTAACAGATAGAAACAACACAAGAAATGACGATGGAATCAATCAAAGACTTTGTGATGGCAGCACTGCCATGGGTGATGTTCGGACTCTCAGTAGCCCTGCTCGCCAGCAATTATTTCGGTAAAAAAGGGAAGAAACACGGCAAGAGCACGGCATGGTTCACAGCCAGCACGCTGATGTATCTGGCCAGCGCACTCACCTGGTTAGGCAGCGACGGCTCGTCGGGTGCCGTCACTTGGTTATGCCTCGGTTCAGCCTATCTCTGCTTCGGAGCCACGGAGTACAACAAGGAGAAACAGGCCGACAACAAGGACGACGAAAAGAAAGACGAAGCAGAACAGAAGGAAAATTAGCCTTCCGACTACCTTGTCTTCAACTCACTGTTCCTTCCGACGCATTGGATTTGACAGAAAAGAAAAGTAGAAACAACGGATAGATTGTTGGTTTTTTACGGCCAGAAGCAGACAGATTTCACAACAGAGATCCGTCTGTTTTTTTTGCTGCAGAAGCAGAAAACGGGAGAAATGGCATTTTCTGGAGTCAAACAAAATCAGCCCCGCTGTGTGAGCGAGGCTGAGGGGTATGAGGGTGAAGATTTTTAGAAAGTGATTTCTACAGGAATGTCGGCTTTGACGTTTTGTTTACCATCGAAGGCGGTAATTTTGATGATGAGCGGCTGCTTGTATCCCTTTGTCGGCTTTTGCGTGAACACCAAGAAGGCTGCGGTCCAACTTTTAACATACAAATTCTCCAGGACATCTTTGTCTCCGCCCAATATCATCAAGTCTTCAGGCAGCACTTCCGTAAGTGGCTTATCAACAAGATGGGTATATTTGACATTACTGTTGGCGGTTTCTATCTGACCATAAAGACTTTCGACGATTCGTTCGTTCAAAACACCTGTCTGCCAATCGTATTCGTCAACATAACCGCTTTTAATGTATGGTGACGGTGTGATGCCAACGAAGCGAATCAGGTCATTAAGCGAAGTTCCTGCCGGATGCTGTTCATCAAAATCCTCAGAGCCTATGACATCGATAGTATTAATATCAAAGCACACATAGTATCTGCAAGAGAATAGATGCAAGAAATCTGCCGTACAATATTGATTGAATGATGTATCACAGTGACGCTCATTCATTTTCTCGTAAATCGCATTTCTTGTTTTATTATACTGTTGGCTTATCGGGAAATCGTAACAATAGCCATACCAATTATAATATTTGTCACTTGTGTGGTATTTGATTCTGATTGTAAACTCGCTATGGTCGTATTGTTCAGCAGTGATGCTATCTAAACGAATAAAACTATTCGCAAATGAACTCTTTTTTACTACCGTAAACTCATCAATACCAGGTTCTGGTAAATGAGTTTGAGGGTCGCAAGCAATAAGCAGCAAACAACAAATTCCAAAAACAAAATTAATTGAAAATTTCTTTTTCATATTCTGATAGTTGTTTTATGAGTTAGTAATGAGAAAAAACAATGCTTTGAGAAAGAAACTAGTGTGTTTCATAAAGAATAATTGATCTGCTTGTTTTCAGCGGCAAAGTTAACAATTATCTATTATACCACCAAACGTTTCTCAGAAAAAATCGCTGATACTATGAAATTTGCTTGTTTGCTTACAGTCTTTAAGCAAACCATAGCTGCAGCCCCGACTTCCCGCAGTGCAATGCTTGCAGAATGAAACCTCACGCTCTGAAATGCTGTTTTTAGATTTTCTAAAACGATCGTGCAGGTCTTGCACGGTCACAAAATATTTTCTGAAAACATCGTGCAGGTCT